>NZ_JBWKPP010000020.1:0-131860 GCF_059418305.1 Acidovorax sp. GW821-FHT09B03
TTGCCTTCTTTCTTTTGGCGACGCAAAAGAAAGAAGGTGCGCCGCCGGGCGCACATCCCGGCCTCCGCCCTCAACCAAGGCACGCCATCCAAAAAACACAAACCACAGATCACTGATCCGCCCTGATCCCCGCCGCCTTGATGATCGGCCCCCACCGCTGCCGCTCCTTCCTGGCAAAGACCCCCAGATAAGCCGCGCTCCCCCCGGCCGGCTCGAACCCCAGGTCCAGCAGCCGCTGCCGCACCTCAGGCCTGGCCAGGACCTTGTTGACGGCCGCATTGAGCGTGCGCGTGATGTCCGCTGGCGTGCCCTTGGGGGCGTACAGCGCGTTCCAGGCGACGAACTCGAAGCCTGCCTGGCCCTGCTCGGCGACGGGCTTGACGCCGGGTGCCAGGTTGCTGGCGGTGGCCGAGGTGACGCCCAGGGCGCGCAGCTTGCCGGCTGCGAGGTGGGGGCGCAGTGCGAGCGGGGTGTCGATGGTCACGGACAACTGGCCGCCGAGCACGTCGGTCATCGCGCTGCCCGAGCCCTTGTATGGGATGCCGAAGAGCGGGGCGCCCGAGCGTTCCTTGAGGAACTCGAGCACCAGGCGGGCCGAGGTGCTGGGCATGGCGATGTCGGCCGAGCCGGGCGTGCGCTTGACGGCCTCCAGCACGTCGCCGATGGTGCGGTACGGGGTGGCGGCACCGGCGGCGAGCACCATGGGGAAGGTGCCCACCATGGCGATGGGCTCGAAGTCCTTCTCGGGGTCGAAGGGCATCTTGGCATAGAGGAACTGGTTGAGCACATGGGTGGCGTTGGTGCCCATGGTCAGGGTGTAGCCGTCGCCCGCGGCCTGGGCCGCCAGCTCGGTGCCGAGGATGCCGCCCGCGCCGGCCTTGTTCTCCACCACGATGGGCTGGCCCAGCTCGCGCCCGAGCTGCTCGCCCAGGTAGCGGGTGGCGACGTCCGTGCCCTGGCCGGCGGCGTAGGCGACGATGATCCGGATGGGCTTGGCGGGATAGGGGGGCTGTGCCTGTGCCTGCGCCGAAGGGGCGCACGGGCACAGCAGACTGGCCGCAGTCACAACAATGGTGGCAGCGATGGATCGCATGCTTGTCTCCTGGTTTTTTTGTCTGCAGATCACAAGGGAAGGGTACGGGCAATGCCCCGGGTGTAGAAGTCCCTGCGTTGGTTTTCGTCGAATCCGAGCCCGGCCAGCACCTCGTCGGCGTGCTGGCCAAAGCGCGGTGGCGGCGTGCCCGGCGACGCCGGGGTGCCGTACAGGCGTGCCGGGGTGCGCAGCGCGGTGAACGGCCCCTGCCGTATCACCATCTGGCGGTGCGCGCAGTGGGCCTGGGCCAGGGCCTGGGGCACGTCGTTCACCACGCCGGCGGGCACGCCCACGCGCATCAGCGCTTCGCACAGCGGGCCGCAGTCCGACGCGGCGATGGCCGCCTCGATCACGGCCTTGAGCGCCTGGCGGTTGGCCAGGCGGTCGGCATTGGTGCGAAAGCGCGGGTCCTCGGGCAGCCCGGGTTGTCCGAGGTGCTGGCCGAAGCGGCGGAACTGGCTGTCGTTGAGGATGCCGATGAACACGTGGCCATCGCGCGCCTGGAACTTGTCGTAGGGCGCGATGTTGGGGTGCGCGCTGCCCAGCAGGCCCGGCGCCTGGTGCGAGGCGAACCAGTTCGACGCATGCGGCAGCAGCAGGCTGAGCGCGGTGTCGTACAGCGTGGCCTCCACGCGCTGCCCCTTGCCGCTGCCGTGCCGGCTGCACAGCGCCATGAGGATGCCGGTGAGCGCGACGTAGCCGGTGAGGTGGTCCACGATGGGTATGCCCATGCGCGTGGCGCCGCTGGCCGACTCGCCGTTGATGCTCATCAGCCCGCACTGCGCCTGCAGCACGGCGTCGTACCCGGGCAGGCCGCCCAGCGGGCCGTCGCGGCCGAAGCCCGAGATGGCGCAGTAGACCAGGCGCGGGTAGCGCGCGGCCAGCACGGCTTCATAGCCCAGGCCCCACTTCTCCATGGTGCCGGGCAGGAAGTTCTCGACCAGCACGTCGGCATCGGCCAGCAGGCGGTGCAGCACCTCCTGCGCCTCGGGCTGGCTGAGGTCCAGGCCGAGCGCCTTCTTGCCGCGGTTCAGCGCGGCGAAGTAGGCGCTGTGGCCCATGGCGTCGTAGGGCGGGCCGAGGTGGCGGGTCTCGTCGCCGCCCGGCGGCTCGACCTTGACCACCAGGGCGCCGTTGTCCGCCAGCATCTGGGTGCACAGCGGGCCTGCCAGCACGCGCGTGAGGTCCACGACGCGCAGGCCCTGGAGCGCCGTGGCGCCGCTGAAGCCTTGCATGGCGCTGGGGTTCATCCGCGGCTGGGCAGCACGACCACGCCGCCCCCCAGCACGGAGAGTTCGCCGTCCTGGTTGTGCGCCTGCTGCTCGATCTCCACCAGATGCTGGCCGTTCTCCTGGAACTTGCGCGTGACCTTGCCCTTGATGAAGAGCATGTCGCCCTCGGGGTTGTGGCGGCGGATCTTGCAGCTGGCCTTGTGCAGGAAGCCGGCGTCGCCCATCCAGTTGGTCAGGTGGTGCGTGAGCCAGGAGGTGCGCTCGGGGCCGTAGTCGTAGGCACCGGGGGCGCCGACCTCCAGGGCGAAGTCCTCTTCCCAGTGCACGCGCTCGGGCACGTCGGGGATGCCGAAGCGGTTCTTGATGCCCACGCCCGGGTGGGCGTCGATGAGCTTCCAGGCCAGCTTGTTGGCGCGGATGTACAGGCCGCCCCAGCCCTGGGCGTAGGCGATGAAGCCGGTGACCGTCATCGGGCCCTTGAACATGGTGGGCAGCTCGTCACCCACGTTCACGTCCTCCCAGTAGCGGGGTGTGGCGCCGCGCACTTCCTCGTCGCGGTAGAGCTTGTAGGCCTCGCCCAGCTCCTCGTCGGTGTACTGGCGCGGGCCGCGCTCGCGCACGTTCTGGTACTTGCTGCCCTGCTCGCGGGCGTGGTCGCGCTCGGTGCGAAAGCACCAGCTGTCGGCCTCGGCCACCTTGTCGCCGCTCTGGTTGAAGAAGTCCACGTGGTAGATCTGCTGGATGGCGCGGCCGGCAAAGCGGGTCTGGTGCTCGACCAGGTCCTTGAGCGAGGCCTCGGTGGAGATCACGTCGTTGCGCCGCACCGGCTTGTGCCAGGTCCAGTCGGCACCGGACCACATGGCGTGCACGCCCGGCAGCCCGCCCACATAGCCCGAGACGATGCGGCTGGTGGCGAACAGGAAGCTGGGCAGGGCGACGATGCCGCCGTAGTGCGTCTTGGCCGCGTAGTCGGGGTCGCACCACAGCGGGTTGTCGTCGCCGATGCCGTGCGCGTAGTGGCGGATGTTGTCGCGCGTGGCCTCGTGGCACCAGGGCTCGGCGGTCTGGCCGATCTTGACGCCGATGCGTTCGCGCAGATCGTCGAGGCCGCTGTCGGTGATCTTGGGAAAGCTGCGTTGCTGGGGGCGTGCTGACATGGGTGGAGTCTCCTTGTGGTGGTTGATGAATCGATGAATAGAGGACTTACTGACTTACTGACTTACTGATGGACCGACTGACTTGCTGAAAACGGATGGGGAAAGGGGATGGGGTGCGGCGCTGCTCAGGCGCAGGCCAGCGCCTCGCGCTCGCGCAGCACCTTGCGGTGCACCTTGCCGGCGGGGGTCTTGGGCAGCTCCGGCACGAAGGCGATGTGGCGCGGGTATTCGTGCTGGCTGAGCTTGGTGCGCACCAGGTTCTGCACCTCCTGGACGAAGGCCTCGCTGTGCGCGCGGTCCGAGACCACGAAGGCCTTGACCACCTGGCCCCGGATGGCGTCGGGCACCCCGATGACGGCGGCTTCGAGCACGTGCTCGTGCATCAGGATCACGTTCTCGATCTCCACCGCGCTCATGGTCCAGCCGGCAGAGATGATCACGTCGTCGGCGCGGCCGCCGTGGTAGAAGTAGCCGTCCTCGTCGGTGCGGCCCAGGTCCTTGGTGGGCACCCACTGGCCGCGGCGCAGCACCATGAGCTGGCCGGTGACGCCGGGCGGGCAGACATTGCCATCGTCGTCGTGCACCTCGACCACGGTGCCGGGCACGGCCTTGCCCAGCGAGCCGCGCTTGACCGGGAAATCCGCCGCGCCGGGGTAGCTGGCCAGCACCACGCCGATCTCGGTGGTGCCGTACATGCTGCACACCGGCAGGCCGAACTGCTGCTGCACGAAGTCGGCCGTGTCGTCGTCGATGGGCTCGCCGGTGAAGGACAGCTTCTCGAAGTGGTAGCTGTACCCGGCCGCCTTGCCGCAGTTCTTCACCATGCGGTAGTGGGTGGCGGCGGCCGACATGTTGGTGAAGTGGTGGGTCGACAGCGCCTGCAGCAGCCGCTCGGGGTTGAAGCGGCCGCTGTAGCTGCCCACCGTGAGGCCCAGCGCCAGCGGGGCCAGCGTGCCATGCCACAGCCCGTGGCCCCAGGCAGGCGACGACGGGCACATGAAGCGGTCGCCCGGGCGCAGACCCGTGCCGTAGAGCGCTGCCACCATCAGCGTGACCAGGGCCTTGTGGGTGTGCCTGACGGCTTCGGGCAGCTCGCGCGTGGTGCCCGAGGTGTACTGGAACACCGCCAGGTCTTCAGGGGCCGAGCGGGCCTGGTACTGCCCGGGCAGGGCGGCCAGCCGCTGCCACAGCCCCCCGTTGAACACCTCGAACGGCGTGCTGCCCAGGCCGGCGACCACGTCGCGCTTGTCCTCGTTGGTGACCAGCAGGGCGGGTTGGCAATCACCCACCCGCAGGCGCACGCCGTCGGGCCCGAACAGGGTGAACAGCGGCACGGCGATGGCGCCGCACTTGATCACGCCGAACATGGCCGTGTAGAACTCGCGCGAGGGCTCCAGCATGATGGCCACGCGGTCGCCCCGGCCCACACCCCGGGCCTCAAGGAAGTGGGCGAAGCGCGAGGAATCGCGTGACAGCTCGTCGAAGCTGATCTTCTCGTCCATGCCGTCCGTGCGGCAGACGATCACTGCATCGCGGCCCTGGCCCGCATGGCGGTCCACGCACTCATGGGCGATGTTGAAGGACTGGCGGTCTCCATCAAAAAGGTCCCACAGCCGCTCGCTCGAAAAGTGGCTCTGTGCATCGGCGTAGCTCGTGGTGTCGGTAAGTCGGTTCATGGCTGCATGGGCTCTGTGTGGCGGTGCATGCAGTCTCGGTATCCTGGTAAAAATTGTCAAATAAGACTATTGGTTGTACATAGACAATAACAATGGAGTTGATGCTTGCCGCCGCCGGGGCTATCCGGGTGCGCGCATGGGGCGACGGGGTGAGGGCGGCAGGGAGGAGACGGGGGAGGCGTCGGGCTGCCGAGCTGCCGTGTGGGCGCAGGCAGCTGCGCGTGGCGGCGGTGCCTCTTGCCGCCGCCCGGCTTGGCAGGCGCACCAGGGGCTGGCCTCGCAGGCCATGGGGAGCACTGGATGGCGCGGGCGCTGGCAGCAGTTGCGCCCGCACCTTGTCAAAAAGAATTGTCTATGAACAATTGATTGGTGATTTTGACAATGGTGGGGCGGATTTTCGACAATGGCGGCTTCGTCCCACCGGCACGGCCAGCCCATGAACCGCCAGCTGAAGACCTTTGAACAACTCCGATCGCTGATTGCGCAGGAGGTGCTGCTGCAGCAGCCAACATTCGGCGTGGTGGAGCCCCGCCTCATCGCGTTGCCTGAACGCGATGCCAGTGGCTGCAACTGGGCCGTGGGCGGCTGGGCCGCGCCGTGCGGCCCGGAGCGGGAGCCCTGCCCGCAGCTGCTGCAGCTGGTGCGGGGCTACCAGTCGCGCTTCAACGCAGTGGGCCGCTCGCCGGGCAACGCCGTGGCCTTGCTGCCGCCCGCCACGCAGGGCGCCGCCAGTGCGCCGCGCAAATCCGGCGCCTGAGCCAGGCCAGGCATGCCTGCCTGCCTGCGCAAGGCGCGGCCTCAGGAGAACTCGATCCCCTCGCTGGCCAGCCCCACCAGGTCGATGCGCGCAGCCGTGGCATCCAGATTGGCGGCCAGCACCACCACCTCGTTGAACGAGACCCCGCTGGCCATCAGGTCCACCAGCGGCTTGAGCTCGGCCTGCGTGCCGGAGCGGCCCACCACGTTGGTCCACAGCAGCTGCGCCACCTGGGCCGGCGTCTGCGCGCCCAGCAGCTGCAGCCCGATGCCCGCGATGGTCTGGCTGGTGGCGCCTGCGTCCAGCAGGCGGATCACCTCGCCCACCGCCGCCTTGTTGTTCACCAGCGCCGGGCCGCCCAGGGCCCCCAGCAGCTTGGCGGCCTGGCCGGCGTTGCCGCCGAGGTCCAGCGCCAGCTTGGTGTCGCTGAAGGTGAGGCGCTCCACCCGCGTCATATCGAGCATGGCCCCATCGGTCGTGCGCTGCAGGGTGAACGATCCATTGGCGTTTTGCTGCACATGGGTCTGTGCCAGCGTGGCCGGGATGACGACGGTGTCGGTGCCTGCCCCTCCATCCACAAACCGCGCCAGGCCCAGCGTGGGGCTGATGGTGTTGTTGCCCGCATTGCCCGTGACGGTGATCTCGCGGATGGCATCCACGCGTATGTTGCCTGCGGTGCTCATGCCCTCCAGCAGCTGCGTCGGCGTCTTGCCCGCGCTTTGCTGCGGGAAGAACTGGGCAAACAAGGTGGCCACTTCCAGCGCCGATGTGCTGGCGAAGGGCTGGATAATGGCGCCCTCGCCTTGCGTGAGATCGCGCCCCAGCCACTTCTGGTACAGGAAAGCGGCAGCCTCCTCGGCCGCACTGTGCGCCACGGTGAGGCTCGGGCCCGCCGCAAAGCGCACCTGCTCCACATCCACGAGCCAGTCGGACACGCCCGAAGGCGTATGGGTCAGCTTGATGCCCGCTCCGTCCAGGGTCACGGTGTAGTCCGCGCGCGCCCCTTCCTGGATGGCTACGTCGAAGCCCGTGCCGCCATTGAGCTTGTCGCTGCCGGTACCGCCGGAGAGCAGGTCGTTGCCCGCACCGCCGAACACGATGTCGTCGCCGGCATCGCCATTCACCTGGTCGTCGCCCGCCTCGCTGCCCACCACGTCGTTGCCGCCACCGCCGTGGATGGTGTCGTTGCCCGGGCCGAGCACGATCCACTGGGCAGCACTGTCGCCGACGGCCATGTTCGGGCCCGCACCGCCGATGGTGCGCACGGCACCGACGATGGCCACGAACTCCACGTTGTCCACTTGGATGACGCTGCCCGCGGGCAGGGCGCGCGCGTCGACGATGATGGCCTGCTTGCCATCACCGGCCGCGGCGCCGCCGTTGATCACCAGGGGCACATTGGGGTTGAAGCCTGCGCCGGTGGTTGGCTTGATGGTCTGCACCACCAGCGATTCGTTGGCGCCCAGGGTGGCCAGGAAGTCCTGCGCCTGGGGGGCCAGATCGGAATTGCTGCCCGCCGCTGCGTCGATGCGCTTGAGGAGCTCGGCCTGTGCAGCCGAGCCCGTGGTGCCGACGGACTGCCCCACGGCCGTGAGGCCCACGCCCACGGGGATGCTGACGGACACGAGGGCGTGGCCATCGGCGGCCTTGGCAATGGGGATGTCGGCCAGCGCGCTGCCCGAGCCGGGCGTGTCGGGCCGGTTGCTGGCGACCACGGGCACCGTGGTGGTGGTGGTGCCGTCAGGGGCCGTGGTGACGATGACAGGCGTTCCATCCACGGTGTTCGATGCAGGCGGCGTGCCACCGACCGTGATCACATTGCCGGTGAGGTCGGCGATCACCACGGTCGCATCGGCACCGGCGTTCCAGTCTTCGGCAAAAGCGATGTTGTAGGTGGTCTTGTCGGTGGCGCTGGTGCCGGTCTTGTCCAGCAACTGGTTCACGAAGGCCTTGTCGGAGGCGCTCAGCGTCAGGCTGAAGCTGGTGGCGCTGGTGGTGTCCACGTTGGCGGTGTCGGTCAGCCCATAGGTGTCGCCGCCCTTGCCGGTGAAGCTGAGCTTGTTGGCCACGATGTCGTTGGCGGTGCCGGCCTTGCCCAGCAGGTTGGTGCCCGTGACCACCAGCACACCGGTGCCCACGTCGTAGGTGGCGCTGGTGACGGTGGGCACGGCCACGTTGGAGACCGTGATGGCATTGCCCGTGAGGTCGGCCACCACCGAGGCGGCATCGGCCCCCGCGGCCCAGTCCTCGCCGGCGGCCAGGTTGTAGGTCGAGCCACTGGTGGAGTTGGTGCCGTTCTTGTTGACCAGCAGGTTCAAGGCCGCGCGGTCGGCCGTGCTGAGCGTCAGGGTGAAGGCGGTGGCGCTGGTGATCTCCACGTTGGCGGTGGTGGTCAGCGTGTACTCTGCGTCGCCCTCGCCGGTGAAGGTGAACTTGTTGGCGACGATGTCGTTGGCGGCCCCCGCCAGGGCGGTGAAGCCGGTGCCGGTGACCACCAGGGCGCCGCTGGTGGCGTTGTAGGTGGCGCTGGTGATGGTGGGCGCCGGCCCCGGGATGGATACCGTGATGGCATTGCCCGTGAGGTCGGCAATGTTGCCGCCCGTGACCACGCTGTTCCAGTCATCGGCCGCAGCCAGGTTGTAGGTGGTGCCGCCCGTGGAGCTGGTCCCGGCCTTGTTGAGCAGCGTCTCCACCGCGGCTATGTCGGCGCCCGAGAGGGTCACGGCAAAGCTGGTGGCCGAAATGACCTCGACGTTGGCCGAGGTGGACAGCACGCGGGTGGCGCCGCCTTCGCCCGTGAGGGTCAGCTTGTTGACCGTGACGTCGTTGCTGGCCCCGTCGGTCTTGACCAGGTTGGTGCCCGTGACGGTCAGGACATGGGAACTGGTGTTGTAGGTGGCGCTGGTGATGGTGGGGGCAGACACGCCGGAGACGACGACGGCATTGCCGGTGGCATCGGCGGCGGCCGCCGACTGCCAGCCCGCCGCTGCCGCCAGGTTGAAGACGTTAGCGTCCACCGCCGCGACGCCGTTGCTGTTGAGCAAGCCGTGGACGTTGAGCATGTCCACCGCGTTGAGGGTGACCGAGAAGGCGGTGGCGCTGCTGGCGTTGACGTTGCTGCTGGTCAGCGTGTAGCTGGCGCCGCCCTGGCCGGCGAGGGCGAGCTTGCCGACATCGACATTGCCGCCGCCGGTGAGGTTGGTGCCGGTGACGGACAGGATCCCGGTCGATGCGTTATAGGTGGCGCCGGTGATCGCCGCGAGCGATACGACTGCCGGCTCGAAATCCAGGTCATCGACGGCCAGGGAGAGGTTCGTTCCCGCGAAGGTGAAACCGGTGATGTTCTGGAAATGGGCATAGGCCGAGGTATTGATGTTCTGCTGCAGGATGGTCGCGCCGCTGCTGGCGTAGGTCAGGGCCGACCCCCCGTCGGGGGTGACGGTGATGTTGCCATCTGCCGCTGCACCGAAACTCAGGCCATTGAGCCGGAAGGCGCTGCCGTCGGCAGCCTCGACCTTGATGCTGGAAATGCCCGAGACGTTGGTCCGGTCGAAGCGCAGAAAGTAGTCGCCTGCGTCGTTGCCGAGCCCCGACAGGCTGCTGTCGTTGGAAACCCGGTTGGTGTAGCTGCCGGTGCCCGTGATCGTGTACTTGATCCCATCCAGCGTGAAGCTGGCCGTGGAGAAGTTGGTGACGCCATTGGAATCGTAGTTTTCGTCTGCGGGCACGGCCAGCACCGCGGCATAGGAGGCGGGGCCCACCAGCGTGGGGGTGTGCACGGTGCCGTGCTGCCGCCCGAGCACCCAGTCGCCACCCAGCTGCGGCGATCCGGTGAGCGTGGTGGAGGCCGCCACGTTGGCCCCGAACAGGTCGGACAGCGTGCGCAGCAATTCGGCCCCTTCCCGGCCCGCGCCGGAGTGGCAACCGTAGAGCAGCACGTCGCCATCGTCGGCAAGCGCACTGCCGATGGCACGCAGCAGGTCGGCATGCCCGGGCGCGGTGGCGGCATCCAGCACGGTGGTACCCCAGTGCAGACGGCCATGGCTACCGTGGGAGAGTACGTGCAAGGCGCCGATGCCACTGCGCCCATGCAGGTGCCCGGCCATCTGCGCCAGACCGTCACGCATGCCATCGAGCACCACGACCTCTGCGCCCTGCGGGGCCGCTGTCGCCAGCGCAGCCCCATCGTGCAGGTCGTTGAACATGAAAACCACCTGCACGGGGCTGTGAGCGCTTGTGGGGTGGGTCAGGTCTAAAGGGTAGGCCATGCTGATTGCATCCTCGTTCTGGCGGCCAGGAGATCGGATACCTGCGGCAGCAGACCTCATGGGGGACCGGATACCCACGCGGGCGTTCGGCTCGGGGACGCAGCACTACGGCCTGGGCTGGAGAAACCCAGGGCGTGATCGGCCGCGACAGTCCACTTTTACCAGAAAGTAAGCGGCAAACGAAGTGTTTATTGCTCTGCGGCGCCATGGCCGGGCGAGCTCGATCCCCTCGCCCTCAGGCGAAATCGATCCCCTTTGCCGTCAGGCGAACTCCAAGCCCTTGGCCGTGAGCCCCACCAGGTCAATGCGCACCGCATTGGCCTCCAGGTTGGCCGCCAGCACCACCAGCTCGGCCGCAGAGACCCCGCCGGCCAGGATGTCGGTGAGGATCTTGAGCTCGCTGTCCGTGCCCGCACGGCCCACCACATTGGTCCACAGGGTCTGCGCGACCTGCGTGGGCGTGCTCGCCCCCAGCAACTGCAGCCCCAGCCCGGCGATGGTCTGGCTGGTAGCCCCGGCATCGAGCAGGCGGATCACCTCGCCCACTACGCCCTTGTTGCTCAGCAGGGCCGGGCCGCCCAAGGCGCCGAGCAGCTTGGCCGCCTGGCCGGCATGGCCCGAGAGGTCCAGCGCCAACCTGGTGTCGCTGAAGGTGACCCGCTCGACCCGCGTTACACCCAGCATGGCCCCATCGGTCATGCGCTGCAGCGTGAAGGACCCATTGGCGTTGTGCTGCACATGGGTCTGGCCCAGAGTGGCTGGGATCACCACGGCATCCGTGCCCGCACCCCCGTCCACATAGCGAGCCAGGCCCAGCGTGGGGCTGATGGTGTTGTTGCCGGCGTCCCCGGTCACCGTGACTTCACGGATGGCATCCACGCGGATGGCTCCAGCGCTGGCCATGCCTTCCAGCAATTGCGCAGCCGTCTTGCCCGCCGTCTGGGTGGGGAACACCTGGGCGAACAGGGTGGCCACCTGCTCGGCGCTCTGGCCGGCCAGGGTCTGGACGATGGCACCTTCACCCTGTGTGAGGCCGCGGCCCAGCCACTTCTGGAACAGATGGGCTGCCGCTTCCTCGGCCGCGCTGTGCGCCACCGTGAGGCTTGGGCCCGTGGCAAAGCGCACCTGCTCCACATCGACCAGCCAGTCCGAGACACCCGAAGTGGTGTGGGTCAGCTTGATGCCGGCCCCATCCAAGGTCAACGTGTAGTCGGTGCGGGCGCCTTCCTGGATCGCCACATCGAAGCCCGTGCCACCGTTCAGGCGATCGCTGCCTGTGCCGCCGGAGAGCAGGTCATTGCCCGCCCCTCCGAACACGATGTCGTCGCCGGCATCGCCAAAGACCTGGTCGTCACCGGCCTCGCTGCCTGCGGTGTCGTTGCCGCCACCGCCGTGGATCACATCGTCGTCAGGCCCCAGCACGATGGTCTGGTTGCCGCTGTCGCCGCTGGCCATGTTCTGGCCCGCGCCGCCGACGATGCGCACGTTGCCCACCACGGCCACGAACTCGATGTGGTCCACCTGGATCACCGTACCCTGGGGGAGGGCGCGGGCGTCGATGATGATGGCCTGCTTGCCGTCGGCGGGGTTGGTGCTGCCGCTGATGACCAGGGGGCGGGAGCCGTCGTAGCCGGCACCGATGGTGGGCTTGAGGATTTGCACGCTCAGCGGCTCGGTGGGGGAGAGCGTGGCGTAGAACACCTGGCCGGCATTGGTCAGCTCGGGGCTGTCGCCGGCAATGCGCTCGATGCGGAACCCGAGTTCTGCCAGGGCGGCCGAGCCGGTGGTCGTGGTGGTCAGGCCCTCGGCCTGCAACCCGACCCCGGTGGGCACACCGACCGAGACGATGGGGGTACCGCTGGGCGAGGTGACCAGGGGGATGTCGGCCAGGGGCGAGGGAGTGCCGGGGGTATCGGGCCGGGTGGGCACCACCACCGGGATGGTGATGATGGTGGAGCCACCGGGGCCGGGCTCGGTGGTGACGGGCACGCCGTCGATGGGGGTGGCAGGCGGCCTGGCGGGGCCTGGGTCGGCCGGGGTGTTGTTGGTCACGGCCGTGGCTGCCAGCGTGGCGGCATCGTTGCCGGCCGCGTCCTGCAGGGCGCTGGCATCGTTGCCGGCGGTGGGGTCGGTGTAGGCCACCGTCACCACCTGGCCGTTGGTCACGGCCGTGGTCAGGGTCAGCGTGACCGTTCGTGACGCCGCATTCACGGCCACCGCGGTGACCACATTGGGCGTGGCCCCCACCATCACGGTGAAGCTGCCGGGCGCGGGGGTATTGACCGCACCGAGCGTGCCCGCGTCGGCATAAGTCAGCACCAGCTGGTTGCCGTTGACCGTGGCCGAGGCAAAGGCTGGCGCCGTGGGATCGATGGTGACCGACAGGCTGAGCGAGGCCGCGCTCGAATTGCCCGCCGCGTCCGAGGCCTTGGTGGTCAGCGTGTGCGCGCCCGTGGCCATGGCAATGCTGGTGATGGACCAGTTGCCCGCGCCATCGGCGGTGGTGCTGCCCAGCACCGAGGTGCCATCGGTGTCGTACAGGGTCACGTCCGCGTTCAGCCCGGCCGTGCCGGTGAAGGTGGGGGTAATCGTGCTGGTGATGTTGTCGGTGCTGGAGGCACCGGTATCGCTGGCGGTATCCAGATCGGGTGGGGACGAGGCTGCGGGGGCGACGGTGTCGATGGTGTAGGCCTCGCCTGCGGTGTAGCCGCCCGTGATGGCCATGCCCAAGCCGTTCTGGATGCCCGTGCCGCTGCCATTGAGGTCCAGGCGCAGGGTGCCGTCGCCGCTCACGCTGCCGACCGTCACGGTGTAGGTGCTGCCCGAGCCGCTGATGCCTGCCACGCTGCCCGTTGCACCGACGCCTGTCGCGGTGAAGTCGCTGGTGTCCACGCCGCTCACCGGCTGGCTGAAGGTGACGGTGTAGTCCACGCTGGTGGCATTGGTCAGTGCCGAGCCGCCTGTGCGCACGATGCTGCTGACCGACGGGGCGGCGGTGACCACCAGGGCAAAGGTGTCGCTGGCGCTCAGGCTGCCATCGCTGGCCGTGACCTTGACCTGCAGTGTGCCCGCATCACCCACGGCCGGGGTGCCGCTGAAGGTGCGGGTGCCGGGGTTGAAGCTGAGCCAGCCCGGCAGGGCGCCGCCGCCGTCGAGCGTGGCCGTGTAGGTCAGCGTGGTGGCGGCGTCTACATCCGCGAAGGCGCTGGAGGCGAAGGCGAAGCTGAAGGCCTGGGTGGCCTGCGCCGCCTGGTCGGGGAGGGGGGTGGCGACGGTGGGGGCCTCGTTGACGTTGGTCAGCGTGACGGTGAAAGCCTTGTCCACGCTCAGGCTGCCCGCATCGGTGCTGCGCACGGTGACGGCGTAGCTGGCCTGGGCCTCGTGGTCGAGCACGGTGCCGGCCCGGAACTGCAGGTTGCCGCCGCTGATGGCGAAGAGCCCCGCATCCGCACCACCCACGATGCTGTAGGTGAAGCTGTCGCCCGCATTCACATCGGTGGTGGTGAGCGCGCCGATGGTCAGCGGCGTGGCGGTGGAGGTGTTCTCGGCCACTGTACTGGCCGAGAGCGCGATGTTGGTGGGGGCCTCGTTGACCAGGTTGACGGCGCTGCCCGCGCCGTTGGTGACTGCGGCCTGTCCGCTGGCCATGCGGGTGCCTCCGGCCGTGAGGGTGGCGTCGGTATCGCCATCGATGGACAGGATGTAGGTCTGCCCGTTGGTGAGCCCGGTGCGGTTGTTGTAGAAGCCGCTGACCTTGTAGGTCTCGTTGCCGCCGTTGGCCACGGAAATGGCCAGCCCCGCGAAAGTGATCTCGTTGGTGCCGGCGTTGTAGGTGCCCACCACGTTGGTTGCGTCGGGCCCGCTCAGGCGCCAGGTCACCTTGCTGAAGTCGCCAGTGCCCGAGGTATGTACCTTGAGCTGCGATACCCCCAGCGCCAGGCCGTCGCTGCCGCCCCCGTCGGTGAGCTTGAAGTCGAACACGTCGACCGCTTCCGCGGCCGTGTCCGCGGTGCTGGGCAGGCCCACGGGCTCGCTCACCCCGGTGCCGGCGGTGAGGGTGCCGTCGGCATTGGTGGCGGGCACGGCATTGTTCAGGTAGAGCTTGACGGCACCCGCGTAGAGGGGAACCGTCCAGTCGCCGGCATAGAAGGCCACGGCCACATCGGTGTCGCCATCGCCATCCACGTCACCGGCCGCCAGGGCCCGGCCGGTCACGGGCGAGCCCTGGTACATGAAGGCCGGGTCCTGCAGCACCACCCCGGAGTCGGAAAACGCGCCGGCCCCGTTGTTGAGCATGATCTTCTGGCCCAGGCCGTCGAGGTCGCCGTCGCCATCCACGTCGGCGAAGGTGCTCGGTGCCTCGGCCCGGGTGAAGGCATGCAGCTGGGTTCCCAGCGCGCCGCTGCCATTGTTCTGGAACAGGGTGAGGTTGGCGCTGGCGCCGTTCACGCCGCTCACCAGGGCGTCGGCGTGGCCATCGCCCGTCAGGTCCGCCGACAGGGCAGCACCGCCGAAGGCGTCGCCAAAGCTGCTGTGCTGGGTGAAGACGCCGCTGCCATTGTTGGTCAGAATGCGCACGGCGTTGTCTTCGACGACCACGGCATCCTTGTCGCCGTCCCGGTCCAGGTCCACCAGCGTCACCGCCTGGGGGTCCGAGACCTTCGCCGGGCTGGACGACAGCGTGAATGCGCCGGAGCCGTTGTTCTTGTAGACCGCGTAGTTGCCCTGGAAGATGCCGACGAAGGCATCCAGGTCGCCGTCGCCATCGAGGTCGGCGATATTGGCGGTCTGCACACCGCTGCCGATGGTCCCGGCCGCGGTGAAGGTGCCGGAGCCGTTGTTCTGCCAGATCTGCAAGGGCGATTGGTAGGAGCGGGTGACCAGTTCCAGCTCGGGATCGGCATCGAGGTTGACCAGCCATGACTGGACGATGCGCGCCGCTGGCAGGCTCTGGTGCAGGCTGAAGTTGCCGGCGCCGTCGTTCTTCCAGATCTGGCTTGGCTGGTTGCCTGCGGCCTTCTCCACGCCGATGAAGATGTCCAGGTCGCCATCGCCATCGAGATCAATGAACCGGGCCGTGGTGGCGCTGGAGTTGTCGGTGGTGTTCGAGTAGGACCAGAGGGTCTGGCCGCTGGTGTAGGCGAGTGCCATGCGTGGGCTTTCGTGGATCGGTCAGTCGATCAATGCGTGGTGGGTTTGATGACGCTGGCGGCGCTGCGGGTGTCGGTGCGCCAGAAGGCCATGTCCTGGTACTTCTCGACAATGTCGGGCGGCAGGAGGGTCTGGCGGTCGCGGGGCGCCACCTTGCGGTGCACCTGGTGCATGCCGGCCATACCCAGTGCTTCGTCGAACTGCGGCGCGTCGTACTCGACGTTGTCGAAGTCATGGCCGTCGAACCAGGGCTCGCCGATGAAGTGGTAGACCAGCTCCAGGACTCTCTGCGGCGCGCGCACCAGCAGGTCATAGTCCACCAGCAGCAGATTGCTCGCATGGGGGCCGTAGTAGGCTTCCTTGAGGGCCGCCCAGGGAAAGCCGATCAGCCGGTCATGGCGGGCCAGCGCGGCCATGCGGCTGTAGATGGTCAGGCGCTCGGCCTCGCTGGCGAACAGCTTGGTGTTCTCGAACGGGTTCTTGTGCAGCTGGTTTTCGAGGCTGTCCATGATCCAGGGGATGTCGCGCACGCAGGCGATCATCTTCGCCTGTGGGAACATGCTGGTGATCATGGGCATCTTGGCGCACCACAGGCGATTGGTGTCGAATATGACTTCCCGATCGATGTCGCCATAGAACGCATCGAACAGCCCGCGCAGGATCCTCTTGCGCAGGGGCGCGTCGATCATCAGTGACAACTCCCCGCCCGCGCTCATCAACCGAAGGTTGGCCGAGACCAGGCCGCCCACCGGGCTGGTCATGCCGGCGTGCATGCGCGGGTTCTGCAGCAGCAGGGCCGACAGCAGGGTGGAGCCTGCGCGTGGCAGGCCGGTGATGAAGTGGTACTTGTGCACAAATTTCCAGAGGCCCAGAAAACGAAACGCACCCGCGCAACCCCATGCGGGCGCCGTTGCGTTTTTTTCACGTGTATGTTCAAGGCGCCAAGCCTGGCGATGCGGGGCCAGGCTTGCCGACAGCGCCGCCAATGATTGGCAACACATGACACGGGTTGTAGCGGGGCCTTACCAAGTGGTAAACCCTACCGAGGTAGGGGCAGGGCCGAGGCCCGCCTGCATATATGCCGCGCGTTGTCCGGCGCGCCCCGCCTGGCAACACTGCGGGCATGCCTATTTCACCGCTTTCCTATCCGCCCTCAGCCCTTGCAGAGGGGCTGCCGAGCCAGGTCGCCGACGACATCACCGCCCTGGTCGCGAGCGGTGCCATGGGGGTCGACGAAGTGGTGGCCCTGTTGGCCGAGGCGAGCCAGGCCGATGCCGCGCAGCAACGGCGCGAGGCCGAGGCCCGCGCCGTGCGCGTGGGCGCGCTGGGCCGGCGGCTGCTCACCCTGGCGCAGGAGCAGGTGCAGCAGCGCCAGGTGACCGAGGAGCGCTGGTACAAGGACGTGCGCCAGTTCAACGGGCAGTATGACCCGGGCATGTTCGGCGACGAGGGCGAGTACGGCAGCCGGGTCTTCGTGCCCTTGACCCGGCGGCTGTGCGGGCTGGTGGAGGCGCGGCTGTTCGACATGCTGTTCCCCAGCGAGGAGCGCAGCTATGTGATCGAGCCCACGCCCGTGCCCGACCTGGACGAGGCCCTGGGCCTGGCCGGGCAACTGCCGCCCGACACGCCCATGCAGTCGCCTGAGGGGCAGATGCTCACGGCCGGCGGCATCCAGCAGGCCATCGGCCAGATGCTGGACGAGGCCACCAAGCGCTGCGATGCCATGCAGCGCGAGATCGACGACCAGCTGGCCGAATGCAGCTACCCGCGCCATGCGCGCGACGTGATCCATGATGCGGTGCTGTATGGCACGGGCGTCATCAAGGGCCCGGTGCCCATGTTCCGCACCATCAAGCGCTGGGCGCAGCAGGGCGATGGGGCGTATGTGATGGGCCTCACGCGCAAGCCGCTGCCGCAGGCATCGCGCGTGGACATCTGGAACTTCTTTCCCGACATGAGCAGCACGCACATCCGCGAGGCGGAGTTCGTGTTCGAGCGCCACTACCTCACGCGCCAGGAGGCGGCCGACCTGCAGGACATGCCCGATGTGGACGCCGACGCGCTGCGCCGCATGCTGGGCGCCGAACCGACCACGCCCACCCACAACCACCGCGAGCGGCTGCGCGCCATCAGCGGCGCCAGCGGCGCCAAGGACCGGCGCTACGAGGTGTGGGAGTACCACGGCCCCATCAGCGCGCAGGACCTGGCCGACTGCGGTTGCGCGGTGGAGGACGACCCCCTGAAGACCTACACCGGCGTGGTCTGGTTCGGCAGCCAGGGTGAGGTGCTCAAGGCGGCGCTGAACCCTCTCGACAGCAACGAGCACCCTTACAGCGTGTTCACCTGGCAGATGGACGAGGCCAGCATCTTCGGCTTTGGCATGCCGTATGAGGTGCGCGACAACCAGGAGAGCGCCAACAGCGCGTTCCGTGCCATGCACGACAACATGGGCCTGTGCGTGCTGCCCCAGGTGGTGGTGGACGACCAGGCCATCGAGCCGGTGGACGGCTCCTGGCGCATGGCGCCGGGCAAGTTCTGGCGCAACAAGCGCCCGGGCTCGGACGCGCGCCAGGGCATCCAGTTCATCGCCATCGACGCGCGGCTGCAAGAGCTGCAGGCGATCTTCGGCATGAGCAAGCAGCTGATCGAAGAGGTGGGCACGCTGCCGGCCTTTTTGCAGGGCAGCGAGGCGCCCAACTACATGCAGAGCGCCACGGGCGCGAGCATTGCCTACAACGCGGCCAACCTGTGGGTGCGCCGTGCGGTGCGCAACTGGGACGACGACATCGTGACGCCGCTGATCACGCGTTTCTTCGACTGGAACATGCAGTACAGCGAGAAGGCCGAGATCAAGGGCGACAGCCGCGTGCGCGCGCTGGGCATTGCCGCGCTGGTGGAGCTGGAGGGCCAGGCGCAGCGACTGCAGGCCTTCATGCAGACCGCGCAGGCCATGGGCCTGCCGCCGAGCAACCAGATGCGGCTGATGCGCGAGTTTGCGCGCGCCTTCAAGCTCGACCCCGACCGCGTGCTGCCCACCGAGCAGGAGATCGCCCGCATGCAGCAGGCCGAGGCGCAGCAGCCCCCGGGCCAGGGCGGTAAGGGCGACCCCGGCGCCGACCGTGTGGCCCAGCAGCGCGAGCAGGCCGCCATGGAGGGCGAGCTGGAAAAGGCCCGCCTTCAGCTGCGCCGCGAGGAAAGCCTGGCCCAGCGCGAGCTGGCGCAGCAGCGCATGGCGCTGGACGCCGCACGCAGCGCCGCACGCGAGCGCACCGGTCAGGCCGAGGTGCAGCGCCGCCAGGCCTTCGAGGTGCAAAAGACCCGCGCCGTGCTGGCCGACCGCCAGGCCGACCGCGACAACCGCGCGCAGATGCTGAACGCCGAGATGCAGTTCGCCGCCATGAACGGGAGGGGGATATGACCGGAGGAAATTTCACATGAGCTGGATGGAGCAGATCAACCCCGCCACGGCCGTCTGGCGCGGTGTGGAGGCCTACGCCGCCGAGCGCATGGCCGAGCTGACCACGGTGTGCACCACCGTGCGTTCCAGCGACACCGAGATACGCGCCGCGCAGGCCGCCATCCAGGAGCTGCAGGCCCTGCTTGCCCTGCCCGGCCGCATTGCCCTGCAGGCGCAGCAGCGCGGCACCGCCGACCGCAGCAAAGGATATTGACCATGGCGGGATACACGCAAGACCAGATCACCACGGCCTACAACAGCGCCAAGGCCGGCGGCATGAGCGATGCCGATATCTTCGACTCCGGTGCCAAGAACTTCGGCGTGACGCAGGACCAGTTCAACCTGGCCCGCCAGGCCTGGGGCAGCACGCCCGATGCAGGCGCCTACACCTCGGCATCCACGCCAGCCCCCGCGCCCGTGCCCGCCGTGGCTGCGGCCTCGGTGTCCTCGGGCTGGGAGGGCGGGCGCGACCTGACCGCCGACGAGATCGGCACGGCGCGCCAGTGGTCCGTGGGCAAGACCAGCCAGGAGGCGGCGCAGCAGGCCAGCGGCATGGGCCTGACACAAAAGCAGTTCGGCCAGATCTACGGCTGGTCGGCCGAGGACTCGGCCATCGGCGGCTACGGCACGCAGGGCGGGCTCGAAAAGCCTTACCACGACTACACCTACGATGCCCAGAAGGGCTGGACCAAGGGCACGAAGAAGCCGCCCACCACGGGCATCAACCTGTCGCAGCTGCAGGGCGCGACGCGCTGGGACGTGGCGCCCAACGAGACGGTGCGCAGCCAGCTGCAGCAGATCATTGCCGACGACAGCCCGCTGATGCAGCAGGCCCGCGCCCGCGCGCTGCAGACGGCCAACACGCGCGGCCTGCTCAATAGCTCGATGGCCCTGACCGCGGCCGACTCGGCCATGTACGACGCGGCCATGCCCATTGCCCAGCAGGACGCCAGCACCTATGCGCGCGCCGGCGAGTTCAACGCCAACACGGCCAACACCTTTGCGCGCGACAACAACCAGTTCGTGCGCGACGCCTACATGGCCGACTTCAACGTGCAGGCCAACGAGTGGGCGGCCCAGCAGCAGTTCGACCGCGAGTACAAGATGCTGGACCGCCAGCAGCAGCTCACGCTGGAGCGCGATGCCGTCCAGAACGGCTACCAGTCGGCCCGGGACCAGTTCGCGGCGCAGAACCAGATGGCGATCGCGCAGCTGGAGGCGGCATCGCGCGCAGCTAGCGTGCAGCCCGACACCAGCGTGCTGCGCACCCAGATGCAGATCGACGCCGATGCAAAGAAGACCAACCAGCAGACGGCCCTGGACGGCCGCAACACGCTCACCAACCTGCGCAACGACGGCACTGACAAGATCTTCCGCATCCAGACCAGCGACATGTCGCCGGAGCAGAAGAGGGAAGCCATCGACAGCGTGGTGTCCATGACCAACAAGAGTCTGGGGAACCAGGCCTCGTACCTGGGCATCACGCCGGACAGCTGGCTGCTCATTGCCATGCCGACGTCGCCTCCGACAGCGGCACCATCACCAGCGGCACCCTCAGTGCCAGACGGCGATGCAGGTGGCGGAGCAGGAGGTCCGAATTGATCCGCCGCGCCACCCGCGATGACCTGCCCGGCCTGGTGGCATTGGCCCTGCGTGAGCATGCGGCCAGCCAGTTCGCCCACCAGCCCGTGGACTTGGAGCACGTCCAGGCGTCGTTCCTGGGCGTGATCCACGGCCTGGCCGGCGCGGTGTTCGTGAGCGAGTCCGGCGGGGAGTTGCACGGCCTGATCGCCGGCATCGTGCAGCCCGGCCTCTTCAACCGCCGCCAGACGGCCTACGAGCTGCTGTGGTTCGCCGAGGACGGTTCGGGTCTGCGCCTGCTGGCCGCCCTGCGCGACTGGGCCATCCGCATGCGCGCGGTGCAGCTGGTGGTGCACGACTACGCCGGCATCGCCGACCCCACCCGATTCACCAAGGTCATGGCCCGCCGCGGCTTTGACGTCATGGGCACGGCCTACGTGTCCGCACTGGAGAGCTGATCCATGGCCATCATCGTTCCCATCCTTCTGTCCTACACCGGCGCCGCTGCGGCCATCGGCACTGCTGTCGGCATCTCTGCTACCGCGGTGACCGCCATTGCGTCCGTGGCTTTTCAGGTGACAGGACTCAACAACAAGATCAACAAGGCGGCCTCCAAGGTGTTCGGGGAAGACCTGGTGATGATCGCGAACATTGCCGGGGCGGTGTACGGCGCGGTAAATGGTGGGTTTGGTGGGGGCGGGGCGGATGCAGCAGCTGCGGCCACTGATGCTTCCTCGGCCATGGCCGTCAACGGTCTGGACGCAGCTGACAACGTGTTCAATGCGGCTGGCGGATTGGTGTCGGATGGCTTCTCGGCGCTCAGCAGTACCAGCGACGCATCTTCCCTCCTGGCGACGAACGGTCTCGATATGGCTGACAACACGTTCAACCTGGCCAACCAGGCAGCGGGGGGCAAGCTCGCATCGGATGGCGTGGGTATTGCCGCGGCCACTCCGACATCTACCCAGGGTGTGGGCCTGATGAAGGGAACACAGGTTACCGGCACCGATACGAAGGAGATCGCGGAGGTATCCAGGACGGCCGACCTGTCCGGCGCCTCGCGGCCCGCAGCAGCAGCTCCAGCGGCTTCCGCGCCGGCGGCCAGTCCGGTGGCCCCAGCAGCCACCAGCGCCAACGCTGCGGGGGCAAAGGCCGCCGCGCAGGCTGCGGCCAAGGAGGCAGGAATGTCTGCCTTCGACTCGGCGGCGAAGAGCGCAGTCACCGCAGCGAAAGCGGCTCCCGAGGCCGGCACCTTCTTCGACCGGCTCGGAAAGATGGCCACCAGCGAGAAAGGCATGGGCGCGATCGTTCAGGGCGTGGGTGCTGGCCTGACCTCCGCGGCCAACAGCAAGGCCCAAAAGGAACAGCTGGAGTTCGCCAAGAAGAAGTACCACAGCACCTCCGGCATTCGCGTCGCCTAAGGACTACCACCATGAACCTGAACGAAATGGCCCAGCAGGGCGCACCTGAGGCCGATCCCACGACCGGCACCACCGGCGGCAAGCAGCAGCCCACCGCCCAGCAGCAAGCCCAGTTCGACATGCTGCTGGGCCGCGCCCGCCAGATCATGGGCGAGCAGGCGCAGGAGTGGCGCCAAGCGATGGAGGCCGACCCTGTGGAGGCTGCCGTGCGCATGGGCACGCAAACGCTGCGCTTCCTGGCCATGGATTCGGAGAAGGCGGGCCAGCCTGTGGACCCGGCAGTGCTGTTGCATGCGGGGGTGCAATTGGTGAAGGACATCGCGGGTGTCGCCAACGACGCCGGCCTGGTGCCCGACGACCAGCTGGAGCCCTTCCTGCAGCAGGTGATGCAGGAGTCCATCGCCGAGTACATGCGCATGGACGCGGATGAGGGGCTGATGCCATCGCCCGAGCAGTTGCAGCAGCAGGGCGGCCAGCAGCCACCACCAGCACCAGGTCCGCGAGGGATGAATCTCGCGCAGATGGCGCAAGGGGGTATGCAATGAGCTTTTTCGCCAACCTCTTGGGCGGCACGCTGCAGGGTGTGGGCGCCGGCATGTCGTCCATGGCTGCCGATGAAGAAAAACTGCGGGCGCAGCGCGCCCTGCAGCAGCTGCAAGAGCAGCAGACTGCGGAGCGCATGGCCGGGCGTGCTGGTGGTGTGGGCAGCCGCGGAGGCTTCAACCTGATGGAAGAAGCTGCCCGTGCCCAGACCCCTGGACAGCGGCAGGACCTGGTCAACCGCGTGCGTGCCATGGATGAAGACGCCGGCCTGCGCCTGGCCGACGTGGGCTTTGGCATGCCCGTGATGAACGCGGTGGCACCCACCGCGGGCGACTTTGCCCGCTACGACCGCGCTGGTGACATGGGCGCTGCCCCACCCACCACCACGCTGGAGCGCGCCGCCTACGACCGCGAGAAAGGCGCCCAGGCGTTGCAGCGGCTGTACACGCTGTTCCTGGACCCGGGCAAGCTCGACGCGCATGCGCGTGGAGAGCGGCAGTTCGCCCTGAACGACCGGGCCGAAGCCAGCGCCGTGGCGGTGGAGCAGGGCGGCGGCTCGCCCTTCGATGCGGTCGCGGCTTTCCAACGCGGCAGTGCCCCGCAGCCCGAGCGGCCAAGTGTGCGCCCTGGGACGGAGGCGGTTCTGCAGCCCATGGGCTCCGTCGCCAATGGAGGGACTGGCCCCGGCTCGCTGGCAGGCACCGGCGCCAAGCTGAACCGGCCGCTCTCGTCCGCGCCGCGCGACGGAGCGGTGGTCCGAGATGCCAATGGCCCGCAGTACGTGGTGCGCAATGGCCGGCCTGAACTGTAGGCAAAGGCGCGGTGATGGACTGGTCCCGGTTTGAGCTGTTGGATGCGCCGGGCGTTTTCCACGCAGACGTTGATTGGCCCAGTTCGAGCTGGTGGCGCTGGGGCCGGGGCATGGCGTGCAGCAATCGCCTTCCTCGCGGCCGGACGCGGCGCCCACAGTGCCTGTGAACGGCGGTTGGCGTCCGAGCGCGGCCCGGCCGGGTGATGCCCCTGTGCAATCGATCATGGCGGATGCGCCGCCCGTCGCGCGCAGCATGGCAAGTGCCGCGTCCAAGGCCCCCGCACGCAAGGGCTTGCTCGGCCGCTTGGGCGATGAGTTCACGCAACTGCGCGACGAAGTCTTTGCCGGCGCAAAGAACGCCTCCGCCAACCTGCAGGCCATGAACGCCAGCGCCGCGGCCCACCAGTTGCTGCAGCGCCAAGAGATGCTGGCCCAACTGGTAGGCGAAGGCCGGGGCGACAGCACCCAGGCGCAGGGCCTGCGCACCTATATCGCGCACGCCTCCCAGCGGCTTGGTGGTATGGCCGTCGACACGGCTGAGGCCGGCGCCCTGGCCGATGCCGCAAGCCGCATGACCACGCGGCCGCAGGTGCGCGCGGTGTTGGAGGCCAAGAGCTTTGGCGAAGCCTGGGAGGTGTTCAAGAAAGACCCCTATGCGGTGGTCGCTGGTGTCACGGCCCAGTCCGCTGCGCAGATGATTCCGATGGTCGTCGCCGCTGCCACGATGGGCCCCGTTGCTGGCGCGGCTGTGGCCGGCGGCACCAGCGCGCTGACCGAGTTTGGCAGCGGCATCCGTGAATTCGCGCGCGACAACGGCGTGGATCCGTCTGACAAGGAAGGCCTGGGCAGGCTGTTTGCCGATCCGAAGATGCTGCGCGAAGCCGCGGCCTATGCCGGGAAGGGCGGCACCATCGTGGGGACGATGGACGCAGTCGCCGGCGGCATTGCGAGCAAGACGCTGGTGCCCAAGGGCCTCATCAAGAACCAGGCCGCGCGCCAGGCCATCAACGCGCCGCTGCAGGCCGGTGTGCAAGGTGCTTTGGGTAGTGCCGGTGAAGCCGGAAAGCAATTGGTGCAAAAGGGCGAGATCGACCAGCCCGGACAGGTGCTGGCGGAGGTGGTCGGCGAGCTGGGCGGGGCCCGCAATCCCTTGCGGAAAACATCGGCAAATGTTGTCGAAAACGATGGCAGGCGTACAGATGCTCTGCCTGTGCCCCGCGTGCCAGCCCAGACGGCGGCACCGACCGCTCCCGTCGGATCGCCCGGCACTGTAGCGCGCAGCTCGGATGCCAATGGGCTGCGAGCTGTGGCCTCTTCCACTGTCGAAGAGGAAACGCGTGCTGTGACAGGCAGCGATCTGGAGGTGTCGGAGGCGCCTACCGGGCACCATACCGACGTCGGGACTTTCGTCCAGCCGGCCGAGGCGATGGGCGGGCAACAGCTTCCTGCCAAAGTCCCAGGCTAGCATGAATCAGTCCCACAAGGCGAAACAGCCCTGGGTTCGCCCGCAGACGTTGCGGTAGCACCCTTTGTCGGTGCAGTCCGCTTGACCGACAAAGGTACGCTGAGCGTGGAGGGTGATCCCCGTGCGCTGGAAACTTTTCTGGGCAAGGCAGGCGTAGACAAGGTGTTCCTGTTTGACCGCAGCCTGTTGGTGGCTCCAGAGCAAGCAGCGCAGGCGCAACGGGCGTTGGCGGCGTTGCCGCTTTCCTTGCCTGGGCGCAACGGCACGGGCGTGCCGCCCGCCGCACCTGTTGGCCACCAGATCATTGAGCTTGCGTCCGGCATGCTTGCTGTGCGTGGCGATCCAGATGCCATTGAGGCGGGGCTGCTCGCAGGTGGCGTGCGCGACGCGAAACGGTTCTCTGAGGGAATGAAGGTGCCGGTGCACGAGGCAGCTCTGGCAATGGGTTTGCTGGCGTCACCGGATTTTGCGCAAGCCGCTTCCTTGGATTCCCCACATCCACCAGCACTCCATTCCGTGTTGGCCCGTGAGGATCCCCCTGGAGAACCTCCACCTGCAGGCAATTTGCCGACGCAGCAAGAAACGGATGCTGGCTCCGCGCCATTCCTTGTTGGTAGCAGCAGTCCTCAACTGCGAAATGCCGATGGGCAGTTTGTAAATTTGTTCACGGACCAGCCCGACCCGCGCAGGCTGAAGAGGGGTGAGCTAAGGCAGGGGAGTGATGGCCGGTGGAAAATCTATGGCTCCGGTGAGCCTCTGACAGCAAAAGGAACCTACAACTATGTAATTCAAGGGGGACAGATCTTCGTTGGACTGGCTGGTGGTCAACAGAAGCAAGGGCATATCGACATTGCGCGAGGGCAGCCGGTGGAGTACGCTGGATTCAGGCGAGCAGTTCGTGACCGGGTACTGATGCAAAGGGCTCTTCGGCTGAGCTTTCAGGTCACGAGGCTTCCTGAGCTGCGCTACTGGTATCGCCATATGCTCCCACGATTTCCGTGGGCAGCTCTTGAAAGGGATTTGTGGGGTGAAGTCTACCGGCGAGAAGGGGATATTGATTTTTCCATTCATCTTGCTGATTGTTTGAGATTTCTTCCTAATAACAACCGGAATAAAAAAAGGAAATCATCAATCGATTTGTCCGGCATGTCCTGGAGCGCGTCGAAAAAACCCCTGCCGACAGCCCTTACAGAGGCATGCCAATCATTGGGTTGCTGAAAGGTTCTGCCAAAGCGGTTTCATGAGAGGTGAAGCAGTGAATTTTAAAAAGAAAGGTATGGATGGGTTGGCTTCATTTTTTGCGGAGTGGCGCGGTGAAAACGCTTTCTTTGCCGGCTATGTCAATGGCCATGACCGGTTTACCATCGGATTGCAGCGCAGTGGCGGTTCGACGGACTTCATTGGCGTGACATTTGTGCAATGCGTGTATATAAGTGGTCCGGTTCGCTGGTCTGGCTGTGACATCCAATGCGAGATAGTGGCCATGCCAGAAGGAGAGCAAGGGCTTGAGATTCGCGACCGGTCGAGCGGATTCTTGGTCCGGTGTGAAGGCCCCGTCTTCATTGGCGCAGGGAAGGCAAGCTATCCAGAGTAGCCTGGCTGGCCGCTTTGTTCACTGCCTCGGCGGTCTAATAAGGCCCTGCCAAGTGCTTGCAGGGGGAGGGGGGCGGGCTGGCTCAGGCAGTGCCTGGCGCGGGTAAGGCCTTTTACGCCGCCAGGGGCCGCGCGATGGGCCGGTCGACCTGCGACATGCGCAGGGCGTTGGACACGGTGACGTCCAGGCGGTGGGCCCAGGAGTCGAGGTCGTTCCGTTGGGCGGTGTCGTGCCGCTCGTTCCAGCTGAGTTCGGCCACCAGGCGGTCAGGCAGGTCGAGCACCGCGCGGAATGAGCGGTCGTTGGCCATGAGGGCCCAGTTGAGCAGCACGGCCTGGGCGTCCGTGGAGGCGGATACGCTGGGTGCAAACCTGCAGACGCCGGCGCGGGTGAATTCGAAGAGTGCGGTAATCACGTTGGGTATGCCCCAGTCACTGGGTTGGCCAGGCGTTGTGCCCCGGGGGCCATGGCTCCAGCGGGTACGGTTGCTCCCCGGGGCCTGGCGCGCGCGGGGCGAGCATGTCTGCCCCTGGCAAAACAATGCTTGCCATGGAACATCGAAAGTGATTGGAGCGCAAATCGCTGGTGGGCGATATCCCCCAAAAAGGGGGGCGTCGCCATCTGGCGCCAGAGGCGACCCGGGCCTTGCTTGCTGCGCACGCGCCGTTACCCGCCCTGGCCACAGGCCCGGCGGCGGCGCGCGGCAGGGCCCTCAGACGTATTCCAGCCCCGTCTGGCTCAGCCCCACCAGGTTGATCTTGCTGGCAGTGAGGTCCGAGCTGGCCACGGCCCAGGTCAGCGATGCGCCGGTGTAGTTGCCCGATTGGAGCAGGCCCGCCAGGTTCTGCACGGTGGCGGCATCGGCCGCGGTGCCGAACAGGTTGGCGTACAGCAGCGCCACGACCTGCTCGGGCGTGGCGGACGGGCCGGCCACGGCGGCCAGGGCCAGCTCTGCCAGTTGCTGGGGCGTGGCACCGGATTCGTCCACTGCCTTGATCACGGCACCCACCAGCCCGCGGTTGTTCAGCGCGTTGGAGCCCAGCAGGGTGCTGATGAGGCGCGCGGCGGTGCCGGCGGCCCCGTCCAGGTCCAGTGCCACGGAGTGGTCCGCAAAGCGCACGCGCTCGATCTGCTGCAGGGTGTCGATGCCGTCCAGGCCGGCGCCCTTGTCATTGAGCC
Organism: Acidovorax sp. GW821-FHT09B03; assembly: GCF_059418305.1. NCBI lineage: Bacteria > Pseudomonadati > Pseudomonadota > Betaproteobacteria > Burkholderiales > Comamonadaceae > Acidovorax > Acidovorax sp. GW821-FHT09B03. Next base: position 27,386 of record NZ_JBWKPP010000020.1, read on the forward strand.
GCCAGGTGCCGCTGCCGGTGGGCTGCAGGGTGTAGCCGCCCCGGGCGCCGTGGACCAGCAGGGTGTCCACGCCAGCGGCGCCGGTGAAGCTTTCGCTGGCGGGCTTGCTGTTGAACAGGTCGGCGTCGGCCGTGCCCTGGGTGCCACTGGGCTGGTTGGGGTTGCTGGGCGTCGGTACTGGCTTGGGGGGCGTGGGGGCCGGCGTCGGCGTCGGTGCGGGGGCCGGTGGCTTGGGGGCTGGCGTGGGCGAGGGTGCCGGGGCAGGGCCAGGCGCTGGAGCGGGGGCTGGCGCCGTGTCGAAGGTCAGCGTGGGGCCCTTGGTGGAGTTGAATCCGTAGGTGCCCCCCAGGCCATCGCGGCCGTAGAGCCAGTCCAGCGCGAGCAGGTCGTAGGCCTGGAAGGTGGTCTTGGCGGGGCCGGCATGCGTGTACGACATGACGGTGTTGTTGGTGTTGTCCTGCCCCGCGGGCAGGGGGTGCGAGGAGTCGAAGGGGTGCGACAGGCCCAGCGCATGCCCCACCTCATGCAGCAGCACTTCGTAGCCAGCGCCACCGGCGGTGGGCCGGTTGTTGATGCCGGCGTGCTCCACGTTGTCCAGGTAGACCACGGCCTCGATGTTCAGCGAGTTCACCGTCTGGTTGGGGCCGGAGTAGCTGTAGCCGTAGCCCGACGATGCCAGGCCCGCGGTGGAGGGGCCCTGCAGGTTGGTGGCGGCGAAGTGCAGGTCGGCCTGGGTCGAGGTGGCGACCTCGGTGAAGACGATACCGGTGACAGCGGAAGCATGCTGCAGGATCTGCAGGGTGGACTGTTTCTGGTCGGCGTTGAAGCCCGTGACCGCGCTGCCGGTCTTCTTGGTCGCCTCGCTGCCGGCGCTGGCGTCGAAGGTGTAGTAGATCACCTTGCGGCCGTCGGGCCAGAAGTTCCAGATGGGCGTGCCACCCAGCAGGGCATCTGCCTGGGGGTTGCCGGAAAAGCGCATGTTCTGCAGGTCGGAGACGGTAACGGCCATGTCGTTCGTGATGGGTTGGCGTGGGATCGGGCGGCTAGCGCCCGGCACGGGGGCGGGCGAGGCGCGAATCTATCACCGGGGTGTCGCGCGCGCTGTGGCGTGAAACCAAATGTCACGACATGGCGCTGTGCGCCGACAGGCGGTCGCCGGACGGGGCTGGACGGCGCTCTCAGCGCCTGGCGCAGACGAAGATGTACGAGGCGCTGAAATCGTTGGCCTGGTAAGCCAGGGCCAGCGGGTAGCGTGCGCCGGCGGCCGTGTCCAGCGACACCAGGTACAGCGGAAAGCCGCGGTTGGCGTAGATGCGGTCACCGCTGCTGCCCAGGCCGTCGAAGGGCAGGCTGAGGCTGGGCACCGGGATGGGGTTGATGCGCGAGGTGTCCACCACCGCCTGCGCTGCCGTGAAGGTGGCGGTGGCGTTGTAGGTGGCGCCGGTGTCGCCGGAGCACAGGTAGTTGCCGCTGAAGGCCGCGTACGGGTCTCCTCCTCCGGGGGGAATGGGGTACTCCGCCAGGGTGGCCACCTGGCGGTAGCGGCCGCTGTTCAGCATTTCCCAGAAGTCGCTGCCGTAGCCCACGAAGACGGCGGCACCCAGCTGCGCACGGGTGTTCCAGTTGTTGACCGCGATGGTCTCGGTCGGCTGGCGGACGGTGCGGTACTCGGGGATCTCGCCGCCCGTGTAGGGCACGAAGCCCCGCGTCTCGGACAGCAGGTAGAACTGCCCGTTGTGCAGCAGCACGAAGTACAGCTTGCCCTGGCCGAGGAAGCGCGACTCAGGGCTCACGCTGACGGCGAAGTTCAGGGCCTGCGTGGTGCCGCTGATGGTGGTGGCCACCGTGGTGATCTGGGCAAAGGCGGGCGTGGCGCCCAGGCCCAGTGCCAGGGCGGTGCTGACCACGAGGGTGCGCAAGGTAGGGAGCATGGTGGTGTCCGGTTACAAGCCATTCAACGCGGTGGCGTTGCCTGTGGTTTACGTGGGGTAGGGCGCTGCTGTTGGCGCGCACGCACGCACGCGCAATGCATTTTGCACCCTGCCGGGGCCGACGGGCCTGTGGTGGGCGCATACTGTGGCATGGCGCGCCCGCCATGATGGCGCCCGTGCGCTGTTGCCGTTGTCACCCCAGCCCAGCCGACTGACACCATGCCCACACCGACCACCCCCACCCCCACCCGCCTGCCCACCCCGTTCGAGTCGCTCGCGGGCGTTGCCAAGTTCCTGGGCGCGCAGGAGATGAGCCCGGCCTTCCATGCGCGGCATGCGCAGGCCATCGATGCGGCATGCGCCTTCCTGCAGGAGCTGGTGCGCGACCACCCATCGCTGGACATGGCGTTCAACGCGGCGCTGCCGCTGCCGGTGGAAGAGGGCGGCAAGCTGGTGCTGCAGGCGCTGTCGTCGATCCAGTTCGCCGAGCAAAAGCTGCACTGGTTCGACAGCCAGATGAACACCACGCTGCGCGCCCTGGCGCCCGTGGTGCGCGACCCCGCACTGCCCACCTGGATGGGGGAATGCCGCTGGGCGGTGGATGGGGCGGCGGTGAATGTCTAGTGTGCCGGGTCGGGCAGCCTTCCAGGGAAACAAGAAATCCACCGCAATCGCTGCCGGTGGCAGCGATCCACCACCAGCCCGCCCCAGGGCTGGCTATCGCTTGGCGCAGCCGTAGGTAATCTCGGTGCTGTACGCACTGGCCTGGTAGACAATCACCAGCGAGTACGTGCTCCTGCGTGTCAGGTCCAGCCCCACCACGCGCAGCGGAAAGCTCAGGTTGGTGTAGAACGTGACACCGGGCTCGTAGACCAGGGAAGTGACCGGCAGGTTGTACGTGTAGTCCGGAATGGTCGACAGCCGCGTGGTGTCGATCACGGCCCGGGTTGCCGTGAAGGTGGCGGTGACGGTGCCCGAGCGGCCATAGTCGTCATAGCACATGTAGGTGCCGTTGTGCGCCGAGTAGGAGGTGCTGGGTGCCGGTGCAGGGGCGGGCGCAGGTGCCGGTGCCGGGGCTGGCGCGGGCGCTGGGGCAGGCGCCGCCGGCAGCGTGGCCACCAGCTTGAACTTGCCGTTGTTGAGCATGTCCATCACGTCGGAGCCATAGCCCACGAAGATGGATGCGCCGGCCTGTGCCGCGGTGTTCCAGCCCTGCACGGTGATGGTCTCGGTGGCCTGGGTGATTGTGCGGTACTCCACCGGCTCGCCGCCGGTGTAGGCAAGGAACCCGCGGGTCTCCGACAGCACATAGATCTGCGAACCGTGCAGCATCACGAAGTACAGCTTGCCGCGGCCCAGGTACTGCGCGTCGGGCGTGATGCGGGCCACCAGGGTGTAGGCGCTGGCCGGCCCGCTGGCCGTGGCCGATGCGGTGATGTCGGCCCACACGGGGCTGGCAGCGCCCAGGCTGGCGACGACGAGGGCGGTGGTTGCGGCGAGGTGCTTGAAACGGTGGGTGAGGGGCATGGCGGTGGTGGACCGAGGTTGCGCTGGCGGAGGCTTCTTGGGGTTGTCGTGGCCAGCGGGGGGGCTGAAGAGGACAAAATTGCGTGCGCAAGGCGTGGGCCCTGAGTGGCGCATTTGTATCCATTGGTTTCTTGATTTCAAGCCAAGAGGACTCTGGCCGCAATCGCCAATATGGGGGATGTGGGCAGGAGGCTCCCAGCGCATCGGGCGGGTGCTGCGGCCGGGCTGGCGCCAGTGGCCTTGGCGGGCAGGTGGCAGAGCCCGTGCTGTAGTGCCTTTGGTACCGTGCTATTTCCGGCACCACCAGATGAGCGTGGTGTCGTTGCGATTGGTCTGATGGGTGATGATCAGCGGGTACTTGCCCTGTAGCGTGGGATCGATCAGCACCATCCGCTGGGGGTAGATTCCTACACCGTTGTGGTAGGACCTCACAGGCTCGCCCACTGCAATGCCTGTGTTCGGGCCAAAGGGCACGTTGTAGTGGGTGTAACGTGCTTCGGGCAGCCGTATGGTGTCGACCACAGCAACCTCGGCATTGATCCAGGCTGTGACCGAGCCTGGCCTGTAGTTCCGGTCAATGCACTGGTATTCGCCGCTGTGGGCTGCGTAGGGATTGGGAACGGTGGGCAAAGGCCCGTCCGATGGCGGTGTGATGTTCACCGTCTTGTACCGCCCGCTGTTGATCATGTCCCAGGCGTCCGTGCCATAGCCCACATGTATCGCCGCGCCCGGTAGGGCGCTGACGTTCCAGTTCAGCAACGGAATGATCTCTGCCGACTGGCGGATGGTTTTGTACTCCGGGATCTCATCGCCGGTATAGAGCACGAAGCCCCGATCCGGTGTGAGCAGGAAGACGTTGGGTCCATGCTGCATGACCAGGTACAGCTTGGCACCCAGGAAGGCCCTGTCGACAGACACGGATGCCACGAAGTTCAGTGCATGGGGCGGGCCGCTGAAGGTGCCTGATGCGGTGATGCTGGCCAACGAGGGGCTGGCGGTGAGGCCGGCAAAAATGCTTGCGGCGACGGGAGCGATTTTCCGGAGGGTTGCGTTGAGCAGTGTCATGCACGTGGATAGTGAAAGGGGAGCCAGCCTGCGATCTTGGAGTTGGCCTTGGTTGTATCAGTTTGTACCTTGCGCGTAAATCTGCGAATCACCAACCCCCGCCATCACCAATGGGCTTTGGACCTTGCCGCCCATTGTCCGTGCCCCTGTCAGTACCGCATCACATGAACCGCTGCGCCAAATAAGGCGCCGGGTCCACGAACGGCGCCTCGCCGCTGATGAGCTCGGCCACCAGCCGGCCGGTGACCGGGCCCAGGGTGAAGCCCTGGTGTGCGTGGCCGAAGTTGAACCACAGGCCCGTGTGCCGCGGCGCTTTGCCCAGCACGGGCAGCATGTCGGCGGTGCAGGGGCGCGCGCCCAGCCAGGGCGTGGCCTCCACGGGCTCGCCCAGGAGCAGCAGTTCGCGTGTGGACTGCTCGGCGCGGCGCAACTGCACGGGGGTGGCGGGGGCGTCCAGCAGCGCGAACTCGGCCCCGGTGGTCAGGCGCAGGCCGCGCGCCATGGGGGCCAGCATCACGCCACGTTCGATGTCCAGCGCGGGCATGTTCAGGCTGGGGCCGCCGGCGAAGTGGCGGTGGTAGCCGCGTTTGCTGAACAGCGGCAGGCGGTAGCCCAGGCGCGTGGTCAGCGCGCCGGCCCAGGGGCCCAGGGCAATCACGGCGTGCTGCGCGCTGATGCTGCCAGAGTCCACCTGCACGGCCCAGCCGCTGCCCTCCTGCCGCACCGCCATCGCGTTGCCCGTGGCCAGGTGCCCGCCGCGCTGCACGAACAGCCGCGCATAGCGCGCCACCAGCTCGCCGGGGTCGCGCACGCTCCATGGGTCCTGCCAGTGCACGGCGCCGGCCAGCGGTATCTGCAGCACGGGCTGGGCGGCGGCCAGGGCGGCCGTGTCCAGCACCTGGCAGGCCAGACCGTGCGCTGCCGCGGTGGCGCGGGCCTGCGTGGCTGCCGCATCGAACACCGGGGCGGTGCGGTACAGCTGCATCCAGCCTTGCTGGTGCACCAGGTCGGCGGCGCCGGCCGCCTCGATCCAGCCGCCATGCTCGGTCAGGCAGTGGGCGATCAGGCGGCTGTAGGCCTGGGCGATGGGCGCGTAGCGCGCGGGCGCTGAAGCCGCCCAGTAGCCCAGCAGCTGCGGCGCCAGGCGCAGCAGGGCGCCCCAGTGGTAGTGGGCGTCGTTGCTCAGGCCCGTGGCGATGCGTGCCAGCGTGGCGATGTTGCGCGGAAAGGCGTAGGGCTGCACGGCCTCGCGCTGGATGATGCCGGCATTGCCGTACGAGGTCTCCTGGCCCGGGGCCTTGCGGTCGACGAGGGTCACGGCGTGGCCGCGCTGCTGCAGCGCCAGGGCGGTGCTGACGCCGACCATGCCGGCGCCGAGAACAATGGTTTCCATGGGGTGATTATTGTGCCGGCCCGCGCAAGGCAAACCCACTGCGTTGCGCTGTTTTTCGAACCCTCGATTGCCGTATCGGCAATCGCTGCCCGCGGCCACCGCGCCCTGACATTGGCCACTTGCCATGCCACACCAACGCGATACAGTCGGCCCGGATAGGAGCTGTCCTACAAGGCCGGGCGGCAAGACCGGTTACCTTTCCACCACGGGCCCGCGCCGCGCTGGGCCGTTTGCGTCGATCCCCGCCCCTGGGACAAAGGTTGCGTATGAGGACGGCTCCCGTTGTATTGAGAGGCCACTGCGCTTGTCGCCGTGTCGAATACGCAGTGCACGCGCTGGAGCTGGAGGCCTCGGTGTGCTACTGCGAGACCTGCCGCAGGGCCTCCGGCGGTGCCGGCATGGCCTGGGTTGACGGCGACCGGGCCACCCTGCGCGTCTATGGTGCGGTGCACACCTGGCGCTCGTCCGAGCATGGGGCACGCCAGCTGTGCCCCGAGTGCGGCAGCCAGCTGTTTCGCCTGGAGGATGCCCAGCCCGGCGTGGCCCAGGTGGCCGTGGGCACGCTCGACGATGCGGCCGCCATCCGCAGCACGCACAGCGCCTTTGCCAACCAGCGCCCGCGCTGGGATGCGCGCATGGCGCTGGGTAGCCAGCCGCTGGCACCGGTGCCCGGCCTGCTCGCCAAGGGCACCCTGCACAGCGATGCGCCGGATGGGCCTGCGCGCGACGAGACGCTGCAGAGCATGCTCACCAGCACGCAGGACGCCTTTGTCAGCATCGACCCCGGCGGCTTCATCACCGAGTGGAACCCCCAGGCGCAGGCCGCGCTGGGCTGGAGCTACGACGAAGCCATCGGCCGGCCCATGCACGAGCTCATCATCCCGCCCGAGATGCGCAGCGCCCACCTCTACGGCATGGCGCGGCTGCAGCGCACGGGTGAAGGCCCGGTGCTGCGCCGGCGCTTCGAGGTGGATGCGCTGCACAAGGACGGGTACCGCCTGCCGGTGGAGCTGTCCATCGCGCCGCTGCGCATGGCTGGCGGCATCGGCGCCACGGCCTTCATCCGCGACACCAGCCAGCGCCAGGCGGTGGAGCGCGAGTTGCGCGCCAACCAGGACCTGCTGCAGCGCACCGGCGAGCTCGCGCTGGTGGGCTCGTGGACGGTGGATCTGCCCGCCAGCACGGTGCACTGGTCGCCCATGGTGCGGCGCATCCACGGCGTGGACGATGACTTCGTGCCCACGCTGCCCGGTGTGGTCGGCTTTTACGAAGAGGGTGCGCAGGAGCGGCTCATCGCCGCCTTCGAGCAAGGCATCGAGGACGGCCAGAAGTGGGAGATCGAGGCCCCCCTGCGCACCCCCGACGGCCGGCGCGTGTGGGCACGTGCCATCGGCAACACCGAGTACGACGAACACGGCGCGCCGGTGCGCGTGGTCGGCGCGCTGCAGGACATCACCGGCCGCAAGCGGGCCGAGGAATCGCTGCACATGCTCACCCAGATCCTGGAGGCCACGCCCGACTACGTGGTGCAGGCCGACAAGGACGGCCGCGTGACCTACATGAACCCGGCCGCGCGCCAGGCCCAGGGCTACGATGCCGGCTACGACGTCACGCAGCACCGCTTCATCGACTTCAATACGCCCGAGACCACGCGCCGCTACCGCGACGAGGTCATGCCCTCGGTGCACAAGACCGGCGTGTGGATGGGCGAGAGCACCGTGCTAGTGGCCGGCCAGCCGATCGCGGTGGACCATTCGGTGCTGTCGCACAAGGACGCCACCGGCCAGGTGGTGCGCTACACCGCCGTGATGCGCGACATCTCGGCGCAGCAGCGCGCCCGCGCCGACCTGTTTCGCCAGCAGCGCACGCTCAGCTCCATTGCCGAGGCGATCCCGGACGTCATCGCCGTGGTCGACCGGGAGGGCCGCTACGAGTTCGTCAACTCCGCCTTCGAGAAGCTGGTGGGGCCCTCGCGCGCAGAGATCGTGGGCCACAGGATCGGCGAGGTCATGCCCATCCAGGAGCTGCAGGGCAGCATGGCCCACATCCAGAAGGCGCAGGGCGGAGAGCCCACCACGTTCGAGCTCGACCTGCACCTGGGCGGGCGCCAGCGCAACATGGCCATCACCCTGGTGCCCCGCTTGTCGGAAGGCGGCACGCCCGACGGCTTCATCGCCGTGCTGGACGACGTCACCATCCACCGCCAGCGCGAGTCGCGCCTCATCGGCCTGAGCGAGCGCGACGGCCTCACCGGCCTGGTGAACCGGCAGGGCCTGGAGGCCTACCTGCAGCGCATACCGATCGGCGAGGCCCACGGCGTGGCCATGCTGTACGTGGACCTGGACCGCTTCAAGCCCGTCAACGACACCTGGGGCCACCCAGTGGGCGACCAGTTGCTGCAGGCCGTGGCCGCGCGCTTCCTGGCGCTGGTGCGGCCCATGGACCTGGTGGCCCGCGTGGGCGGCGACGAGTTCGTGGTGGTGCTGGGCGGCATGCCCAGCCGCGCCGCCGCCGAGCAGGTGGCCGACAAGCTCGTGGCCACCGCCGCCAAGCCCTTCGACCTGGGCGGGCGCAGGGTGCTCATCGGCGCCAGCGTGGGCGTGGCCTTTGCGGGCGACGACGGCTGGCGCGGCCTCATGGAGCGCGCCGATGCCTCGCTGTACCGCGCCAAGGCGGCCGGACGGGGCAGGCGCGCCTGAAATGGCTGGCCCCTGAGTTGCCGCGCCTCGGTGCAGTCAGTGGCCAGAGGCGGCAGGCACCCCCGGGTCACCACCACGCGCCGGGGCTTGTAGCAGCAGCAGCCATGGCGCGCAGGCTTGGCACACGCATGGCGGCGCCTGCAGCACAGTGCTGTGCAACCCCATCCCCCTTCTGTTTTGGGTAGCATCGTCGCTACAGTCCAGCCCTTGGTGCCTTGCCACGAAACCCGCGACCCCGACGAAAGACCTGCCCATGCCAGCTGATTCCCATCCCGTCTGCGTGCGGGAGTTTCGCCAGGTCCTGCTGTGGCCCCTGCGCCTGATGCCGGTGCGGGGCTCCGAAGGCCGGCACGCCAAGCCCTGGCAACTGCTGGCGGACATGGGCGAGGAGGCCTCGCCCTGGCGCGAGGTGGTGGACGAATTCACGGGCGACAGCAGCCGCTTTCACGAACGCCATTACAACGAGTTCGTCACCTTTTTGCCCTACGTGCAGCGGTTCCTGTATGGCGAAGGCCGCAGCCAGCCAGGCAGCAGCGCCACCGGCTCGCCGATGCGGGTGTTCCGGCGCAGCGACGTCAGCGCCGTGCGGGCGGTGCTGCGCCCCGGCGACGCGCCGATCATGCTCGACATCGTCCACGTGGACCTGTACTTTTTTCTCGACCTGGACCTGGTGCTGCTCAATGTCGAGGTCAGCGCCCGCGACCTGGCGCTCGACCAGGCGCAGGAGCTGCTGTACCGCTTCGGCCGCGGCTATCCCGCCGGCTGGGATGCGCAGGGCCATGCCCAGCACTGCCTGTACAGCGCCGAGTGGCTGGGCGCCGCCGGGCAGGTGCTGGCCCAGTCCGATGCCAACCAGCGCGACCTCTTCATGGCCCATGTCAGCAGCCACCGCGCCCCACGCATCGCAGCGCACTGGGCCTGGCTGCTGGAGCCGCTGGTGAGCGACCATTCCGAGCGCAGCGGCCCCCTGCGCTACCGCCAGATCGAGTACTACCGCATGCCGCAGCTGGCCTTTCTGGCGCTGGACGACCCGCTCGCACTCAGCCGCAGCGACTTCGTGCGCCTTGGCCTGGTGACCGGTGCCCCCATGTCCGGCGACGGCACCGGCCTGCCCTACGCCGAAGAGTACCTGGACGACTTCGAAAAGCGCTTCTGCTACGACCGCTTCTGGAGCGGCAGCGGCGCCGCCCCCAATACGCGCTACCTGTGCAGCGGCCATTCGCTGCTGGTGCTGGGCGATGCCGGCAGCCCGTTCTATGTCTGCCGCGACCGGGGCGTGCTGGCGCAGTTCAGGCACCAGCATTTTTTGCTCTTCTTGATCGCGCATTTCCAGAAGGCGGCGCTGCTGATGTTCTCGGACCGGCTGGCCGAGGCCCTGAAAGACCTGGACATTGCCGATGCCGCCAGCGTGCGCCGTTTCAAGCGCACCATCCGCGACAGCTTTGCCGGTTTTCTGCGCTTCACGCACCGCTACTGGTTCCACGAAGTGTCCGAACAGGCCCAGGTGCGCGCCCTGTTCCGCATGTGCGCCAACCACCTCGGGCTGGACCCGCTGTACACGGAGGTCAAGGAGCGCATCGGCGAAATGAACCAGTACCTGGACGCCGACAGCCTGCGCCGCCAGGCCAATACCGTCGTGCGGCTCACGGTCGTGACCATCTTCGGCCTGATCGGCACCGTGACCACGGGCTTCCTGGGCATGAACCTGCTGGCCGAGGCCGACGCGCCTTTGGGCCGCAAGCTGGGCATCTTCGCCCTCGTGTTCGTGCTGACCACCGCGCTGACAATCTACACCATGGTCAAGTCCAAGCGCCTGTCGGACTTTCTCGACGTGCTCTCGGACGAACGCGCCACCGCTTGGCAGAAATTCAAGGCGCTGGGGCTGGTGTGGCGGCGCACGGGCGGGTAGAGGAGGGCGGGCGGTACGCCATGGGCCACAGCCGTTGAACGGTCGGCAGGCAAAGTTGTTCTGGCGAATCTACCCGTTCACTGACAAGGGCCTGGCTGCCGGCAAGCTCGACGCGCTCGGCGATTCCAAGTCCGACAAGAGTGGCCCGGGGTGCCGCGGGCCCTACTTGGCCCGCCCCTCCACGGCGCGCTCCGCCAGCAGTTGCTCTGGCTGGTTGTGCGGTGCCCGCAGAGTATCCATCGTCGGGCTGGGCGGGCTCGTGGAGGGAAAAGCGGCCACTGCCGTGCCTTGAGGTATCTGCGGCAGTTCTGTCTGGGCCAAAGTCGCCCCGTCCACCGCGTCCTGTTCGTCCGACTCCCAGATCAACGGCCCGCCCGGATCGTAGTAATCCATGCGTGTCTCCGACTCGCGCACTGACAGGAGCGACCGGTTCTGGTGAGGCGGAATCCGTGTCATGCCGGTCAACGGATGGGGCAGGGCGGGTGGGGACTTCGTCATCACGGAAAGTTTAGCGGGAATGCCCCTGGCGATCCCCAGTATGGGGCCCGGATCCTCGTTCACCAGATGTGTCGCGCACGTGCCTTTGCGCAGTAGTCCCGTCGCTATTTGCAGACACCGATGAATGACCTGCCAACTGGCCTGATGGCGCCAGAGCGCGCGATGGGCGAAGCAAGACCCGTTGTGCCAGTGCCGCCTGGTCCACGGGCACCAGGGTCACGCCCGCGAATGGCTCGGCACCGCGCACGCCGCCAGCATGCAAGTGCGAGACGATGGTGGCCTGATCGCCGCCGACGACGAGCATGCCCGAGTCCTGGACCTGGACCTGTGCTGGCGTGAAGTGGCTCTGTTCAGGAGGGCGAGTAGCTCGTCAACCTCAACTCACTGTTTCAGATATCCGGATAACCGTAAAAGCTCTGTCATTACCGTATCCAGGTCCGAATCTGGAATCCCCCCCTGCGCTCGAACTCCGACCCAGCGTCGAACCAATTGAATTGCTCCAGCATCCAACTCTGGATATTGCATGGCAAGAAGATGAGAAAGATCTCGCCCCGTCAAGGTTGGATCTTTCTTCAGCATATCCCTAAATAAAACGGATGCAGCTACGCCCTGAGTTAGTTCCATCATAAATTCGGCCTCCTAAAATAAGCAAACTGCACGCGCCCCATTGGGGCTGGAACCAAGACTTGAGTGTAACCGTATTTTGAGACAGCCCTACCCGTCCATGTACTCATTGCAGCTCGCTCCTTTGTCATTCCGGCGTTGATATTTCGTACGAATTCGGCAGAATTGACGCTGTCGGTTCCAGAATCCCATAGCCCGTTGACTCTATTAATCTCAATATTTTCAATTTTTATTCCCTGCATCAAGCTGGCAAAAATGTCTATACCTGACCCTAGGACGGACGCGTCGCCTTGAGCACGTATCTCGCATAAGAGAATTCCGTCTCGATTGACGTAGGCATTCAAACCATGATTCCATTTTCTGCGTCAAGATAGTCGATATTAATCAGGCCATCAGATCGGTTGATAATAAATCGCTCACTTACATCCAACCTGGGTATAGGTGGCCCTTGAGATGCCTCATCCAACTGCTGGGTGAGATCTGGATTCTTACCTTCTTCACGCGAAGTTGCCCAGCGCGCATCCGGCAAAAGCACCGGCGCGCCCGTACGGGCCTTGAGCACCGTGCCCACAACGAAAGCCTCGGCCTGAGTCAGCGTCATGCCGCGCAGTCGCCGGGCCACCTTGGGCATGCCCCACTGGTGTGCCAGATCGGCTATCCAGGCAATCGTGCGGCGCACCCAGGCCGCCATTTCCGGGTACCTATGCCACCACGTTGATGGTGAATTACCTCAGCCATGTCCGCAAGTGCCTCTTCCACGGCCAGCGCATGCCAGTTATTCACAGGCATTGAGCCGCGGCGGTGCTGTCCATCCTCCGAATTTTTCCAGCGTGCCGCGTATTTGCGCACCAGTGGATCTGTCAGCAGATGCAGCATGGTTTGGCGGTATTCTTGCAATGTGACCGATTGACTGAGGCCCAAATGAAAAAGTTCGTGGAATACGACCCTGAACCCCTCAACCTCATCCCTGATTCCCTCAAGGAAAAGATAGAGCCTTCCCTCACTTACCCCGCCACTTGGCATGCTCTCAGGCGCGACGAGACCAGCAGCCGTTGGGTTTTGCACGATCATTGGCGTGACCGCCCCACGCATCCCCAGACCATCGAGCGCCTGGTCCACAATGTCCTGCGCTTGCTGGGCCGTTATGCCCGGCCTTGGCGTGGCAGGGGTTGAGGGCCCGTCGAACTCGCTGGCATATGCCGGGTTCTCCCGCTGCGCCACCGCGAATGCCAGGTCCACCAGGTCTTGGCTGTCGAACAGCTCCGGTTTGTTCGTGAGCCTGTCCCATGCCTCGCGCATGGCGGCCCGCACCCGCGCCAGCCAGCCCTGCACCGAGTTGTTCGGCATCAGTGCGGTAGGCTGCACGCCCAGCTCGATCGCCACCTGCACGGCATAGGGGAACAGTTCTTCGCTGCTGTAGGCAGCAGCATCTGCGCTGTCTGGCCGCGAAGCCTGCACGCGCGCTGTGGCCTCGTCGTAGACCCGCCGCTGCAGGCTCCCCTCGTGCCTGTTCGCCCAGCTGCCGATCACCTCGTGCGGTTGCCTCCACCCCGCCTCGCCCAGCACCGCCTCGCCATGCTTGTGCACCAGCTCGTGCGCGGCCACGGCCATCTCCTGGCCGGCCTCGATGTGGTCGGCGATTAGGAAGACGGTGTTGGTTTGCGGATCGAAGAAGCCCCGGGCCAGTCCCGTGTCCTGCGAGCCGATGTCGACTTCGCCAATCAAGGGCTCCCAGTGCACCTGGATGTCGGCCGAGGTGGCAACCACCACGCGGCCACGGCCCTCTGCGAGCAGGCCCATGCTGTTGGTGAGCTTGGCCACGGCAGCCTTTACGGACTGCACGGTGGCGGGCCTCGACGGCAGGCCATTGGCCCGTGAAGCTTGATCTGGCGCGCTGCGGCTGAATTGCTGGCCCGATAGGGAGGCAAGGGAAGGCTGAGAGGGCAGGGATGGGCCTGCCGACGCCGAGTCGCGTGGCGGCGGCTTCTGCAGCAACTGCCGCGCCTTGTGCACTTGGTCGAGCCCAACGAGCACGCCGCCCTTGCGCCGCAGCACGCGCTCCACGCCGCCTTGGCGCAGGCGCTCCTGCAGCTGTACGGGGTCGCCTTTGACCATCAGCGTGCCGTCGCGTTGCATCTCCATGACGGGCACAGGCTGAGACGCTGCAGCGCTCGCGGGCAAGCCATGCCGCACCTCAGTACGAGGTGCACTGGCGCCCACTGGGCTGGGGCCACCTATGGAACTGCCAGCCGTTGGTGCTTGGGTCGCGGTGGGCGCAAGCTGTGCGGCAGTTCTGGCCCGGGGCAAGGTGGCCGTTGCCGATGCGCGCTGAGACCCCCGATCTGCCTGCGTGCCAACCGGGCCAGCCGGTGCAGCGGGTGGGCGGCTGGGCACCTGCTGTGCCAGTGCCGCCTGGTCCACGGGGACCAGGGTCACGCCTGCGAATGGCTCGGCACCGAGCACGCCGCCGGCCTGCAGGTGCGCCAGGATGGTGGTCTGGTCGCCTCCGACCACGAGCATGCCGGAGTCCAGGGCCTGGACCTGTGCGTCTATGGGGGCGGTGGCCTGGGGCTGGGGCGCTGTTGCAGGTGCGCTTGCGGGAAGTGGGTTTTTTCAGGACGGCGAGTAGCTCGTCAACCTTAACTCACCCATTAAACGACCAACTGGACGGATCCCGAGCGCGCCTATGGCCTCGCTCTTCCCTCCAGGGGTTTCCCCATCGATTCCTGCGTGCCAGAACCGACGCACCCATCACTTCCAGCGATTCAAGAATCGTAGAAATTTATTTCATTCTTTGTCGTAATAATTTTTCATCCAGTGATCAATGTCCATTCCTTCCTTTGCGACAAAGTACACAAAGAGTTTTGCATTTCCAAGACTTGCCCCTTTTCCGAGGAGATATCTTATGTATTTTTCCGCATCCAATCGTGCAAGTTTGCGCACGTCCTCCAGATGTAGGTTGTATACATCTCTGTAATCACGACAGCTTCCCCCTTCCTGAGAAACATCCCTCCCAAGATCACGATTCAGGAACTCTAGAGTGGAATCATATAACCCAGCCATAGCAAATCCTTTAACAGTTATTTTTTCCTGGCAATTATATTAACCTTGCTAGGAGCATCCTTGAGTCCATCGGCGTCAATAGGGTCCTTCAATGTTATCTCGAAGGCCTCGTATCCAACTTTCCCCCTGGCCTTGCCGAACGATATATCTCTTATCGCGGCCTGTGCCCAATCATTTTTCGTTCCATTGTGATTGCTTTTGCGATGCTTGTCGAATTCTTTTTGGAAATTTTTGAGATTTTCTTCAGCCAGCTTGCCAGGCAAGGCAATCGGGGGGCTCCCCGTAGTTTCAATGTAATAAGAAATCAATTTTCTCAATATTGCCTCGGTCACTCCAGGGGCGTTGATTATCACGTGCTCCTCTGTTGATTTTATTTTTGACCTTTTTGAAATGCTCAAAATTGGGCCGTTATCTGTTATTTCCACGCTGGCAAAATCAACATCCTCTCCGTCCACGAGCATCGTAATGGCGTTACTTGGGTCGTTGTCCGTAGTTATTCGAACCCTGAAGTCCGTGAGCGGAACCGGACGCGGATTGTTCTCCGACCCCAGCGGGCCTTTCTCCTTCGCAGTCCCCGCACCGTCCTTGCCTGCATCGCGGCTCATCTGGAGGGGGCGGGGCGGTGAAGAGTACGAGGGATAAGGCGTGGAATGACTTGCGCTGCCGCCCGTGGGCCCGACCACATCGCCCTGCCACTGAACCGTTGCAGCCTCTGCGCGCTCTTGCTGCGCAATGCCAAACGCCAGGTCCACCAGATCCTGCCCATCGAACGCCTGCGGATTCTCGGTCAGCTTGCCGAGCACGGCCTGCAGCGATCCCCGCACGCGCGCCAGCCAACCCCGCACCGAGTTGTTCGGCATCAGCGCCGTAGGCTGCACGCCCAGCTCCATCGCCACCTGCACGGCATAGGGGAACAGTTCTTCGCTGCTGTAGGCGGCAGCATCTGCGTTGCCTTGGCGTGAAGCCTGCACGCGCGCTGCGGCCTCGTCGTGGACTCTCCGCTCCAGGCTCCCCTCGGGCCTGTTCGCCCAACTGCCGATCACCTCATGCAGTTGCTTCCACCCCGCCTCGCCCAGCACCGCCTTGCCATGCTTGCGCCCCAACGCGATCTCCTGCGAGACCGTGAACAGGTTCCTAGGGTCGAAGAGCCTCTGGGCCAGACCTGTGTCTTGAGAGCCCATGTCGACTTCGCCGATCAGGGGCTTCCAGTGCGCCTGGATGTCGGCCGGGGTTGTGACCACCACCCGGCCGCGGCGCTGTGCGAGCAGGCCCATGCTGTTGGTGAGCGTGGCAACTCTGCCGGCTCGTGGAGGAAGGGCTGTTTTGGAACTGTGGCTATCTCGACAACCCACTCCCCGCTGGGAATCTTTGGTGCCCAGTTCCAACCCATCCTCACTGGCCGCGGTTTCATTCATCCTGCGCAGGGCACATGCTCATTGAGTCTCATTGCTTCCGTCGCTCGTGGCGGAAGGGCGAGTCCCGTTTGCATATCCACGTGCATTGCGCCGCTCAATTTCCTGGGCTAAACTGAATACGTCCCCAGCGGAGTGGTTCACGGCGCGAGCCGGGAGCTGCACCCCATAGAGGGTTGTTCTAGGGTCGATCTTTAGTGGACCGGCTATCTCGCCAACCCACTCCCCCCGCTGGGGATCTTGTGTGCTCAATTCCAAGCCGTCCTCGCGGGCTGCAGCCTCCAACCACTGGGCGCTGGGCATATACTCGTTGAGCTCCACGGCCTCAAGCGTATACAGCGGGTTCGCCCGTCCTTCTTGCCCCGTTTCCTTGACGGTTAGCTTCACAAGCTTTGAGCGTCCATTCACCTGCATGTGTGCGAAGAAGCGATGAACTGCACGGATGTTCACGTCGTCACTGCGGTCCTGCTTGCTCCACCCCAGGATGGCATGCGCGAACAAGCTGTCCGCATTGGCTACAGCCATGGCATGCGTAGCAGGTGTCTCCGATTTGGCCACCGCCTTGCCGCTGAGCATCTTGTCAAGCGAATTGCGCGAAACCACTGCCTTGAGGCCCGTGGACTCGTTGGTAAGCTCTTGTCCCTGAAATTGCTTGGCTGCCTCGCGCGCTTCGCTGAAGGTTGAGGCCTCGCGCACCTTCGGCGCTCGGGCTCGGCTGAACAGCAAGCCGCCACGCAGAACTGGAGCAGCAATGCGTTCGCGCTGCTGTGCTCCGTCAAGGTTGTGGTTGCCGGATGGCGTTAGTAGAATCAAGTCTTTCCCGCCATCGTTTTGGGCGTTGGGATGTAGGGTAGAGATGACCTTCTCTACACTCATCGTGGCGGGAAACTTTCTGGCGCTGACTGCCGCCAGTTCTTTTTTGCCGGTGCGCACCTCATCGAGGTACAGCACCGACCCGTCACTCATCTTCTTGACGTAGGCAATCTGCTGTTTGCCAAGGCGATTGGTCGTTCCCAAAACCACCTTGTCCGGAGCGGCTATCACGTCCGGCAACCGCAGCAAGTCCTGGTCGCTCAGCGGCAGCAACCCACGGGATCGTTCGGATTTCTCGTCGTAGTGGTTCTTGATGATGTGGCGAACGGCAGACCCATCAATCACGTGCCGAAAGCCCGTAATCTCCAGGCCATGCGCCGCTGAACTTTCGACAAGCCAATCCGACGCACGGCCCAGCGTCGTTTTCTGCGGCGCGTGACCGGGCTGCCTGGCACTGTCGATCACCGCCTGGATGTCTCCAGGCGCTTCCGTCCAGATTGCGTCCAACTCGCCAGCATGCTCGGGGTGCTCCCGCTGCGCGATGCCCCACGCCAGGTTCACCAGGTCCTGGCTGTCAAACAGGCCGGGTTGACTGGTCAGCTTCTCGAAAACCGATCGCAATGCTACCCGCACCCGCGCCAGCCAGCCCTGCACCGAGTTGTTCGGCATCAGCGCCGTAGGCTGCACGCCCAACTCCATCGCCACCTGCACGGCATAGGGGAACAGTTCTTCGCTGCTGTAGGCGGCAGCATTTGCGTTGCCTGGCCGCGAAGCCTGCACGCGCGCTGCCGCCTCGTCGTAGACCTGGCGCTCCAGGCTCCCCTCGGGCTTGTTCGCCCAACTGCCGATCACCCCGTGCAGTTGCCTCCACCTTGCTTCGCCCAGCACCGCCTTGCCATGCTTGTGCACCAGCTCGTGCGCGGCCACGGCCATCTCCTGGCCGGCTTCGATGTGGTCGGCGATGAGGAAGACGGTCTTGCTGTTGGGGTCGAAGAACCCCTGGGCCAGACCTGTGTCCTGCGAGCCCATGTCCACCTTGCCGACCAGGGGCTCCCAGTGCGCCTGGATGTCGGCCGAGGTGGCGATCATTGCCATCAATTGGCCCATTCCCGAGGGGGCTCATCCCGGCATTTCAAGCAGTTTGGCTCATCGCAATATTGAAAGACTTCATCGTTGCTCGCTGTGAGGGCTCGGAGTGGTACTGTTATTAGTCCGAACGGTTCTCCTTTTTCCACCCCCAGAACTGCTTGTCAGTTAAAATCCGTCGGGTTCCCGGCATGTTTTGAAAAGCATCAGAGGATTGGACTCCGACCCTTCGCAGGACATCCGGGAGCGCTTTTTTGTCGACATACCAAGCTTTCCCTTCGCGAGCCCATTTGCGCACCGGGGGCGGACCACCGTCCTTGTCGTAAGCATTGGTCAGCAAACCGACGGTCACTCCCGGCCTGTTTCCCTGGGCTTTGGGATTGATAGTTATCATGACTATCGCCCCGTCAACAAGCTATGGCGCTATCAGCACCAAATCACCGGTTACCGTGTCGGAATCGAAAACTGCGGCCGGAGTCTCCAGCCATTGTGGTACGTTTTTCCATTGCTCGGCGGTCATGTTGGGATGCTTTGGGGGCGAGCCTCGCGGCAAGCCGCGATCTGGCTTGATTACTGCCTTTTCGTCCTGCATGACGGAACGGGTTTGACCTGTGCAAGGCACTGTTCAGCGTACTTGATTTGGCTGCACCTATATTCGTTTTAGCACTTCCTTGGTCATTTCGTAGTACACATCAACGGGACGGCTGTCGCTTGCAAGGTATTGAATTTCTTCTAAAAAGTATGTTCTCCCCGATTCGGATTCCCAGTCCCGAACTGCAAGCAGGACTTTCTCTAGAACTTCGTGCGCACCTATGGGGTTTGAACAGTTCTGTAGCTCATCTAGGACATCTACTCTTACAGGCTCTGTGATAGCTCTACTTGATAGACGCAAAATAAGGAGGTTGTGTGTGGGGCCAGTGACGCGAACAAGTTTATATACCGGTGCGTTATTTACAAATTGCATGACATCTCCTAGTAGGGTGAAGGATAGCGCCGATCCGCCGCCGAATGGGCGTCCAAGTAGCTCGGTCCGTGCTTTCTCATGAACCAGGACTCGGCGGCCTCATGCCTGAGCAAAGCCAAGTCTATCTCGGTATAAGTTCCCGCTGCCAACCTTAGCCATGATTCTGCCATTTCGGGGGATGCGTCGAATCTTCTCCACTCTGGCGGCACTCCGTAATCCCGATATCTGTCAAGAAGGTGCTTTTTAAAGAAAATGTGCTCCTTTATTTTTTTTGATGTTCGCCGGCTTTATTCCCGTATTTTGAGAAATTTGTGAAATATCGAGGGCGTTGGCTCGAATGCTGGTGTAAATGCGCTCCGCAGCGGCCCACGCATCTTCATCTGCCACTGGGCCGGTCGCGCCAGTCTGGCGCTTTGCAGCACGCTCGGCGGTCATGTTGTAACGCTTTGAATCCTCACGCTGCACCACCGCAAACGCCAGGTCCACCAAGTCCTGCCCATCAAAAGCCTGCGGATTGCCCGTCAGCTTGCCGAGCACGTCCTTCAGCGATGCGCGCACCCGCGCCAGCCAGCCCTGCACCGAGTTGTTCGGCATGAGCGCTGTAGGCTGCACCCCCAACTCCATGGCCACCTGTACGGCATAGGGGAATAGTTCTTCGCTGCTGTAGCTGGTCTCATCCGCTCCGGCCGGCCGTGAAGCCTGCACGAGTGCCATGGCCTCGTCGTAAACCAGCCGCTCCAAGCTCCCCTCAGGCCTGTTCGCCCAACTGCCAATCACCTCGTGCAGTTGCCTCCACCTTGCTTCGCCCAGCACCGCCTTGCCATGCTTGTGCACCAGCTCGTGCGCGGCCACGGCCATCTCCTGGCCGGCCTCGATGTGGTCGGCGATGAGGAAGACGGTCTTGCTGTAGGGGTCATAAAAGCCCTGGGCCAGACCTGTGTCCTGCGAGTCCATGTCCACCTGGCCGATCAGCGGCTCCCAGTGCGCCTGGATGTCGGCCGAGGTGGCCACCACCACGCGGCCACGGCCCTCTGCCAAAAGGCCCATGCTGTTGGTGAGCCTGGCAACTGCGGCGCGCACCGATTGAACGGTGGCGGGCTTGGAGGGCAGGCCCTGGTTGGTGTGGGCGCCTGGACGCGCGCCAGGGCCTTCGCCTTGTGTGCGACGGTAGCCAGCCAAGTGCTTTTCCGATAAAATTCGCCGTGTTCCCGGCTTGTTTTGAACCGCCGTACTGGGCAATCGGAGCCCAGCCTGCGCCAAGATGGTCGGGAACTTTTTTTGGTCGACATAACGCGCCAGTCCGTCCCTCAACCAGCGGCCATAGGGCGGCGGCCCGTCGTCCTTGTCGTATGCGTTGACCAGCAAATGCAGTCGCAACGCCGCGGAGCCGATTTCCGCATCAGGCTCTACTATCATGAGTACATGCGAACCTTGCACTGTCTCTGGGGCAACCACCACCAGCCTTCCTGCAACGGTATCCGAATCAAAAACCGCTGCGGGGCTTTCCAGCCATTGCGGTACCTTCATCCACTCAGAAGCAGTCATGTGGGGATGTTTGAGCTGTCCTTGCAAGACTTTGCTTTCCTGCAAGTACAGAGGGGTTGCCGCGTATCCCAGCAAACCCAGCATGTCAGATGAGTCCAGAACAGTGACGCCGGTTCTGTTGGCCGGCGCTCCCGCAAACAATGCATCGATTCGGGCCTCGTAGGCAGTTTTGGTCGCTGCAGTTCGAGAGAACTGCAACGCACCTGCACCGGCTGCACCCGATCCCTGCGACTGGTGTGCGGATGTGGTGTTGAACCGGGCTTGGCTGTTGCCTTGGGCATTGCCACCCTTGCGCCCCGCATGCTCGATTGCCCGCATCACAAAGCGCTCGGCCTCGTTGTAGGTCATGGCTCTTATGGCCCGCGCCAGCCTGGCCATGCCTGCCTTGTCAGCCACGGTGGCCAACCATTGGGCCAGTGCTCGGATGCGCGATGGCTGCCAGCGCGTTCCCATGCTCAAATCGACATTCAGCTCCTCGGATATCCGCGCCAGGCCTTCCTCAATGGCCATCGCCTCCAACTGCCCTTGCAGTTCACTGTCTGTGTACCCAAGGCGCGCCAGTTGCTCACGCTGTTGCGGCACGATGCCAGTGCGCTTCCACTCATTGGCATACTGCTGAACCCGCGTGTCGCTTGCCGCCAGGTCCAGCATGGTCTGCACGTACTGCGCGCGTGGCACCAGAAAGCGCACACCCCGATGGAGCAGTTCATGGAAAACGACCAGCCGCACGTCCAGGTCCGAGCCCACGCCCGACTGGAACACATAGATATCCCCACTCCCGAGGGTAATGCCCGATGCCACTACTTCCGCAGGCACGACGAGTCCGATATCTCCGGGGCTGCCTACGGCCTTGACTGGTGGCGCACCAGCAACCCCCGCAAGAGTCTCCTGGATCACCTGATCGATGCGTTCAAGCGAAAGCTCCGCCTTTGGGGGCGTTGAACGGGTGCTGTAGCGGCTGGCAGGCGAAGACCCATCTTCTGCTTTGCTTGCTGATGCGTTGCGGCTGAACTGCTGGCCCGACAGGGGGGAGGGCAGAGAGTGGTCCGCCGAGGCCGAGGCGCGTGGCGGCGGCGGCTGCAGCAACTGCCGCGCCTTGCCCATCTGGTCAAGCCCGACGAGCACGCCGCCCTCGCGCCGCAGCACTCGCTCCACGCCGCCTTGGCGCAGGCGCTCCTGCAGCTGTACGGGGTCGCCCCGGACCATCAGCGTGCCGTCGCGCTGCATCTCCATGACGGGCACAGGCTGAGACGCTGCAGCGCTCGTGGGCGAGCCATGCCGCCCCCCACTACGAGGTGCACTGGCGCCCACTGGGCTGGGGCCACCTATGGAACTGCCAGCCGTTGGTGCTAGGGTCGCGGTGGGCGCAAGCTGTGCGGCAGTTCTGGCCCGGGGCAAGGTGGCCGTTGCCGATGCGCGCTGAGACCCCCGATCTGCCTGCGTGCCAACCGGGCCTGCCGGTGCAGCGAGTGGGCGGCTGAGCACCTGCTGTGCCAGTGCCGCCTGGTCCACGGGCACCAGGGTCACACCCGCGAATGGTTCGGCACCGCGCACGCTGCCGGCCTGCAGGTGCGCCAAGATGGTGGCCTGGTCGCCGCCGACGACGAGCATGCCGGAGTCCAGGGCCTGGACCTGTGCGTCTATGGGGGCGGTGGCCTGGGGCTGGACCTGTGACGCCGCGGAGTGGCGGGCGGTGCCGTGCTGGGTAGTTGCGGGTGCTGCTTCTGCAGCACTGGCATGCGCTTCAGCATTCGCTGCGGAAGGTGTTGGTGCCGGCGCGCCGGGTGCATTGGCGGCTGGGTCTGCGGCAGCGGTTGTGCCAGTTTGGCCCGCCGTGCTGCTGACCTGTCTTTGCGACAAGGCGTCGGCGCCTTGTTGGGTGCCGCTGTGGTTGCCGTCCGTCGATGCCGGCAAGGGCCCTGCGGGCGTGGCCGATGGGGCTGCAGGGCTTGGTGCGGTGGCTGTGGCGGTTGCGGCTTCCAGCGCCGGCAGGGCCTCGGCCTGCCGCAGTATCTCTGCCTCCGCCTGGGCTTTTCTTGTGGCGCTGGCGGCATTCGACTAGGTGGGCACGCTATCTGGTTGCAAGGCTTGTGGATACCCGGGCAGCAGTGCCGCAGCAATGGTTGCCGCTGGGAAGGGGGGCGGGGGCACTGCGGGCCCGCTGGCGGTGGGCGCTGCAGGCGCTGTTAGCCCGTGTGCCATGGTTGGTGCAGGTGGTGGGGGCGATGCGGGTGGGGTGCCGGGCTGTGTCGGCTGGTCCTGCACGCGGGGTGCGGGGTTTGCGCCGCGCGTACCGGCCGCGCCGTCCATGGCAAAGCCGGCAGCCATGGCCTGGCCTGCGGCCTCGCCCGCCATGTCGCTGAGTTTCACGTCCTGGCCGGCACGCGAGAGTTCCAGGCCCTTGGCCACGGCGCCCGATGCATCTTCGGCCCCTTCGGAGAGCGAGCCGGTCGTGCCGAGCTTGAGCCCTTGCAATGCGATCTCCAGCGCCTGGGTGCCCAGGTTGCCCTGCATGCCGCGGGTCAGTGGTTGGGTGAGGAAGGAGCTGGATTTCACGGCCTCGCGCGCTGCGCCGCCTTTCAGGTGCGATGGCAGGAAAGCCTTTTCGATGGCATCGCCGCCGGGCACCAGTTTCATCGACAGCACCGATGCCCCGGTGCCCACCAGCAATGCGCGGGTGGTGGCCTGGTTGCCGCCGACGACGAGCCTGCCGGAGTCCAGGGCCTGGACCCGTGCGTTTACTGGCCAGCCCGCCATCGCAAACAGCAACGGCGGATGGAGTTTGGCGCTCAGCGAAGCCGCGTAGGTGCGGCTACCGCGCTACCTCACTGGATCGGCTGTAGAATATCCGTTGCTCGCGGTCGTCGCTGGCGAGTCGATCTCGCTGTTCAGCAATTCCAGCCAGTGTGCTGCGACTGCGTTCGAACTCGCGGTCTCGGGACGGTGCGCGTTGACTTCGTTTCCGGCCAGCCCCATCCAGTACTTCGCCTCGGTCAGGTCCGGATTCAGCCCGCTGGCCAGCGCCTTGTTCCTTGCGTGAGTCTGCCCATCGGCCCAAAAGGGCGTGCAGGACAGCTCCTCGCGCAACCGTGCGCCAGCCGGCGCCATTCGCTGGTATAGCGCCCGCAGTTCGTCCGGCGTTAAAGGATCGAGC
Source organism: Acidovorax sp. GW821-FHT09B03 (assembly GCF_059418305.1). NCBI lineage: Bacteria > Pseudomonadati > Pseudomonadota > Betaproteobacteria > Burkholderiales > Comamonadaceae > Acidovorax > Acidovorax sp. GW821-FHT09B03. The sequence goes on from NZ_JBWKPP010000020.1 coordinate 51,069, forward strand.
CAGTGCTTCTTTGGAGAGGCGGTCTCCGGTGCGGGGATCGATAAAGTGGCCGGTGTCGAGGTCATAGGTGAGGTTCCTGGCTTCGGGGAAAGCATTTTCAAGAGTAGCCAGATTCACGTCAATCAGGCGCTGGATGTTGCTCACGCTGTCGCCATAGACCCAGTGCAGCGGAGGAACTCCCAGCCTGGCGTCTCCGGCCACTTGCCTAGGGTGCGGTGCAAGGTGGTCTGTGGTGCCGAACTTCAAGGCACTCGACAGCATCAATTCGGCAAGTCGGCGCAGCGCCGCATCGCTCACACCCGAAGGGTCGCCAATGACGATACGACCCGTGTTGTGAGCATAGTTGGCCGCAATGCTGTAAGCCATGGCTCCGTTTTGCCCTGGCTCGAACCGCGAGAGGTCGATCCATGCGTCAGAGCGCGATGCAACCGGCGGGGGATTGACGCCTGGCCGTTCCCGGATCTCAGCGCCGGTTTCCTCATCGAGCCCATAGACCTCATGCACTGTCGGATCGCGGGTGCTGATGATCGCCACGGCGCCACTCGGCATCACAAGCATATGCTGTGTAACTTTCTCTGCATCCAGCCTGCGCTCACGGACTTCAATGCTTTGATTGTGGTCTGCCGCTATATCTGTCACCGCCACCGCAGATGATTTGGGAAATGCGAACAAGCCCTCTGCACCGCTGAGTTGCCGCAGGTGCTCCGCAGCCCGTGCCTGCTCTTGGGCACCGACTTCGTCAATCGGTGCTCGGTGTTCAGGGTTCTCTTGCTGCGCCAACCCAAATGCCAAATCCACAAGATCCATAGAGTTGAAGTCCCCCTTGTCCGTTGCCAGCTTGTTCCAGGTTGAGCGCAAGCCACCCCGCACCCGTGCAAGCCAGCCTGCAGCAGTGTTGACAGGCTCTTTGGCTGTTGGCTGGATGCGGATTTGCAGCCCTGCCTGCACTGCATACGGAAACAGTGCTTGGGCAGCGCCATATGCCGTTGCTTCCTCGCCATGCAGCGATGCCTGCATCAATCGCACGGCTTCGTCATGGATCTGGCGCTCAGTGCTGCCTTCGGTTGCTTGGGCCCAACTATCGATGGGTCCGAGCAGTTGCTGCCAGCCCGTCTCTCCCATTGCTGCTCGGCCGCGTCGATACATCAATTCGTATGCTGCTTCGGCAGCGGCTGGATCTCGTCCACTGCGAGAGGTCGTCCAGCGCGCATCCCGCAGCAGCACTGGCGCCCCCGTGCGGGCCTTGAGCACCGTGCCCGCAACGAACGCCTCGGCCTGCGTCTGCGCCATGCCGCGCAGTCGCCGGGCCACCTTGGGCATGTCCCACCGGTGCGCCAAGTCGGCCATCCAGGCAATCGTGCGGCGCACCCAGTCCGCCATTTCCCGGGTGCCCATGCCACGCTGATCAGCGTGGAGTTCCTCCGATATGTCCGCCATGGCTTCTTCCACGGCTTTTGCATGCCAATTGTTGACTGGCATCTTGACCTTGCTGGCCTGCCCGTCTTCTGTCATTCTCCAGCGCGCTGCATACTTGCGAACCAGTGGGTCCGACAAGAATTGAAGCATCGCCTGGCGGTATTCTTCAGGCTGAATTGACTGACTGAGGCCCAAATGAAAAAGTTCGTGGAATACGACCCTGAACCCCTCAACCTCGTCCCTGATTCCCTCAAGGAAAAGGTAGAGTTCCCCCCGGTATACACCGCCGGTAGCCACGGTCCCCGGTGGCGCGACAAGACCAACGACGCCAGGACTTTGCGCTATCTGTGGCGCGACCATTCCACGCATCCCCAGACCATCAAGCGCCTTGTCCACAATGCCTTGCATCTGCTGGCCCGTTATGCCCGGCCTTGGCGCCACCGGAGCTGAAGCCTCGGCAAACTCGCTGGCATATGCCGGGTTCTCCCGCTGCGCCACTGCAAACGCCAAGTCCACTAGGTCCTGGCTGTCGAAAAGCTCAGGCTTGTTCGTGAGCCTGTCCCATGCCCCACGCATGGCGGCCCGCACCCGGGCCAGCCACCCCTGCACCGAGTTGGCCGGCATCAGTGCGGTAGGCTGCACGCCCAGTTCCATCGCCACCTGCACGGCGTAGGGGAACAGCTCTTCACTGCTGTAGGTGGCCGTATCTGCGCTGTCTGGCCGCGAAGCCCGCACGCGCGCTGCGGCCTCGTCGTAGACCTGGCGCTCCAGACTTCCTTCAGGCTTGTTCGCCCAGCTGCCAATCACCTCGTGCAGTTGCCTCCACCTTGCTTCGCCCAGCACCGCCTTGCCATGCTTGTGCACCAGCTCGTGCGCGGCCACCGCCATCTCCTGGCCAGCTTCGATGTGGTCGGCTATGAGGAAGACGGTGTCGGTTTTGGTGTCGAAGAACCCCTGGGCCAAACCTGTGTCCTGCGAGCCCATGTCCACCTCGCCGACCAGGGGCTCCCAGTGCACCTGGATGTCGGCCGAGGTGGCAACCACCACGCGGCCACGGCCCTCTGCGAGCAGGCCCATGCTGTTGGTGAGCTTGGCCACGGCAGCCTTTACGGACTGCACGGTGGCGGGCTTGGAAGGCAGGTTATTGGCCCGTGAAGCTTGATCTGGCGCGCTGCGGCTGAATTGCTGGCCCGATAGGGAGGCAAGGGAAGGCTGAGAGGGCAGGGATGGGCCTGCCGACGCCGAGTCGCGTGGCGGCGGCTGCTGCAGCAACTGCCGCGCCTTGTGCACCTGGTCGAGCCCGACGAGCACGCCGCCCTTGCGCAGCAGCACGCTGTCCACTCCGCCACCCCGCAGGCGGTCGAGCAGTTGCGCTGGATCACCCTTGACCATCAGCGTGCCGTCGCGCTGCGTGTGCATGCTCACGGCGCTTGGGGCGCTCGACCCAGGTTCGCCCTCGGCGACCCTGCGCCCCCGGGTCAGCGAGAAGCCTGTGCCGCCCGTATGCACACCCTGCTGGTGCAGTGTGCGTCCGGCATCGGGCAGTGCATCACGAAGAATGCCCGCGGCCAGTGCATCGCGCACAGGCTTGGACCCTATGTCGCCCGCGTCGCCTACCGCGAAAACGCTGCCCGAGCCTGATTGGCGCATGAAGCGGCGCACGGTGGCCGCCAGGTAGGGATAGCTGCGCGTGAGGATGCTGGCTGGCGCTTCGGAGATCGCGCGCACCTTGCCATCTGCGCCGGTGCCGATGAGCGTGATCCAGCCTGGCCGCTGCATGGACTTGCCCACGATGGCGAAGTCGTCTGGCCCAGCCATCTTTTCGCCCAGTACCGCCATGGGCTTGCTGGCTTTGAGCAGCCTGTCCTCACCAAAGTCTTGGTAGCGCACCATGTCGGCAGGTTCTCTGCCTTGGTTCGCAGTGTCGATCACAGCGTACTTGTTGCTGTTGATGACAACGTGGGCCAGCAGGCCCGGCACATGCGCGCCGAGCATGCGTGTGAGTCCAACGTCCTCAGGACTGGGCGTGGGATTTCCCGATGGGTGGTTGTGCAGCAAATAGTAGGAGTCCGCCCCAGTCTGCTGCTTGATGTCGCGCATCTGGTTCACGTATTCCTGTTCGCTGACGCCAGCAGGAGCCATCGGCGTAGTTCCAGGCATGCGAGAACTTACGCCGGTGGCATGCACCACCACACCGTCCTTGACGAAGAAAACCCGGAATGTCTCGAAACGGGGATCGCGATACACCTGGGCCAGTTCGGCCAGGCGCTGCGGGCTGTTTACTTGCTCGCCGAGGAGGGCTTGGCTGCCGGCGCGTTCGATTCGCTCGGCGATTCCGAGTCCCACGAGAGTGGCGGTCCGACGCGATAAGGATGCTCCTCCACTCCGCCGCAGAATCCCCTGGCTGGTCCCTTGGTCGTCGGCTGGCTGAATTCGTCCTGCGAATCCAGATCCCACGAGAGAGGCGGTTCCAGTCGGTACGGCATTACCAGTCCCCCGCACAGAGTCCAGGGAGGTAGCACGCGAGCGACCAGTCGTGGGTCCTCGTCCATCATCAGGTTGGGTGGGCTCTTGAACGCGTCCATCGTTATCACTGTAGCCGTTGCTATGGTTTTCTGCAACGAAGTCGCTTTGGCTTGTCGCGACCTCCCTCTGCGCCACTGCAGACGTTGGGAGCGCAGCTCCGCTGCGATCTTGTGTGGACTGCGGGTTACTGAACAATTGCCGCGCCTTGCCCGCCTGATCGAGCCCGACGAGCACGCCGCCTTCGCGCCGCAGCACGCGGTCTACACCGCCGGCCCGCAGGCGCTCTTCCAACTGCACGGAATCGCCCTTGACCATGAGCGTGCCATCGCGCTGCATCTCCATGACCGGCACCGGCTGAAACGCTGGCGAGCCGTGCTCAGTGCGTGGAGCACTGACACCCGCTGTGCTGGAGCCTGCTGTGGAATTGCTGCCGGCAGTTGGCGTTGCTCCTCGGCGGGCTGCGGGTGCCGGCTGTGCAGCGGCGCTGGCCTGTGCCTGGTTGGCCGTTGCCGGTGCCGGTGCGCGCCGAGACCCGGTGCCTGCCTGTGGTTCGGCCGTTGCAGCGAGTGGCCGGCTGAGCACCTGCTGTGCCAGTGCCGCCTGGTCCACAGGCACGATGGTCGTTCCCATGAACAGCTCGGCGCCGCGCACGCCGCCTGCATGCAGGTGCGCCAGGACGGTGGCCTGGTCGCCGGTGACGACGAGCATGCCCGAGTCCAGGGCCTGGATCTGTGCCGCGGCTGTATGGCGGGCTGAGCCGTGCTGGAGGTTGGTTGGCGCTGTTTCTGTGGTGCTGGCGTTGGTTTCAGCATCTGCGGCGGTAGGTCTTGGTGCCGGTGCTGGAACGCCGGATGCCTGGGTGTTTGTGCCCGCCTGTCCTGCATCGCTGCTGACCCGCTCTTGCGGCAATGCGTCGGCGCTCTGCTGCGTGCTGCTGTGGTTGCCGTCTGTCGATGCCTGCATGGGCGCCGGGGGAGTGGCCGGTGGTGCTGCAGGGGCCGGTGCGGTCGCTGTGCTGGTGGCAGACTCCTGTGCTGGCAGGGCCTCGGCCTGGCGCAGTATTTCGGCCTCGGCCTGGGCCTTCCTTGTGGCGGTGGCGACATCCGACCAGGTGGCGTTGCCGGGCACGGGGACACCGTCGTAACCTGTTGCCGGCGCCGTGGAGGCTGGTGAAGGCGCTGGAGCAGGGGCCGGGGCGGTGGTGCTGCCGGTGCCGCTCTCGTAGGTCGCCTCTTGGGTATGGGGTGGGTTCGGCGTGGTGGACTGGTCCTGTGCCCGCGGTGCGGATGGTGCGGGTGGTGCCGTAGCGGCCATACCCACCAGCACACGCCTCCCCCCGTTCATCATCCCGCCCTGCATCACGGTCTGGGTGATGGTGTTGCCCACCTGCCTGAAGTAGTCCTCGAAGGTGGCGTTCGGGTTCAGCGCCATGCCTGCGGGGGCCCATTTGTCCACGGCGAACTGGCCGGTGGTGGTGAGCACTTCGCCGGGGATTTCCTTTTTGACCTGGTTGGCCAGGAAGCCCGCCACCGCATCCGATGGCATGCCCTGCGTGGCCTTGCGGATGGCATCCAGGTTGCCCTTGAGGCCGAACTTCTCTCCGATCACCTCGAAGGCGGCGAACGCGCCTGCGCGCCCTGCGGCCTGCTGCGGGTCGAGCCCGCGCGACTTGCCGTCGCTGTACTCCTGGCCGAACGACTGCGCGGCGATGCTGCCCATGGCAAGCAACTGGGAGGGGACGAAGCTGCCAGTCACCAGCATGGGCAGTTGCTGCGTGATGGAGGCGATGGCCCCTTCGGCATTGCGCTGCAGGTGCGTGCCGCGCTCGCCGATGGCCTGCTCCATGCCGCGCAATGAAGTGGCGCGGTCTGCGGTGCGCTGTTTCGTTGCATCGTCTGCGCCGCTCAGGTCTTCGATGAACTGGCGGATGCCCACCACCCCCTTGCCCAGGCCCAGCCCGCCCTTGGCAACGCCGCGCCCCACCACGTTGTTGAGCAGGTTGGCCGGGCGGTCTGGGTCGAAGGTCCTTGGTAGCGAAGTCGTAGGTGGAGGGCTGCACCGTGCCGCCCAGGGCTTTTACATCCTGCCCTGGCGCGACGCCCGCAGCGGCGCCTTCGTAGGCTGCGCGGCGGGCGAAGTCGGGGTGTTCGCCCTTGGCGATCAGCGTTTTGGTGCGGCCTTCTGCGCGGGTATCGAACAGGGCCGCCGTCGGCGACGCGGCGAAAATGCCCTTGTCCGCCTGTGCGAACTGAGCGGCGCGCTCGCGCGCAAGCTGGCCCTGCCATTCTGGCAAGGATTGAAGTCGCTGGCGGTCCTGCGGGCTGGCCGCATCCCAGGCGTTGTTGGCGGCCTTGCGTGTTTCGGGCCGCAGCGGCAAATCGCGGGAGGGCAGGTCTGTCGCAGGCACTGCCTCGCGCTCCAGCACACTGCCCACGCTGGCGGGCGGGGCCTTGCCGGTGGTTGGTTCGGGCTGGTTGGCCACCCAGCGTGCGGCCGCGCCGGTGCCCGGCAGCATCTGGGCCAGGGTCTTCGCGCCCGATGCCAGCTGGCTTTTCACCTCCTCCACGAAAGGCCTTGGCGCTGCCGGGGCCTGGCTGTACATCAGGCTGCGCGGGTCGTTGGGGGCGTTCAGCCTGCCGTCTGCCGGGGCAGCGGGCAGGTCTTGCCTGGCTGACTGCGATGGCGGTGGCCCTGGCACGGGCGCAGTGGCCTGGGGCCTTGCGGGCCGGGGCCTGGGCGCAACTGCGGTGGGCCGTCCCGAGGGGGCTGGCGCTGGTACAGGTGCTGGGGCGGGCATCCGTGCATCGGCCTGCGGTGGGGGTGAGAGGGGTGCAGCGGCCGGTGCCGCCAAGGCATTGCCGCCGTGGCCTTCTTCTTCCTGGCGGTAGGAAGCCAGGGCCTGGGCATAGTCGCCGCCAAACGCCTCCAGGCGCGAGCGCAGCGAGGCTGCGGTGTCGAAGATGGAGTCGACCGAACTGCCAGGGCCCAGCGCGCGCAGCACATCGGCATCCACCCCGTACTCGCGCGCGGCGGCGTCCAGGGCCGCGTCAATAGGTACTGGGCCGGGCGGCACGGGGGCGGGCGGGTCCGCAAACCACACGGACAGCGGTGTGGTGTCGTCATCGGGGGCGTAAGCCCCCCAGGCCTCATCTTGCGAGGCCAGTTGGTACAGGTTCATGGAAAGGGCTCCGCGCGGAGGTGGGTGGTACGAGACCACTCTCGCGCGCGGATCACCCGCTGGGGAGTGCCGGCATATATGCAGCGGGCACCCCCGCGCCCGCTGCTATCTACCCGGCCTTGATGTGCTCGGTGAGGAACTGCACGAAGGCCTTGCCTGCGGCGGGCAGGGCGCGGCCGGCCAGGGTCTGCACCTCCAGGTAGCGCTCGTTCATCTCGCGGTCGCGCAGGGCAATGGCCACCAGGTCCAGCGACGGCAGGCGGGTGCGCACCGAGAGTTCGCCGTAGAAGGCGATGGCCTCGGGGGCGGTGGCGGCGTAGCTCACCAGCGAGTCGGCGTGGTTGCTGGTGATGGCGGCGTTGTACTGCAGGCCCTGGCGGCTGCAGCTGGTGTCCAGCAGCTGGCGGATGGAGCTGACCGGCGTGGGCAGGGCCAGCGGGTAGGCCACCACCTGGCTGAGCGAGAGCTGGCGCTGCGCGGCCAGCGGGTGGCGGCGCGACATGACGGCCAGCACGGGGCAGGGGTGGCGCAGCTCCAGGCGGATGCCGGGCTCGGGCAGGCCGCTCAGGGTGATGCCGATGTCGGCCTCGCCGTCGCGGATGCGGCCCGGCACCTCGCCCTGGGCGCACATCTCCAGGTGGAAGCGAATGCCCTCGTAGGTTTCGCCGAAGCGCGCGATGAGCGAGGGCAGCAGGTCGTAGGCAAAGCCGGCCGCGCTGGCCACGCGCACAAAGCCCTTGCGCAGGCCGCGCAGGGCCGATATGTCGCCGAGCACGCGCTCGTTGTCCTGCTGGGCACGCTTGGCGTGCGCGGCAAGCAATTCACCGGCTGCATTGGGCACCATGCCGCGTGCCTGGCGCTCGAAGAGCAGGGTGTCCATCTCGCGCTCGAGCCGCGCCACCTGCCGGCTCACGGCCGAGGGCGCCACGTTCAGGCGCAGCGCGGCGTCCTTCACCGAGCCGGCGCGCACCACCTCCAGGAAGTAGCGGACGGCGGTCTCCTGCAGTATGTGGCTGGACATGGGGATGCTCCTATCGTTCATGTTTCCAAGCGCTTGCTCCCAGACGGCCCGTGAAACTCGCGCGGCCAGGGCCAGTGCCCCCGTGCAAGGGCCGCCCCGCCGCACTGGGGTCGTCCCCCTGAGGGGGAAGGCGCGCAGCGACTCAGGGGGCATCAAGCCCAATTGCGATTTCGGCAATCGACAATTCTAAACATTGCGCTTGTGGCACTGGGGGATGGCTTCTACCATGGCTGCGTGGCGTTTGCGTGACGCCTGACCCATGACCACCCTTGCTCCAGGAATGCTGTCCATGAAATCACCGATGTCGTTTGCGCCCCCCGCCGCCGCAGCCCGTGCCCACCGCCTGCATGCGGCCCTGTTCGCCGGCCTGGCCACGGTGGCCGCGCTGGGGGCCCTGTTCAGCGTGCCAGCGCATGCGGCGGACGCAGCCGCCTTCCCCAGCAAGCCGCTGACGCTGGTGATCCCGTTCCCGCCCGGCGGTGCCACCGATGTGCTGGGCCGCGTGATCGCGCTGCGCATGGGCAAGGAGCTGGGCCAGCCCATCGTGATCGAGAACCGTGCGGGCGCGGGCACCATCATCGGCGCGGGCTACGTGAGCAAGGCCCCGGCGGACGGGTACACGCTGCTGCTGAGCTCGGGCACCACCTTCACGGTGAACCCGGCCATCCGCAGCAACCTGCCGTACGACCCGGTGCAGGGGTTCGACCCCATCGGCATATCGGGCCGCACGGGGCTGATCCTGCTGGCCAACCAGCAGGTGCCGGTGCAAAGCGTCAAGCAGTTCGTGGACTATGTGAAGGCGGCGCCGGGCGCGTATTCGTATGGCTCGTTCGGCAGCGGCACCACGTCGCACTTTGCGGGCGAAACCATTTTGCAGGCCACGGGCCTGAAGATGACGCACGTGCCCTACAAGGGCAGCGCCCCGGCCATGACGGACCTGATGGGCGGGCAGGTGCCCTTCACCGTGGACACGGTGGCCGCGGCCATTCCGCAGCTCAAGACGGGCAAGATCAAGGCCATTGCCATCACCACGGCCAAGCGCTCGCCGCTGCTGCCCAACGTGCCCACGCTGGCCGAGTCCGGCTACCCAGGCATCGACCTGGACACCTGGCTGGTGATGGCCGCGCCCAAGGGCCTGCCGCCTGCCGTGCGCAGCAAGCTCGAAAAAGCCCTGGCCGCTACCGTGGCCGACCCCGAGACCAAGGCCAAGCTGACTGCGCAGGGCATGGAGCCGGCGTTCAGCAGCGGTGCGGCGGCGGCCGAGCTGATCCAGCGCGAACTGCCTGCGATGCGTGCCGTCGCAGCCCGTTCGAACATCACTGCAGATTGACCCCCGCGCCATGCTCGCAGCAGCGCATGGCGCCCTGAACAACACACCGAGACAACATGCCCGACATCGCTTCATCCACCACCACCCCATCCGAGTATCCCGACACCGCCAGTCGCCCTGGCGATGCGCTGGTGGAGCAATCCGCCGTGGCGCTGCGCCGGCTCATCGGGCGCAAGGAGGTCTCGCCCGTGGAACTGCTGGAGGCCTGCATCGACCGCATCGAGCGCATCAACCCCTTCGTGAACGCCGTCACGGCCACCTGCTTCGACCGGGCGCGCAGCGAGGCACGCGCGGCCGAGCAGGCGGTGGTGGATGGCACGGCGCCCCTGGGCCTGCTGCACGGCCTGCCGCTGGGCGTGAAGGACCTGGAGCCCACCGAGGGCCTGCTCACCACCTGGGGCTCGGCCATCTACCGCGACCATGTGCCCACGCAGGACATCGAGCTGGTGGCGCGCCTGCGCCGCGCCGGTGCCATCGTGGCCGGCAAGACCAATGTGCCCGAGCTGGGCGCGGGCGCCAATTCGCGCAACACCGTGTGGGGTGCCACGGGCAACCCGTTCAACCCGAACCTCAACGCCGGGGGCTCCTCGGGCGGCTCGGCCGCGGCGCTGGCCTGCGACCTGCTTCCGGTGTGCACGGGGTCCGATACCGGGGGCTCGCTGCGCATACCGGCGGCCAAGTGCGGGGTGGTGGGTTTTCGGCCGTCGCCGGGCGTGGTGCCCAGTGTGCGCAAGCCCCTGGTGTGGACGCCCATCTCCGTGGTCGGGCCCATGGGCCGCACGGTCGAGGATGCCTGCCTGCAGCTGGCCGCATCGGCCGGCATGCACGCGGGCGATGCGCTGAGCTACCCGCTCGACCCGCTGAGCTTCCTCACCCCGCCCGAGGTGGACCTGGGCCGCCTGCGCGTGGCCTATACCGAGGACTTTGGCACCTGCGCGGTGGACGAGGGCATACGCGCCACCTTCCGCGCCAAGATCGCGGCCATGCGCCACCTGTTCCGCAGCTGCGACGAGGTGAAGCTGGACCTGGGCGACGCGCACCGCTGCTTCGACGTGCTGCGCGCCGAGGCCTTCGTGGCCGGCATGCAGGCCGCCTACGACCGCGACCCCGACAGCCTGGGCCCCAACACCCGCGCCAACTACGAAATGGGCAAGCGCATGAGCCTGCTCGACAGCGCCTGGGCCCAGGCCGAGCAGACGCGCATCATCCAGGCCACGCAGCGCACCTTTGCCGACTACGACCTGATCCTGTCGCCCACCACGCCCGTCTCGCCCTTCGCGTGGACGCAGCTGTATGCCGACGCCATCAACGGCGAGCAGCAGGCCACCTACTACCGCTGGCTGGGCCTGACCTACGTGGTCACGCTGATGACGCACCCGGCCCTGTCGCTGCCTTGCGGCACGGACCACCTTGGCATGCCGTTTGGCCTGCAGATCGTGGGCGGATTTCGGCAAGACCACCAGGTGCTGGGCGCATCGCTGGCGCTGGAACGGGCGTTTGCGGCTCGGCCCGAACTGCGCCGGCCCCGGCCGGACCTGGCGGCGTTGCGCCGGGCGGTGCCGGACTTGCGCTCCATCGTGACCACGCCGCCGGTGCTGGGCTCGGCGGGGCAGGGGGCTGCCGCGTCGGTGTCGGTGGTGTAGGCGCAGTCTGGGCGCAGAAGCGGCGAGGGCGCGCGCCTCAGTACGACGTTCTCATCACCGCCTTGGCGCGCAATGCGCCCTTGCGGTTGCCAACGGTGTAGAAGACGGTCACCTCCACATCGCCCTGCAAGGCGGCGAAGAGCGAGCATCCTACCGCAGAGCCCAGGTGCACGGGTTCCAGCCGCGTTCCGGGGCCCGGGATGTGGGTTCCGTCGGAAATCCAGTCGGTGTCATTGGTCATGATGGTTTTGCGGTACCCGCCCCGTGCGGTGTGCTCCACGGACCGCCCCCCGCCTGTCACCTTCACCAGGCTGCTCATCAGCCCCTCTGGCAGGGCCTTGGCGCCCCCACGGATGCCGTACCGCGTCTGCAGATAGGCGCACGGGTCGGGGCCAGGCATGGCGTTGGTGTGGGTGTCTGCCTGCAACTGAAGGCCACTGCCCAGCCCTTCGTGCAGCGCGGCCTCCCGGATCCACTGGCTCAGCGGCCCCAGGTCGGCCACCTGCCCGGCGCTCAAGGGGCCCGCGTACAGGAGCTGCGGGGTGCCGTGGGCGTTGATGGCCAGCCGGTGGCCGCCGGGGTAGTCGCGCACGTACAGAAGATTCTTGTCGATGCCGGCTGGCACGGTGCCGGCCTGCGGGGCAAAGGTCTGCGGCAAGGTCTTCTCGGCCCAGTCGAGCACCTGCGCCGCATCGTTGGCCGGCCCCAGGCCCTGCACGGCCATGGGCGCTGCAGAGCCCTGCGGGCGGCAGATGGCGAGGTCCACCGCCGGGCCGTAGGAGGCGGGCACGCCTGGGTACAGGCCGCCAGAGACACGGCAAGGTGCGCTGCTCCAGCCGGCGCCTTCGCCCCAGCACTGCACGTAGCCGCCTTCCAGCACAGCGCAGGCTGCAGTCTTGCCCGCGCTGATGGCGATGGCCTTGGTGATGCCCACCACCAGGCCCGTGGCCGGTGTCGCAGTGCCGGGCGCCAGGCCCATGCCCACACCTGTTCCCAACTGGCCGTTGGCATTGTTGCCCCAGCACTTGATGGTGCCGCCCTCCAGCAGCGCGCAGGTGAATCCATCGCCCACCGCCACGGCCTTGGCTGGCGCGCCCAGGCCTTGCACTTCCACGGGAGTGGTCAGCGGGGCGTTGCTGGCCGGCACGCCCAGCTCGCCGTACTGGTTGCTGCCCCAGCAGGACACCTTGCCAAACCCGCGCAGCACGCAGGCATGGCCGGCGAAGAGGGATACATCCACGGCGTCCGTGATGCCCGGCACGGCGCGCGCCGTGCGCGGGTCTTCGGCGGCACCCGCCAGGCCGCTGCCGGCGCCCACGCAGATCACTTTGCGGTCATTGGGCACATCCATCACGCCGCAGGTGCTGGCCCGGCCGGCAGCGAGTTTTGTCATGGTGTCCATGCCCTCCACGCGCACGGCCTCGGCCGTGGTGGTGGGTACCGCGCTGCCGATCTGCCCCTGGCTGCCGTCGCCCCAGCAGAACACCTGCAGCTCACTCGTGCGGGCACAGCCGTGCCGTGCGCCCACGGCGATCTGGGAGATCTGGCGCAGGCCGCTGAGCGTGTAGCCCCACGGGGCCTGCAGGACCGGATTGCCGAGCTGCGAGTACGCATTGCTGCGGCCCCAGCATTGGACCGAGGTGCCCGTCAGCGCGCAACTGAAGTCCTCGCCCACGTGGATGTCCTGGGCGCGCGCCTCGTACGCCAGTGGCGCCATGGGCAGCGTGCCCCAGCAGGTGGCGACGCCGGTGTCGGCCACGGAGCAGCCGTGGCTGGTGCCCATGCTGAGGGTGGTGGCCATGGCTGCCGGCGGTGCGAAGGCGGTGGGCAGCACGACAGCGGCGCCTGCAAGCAGCCGCAAGAGAATCGGGGAGGCGTGGCGCATGTTGTCGTTCATGGTCTGGTCTTTCGCGGCAGCGCCTGCCTACACCGTCGGGCTCGGGATGACCTTGACCCGGGTGCGCAACTGCCCCTTGCGGTTGCCCAGGGTGTAGAAGACGGTCAGGTCCACGTCCAGGCCCAGGGGATTGAAGCTGGGGCACGCCGACGTGCGGCCGAACAGCACCGACTCTTCCTTCATCCCGGCGGGAATGGGCTCGCCCGGCTGGCGCGTGCGCTGGGAAATCCAGTCGGTCTCGGTGGTCAGCACCGCGATGCGGTAGCGGTTGTCGACGGGGAATTCCATGGATCGGCTGCCGCTTTCCACCCGCACCGAGGTGGTCACCAAGCCTTCAGGCACGCTGTTCGCCCCGCCGCGGATGGCGTGGGGAATCTGGAACCCGTTGCACACATTGCCGAAACTGATCTGGACGATGTAGGGCATGGCCTGCATCTGCAGGCCGCTGAGCCGGCCCTCGTCCAGGCTGGCCTCGTTCAGCCACCGGCTGAGCGGGCCCAGGTCGGCCAGTTGCCCTGCGGTCAAAGGCCCAAGGTACAGCAGGTGCGGTGTGCCGTGCACGTTGACGCCCAGCGTGTGGCCGCCCGGGTACTGGCGCAGGTGGAACAGGGTATCGCCCGAATCCGGGGCGCTGGCGCCCTGGGCTGGGAAGGCCCCCGGCATGGTCTTCTCTGCCCAGTCCAGTACCTGGCCCGCATCGTTGGCCGGCCCCAGGCCCTTGACGGCCAGGGGTGCGAACGAGCCCAGCGGGCGGCACATGGCGATGTCGACAATCGGGCCGTAGCTGGCAGGATGCTGCGGGTAGATACCGCCCAGCACGCCACAGGTGCCGTTGCCCCAGCCCGTGCCCTGGCCCCAGCACTGCACATAGCCACCCTGCAGCACGGCGCAGGCGGCTGTCTGCCCGGCGCTGATGGCGGTGGCATCGGTGATGCCGGTGACCAGGCCGGTGGCAGCCCCACCGAGGGCCGTACCCAGCTGGCCGCTGGCGTTGTTGCCCCAGCACCTGATGGTGCCATTGACCAGCAGGGCGCAGGTATAGCCACTGCCCACGGCGACGGCCTTGGCGGCGGCGCCCAGGTTGGCGACCTCGACGGGGGTTGTCTGCGCGCCGCTGCCGGCCGGTATGCCCAGCTCGCCAAAGCGGTTGCTGCCCCAGCAGGCCACCCGGCCCTCTCTGCGCAGCACGCAGGCATGGCCGTCGAAAAGGGAAACCTCCAGCGCATCGCCGATGCCTGGCAACTCGCGCGGCGTGCGCGGTGCATCGGCTGCGCCGGCCAGGCCGCTGCCGGCGCCCACGCAGAGCACGCGGCCATCCTCCTGTACCGCGCAGGTGGCGCCGTTGCCTGCGGCAACGTGCACCGCCTTGGCCAGCCCGGGGATTGCGGTGGCCCGGGCCACCGCCGTGCGTGCAGGCTCGCCGAGCTGCCCCTGGCTGGCATCGCCCCAGCAGCGCAGCGATCCGTACAGCAACGCACACGCGTGCCGTGCCCCCACGGCAACCTGGTCGGCCTGGTCGAGCCCCTCCACGAACTGCCCGGTCGGCTTCGCGGCGGCCGTGCCCAACTGCGAAAATTCATTGTTGCCCCAGCACCGCACGGAGCTGAGCACCAGTGCGCAGCTGAAGTCGCGGCCCACCTTGATGTCCTTGACCACATAGGGCGCCTGGTCCTGCACCGGCAGGCTGCCCCAGCAATTGGCCTGGCCCGTGTCAGCCACCGAGCAGCCGTGGGTGGTGCCCATGCTCACGGTCGTGGCCATGGAGGCCGTTGGCGTGAAGGCGGTGGCCAGCGCCAGTGCTGCAAGGGCGAGCACCCTGCGCGCAAGCCGCGACAAAAGGGGCTGGGTGGGTCGGTCGTTCATGGTCCTCAACCTCTCGCAGTGTTTTCGGGCCATTCTAGGAATGCAGGCCCGCGGCGCCTGTGGCTGCGGTCACAGGCGCCATGTAACGAAATGCGCCGCAGGCGCCCTAGAATCCGCCTCAACAACGACGATGCCAAGCCTGGGAGGGTACCGAGCATGAGTTACACGCTGCAACTGTGGGAAAAGCCAGTTGACTGGCCGTGGCCGACCACCAAGAAGGAGGCCGATGCGCAGTTCGAGCGCGTCAGCGACAGCCCGCCGCCAGGGCAGAACCCCAAGTTCCTGGAGTGGGGCCGGGCGCTGCAGGAGCGCTACCCCGAAGCGATGGACGTGTGGCTGGACGGCAGCGAGGACGGTGTCACCGAAGACGCCACGCTCGGCTTTGGCATCAACACCCGCACGGAGCATTGGGACGCGGCCTTCAACCTGGCGTGGGAGCAGGCCACCCTGCGGGGGCTGAGCCTGTACGACCCGCAAAGCGGCGTGCACTACCTGGGCAATGGCGACGTGCCCGAGGAGCCGGACCTGCAGGTGCGCTTTGCCGTGCAGGCACGCGAGCGGGGCGACGATGCCAGCGCCTGGGCCGAGTACCGGCGCTGGGCTGCGCGTGGCAACCCGCACGCGCTGTACGCCATGGGCCGCGCGCTGCGCTTTGGCACCATGGGCCAGCGCCGCCACTTCGACCTGGCAGCCGCGCTGCAGGTGACGGGCGCGCACGATGCACCGACCCGGCAGGACGCGCAGGCCTTTTACGAGCGCTTTCCCATCGAGGCGAAAGGGCGCATACAGACCCTGATGGCGCGGCTGAAATCCGCATCGGGCGACATGCTGCTCACGATCGTGGACGGCGAGCGCAAGGCGCTGGACGACGCCTTCACGCACAACGAGCAGATGATGCTCTACACCAGAAAGCGTATTGAAGCCGCAGACGCTCTGGAGGCCATCGCCCTGCAGGGCCATGAGGTGGCAGCGTTCCAGTATGCGCTGGAGGTGGTGATCGGTTGGGAGGAGCCCAACTACGAGAACGCCCGCTACTGGTGCCAGCGCGCGGTGGACTGGGACCACGAACCCGCCAAGCGCCTGTTTGCACTGATGCACGAACGCGGCTGGGGCGGCCCTGTGGACATGGCCCTGGCCGCCAAATGGAACGCCGCAGCCAAGGAGCAGTGGCAGCGGGAACAAAAGCAGCGGCAGGCGAGGGAAGCCGCCGAATCCCCCGGCGGGCTGAGCCTGGCGCCCATGGCACCGTCGGCGCCGGCCATGGCTCCCGTGGTGTGGACCGGCTCGGTAACGCGCGACCTGGTGGGCTGGTTCGCCCGTGAGGGCAACCCCCATGCCGCCTTCCATCTGGGCACGTCCGATCAGTACGGCCGCGACGGCGGGTTGGTGAACCTGGCGCAGGCCCGCGACTGGTATGCCCAGGCGGCGGAGGCCGGCCATGCCGACGCCACCTACAACCTGGGCGTTTTCATCGAGGACGGCACCGGTGGCCCCAGGGATGCGCAGGTCGCCAAGGCACTCTTCATGCTGGCCAATACACGCGGCACCACCAGGCGCGTGGATGACCTCAAGATCGCGCCCCACGAGCAGGGCCCCGTGCGGGCCCTGGTGACGGCCCTGCGCGAACCGGGCCGCCTGCGCGCCGTGCTGCGCGAGAAGGGGCTGGGGGCCGGTGCATCGCCGGCAGTGGCAGGCATGGGAGGCAGCGCGGGTACCGCCGTTGCCGGTGGCGCCGCCGCGGCGCTGTCGGCACCGGACTGGGGCCGCACTGGCGGCGCAGCCGCTGCGCCGGCGACCGCGGCCCCGCAGGGCCCGGCCCCCGCTCACTCGCGCGGCCGCATCGACGACCGCGAGGCGGAGGACGACCCTGCCGACGACCCCAGGTACCGCAACACCACCTTCTCGCTGCACCTGGGCCATCTGGCCCTGGTCATCGGCGCGGCCAACGTGGTGCTGTTGATCCTGTTCTTCAAGGAAGGCGCGAGCTTTCGCCGGGGCATGGCCGTGATGGGACTGATCGCGGCCTTTGGTGCCTGGCGCACCGGGCGCGACTTCGACTGGGCGCCCGCCGCACGCGCTGCGGTGGCGGTGGTTGCGGCCATCCCCATCGTGGGCATGGCGGTGAGCGTGTGGATGCTGGTCCGGGCGTTTCGCGGGCGGGTGTAAAAAAAACCTGTTCAAAAAGATCTTGAACAGGTTCTAAGAGCGCCAGCAGCGTGCGCGGCAGAAGGAGCATCGGCTGCAAGGCCCGACAAACCGGTCTCGCCGGGTACCACCTCTGGCGCCCAGGGGCCCACCCTGGGCAACCGGCACATGCATGCCCGGACGCCGCGGCGCCCGGGATGCGTTCATTCAGGCCGGTATCAGGCCAGTGCCTTGCCGAATGTGGCGAGCAGGCGTGTCCAGGCGCGATCGGACTGGGCAGCATCGTAGACCCGCGAATCGGAAGGGCACCAGCCGTGAGCGGCGGGATAAACCTCCACCTCGGCCTGCAGCCTGGCGCTGTCGAACGCGGTGCGCAGGCTGGCCTTGGCCTCGGGGTCCTTGGTGTCGTCGTTCTCGGCAATCGCAATGAGGTATTGCGCCTTGGTCTGCGCCACCAGGCGGTGGGGGCTGTCAGGCGCCGGCGTCACCATGGCGGCGCCATGGAAGCTGGCTACCGCACCCACGCGGCCCGAGGACACCAGGGCCGTGCGCACCGCAATCGGCCCGCCCATGCAGTAGCCGGTGGTACCGAGTTTGCGGGCCTTGTCCACTTCGGCCTGGGCGTCGAGCCAGGCCACGAAGGTCTTGCCGTCGCTCAGGTGCATGGCGGGCGTCAGGGCCTGCATCAGGGGCAGCACTTCGGCAATCGGCGTCTGGCCGCCCTGGGGGGCGGTAGGCGCCTTCTTCTGCCGGTAGAAAGGGTTGACGACGAGCACGCTGTAGCCCGACTCGGCCAGGCGCTTGCCCATCTGCCGGAAGGCCGGGCGCAGGCCGAACACATCGGGCCATACCAGCACACCGGGGGCCGAGCCCGACGTGGGCGCGACGAAGTAGGCGTCGCAGCTTCCGTCCGGCGTGGTGATGGTCACCTCACGCTCTGCCACCGCTGCAGCGTTGGCCACCGCAGGCAGGGCGGTCAGCACGCCGGCCGACGCCGCCCACGCGGCAAAGTCGCGGCGGGTGTACTTGTGGAGATCGTCATGGTCATTCGAATCGCACATGGTGGTCCAGCTCCTTTTCGGTCAAAACAGTTGCGGCAGGGCGTGCCATGGTACGTGACAACCAGGAATGCTGCAGGCTCTTTGGTGCCGTGGTGCGGTGCCGGGGCACATGGGCTGCATGCGCTTGCTCCCTTGCCTTGAGGGCGGCCCAAAGCACCCACAACCTGCATGGCAAACGCGAAATTTGCCGATTCAAGGGCTGCGCTTACGATGGCTGCGAGGGAGTTTTCGAGCCATAAGAAATTACACCATGAGAGACCATCGCCACCCCGAAGGTCTGGCCCCTGCGCTGCCAGCCGCCTACGCAACGAGCACTGCCACACCCGGCAGCACCGCCCGCGCAACCGATGCACCACCACAGCGCCGCCGCAGCCGCGAAGAGCTGGCCGCCGCCCAGCAGCGCGCCCAGTCGCGCGTGCAGGGCCAGGTGCAAAAACAAAAGGACCAGGAGCGCCGCGCACGGATGCGGCAGGCCCAGCAGCGGCGCGAGCAGCAGCCTGCCGCGCGCATGTTTGTGCCCTACAGCCTGGCCGCGGTCTTCGTGGCCATGCTCGTCTTCGTCTTTGGCGGTGCCCTCTTCGAGATGGCACAGGGCGACCATTTCCTCGTCTCCGGTCACGCCACCCTGCGCGCCGCCACACCCTGGCTGGTGCTGGCCGCAGCCCCGTTGTGGTACTGGGCACTGTGCCGCACGGAGGTGCTGGCACCCTGGTGGGTGCAGCAGATGCCCACCTGGTTCGTGCGCCAGATGGTGGTGTATCCCTTCGCGGCGCTGCTGGGTGCTGCAGCGCTGGGCGCCGCACCCTGGGGCTGGGCCGCGTACCTGGGCGAGCTGGTGGGCAAACCTGCGCGCGTGGAGGCGCTCGTGGTGTCGGTGGAGGCCCCGCGCATTTCCAGCAGTTGCAACCAGTACGCCCGCCTGGAGTTTCGCGGCAGCACGGGTAGGGTGTGCGTGAACACCGCTGTGACAGGCGTACTGCCGCGCGCGGGCGATACCGTGGTGGTGGCCGGGCTGGTGTCGCGCTGGGGGTTGCATGTGGGGGCGGTGCATGCAAAGTGAGCCCAACGGACGAAGGCGAAGGCAGACCCCTGAGGAGCTGGCGGCTGCGCAGAACCGGCGTGAAGCGCGGGTGTTGGGCGAAGTGCGCAAAGGCATGGGTGCCATCCAGTCGCTGCGGGCACGGCACCTGCGGCTGGCCCGACTGCAGCGGGAACAGGAACGCGCCAGGATCCTGCTGCCCTGCAGGTTCGCGGTGCCTGCCGTGGCGGCGTTCGTCTTCGTGTTGGGCGGCCTCTATTTCGAATGGGCCATGGGTGGGGGATTCCTGTTCTTCGGCAACACCGCCCTGCGCGCTGCCATGCCGTGGATGGTGGGTGTGCTGGTACCGGTCTTCGTCGTGGTGTTGTGCCGGCTCGAAAGGGTGGTGCCCCAAATGGCAGACCCACTCCCTGGCGTATTTTTTCGCACGGTGATCGCGTACCCCCTCCTGGCCCTGCTGTGCGCGGTAGCAGTGGCCGCTGCACCCTGGGGATGGCTTGCGTACCTGGGCTGGATGGCCGGCACGCCTGCGCGCGTGGACGCCCGTGTGCTCTCGATCGAGCCGCTGCGAAACTATGTTCCTTGCGGTCAACATGCCCGCCTGGAGTTCCGTGGAACGGTTGCGCGCATCTGCGTGGAGGAGCGCATGGCCGCAAAGGCGCCGGGTGTCGGGGACACGGTGGCCGTGTATGGGCGCGTTTCGCGCCTGGGGCTGTATGTGCGAGAGATCCATGCCAGGTGAGCGCACAACGGCCGTGCAACCGGCCAAGAGCCCGATTGGCAATGGGCTCCATGGCGTGCCATCCGGTGCCGGTACGGGTGATGTGGAAGAACCGCCTGGAATGGAGCCCGCAGCGCCTGAGCGAAGGGTGAATCCGGACGAACAGGAAGCCGCCCGCATCGAGGCGCGGTTGCTGGCGATTGGCGAGGCCCAGGTGCGCTAGATGAAGGCGCGGGAGGCGGCGCAAAAGAATCGCAGGCCATGGAACTTCGATGCGCCGGCCAAAGCGCCCAGGCGCTGGATGCTCCCGCGCCAATACCGGGTTCCGGTGCTGCTGGTCGTTGCCTACACAGTGATCGGCACGGTCCTCGGGCTGTCCCTGGCGCAGCAATTCATATGGTTTGGCGAAGTCGCATACGGCCCGCTGGCGTGGCTGTTTTTTCTTGGCTTGCTACGGGTGTTTGCGGCCATGTGGTTCATTGCGATGCGGGTTGAGCAAGCGCGGGAACCCCGTGCGCGCAGCTGGGCCGAGCGTTGGCTGCTTGTGTACCCCGCGTTGGTGGTGCTGAGTGCCTGCATGGTGGCCACAGCACCCAGGGGCTGGGCCGCGCTGCTCGGATGGGCTTTTGGCTCGCCTGCCCGCGCGGAGGTCCAGGTGGCGTCCGTCGAACAGCGTCACGCCCGACGGGGGTGCAACCACACTGCGAAATTCGAGCTCCAGGGTGCGACCGCCTTCAGGATCTGCCTGCACCGGCGCCTGGAGGGCGCCATGCCGTCAGCGGGTGGCACGGTTGAAGTGTCAGGGAAGTTGTCGTGGCTGGGGTTGTATGTGGAGCAGGTGCACGGGCGGTGAGTTCACATTAAAGGGGCTGCTGAGCGAGCGCCCGCGCCTTTCTCGCATTTGCAACGCCAGGGCATCACCCAGGTAACAGCGCTCGACCGCGCTGTCAGTGCCCCGCACAATGGGCTGTTCATCCATTCGCATGGGCACGCTGTCCATGTGACGTCGTCCCGGAAAGGCCCCGGTTGTTGCGCTCGATACTCCGCGTGTTGTGCATTCCTGCCGCCCTGGCCAGCGGGGCCGCGTTGGCTGACCCGGGCTACTACGTGGTCACCGCGTACAGCGATCCCGGTGAAATGACCATTGATTTCCGCTACTGGACCGTGACCTCGCGGGGCTCGGCGCTGACCAAGTGGCCCGAGGTGAGGCTGGGCTGGAACGTCAACGCCCGTTGGTACACCGAGGTGATTGCCAGCTGGATCACAGCGTCCGACACGCCCACCACGCTGTCGAGCTGGAACTGGCAGAACGACGTGCTGCTGACCCAGGGCGAGTACCCGTTCGACCTGGCGATCCACACCCTGGTGTCGGCCCCCAGGTACGTGGGCGACGGGCACGCGCTGGAGTTCGGCCCGGCGTTGCAGACCGAAATCGGCCGCACGCAGCTGAACTTCAATGTGTTCTTCGAAAAGGGCTACGGCGGCTTCTCGCACAAGCCGACGCAGCTCAAGTACCAGTGGCAGGTGCGCCACCGCTGGAGGCCTGCGCTGCACTTCGGCGCGCAGGGCTTCGGCGAACTCGGGCAGTGGGACCACTGGGCCCCGCGCCACGAGCAGTCGCACCGCGCAGGCCCGGCGTTGTTCGGCAGCTTCGAGTTCGGCGACCACGAGTTCGGCTGGCAGGCGGCCTACCTGTACGGCAAGACCTACGGGCAGCGCGGCAACATATTCACTGCGCGGGCCAAGTACGATTTTTGACGGATCAGCGCGCGCCAGGGGGCAACCCACTTGTGCATCCCATGCACGACTGAACTGCAGCAAGCCTGATTGCTGGCCGCAACGTGCAGGCCTACGCTTGCCTGGTCCCCACCAAAGCTAGCGAATCAGGAAATCACCATG
This sequence comes from Acidovorax sp. GW821-FHT09B03, assembly GCF_059418305.1. Taxonomy (NCBI): domain Bacteria; kingdom Pseudomonadati; phylum Pseudomonadota; class Betaproteobacteria; order Burkholderiales; family Comamonadaceae; genus Acidovorax; species Acidovorax sp. GW821-FHT09B03. The sequence continues at coordinate 72,808 of NZ_JBWKPP010000020.1, forward strand.
CTCCAGCAAGTCGTCCTCCACGCAACCGGCGCCCCCGAGGTGATGCACCTTCACCCCACCGAAACCCAGGCCCCCGGCCCGGGCGAGGTCTGGCTCACCCAGGCCGCCATCGGCGTGAACCCATTGGACGTGAGCCAGCGCAAGGGCGCCGTGCGCATCGCCTTGCCCTCGGGCCTGGGGCTCGAAGGGGCGGGCACGGTGGCGGCCATCGGCGCCGGTGTCGGCAACGTGGCCGTGGGCGACCGCGTGGCCTATGCCACGGGGCCGCTGGGGGCCTATGCCAGTGCGCGGCTGTTCCCGGCCGACCGGCTGGTGAAGCTGCCCGATTCAATGGCCTTCGACGATGCGGCGGCCGTGCTGTTCAAGGGCATCACGGCGCAGTACCTGCTCAAGACGACGTACGCGGTCGGGCCGGGCACGCGCACCGTGGTCTACGGCGCGGCGGGCGGGTTGGGGCAGATCATGGCGGCGTGGGCGCGGCACCTGGGCGCCTTCGTGATCGGCGTGGTGTCCAAGGCCGAGAGCCTGGAGCGTGCGCGGGCCGCGGGCTGCCACGCGGTCTTCGTGTTCGACCCGGCCACGCTGGCCGGGCAGGTGAAACAGGCCACAGAGGGCCTGGGGGCCGACGTGGTGTACGACCCCATCGGCCGCGTCTCGCTGGAGGCCTCGCTCGACAGCCTGCGCCCGCGCGGGCTGCTGGTGTCGTTTGGCGCGCTGTCGGGTGCGCCCGTGCCCATCGAGATGGGCACGCTCAATGCCAAGGGTTCGCTGTTCGTCACCCGGCCTTCGCTCGCAGCCCACACCGCCACGGCGGCCGAGTACCAGGAGCGGGCACGCGACGTGCTCGATGCGCTCGCGGCCGGCATCATCCGCGCGCAGGTGTGGCGCCGCTATCCGCTGGCCGAGGCGGCGGCGGCGCATGCGGATCTGGAAGAGGGGCGCTCGCAGGGCGCGATCGTCCTGGTTCCCTGAGGCGGTTGACGCCCCTGGCCGGGCTCAGTCGAGTGCGGCCTTGCGGATGGGCAGGCCCGCGTAGGACTTGAGCGTCTTGAGCACGAAGGACGACTGGATCTCGCGCACCCCCGGCAGCTTGCCGGCCACACGGCTGATGAAGTCCGCGTAGGCGTTCATGTCCGTTGCCACCACCCGCAAGAGGAAGTCGCCGTTGCCCGACACCATGTGGCACGACACGATCTCGTCCACGGCCGCCACGGCGGCCGTGAACTCCTGGATGTTGCGCTCGTCGTGGGTGTGCACGCTGATGGACAGAAAGCTCTCGATGCCGAAGCCGAGCTTTTGCGCGTTCAGGTGCGCGTGGTAGCCGTCGATGAGGCCGGACTCCTGCATCTTCTTGATGCGCCGCCACACGGGCGTGTTGCTCAGGTGCAGCTGCTCGGCCAGGTCGGCACTGGACAGCCGCGCGTCGCGCTGCAGTTGTTCAAGGATCACGACTTCGACCTCGGTCAGCGCTTCGGGACGGCCCATGGTTCTTTCTTCTTTCGATCAGCGAGAGCAGATGGTATTGGAGCGCCCGCCGATTGCAAAGGTTTTGCGCTTTGCACCGGCCCAGGCGTGTTTTGCGCAAAGTCTTTTCCTGCCTGCGTCGTGAGAATCGATTTCTCCCCACCCGAGGAAAGACCCGCCACCATGAAATGGCCCGCCACGCGCATCTCCAGCAGCTCGCCGAAGTCCTTCGGCATGTACCAGCGGGCCGCTGCGCTCTTCCCGCACGACCCCGACGTGATCCACCTGGAGGTGGGCCGCCCCGACTGCGACACGCCCGCGCACATCAAGCAGGCGGCCATCGACGCCCTGCAGGCCGGCCGGGTGCACTATGGCGAGTTCCCGGGCGAGCTGGACCTGCGGGAGGCCATCTGCGCCCGCCTGGCCCGGCACAACGGCATCGAGGCCAGCCCGGCACAGGTCATCGTGACCAACGGGCTCACGCACGCATCGTATGCCACGGTGATGGCGGCCATCGACCCGGGCGACGAGGTCATCCTGCTCGCGCCGTACTACCCCCAGGTCATCAACAAGATCGAGCTGGCAGGCGGGGTGGTGGTCGCCGTGCCGCTGGATGCCGCGGCGGGCTTTGCCATCGATGCGGCGCGCATCGAGGCCGCGGTCACGCCGCGCACGCGCATGGTCTGCATCGTCAATCCCAACAACCCCACGGGCCGGGTCCATACCCGCCAGGAGCTGCAGGCACTGGCGGACGTGGCCATCCGCCACGACCTGCTGGTGCTGTCGGACGAGGTGTACGAGCGCATCGTGTACGACGGTGCGCAGCACACCAGCCTCGCATCGCTGCCCGGCATGGCCGAGCGCACGATCAGCCTGTTCGCCTTCACCAAGGCCTATGCCATGGACGGCTGGCGGCTGGGCTACCTGGTGGCCGACCCCCGGTTCATCCCGGCGATCCTCAAGGTCACGATGAACGATGTGTCCCACGTCAACACCTTCATCCAGGCGGGCGGCGTGGCGGCGCTGACCGGCGACCAGGGCGGGGTCGAGCAGATGGTCGAGGAAGACCGGCGCCGCCGCGACCTGGTCTGCGACACGCTGGACGGGCTGGCCGGCATCCGCTGCCCGCGCCCGCAGGGCACGATCTACGCCTTTGCCGATATCCGCGGCACGGGCCTGGGCAGCCAGGCGTTCGCCGACCGGCTGCTTGCGCAGACCAAGGTGAGCGTGGAGTCCGGGGCGTTCTACGGCCCGGCGGGCGAGGGCTTCGTGCGCATCTGCTTTGGCGGCGAGCCGTATGCGCGCATCCAGGCCGCGATGGACCGCATGCGCGGCTTCCTGCAGGGCCAAGGGTAGGAACGCCATGGGCATCGCGAGCGTCACTGCATTCGACGGCTGGATCCGCAGCCGCTTCAAGGGCTTCAACACCGATCTGGAGGAACTGTACTTTGCCAAGGCGGACCGGGCCGACGTGGAGGGCACGGGCGATGGCACCAAGGCGGCGCTGCGGGACGAGGGGGCGGGGCACATCGCCCGCATCCATGCCGAGCCCCGGCTGTACGAGGACGAGGCGCGCAGCTACGACCTGCTGGGCAACATCGGCCTGTATATGGCCGCGCTGCGCCGCCATGAGCTGACCAACCCGGACCGGGAGGAGCGCTCGCCCTTTCCGGTGGCGAGCGCGCTGGCGCAGCGCCTGGCAGCCGGTCTGGGCGTTGCGCCGCGCTTTGCCACCGCCCACGTCAACCTGCGCAACCTGGCCATCGGCGGCGAGCACAAGAGCTTCACGCGCCTGCCGGACGAGCTGCTGTTCATCGAGTACAACTGCCTGCCCATCCTGGCCTACATCCGCGCTGCCGACGTGCTGCGCCGCATAGCGCCGCTGGGCGTGGCCCACCCCGCCACGCTGGCCCTGCTGCGCGATGCGCAAGCCGCGCTCCAGGACGTCGGCCGTTACAACGCCGAGCTGCACCGGCGGCTGGACGTGGACCGCTTCTTCTACAACATCCGCCCCTATTTCAAGACCTACCGCGTGGGCCGCCAGGCCTACCGGGGCGCCAACGCCGGCGACTTTGCCGCGATCAACGAGATCGACCTGTATCTGGGGCTGTGCCGCGTGTCCGACCCAGGCTATGCCGGCATCGTGCTGGAGAAGATGCCGTTTTTACCGCGCGAGGACCAGCAGGCGCTGCAGGCCGCCTGCCGGCAGCAGAGCCTGCTCGACGCCTTTTTGGAGGCCGCGCCGGCCGCGCACGGGCATGCGGGCCTGCGCGCCAACGTGCAGGCGTTCCTGGATGTCTGCACGGCGCACGGAGAGACGGCGGCCCAGCACCACGCGCTGTTCGTGCGCCGTTTCATCGAGGCTCCCTCGACCCGCATGGAGGAAAAGCACCTGGCGCAGATCACCGCCAGCGGCCCCCCGCTGCAGGCGCTGCTGGCGGCGCTGGAGGCGCTGGAGGCGCTGCGCGACCGGCGCCTGGCCGTGGACCGGCCCGGCATCGACTCGCGGCACGCCGACCTGGCGGTGCTGCGCGCGCTGTAGCAGGGCAGGGCGCAGCCCGGTGCATGGCATGGCGTACAGTCCCCGTGACTGCTTTGTGATTGCCCCATGGACCTGCTCGACAGCCAACACGCCGATGAACTAGCCACACTGCTGGCGCTGCATGCCGAGGGCTCGTTCGCGGCCGCGGGGCGGGCGCTGAACAAGCACCCCTCGGTGCTCTCCAAGCGCCTGGCCGCGCTGGAGGCCCGGCTGGGCGTGCGCCTGGTGGAGCGCACCACGCGGCAGCTGCGCTTTACCGACGACGGCCTGCGCCTGGTGGAGAAGGTGCGCCACGCCGCGCTGCTGATCGCAGAGGCGCAGAAGGAGGCCGCGCAGGGCGCACACGAGGTGCGCGGGCGGCTGCGCCTGTCCATGCCCGCCGCCATGGGCCGGCGCTGGCTCAGCCCCATGGTGGCCGGATTTGCCCTGGCCCACCCCGAGGTGCAGGTGGAGGTGGAATACGCCGAGCGTTTCGTCGACATCGTGGCCGAGCATTTCGACGCGGCCATCCGCATCGGTGAGCTCGAAGACAGCCGCCTGGTGGCCACGCGGCTGTGCGAGCACCGGCGCATCCTGTGCGCGACGCCCGGCTACCTGCAGCGCCATGGCACACCCCAGGTGCCGACCGACCTGGCGACGCACAACTGCCTGGGCTTCACGGGGCTGCGCTCCTACCCCGAATGGCGCCTGACGCGCGACGGCGTGACCGAGGCCGTGCAGATCAAGGGCAGCCTCGTCAGCAACGACAACGAGGCCCTGCTGGCCGCAGCGCGCCTGGGCCTGGGCATCATGGCCGCGGGCGACTGGCTGGTCAGCCCCGACATTGCCGCCGGCCACCTGGTGCCGGTGTTGGCGCCCTGGGGGCTCAATGCGCATGCCGGCATCTACCTGGTGCGGCCCTCGGGGCGGTTCAGCACCGCGGCGATGGCGGCGTTCAAGGCCTGGATGGTGGGGCAGTTTACGCAGGGCGCGCCCTGGCGCTTGTAGGCGGGTGTACCCACGCAGCCACCACTTGTAACGGCTGGAGGGGGGCACATCGGCAATACTTGGCCGCATGAAAGCATTCTTCCTGGGCCTGGTGGCGGTGGCCGCATCGCTGGCTGCCGTGGCACAGCCTGCCGCCGATCCGCGCGCGAAGCCCATCGAGGCCCGTGGCCCGTTGGCGCCGCTCAAGGGCACACTGCTGGCGCCTGCCAGGGCCGGTGCGCCCGTGGTGCTGATCGTGCCCGGCTCGGGCCCCACGGATCGCGATGGCAACAACCCGCTGGGCGTGAATGCCGCCACCTACAAGCTGCTGGCGCAGGACCTGGCGGCCCGGGGCATCGCCTCGGTGCGCATCGACAAGCGCGGCATGTTCGGCAGTGCCAAGGCCGTGGCCGATGCCAATGCCGTCACCATTCCCGACTATGTAACCGACGTGCACAGCTGGGTGGGCGCCATCCGCCGCAGCACCGGTGTGCCCTGCGTGTGGGTGCTGGGCCACAGCGAGGGCGGCCTGGTTGCGCTGGCCGCTGCGCAAGGGGGTAGCGAGGTGCCGGGCATCTGCGGCCTGCTGCTGGTGGCCGCGCCCGGCCGGCCGCTGGGCCAGGTGCTGCGCGACCAGCTGCGTGCCAACCCGGCCAACGCGCCCATCCTGGATCAGGCGCTGGCCGCCATCACCAGGCTCGAAGGCGGCGCCGCGTGGACACTGCCAGCCTGCACCCCGCCTTGCACCCGCTGTTCAACGAGGCGGTGCAGGGCTTTCTGATCAGCGCCTTCGCGCAGGACCCGGCCAAGCTCATCGCCGCCACCAGGATGCCCGTGCTGGTGCTGCAGGGCGAGCGCGACCTGCAGGTGGGCGTGCAGGACGCGCGCCTGCTGGCCCAGGCCAATCCGGCTGCCCAACTGGTGCTGATGCCCGGCACCAACCATGTGCTCAAGGCCGTGGTGACGGACGACCCTGCGGCGAATATGGCGACCTATGCCAACCCGGGCCAGCCGCTGGCGCCGGGGGTGGTGGATGCGGTGGTGCGGTTTGTCACGGCGGGCAAGACCAGGCCTTGATGCGCGCCGCCGCGGTGCTGACAACTACAGGCAGGCCATCGTTGCCGTGAACGAATGCGCGGGGGACTGCTCCGACCTGTCGATGGTTGCACTGTCCGCCCCTGCAACAAACTGCGTGAACCGGATAGCCCCTGTGTTCAACCCGGGTGCGTGGACCTGGCCGCAGACGAATTTCCCTCGGGTCGTGGTCACGACATGCACCTCCTGGAACCTGGCCGACCCGGGGTGCTTGAGTTGGGCTGCCACCGCAGCTTTTGCCGCGGACATCAATGCCTCCTCATTTTTCCCTTGCAGCAGAAACGCCAGGCTGGAGTCGATGTGGCGTTGCAGGTCCATGTTCAGCGCGCGGAGCAGGGCTGGCATCCTTGGTGCCGGCGCGGGTGCTGCAAGGGGAGCCTGCGCGCAACCCAGCGCCAGCAGGGCTGCCAAAAGCAGTGCGGGGCGGAACTTCGGCCAGTCATCTGCTTGCATGCTGCACTCCATGGGGTTGAACACCAGGGTGTAGCAGAGCGAGGTATGCCTGGGTGCGGCCAGCCGCAAGGCAGCGCCAGGCTTCGTGACATTGGTCTCAAGAGTTCGATCCGCTTGGTGCCCGCGGGGGCGCGGCCCGCGCCGTCGTCTCGTGGTGCTGCGCCAGCTGCACCCGGTCCTCCAGCGTCGAGAACACCACCGCGAACGCCATGCCCACCAAGGCGCCGAGCACGGTGTCGAGCACGCGCGCCAGCGGCATCCCGCTGCTTGCCGCAGGCGTGGCCAGCGAGGTCATGAGCAGCGCCATGGGGGTCACGAAGACCTGGCCCAGCGCGTAGTTGGCACCGATCACCACCTCGGTGGCCAACTGCAGCACGATCACGGCGGCCAGCAGGGGCCAGAACGACGGGTGCTGGGCCAGCACCAGCCACGCCAGGGCCGCGCCGGCCACGGTGCCCAGGCTGCGTTGCAGGGCGCGGTGCATGGCGGTGTGCAGGTGGCTGCCTTGCAGCACGGCCATGGCGCCGATGGCGGCCCAGGCCGGGTGCTGCCAGCCGGCGGCCAGGGCCAGCAGGCCGGCGCTGGCGGTGCACAGGGCAATGCGGGCAAATTGCAGCCACGGGCCGGCCTGCACGGCGGGCGTGGGCGGCGGCGTGGCAGGTGCGGCGCGCAGCCGGTCACTGGCGCGGCAGACGGCAACGGCCGATGCCACCCCGGCCAGGGTGAAGAGCACGCGGGCAATGGCGCTCTGCCAGCCATCCACCGGTGCCATGGCGGCACAACCCGCGAAGACGAAGATCACGGCGCCCGGCGGGCCCAGGCACCAGCGCCCGGCCAGCCACGACACCGTGCCGGCCAGCAGGCCCAGGCAGAGCAGCAGGGCGGCGGGTTGTGCGCCTGCCAGGCCCAGCAGCGACATCAGCGCCACTGCCCCGATGAGCAGCGCGCCCGAGCGCAGCACGGCGGGCATGCGCTGCCCCGCCGGCGCAAAGCGCCCCAGCAGTGCCGCCAGTGCGCCCAGCGCCGCATAGCCCACCAGGTGTGCCCAGGGCGACAGGTGCGTGGCCCCGGCAGCGATCAGCACCGCCAGGCCGGTCTGCAGCCCCACCACGGCGGCGTTGCGCAGCGAGGGCAGGGGGGAGATGGCGCAGGCCTCGCGCAGGCGCGCGGGGGCCAGCAGGCGCGGCAGGCTGGCCAGGTGGGAGCTGTGCACAGAGGAGGAGGCGGTGGTCTGCATGGTCAGGCCTGCGAAGCGATGCGCGCCTCGATGCGCTCGAAGGCGCGCAGCAGGGTCTGCGCATCCTGCTCGCCAATGTCGGCCAGCAGCTCCGACTCGATGGCCTGCAGCTGCTTGCGCAGGGTGGCCACGGTGCGCCGGCCGGCGGGCGTCAGGTGCACCAGCTTCACGCGGCGGTCCTCGGGGTGAGGGCGGCGCTCGATCAGTCCGCGCTCCACCAGGATGTCGAGCAGCCGCACCAGGCTGGAGCCATCGAGCCCCACGGCCGCTGCCAGCGCACTTTGCGACACATCGCTGTCGCTGCCCAGTTCGTGCAGGTGCATCAGCGGCGCCCAGGTGGCGTCGCTCAGGCCGCTGGCGGACAGGCGCGCATCCAGCGCCTGGCGCCAGCGCCGTGCCAGGCCCACCAGGCGGATGCCAATGCGGTGGCGTGGATCGGGAAGGTCTTCTTTCATGGATATTGATTTTATCACAATCATTTTAATTCAAATGATTGTGGTGCAGCGCAGCTTGTTTGCCGAGCAGCGGGTGCCTGTTACCGTTCCACGGGCCGGGGGATTGGGGGAGGGCCTGCTCTTGGCCTATCATCTGCTGAAGAGCAAGCCGCCCGATGCGACATCGGTCATCCGGCCCGCCAACCAGAACATCGAACCGGTGGTCCTCCGCCAACACCCGTCCATGCCCTCTCTTTCGTCCCCTCCGGCCGCAACAACACCGTCGTCACCCGCCTTCGTCCCCGAGACCCGCTTCGGCCTGTGGTTCCTGTCCACCGAGACCTGGCGCGTGCATGTGCTGCAGCGCGCCCTCAACGACCTGCAGGCCCTGGCACCCGACCTGCCCAAGGGCGGCACCGTGCTGGACATCGGCACCGGCCAGGGCCACTCGCTGCCGGAGCTGGCGGAACGCTTTCGCCCCAGCCAGCTCCATGCCCTGGATCCCGAGCCGGACTTTGCCGAGCGCAGCGCAGCGATGCGCCAGGCGGTCAGCCCCGCCGTCGCGCTGCACAATGCGCATGCCGAGAACATTCCGTTGCCCGACGGGTCGGTCGACCTGGTGCTGTGCCACCAGACCCTGCACCACATCGTGGACCAGCAGGCCGCACTGGCCGAGATCTTTCGCGTGCTCAAGCCGGGAGGCCACCTGCTGCTGGCCGAAAGCACCCGCGCCTACATCCACAGCTGGGTCATCCGGCTGCTGTTTCGCCACCCCATGCACGTGCAGCGCAGTGCGCCCGAGTTCCTGGCCATGCTGGGCGAGGCCGGCTTCGAGGTGAAGCCCGAGCATGTCAGCACGCCTTACCTGTGGTGGAGCCGCAAGGACCTGGGTGCGCTGGAATGGCTGGGGTTTGGCGTGCCCAAGGTGCGCGAGGAAACGCTGCTCAATGCCGTAGCGCGCAAACCGTTTTGAGGAGCCGACCGCCATGCAGATCAAACTCGCCAGCGTCCTGGTGGACGACCAGGAAAAGGCCCTGAAGTTCTACACCGAGCAGCTCGGCTTCGTGAAGGACAAGGACATCGCCATGGGCACGTTCCGCTGGCTCACCGTCAACTCGCCCGAGGGTGCCGAGGGCGTGGAGCTGGTGCTGGAGCCCATGGCATTTCCGCCCTCTGCTGTGTACCAGCGTGCACTGTTCGAGGCCGGCATCCCGGCCACCGCCTTCATCACCAAGGACCTGGCGGGCGACTACGCGCGGCTCAAGGCCAACGGCGTGCAGTTTCGCGGCGAGCCGATGCGTGCGGGGCCGATCACCATGGTGCTGCTGGAGGATACCTGCGGCAATCTGATCAACCTGGTTCAGCCGGATGAAGCCGGTTGATCCGGGGCGGAGGGGGCAATGGGCTTTGACGCCTCAATCAGAGACCGCAGCACTTATTTGAGGTTGTCGCTTTTCGTGGACGAGGACGACGGGACCGCGGAGCTGACAGCACAGGTGTTTTCCAGCGGCTTTGCTGGGCACGGAGCTGCTTTCTTCAACCTGCGCGATGTGGATGCATTCGGCGGACGCCTGGCCGGCACCTTTCCCATTGCGAAGGAGCAGCCGATAGAACTCCTCGGAGGCAACTGGCATACCGATGGCAGCAGGGTAGACGATGTTCACCTGGGGCTGACGTTTTACCCCAGGGATGGCAGAGGTACGGTGGGAGTGCGTGTGCAACTCGTAGATCCACGGTGGCCCGATGGGGGCGCGGAAAGCCAGGCGCGGCTGGCCGTGGTGTTGACCACGCAATACGAGGCGCTTCGGCATTTCGGTGAGGCAGTTCGCACCATGGCACAAAGCCAGTGCGGATCGGCAGAACTGGGTGTTTCCGACGCCGAGTAGCCCCGCCTGGGGCGTGTGCTTAGTCCGGTGCCCCGAGCGCCCTGATCACCGCCGCATGCGCCATCGCCAGCTCGGGCGAGGTGTGGAAGTGCTTCTGGTAGTGGCCTGAGAAATCCGCCTCGGCCGAGTGCTCGAGCTTGAGCATCTCGCGCACGCGGCGCGCCACGACGGGCGGTGCTTCGGCGGCATCGGCATTGCCGGGCTCCATGGCTTCGTCGAGCATGACGATGAGCCGGCTCAGCGGCTCCAGCCAACGCATGGATTCGGCATACGCCATGACCTGCAGGAACTCGCCGGCCGACTGGCGGCCGTGCAGCTTTTCATAGTCGCGCCGTTCCAGTTCGATCAGGTGGCGGTGCAGTGCGAGCAGGGCGGTGCGCAGGGCAGCGCATTGTTCGGGAGTGGCAGAGGTGGTCATGCGGCAGATGGTTGCAAAAAAGCGTCTGGCGCATGATCGCACGGCCGGCCGCTTGTTCAGTCCTTCATCTTGGCAAAGTCCACCAGCTTGGCGTACTGCACCGTGTCATTGCGCATCAGCGCGGCCAGGTCGGCATTGGCGGCGGTGGGCAGCACCATGCCGGCGTCTTCGAGGCGGCGGCGCACGGCCGGGTCCTGCAGGGTGGCCTTGAGGCCCTGGCTGAGCTGCTGGGCCAGGGCGGGTGGCAGGTTTTTGGGCGCGGCCATGGCGAACCAGCCGACCAGGTCGTAGCCCTTGAGCAGCGGGTGCTCGCCCAGCGCGGGCACGTTGGGCAGGGCCGGGCTGCGCGCGGCGCTGGTGATGCCCAGGGGCACGACGCGGCCGCCCTGGATGAAGGGCAGGGCGGCGGTGGGCGAGAGCATGGCGAAGTCCAGCGTGCCGCCGGCCAGGTCGCTGGTGAGCGAAGCCGTGCCACGGTAGGGGATGTGCGTCATGAAGACGCCGGCGCGCTGCTTGATGAGTTCGCCCGCAAAGTGCAACGTGGAGCCCACCCCCGAGCTGCCGTAGCTGTACTTGCCGGGGTTGCGCTTGACCAGGTCGATGAACTCGGCCAGGTTCTTCACGCCCGTCTTGGGCCCGGCCACCAGCAGCACGGGGGCGGTGGCGATGAGGCCGATGGGCGCCAGGTCCTTGAGCGGGTCGTACTTCTGCGCGGGGTTCACCAGGCCGGTGGCCGCCATCTCGTTGCTGGAGCCCACCAGCAGGGTGTAGCCGTCCGGCGGGCTACTGACCACGCGCTGCGCGGCGATGGCGCCGGCCGCGCCGCCCTGGTTGTCCATGACCAGCGTGGCGCCGAGCCTGGGGCCCAGCGCGTCGCCGACGATGCGCGCCGCCTGGTCCACCGAGCCGCCCGGTGGGTAGCCGATGACGATCTTGACCGGCTTGGTAGGCCAGGCCGCGGCGCCCTGGGCCAGGGCTGCGGGCGTGCCGGTGGCCGCGAGCGTGGCCATGGTGGCGGCCAGCAGCGCGGTACGGCGCGTTGCGGATGAGGGGATCAGGCGAGGAAAGGGCATGCGCATGGTGGGGGCCGTGAGGGTGGGGTGTGAAGGGGAGGGCGTGGGCTCAGGCCGGTGCCAGGAAGCGCTCGGTCAGCTTGACCCAGTAGGTCGATGCCAGGGGCAGGCAGGCGTCGTTGAAGTCGTAGCCAGGGTTGTGCACCATGCAGCCGCCGCTGCCGTGCGTGTCGCCCACGCCGTTGCCCACGATGAGGTAGCTGCCGGGGCACTGCTCCAGCATGAAGGAGAAGTCTTCGCTGCCGGTCAGGGGCTGCAGGTTGGGCATGATGCCGTCCTCGCCCAGCCAGTCGAGCGCGACCTGGCGTGCGAAGTCGGTGCTGGCCATGTCGTTCACCAGGGCCGGGTAGCGCCAGTGGTAGTCCACCTCGGCCTGCATGCCCAGCGTGGCGGCCTGGGCCTGCACCAGGGCGGTGATGCGCTCGCGCAGCAGGGCGCGGATCTCGGGGCGGTAGGCGCGCACCGTCAGGCGCATGAGCACGCTGCCAGGGATGACGTTGGGCGCATCGCCGCCGTGGATGGCGCCCACCGAGATGACGGCCATCTCGCGCGGGTCCACGTTGCGCGAGACGATGGTCTGCAGCGCCAGCACGATGTGCGCGGCCGCCACCACCGGGTCGGCCGCCAGGTGCGGGGCCGAGCCGTGGCCACCCCGGCCCTTGACGGTGATGGTGACCGAGTCGGACGAGGCCATGAACGGCCCGCCCATGAAGCCGAAGGTGCCCACCGGGTGGCCGGGCATGTTGTGCAGGGCGAAGATGGCGTCGCAGGGGAACCGCTCGAACAGGCCGTCCTCGATCATCTTGCGGCCGCCACCCAGGCCTTCTTCGGCGGGCTGAAAGATCAGGTGCAAGGTGCCGTCGAAGCTGCGCTCCTTTGCCAGGTGGCGCGCCGCCGCCAGCAGGATGGCGGTGTGGCCGTCGTGCCCGCAGGCGTGCATCTTGCCCGCGTGGGTGCTGGCATAGGGCAGGCCGGTCTCCTCGTGGATGGGCAGGGCGTCCATGTCGGCGCGCAGGCCCAGCACGCGCGGGCTGCTGCCCAGGCGCAAGGTGCCCACCACGCCGGTACCGCCCAGGCCGCGGTGCACGGTGTAGCCCCATTCGGCCAGGCGCGCGGCCACCAGGTCGCCGGTGGCAAATTCCTCGAATGCGAGCTCGGGGTGGGCATGGATGTGGCGGCGCAGGGCGACCATCTCCGCCTCGATCGCGCGGATGCCGGGCAGCACCGGGTCGGTGCGGTGGGCGTGGTCATCGCACTGGTGCTGTGGTGGTGTTGCGTTGTCTCGTTCGATGGCCTGGTTCATGGCGGTTTCTGGTGTGCAGTAGGTGGGCAAAGTCTAGAAACCGCGCCTGCACAGCGGCAGACAGGGACTGCCTTGCACCGCATGGCAGCGCTTGTCTTGCTGTGGTCACAGGCTTGTGTTGGGGCCGGCCGCGCGGGCGGCCAAGGGCGGAGCGCACTGATAATGGCCGCCATGAAACTGCACCAGATGCGCTACATCGCCGCGGTGGCTGCGCACGGCAGCATCCGCGCGGCGGCGCGCGCCCTGGGGGTGACGCAGGCCGCCGTCACCCAGGGCATGCGCGAGCTGGAGGCGGACTGCCAGCTCGCCCTGTTCACCCGGCACAGCGGCGGCATCGGCCTCACGCCTGCGGGGCGCGACCTGGTGCAGCATGCCCTGCGCATCCTGGAGCAGATGAACCAGGCCGAGCAGGACCTGGCGTGCCACCGCGGCGCGGGCGCGCCGCAGCGCCTGTCCATCGGCATCACGCCCTGGGTGGCGCAGACATTGCTGGCGCGCGTGCTGCCGCCCTTCCGCGCCGAGATGCCGCATGTGCAGCTGGAGCTGTATGACGGCTTCTCGGCCCTGGCCTACCCCAAGCTGCGCGAGGGCAGCCTGGATCTGATGATCGGCCGCATCGCCGCGCCCGACGAGATGCTGGGCCTGCAGTCCACGCCGCTGTTCACCTACGAGGCCACCGTGATGGCGCGCGCCGGGCATGCACGGGCAGGGGCCACGTCCATCCACGAACTGCTCGACCAGGACTGGGTGCTGAACTTCGGCCCCGGCGGCGAGAAGGAACTGATGGACCAGTTGTTCACCTGCCACGGCGCCGCCGTGCCGCGCCACCACATCCACCTGGCGCAGTCGGCCTCGCTGATGCTGACCCTGGTGCAGAAGACCGACATGCTGACCTTCTGCCCCTGGCCGCTGGCCGAGACGGCCTCGCTGCGCGGCAGCATGGTGGCGCTGCAGCTGCGCGAGCAGTTCGCGCCGCGCACCGTGGGCATCATCCGGCGCAGCAACGAGACCCCCTCGCTCGCGGCGCAGCGCTTTCTGGCGCACTTTGCCGAGCAGGTGCAGGCCAGCGTGCAGTCGGACGATGCGGAGCTGCGGCGGGTGTTTTATTCGGTGGAGATGGCGAAGGGGGCGGGCGCCGGGGAGTGAGGCAGGTCCGGCAGAAGAGGCGCTGGATTGTCCCTTTGCCGCCGATGTCATCCGCCATGGTGTTTGTCGCGTTGTCTAAGATCACGCGCAACAATGACGAGAGGGAGAAAAAGAACCATGCAGACCATTGCAAAAAACCTGGCTGTGGCCGCCATGGCGCTGTGCGCCGCTGCGGCCTGTGCCCAGCAGTCTCAGAACATGGAGGCCATGAACCGGGGCGTGTTCAGCGATGTGCCAGCGCCGCCGCTGGGCGGCAGCGTCAAGGACGCGGCGGCCAAGAAGCGCGGCAGCCTGCAGCCGGGCACCGGTGACTTCTACCGCTTTGCCAAGATCGAGGCGACGCCGGTCAGCCAGGAGGCGAGCCCGATGGACCTGCGGCGCTGGACGCTGTCTGCCCTGGTGAGCAAGGCCACGGGCGAGGTCGAGTTCTACCTGCACTATTACGAGATCTACCGCGCCAGCTCCTGGAAGGCGTTTTCCGCCGCGCAGACGGACGCGGGCGAGAACCTCAAGCTCGGCCGCATCGGCGCCCGCGTGGTGTCGTGCCGCAGCGGCTGCTCCTACGCGGAAGAGCTGTTCATCGACCTCGCCCCGGGCACCGTGGAGCGCGCCCGCACGCAGCCCTTGCGGATACAGCTGTCGGGCCTGGGCGCCAACGCCACCCTGGTCGAGGTTGGGGCGCAGGCGGTGAACGACCTGGTGGCCAAGGCCGAGCTGGAAGGGATGAAGTACCGCAAGGCGGGGGCTTCGGCCGGGGTAGTTCCCGCGCTCGCGTCTGAACCTTCCATGCCGGCTGCGGCAACCCCGGCCCTGGTGGCCGATGAGCTGCAAAAGCTCGCCAGGCTCAGGGCCGATGGCACCATCTCCGAGCAGGAGTTCCAGGGCCTCAAGGCGAAGCTGCTGGCGAGGTGAGCCGCCCCCAGCGTGCGGCCGGCCCCGATTTCCCTGAATTTCTTTTTTGTCTGATTGGATGGAGAGCTCCCCCATGGCGTCTTACTACTTCGGTCTGGATGGTCTGAGTGATCTTTCTGCGTCCTCCAGGGCGTCGGCCAATACCATGGTGTTCGTCCCCGAGACGCACAACCTGGGCGTTCTCCTGGGGTACGAGCTCACGTCCACGGTGCGCCTATATGAACCGGACTTCACCCAATCGTCCATCTACCAGTTCACGGCCAAGGCGGGTGCCACCTACCACATCCACAGCACGTCCTTCTTCGAGCCCTGGATCAAGCTGTATGACCAGAACGGCAAGCCGGTTGCCCATGGAGACCTCACCGACGACTGGTATTCGGGTTCATCTTCGTATGACTCAATAGTGCCGTGGAAGGCCCCTTACGACGGCGTGTTCTACATCGATCCGGGCTGGGACAGGGGGGTTGCGCAAGGCCACCGAAGCACCAGCCTGACGGTGGACGAAGATACCGACTCGTCCGGCTGGAACACGTCCCCGGCGCCCGCACCCGCGCCCGCGCCAGCACCGGTGGTCGCGGCCCTGCCGCCCGTGCTGATGGCACCTGCGCCGCGCCCCGATGCCACCTCGCCCGCAGCCGGCGCCGTCCATGGAACGGATGCGGCGGACACGCTTGCCGGTGGCAACGGCATGGACCTGATTTACGGCGGCAACGGCAATGACATGGTGACCGCCGGCGCGGGAAACGACTTCGTGCGCGGTGGCGGTGGCAACGACAGGCTCAACGGTGGCCCGGGCATCGACACTGCGCAGTATGCGGATGCCTATTCGGCCTATACCGTGACCGTGGACCGTTCCGCCAACACCATCCAGGTGGCGCACAACGCGGGCGGTGCCGACGGCACCGACGTGACCTCGAACTTCGAGTTCTACCAGTTCGGCGACAGGATCGTCCCCGCATCGCAGCTGTGGCTGCTCAACGCCCCGCAGATCAAGGGGACGGATGCCAGCGACACGCAGGAGGGAACGGCTGCGGCAGACATCATCCTGCCGGGCAAGGGGAACAACCAGGCGCTTGGCAATGGCGGCAATGACCTGATCGTGGCCAGCCTGGGCAGCAGCAACTCTGCCGAAGGCGGAGACGGCATCGATACCCTGTTCATCGATACCGCCTCTGCCAACGTCACGGTCACCAAGTACCCTGCCCACTGGGCGGAAGCCAAGATCTCTGTGGAGCAGAACAATGTGCTGGACGATGACATGGAGCGCGTCCAGTTGAAGGACAAGTACTTCGTGCTGGACCTCGACCCCGGCACCAATGGGAACAAGGCCGCCCTGCTGGCCTATACCCTCAAGGGCCCGGCGGGGCTCAGGGATGGCGACCTGATCGCCAAGACCCTGCTGCCCCTGTTCGACAGCGGTTTCTCGGTGGCCGACGTGAGCTCCTACCTCATCGACTCGGGCTACATGGCGGGACTGGCCGGCGGTGCATCGAACGCGCAGTTCGTCGCCACGCTGTTCAAGGCCGTCACCGGGATCAGCGCCGACAGCGCCACCGTGGCCACCTTCGAGGGGCTGATCACGAGCGGGACCTACACCCAGGCCACGATGCTGGCCGGCGTGGCCCAGCTGGAGCTGGTGGGCACGGCCGCCAACCTGCCGCAGTACGCCAACACCGGGTTGGCGTTGGGCATCTGATCACCGGTGCAGGGTCGCCACCGGGACCGGGCTGGCCATTGATTGATTGCAGCGGCCCCACCTGCCCCTATGATCCAGGGATGGCAGAAGTTTGCATTTTCCACTCCATAGACCGTTGCACAGTGCCCTCACCGTGCGCAGGGGATGGAATGCTGCCAGCGCAAGAGAAGAGGGCGGACACCTAGCCATGCCGTCCCCGGTACCCCCCGTGGTGCCCAAGCGTCTCAGTACCTTCCCGACGTTGTGGGCGTTTCTGTTCAGCCGCAGGCGCTTTGCCGACATGGCGGCCGCGCACGACCTGGCCATCATCATCCAGCCGGCGGACCAGCTCGCGCGCTACAAGGCGGGCGGGTGGAGCACCGGCACCGAGCTGGAGGCCCTGCGCCAGGCGTCGCTGGAGCGCCTGTTGCGCACGCGCGCGCAGTTCTGGCGTGCGGGCCTGGCCATCGTGGGCGTGTTCATGCTGCTGGTCATCATGTACTCGGGCCTGGGCCGGCCGGTGGAGCTGGAGTTCCCGAACGACATGGGCAAGGTGCTGGCTGCGCTGGGCGCCATCTTCGCCACCTGGGGCTCTGTGATCCAGCTCACGGGCGTGGAGTCGTGGTCCGGCGAAAGCGCGGACGAAAAGCTGCGCAGCATGCTGTTCCAGGCCATGTTTGTGCTGGGTGGGGCATTTGCGCTGATCGGGGTGCTGTGGTGAGAGTGGTGGTTCCCGCACGCGTCCGTTTGCGCAGGCCCTGAGCTTTTCCAAGACCCAGCCCGCTCCGAGCGGGCTTTTTTTCGCCTGCGCGGGATCTCCGGGGCGTTGCGGCCAGGGCAAGTCTCGTCGGCGTGGACGGGGGCTGTTCCGCGCATTGCATATATGCCCTCCCTGGTCGGCGGCGGGGGCGCGGCGGACAGTGGCGCTCCGATCCACTACTTCCTGCCGGGGCCGCCAATGAACCTTTTAGAGTATGCCTTTTCGGCGATCACCGGACGGGACACGGCGGATTCGGGCGTCACGCGGGTGCCGCTGGAGCGGCCGGTGCAGAACAGCGAAGCGCGGGCACGGAACACCCGTGTGGAAGAGGCCTTCGACCTGGCAGCCCGGCAGTTCCAACTGGATCCGGGGCTGCTGCGCTCCATGGCGGACCGGAGGGCGGGCGGGCGGGGCGAGTGGCTCAATGACGGCGATATCGATGCCGTGGGCATCATGCGGTTGCCACCGCAGACGGCGCAGCGGCTCAAGGTGAATCCCCTGGACCCGGTGCAGTCGATCTATGGCGCCGCTGCGGAGTTGCGGGCCCAGCTGGATCGTTTTGGTGGCAACTATGAGCAGGCATTGGCCGCCTACGGTGCCGGTGGCAGGCAAGGCTCTTCACCTGTGCCTGCAACTGCACCTGCTGCGCCGCAGGACACGCAAGCCGAGCAGCAGGTCATCTCCTCGGCCCGTGCCTGGCACGGCGGTGGTGGTGGAAGGGGGGCGGTTTCGGGCATGCGGCTCGATACCGACAAGGGACGTCGCGAGTTGGCGGTGGAGCAGGAGATGGACCGGCTCGCGGCGATCAATCCCGGTAGCCGCGAGAAGCTGCGCGCGTTGGCGGAGTTCAATGTGTCCCCGCCCGCCGTTGCGCCCAAGCCGGTGGACCGCAAGGCGCAGTATGCGGGGCGCGGGTATGGCGATGCGGATGCCAGTGCCAACGCGCGCTTCGATGCACGGCTTGAGCAGCGCCTGAACGCGCGCACGCCCACGGCAGCCCCCGCGGTGACGGGGGAGCGCATTGTGCTGGGCTACAACCCGAACACCGAGCGCGAGCGTGTGGTTGCCGAAGAAAAGGAAATGCGTGCGCTGCAGGCCGATGCCCGGGTGCGTGCCGCTGCACAAGACATGCCGGCCGTGGTGCGCGGCCTGGCCAAAGGGGGCGGCGAGCTGATCGCCCTGGGCCAGGGCGCGGCTGGCCTGGTGGGGCAGTTGACAGGCGATGAGGCGCTGCGCGAGTGGGGCCTGGCCGGTTACCGGGACACCATGCGCACGGTGGACAACATCGGCATGGCGCCCGGCTTCACCGGCATCCGCAGCGCGGACGATGCGGCGCAGTGGGCCATGGAAAATAGCGGCTACCTGGCCGTGCAGGCCGCATCGGCGGTGCTGGCTTCGGGCATGGGCGGCGTGATCGCCAACACCGTGGGCAAGAGGGCGCTGGGTGAGGTCATCGGCAGCACGCTCTTCGACGCCAGCCAGACCTTCGGGTCGGTGTATGTCGACGCGGTGGAGCAGGCCCGGCGCACGGGCCAGCCCGTGGACCTGGAGCGGGCGATGGCCGGTGCCGCCACCTCCCTGGCGATCAATGCGCTGGCGGGCCGGATCGGGCTCGACGCCCCATCAGCCGACGCATTCAAGGCCCGGGCCTACGCGCAGGTGGCCAGGTCGGTGGGGGCCCAAACCCTGCAGCAGGGCGCCATTCAGGGCGCACAGCGGGTGGCCGAGGACTGGGGGGCGAAGGGCGACCCGTTCGGCGAAGGCCAGGGTGCGGGGTTCATCGATGAAGCCGCAGTGGGGGTTTTGTCGGGCGTGCTGTCCGGGGCCAGGGGCGCCCGGCGCGCGGCAGGTTCGCCTGCCACCCCGCACGCCATGGCGGCGCGGGCCGAGGAGCCGGGGGGGCGCCCGGCGCATGTGCCTGCCGGCAATGGGGTTCCCCGGGTCGAAGACCAGCCCGCCAGGCCGCAGGTGCCCGCGGACAGGCCGGGGCCCCCTGCGGCTGTGGACCCGCGGCATGGGCAGGCCAATGGGCAAGCGGTGGAGCCCTTGTCTGCCGTGCGCCAGCAGCGCGCCCAGGATGCGCTCGCCCGTACGCATGCCTATCCGGACGCGGATGCCCCCGCACAGGCGATAGCCGATGCGCCAGCACCGGTTGCAGTGCCATCGCGCGGGCAAGCCCCGGTGGCGCCTGCGGCGTCGCAGGCCGCACCGGGCGACGCCGCAGGGGTGGACGGCCCGGGCGGGGCGGGGCGCATGGAGCCTTCTTCCAGCGCACACCAGGTGCACGCGCTGGACAGTGGGACCCTGCTCGTGCAGGGGGATTCGTCGCACATACGCACGCAGTTGCTGCAGGCGGGCGTGGCAGAGGCGGACATCCAGCCTGCCGGCGCTGGCGAATTGCTGGTGGCGCAGCGCAGTGCTGCGCATGCACGCGAAGCCTTGGCATTGCAGCCGGGCCCAGGGGGGCATGGCGCGAGCGCCGCGCAAACTGTGCCTGTTGCATCCGCGCCCCGCATGCGCAGGCTGGACAAGGGCAGCCTGGCCGTGGAAGGTGCCGGGCCGTCCGAGCGGGCGCGGCTGCAGGCGGCGGGGGTGCCTGAAGGCGACCTCAAGGACATGCCCGGCGGCCAACTGCTGGTGGCAGCCGGCAGCGCAGCGCGCGCGCAACGGGTGCTGGCTGCGGATGCCGCGGACGCCGCAGCCCCGGCCTCCGCGCGTGCGCAGGCCCGCGGCCAGGCGCGGCCGCCCAGTCCGGCACAACCCGCAGTCGCACCGCCGCCATCGGCCATGGACGGTGCGCAGACCGGGGTGATAGATGGTGGCGTCACGCAGGCGGTCGTCAGCACGCTGCCATCGAAAGCCACTGTCGATGACATGATGGAAAAGCGCCGGTCCGAATGGCCCAAGACGGGGCCTGACGGGCAGCCCTGGAAGCCCAACGCCTACACGGTGGCCTTCGAGATGCAGCTCGACCTGGACGACTTTGGGCACCATCGCAAGGTCCACTACCAGCGCGCCAACGCCGCATTGAAGAAAGCGCTCGATGCCAGCCCGGAATTTGCGCGGATGATGGAGTCCATGATCCCGGGCGTCGGCCACACCGTATCGGCCCGGGGCACGCCCAAGCCACCGCCCGGCTGGATATGGGAGCATGCTTCCACGTCCACTGCGGACGGCCGGAAAGGGGTCATGCGCCTGGTTCCGAAGGAGCAGCACACACCCGGCTCGCCCTTCTGGCGGGTGCTGCATCCGGACCCAGGTGCGAGCGGAGGGTACTCCGAGTGGGCAATCCCCGCTGGCGCACCCCCCAACCGCAAGAAGAAGAAAAAAAGCGATGACAAGGAGCCCGGCGAATCCGGCTCCGCACGCGAAACATAGTACAAACAACGTGGAGCTTGGGCAGCGCTGCTTTCGGCACCCCCCGCAAACAGTGCCAACCAGTTCCGTCACCCCAAAAGGCGGGGCCAGGCCCTGCACAACCCAAGGAGGAATGCGATGGACCGCTACGCAGGCAAGCCGTTTCTGAGGCTGCTGGACAGCTATTTTCTGGACGTGATCGGGCAGTTGAGCGAGGAGCAGGACGAGGCGCTGGTCGCCATGCAGCCCCGGCTTGCGCAGGTGTATGGCGACGAGGGGTCGTGGCAGGACATGGTGGCCGCGCAGATGCAGTTCCCGCCGCGCCTGGACGAGCAGGTGCGCCGGTTCTGGGCAGGCTACCTGGAGCACTGCAAGGCCAACGGCATGCCTGCAGACCCCAACGAGTTTGTGGTCTCGTTCATCGACCAGAATTTTCCGGGGATCGAATAGACCCGTCTCTGCGTGAGCCATGGGCAGCCCGCTTCGAGCGGGCTTTTTTTCGCCTGTTTGTTGCCATGGTGCGCGGCATATATGCCACCCCTTCAGCGCGCTCGCCTCTTCGCGGACATTGCTTTCACGGGCGATGCGCCCGGTGTCAGCAACCACCACCCGCCACCACTGCCTCTGGCCCCGCGGGCCACGCCGAAGAAGGACCGACCGCACCATGAACACCACCGACAGCAGCAACAGCAACACCAGCCACGCCACCGCAGGCAGCCTGGAACCCAGCGAGGGCGCCGCCAGCGCAATGGATGCCGAGGACCAGATGGCGCAGGCGCTGGATGCGCTGCGCCAGGAGCGTGCGGAAACGGGTGGTGACGCACAGGTGTCCACCGCCACCATGCCGGCAGGTCCCGATGGGGACTTGCCCGCAGCAATGGCGATGGGCGCCGAGGCTACCGGCACCGATGCCGCGCAGACCCGTGCGCGCCAAGCCGCCGCGCAGCACAGCGACCGGGCCGGCAACCCCGACCCCGCCGAGCTGCTGCGCCGCACGCAGGAAGAGCTGCACAAGGCGCGCAGCGAGATGGGCCGCGTGGGCCAGCTCAACCGCTACCTGAACCAGGCGCGGGCCGAGCGCGACCGCTTGCTGCAGGAGAACGCGCAGCTCAAGGGCCGTGGCGGCAGGGCTGCGCCGGGCACCCAGGGCGACAGTTCCGCCGCCGCGTCCGCGCGGCTGGCCGAGCTGTCCGCGAAGGTGCAGCAGTTCCCCGAACTGCATGGGCTGGTGGGCGCCGTGCAGCAGGCCCTGCAGGCCGTGGATGCGCAGGCCGCGACGGTGGCCGAGCAGACCGCCGCCCGCATGGTCGAGCCGCTGCACGGCCTGCGCGCCGAGCACGAGCAGCGCGCCCAGGAGCAACGCAGCGCCGCCTACCAGGCCGCGATGCAAACCTTCGAGGCCACCTACCCGAACGCGGTGGAGGTGGTGCGCAGCGCGGACTTCAGCGCCTGGATCGGCACGCAGCCCCAGCCCATCCAGACGGCCTTCTACCAGGGGCAGGACCCCGGTGAGGCGATTGCGGTGATGGATGCGTACGACGCCCACCTGCGCCGCGCGGGCCGCGCCCCCATTGCCCGCTACCCCCAGCAACAACAGCCCGCCGCACAGCGCGCCAGCGCCAATGCCGCCAGGCTGCAGTCGGCGGCCGGCTTGACTTCGCGCGCCAGCGGCGCCCGGGGCGGCCTGCCGCCCGAGGACGATTTCGAAGCCTCGCTGGACTTCTTTCGGCGCCAGCGCCTGGGCGGCCTGGCATAGCCACGGGCTGCGGGGCCGCAGCCGCGCGCTGGTGCACACAGACACGTTTGAATTTTCCGACAAGGAGCCAATCTCATGACCGTTTACGGTGACATCACCCCCCGTACCGCCGCCTATGCGGTGGACAAGATGCTGGAGCGTGCCCAGCCCTCCCTGAACATGGCCAAGTTTGCCGTGGTGACGGCCGTGCCCAAGGGCAAGACCAAGGTCGTCAAGTGGCGCCGCTATGGCCGCCTGGCGCCCACCACCACGCCGCTGACCGAAGGCGTGACGCCCGTGCAGGGCAACATCACCAGCACCGACGTGTCGGCCAACCTGGAGCAGTACGGCCAGCGCGTGCAGATCACCGACGTGATTGCCGACACGCACGAAGACCCGGTGCTCGGCGAACTGAGTGCCTCGCTGGGCGAGACCGCGGGCCAGACGCAGGAGCTGATCCTGTACAACACCATCAAGGCCGGCACGCAGGTGCTGTATGCCAACGGCGTGGCGCGCAACGCGGTGAACACGACGATGACGGCCAACGTGGCGCGCCGCGCCATCCGCCAGCTCAAGGCGCAGGACGCGCGCCCGCTGACCACCGTGCTCAACGCCACCGACGGCGTGGGCACGCTGCCCATCCCTCCGTGCTATGTGTGCTTTGTACACCCCAACGTGGAGATGGACCTGCAGAACCCCGCGTTCTTCCCGGCCGGCTACACGCGCATCCAGAACTACGGCACCTTCAAGCCGCTGTGCGAGAACGAGATCGGCGCGTTCGAGAACATCCGCTTCGTTTCGTCCACGCTGTATGCGCCGCTGGTCAACGCCGGCAATGCCACGCTGAACGGCATGCTGGGCGGCACGGCGGTGGACGTGTACCAGTCGGTCATCGTCGGCAAGGAGGCCTATGCCACGGTGAACCTGTCGGCATCGGGCTCGGGCCTCACGCCCATCGTGGTCAACCCCAAGCCCAGCGACAGCGACCCCATGGGCCAGCGCGGGCACGTGGCTTTCAAGATGTGGTCGGCCGCGGCGATCTTGAACGACGCCTGGATGACCCGCATCGAGCATGGTGTGAGCGCCTGACGCCGGCTTGACCCCCGGGGCCGGCATGCAGCCGGCCCCTTCTCTCAACAGAAGGAATACTCCCATGGCAAAAGCACAAGCCAAGGCCGCCGCATTGGCCGAAACCACCGCAGGCACCGACACCGACATCGACGTGGCCGTGCAGCAGCACGGCTTCTCGGGCCAGACGGTCGAGATCAAGCTCTTCAAGGGCGAGCTGCACGAACCGCAGCAGCCCTTCTTCGGGCTCAACAACTACCAGATCCAGATCCAGCGCGAGCGCTGGGTGCGCGTGCCGGTGGAGATGGCCGACCACATCGAAGGCCTGGCCTACACGGTGCGCGAGGCCGACCCCGAGGAGCCCGAGAACATCGACAAGATGCGCTGGGTCGAGAAGCCGCGTTTCCCTCTCCAGCGCAAAAGCTGAGCGGGGAGGGCGCGCACCATGAACTTCCTGCAACTGGCCCGGGCCGTCAAGCGCGAGAGCGGCCTGTCGGGCGGCCCACCGGCCTCGGCCACGACGGCCAGTGGCGACGATTCCCGCGTGTTCGAATGGGTGAACTGGGCCTGGCGCGACATCGCGCTGGCGCACGAGTCCTGGCTGTTTCGCCGCGGCGAGGCGCTCGGCCAGGTGCCGGCCGGCACCCTGGTGATGGTGCCCGAGGCCGCGGCCCCGGGCTTTGCGCTGGCCGACTTCGCCGCCTGGAAGCCCGCAGCCGACGGCTACCGCCCCAGCGCCTGGCGCGTGGCCGATGGGCAGGTGAGCGAGCATGCGCTGGCCTGGCTCGACTACGAGGCGTTTCGCCAGCGCTTTCTCACCGGCACGCACGCGCCGGGCGCGCTGCAGTACTGGAGCATGGCGCCCGGAGGCGAGTTGCTGGTGGGCCCCACGCCCGATGCGGTGCACATGGTGCGCGCCGCCTACGTGAAAGACGTGGTGGACCTGGTGCTCGACGCCGACGAGCCGGCCCTGCCGGCGCGCTTTCATCCCCTGATCGGCTGGCGCGCGCTGCGCGAGTACGGCGGCTTCGATGCGGCCAGCGAGGTCTACCAGCGTGCCGAGCAGAACTACAGCATGGGCTTCTCGGCGCTGGCGCAGTCGCAGCTGCCACGCCCCGGCTTTGGCGCAAGGCCGCTCGCATGACCGGCGAGATGCGCATGCCCGCGCTCAAGACCCAGTACTTCCCGCTGGCGGGCGGGCTCGATGCCGAATCGGCCCAGCTCACGTTGCGCCCTGGCATGGTCACGGGCGCGATCAACTACGAAAGCTCCGCGCTGGAGGGGTACGAGCGCATCGGCGGTTACGAGCGCTTCGACGGTCGGCCCCGGCCCAGCGATGCGGCCTACAAGTGCCTGCGCGCCGCCACCGCCTTCACTGGCGTGGCCGTGGGGCAGACGGTGGCGGGCGCCACCTCCGGCGCCACGGCGGTGGTGCTGTTGCTGCGCAGTGCGGCGCAGATGGTGGTGACCCGGCCCACGGGCGTGTTCGCCGTGGGCGAGGCCCTCACCGTGGCGGGCAGCCCGGTGGGCGTGTTCGACGGCGATGCCTCGGACATCGATGGCTTCGACGACAACGCCTTTGCGGCGCTGGCCGCTGACCACTACCGCGCGGCCATTGGCGCCGTGCCGGGGTCGGGGCCGCTGCGCGGCATTGCCGTATTGAACGGCACGGTCTACGCCTGGCGCGACAACCTGGCTGCCACGGCGTGCAGCATCTACAAGAGTTCGGCCACCGGCTGGGCGCCGGTGTTCCATTACTACGAGCTGGCCTTCAGCGGCGGCAGCGGCACGGAGCCTGCGGTGGGCGCCAACGTCACCAAGGGCGCGGTGTCTGCCATCGTCAAGCGCGTGGTGGTGGAGTCGGGCACCTGGGCAGCGGGCACGGCCAAGGGGCGCTTCATCGTCACCGCGCCCTCGGGCGGCGCGTTCACCGCAGGCGCCTTCACGGCGGGTGTGACGGCCGTGGCTGCCGGTGCCGAGGCGGCTATCACCCAACTGCCCGGCGGCCGGCTCGATGCCGTGGTCTACAACTTCAACGGCCGGGCAGGGCAGCAGCGCATTTATGGCGCCGATGGCGTGAACCGCGGCTTCGAGTTCGACGGCGAGGTGCTGGTGCCGCTGGCCACCGGCATGGCGGCGGACAAGCCCGTGCACTGCGTGGCGCACAAGAACCACCTGTTCTTCAGCTTCGAGGGCTCGGTGCAGCACAGCGCCGTGGGCGATCCGTGCCGCTGGTCCGCCGTGGTGGGCGCCGCCGAGATCGCGGCCGGCGACGTGGTCACGGGCTTCCAGGTGCTGCCGTCGGACGCCGAGGGCGGCGCGCTCATGGTGTTTGCCGCCGAGCGCACCTGGGTGCTGTACGGCAGCAGCAGCGCCGACTGGCGCTTCGTGAACTTTGCCGACGACGTGGGCGCCCAGCGCGGCAGCGTGCAGAACCTGGGGCGCGTGCTGGTGTTCGACACCCTGGGCGTGGCCGTGGTCAGCGCCACGCAGGCCTTCGGCAACTTCGAGCGGCTGCCGCTGTCCTCGCGCATCCAGCGCCTGCTCAAGGCGCGCCAGGTCACGGCCTCGGTGGTCAACCGGGCCGACAAGCGCATGCGCCTGTTCTTTGCCACGGGCGAAAGCCTGAGCGTCACGCCCATCCCCACGGCCGACGGCGGCAGCGCGCTGGCCTTCATGCCCATCGACTACGGGCGCACGGTGCGCTGCACCTGCGATGCGGTGGTGGGCGGCGAGCACCGCAACTTCTTCGGCAGCGACGACGGCCATGTCTACGAGGCCGACCGGGGCCGCAGCTTCGATGGCGCTCCGATCCAGGCCTACCTGCGCCTGGCCTTCAACCACACCAAGAGCCCGATGGAAAAAAAGCGCTTTCGGCGTGTGGACCTGGAGAGCAAGAACCGCAGCGCCTGTCGCCTGCTGGTGCAGGGCGAGTACAGCCTGGGCAAGCCCGACGTGGGCCTGACCGACGTGGTGCATGTGCTGCAGAACGCCGGCGGCGCCTACTACAGCGTGAGCAACTACGGCCAGAGCTACTACAGCGTGCCCGCCAACGTGCTCTCCAAGGTGCGCCTGGACGGCGTGGGCACCGACCTCAGCCTGAACATCGTGAGCACCGCGCGCGACGAACTGCCCCACACGCTGCAGAGCGTGTCGGTGGTGTACACGCCGCGGCGCCTGGATCGATAGCTACCAAGGAGCAACAACACCCATGGCCAACACTTTCTACCACCGCGTCTTCAACCCGCTGCCCGGCCAGCGCGTGGACGAGCAGGTCCTCAAGGACGAGTTCCAGCGCGTCGAGCTGGGCTTCGACGGCGTGGCCACCAAGGCCGGGCAGGTCGATGCCGGCCTGGCCACCAAGGCCAACCTGGCCGGCGGCAACGCCTTCACGGGCGATCAGTCCATCGCCGGCCACCTGGCTGCAGCCGGCACCGTCACCGCCGCCACGCCGCTGCCACCGGGCGACAACAGCCAGGCCCTGGCCAGCACGAACTGGGTGCGGGCCTGGGTCAGCTCCCAGGCCGGTGGCGCCCTGGGCCTGCCCGTGGCGCCGGTGCAGGCCCAACCGCTGGCGCTGTTCGTGACCCAGGGCGTGCAGCAGTGGGCCCCGGTGCAGTCGCGCAGCAAGGTTTTCTTTCTTTCAGGAGCTTGATCGACATGGCAAACGGACGCCTTTTTGCACTGGACCTGGCCGCGGCCACGGCCACCACCCTCTACCAGCCGGCCACGCAGACCGGCACGCTCACGCTGTCGCTGGTCAACCGCAACACCTCGGCCGTGCTGGCCCGCGTGGCGCTGGCCGCCGCGGCCACACCCACCGACGCGGAGTGGATCGAGTACGACGTGTACCTGGCGCCCTCGGGCGTGCTCGAACGCACGGCCATCGTCGTCGGGCCGGGCCAGTACCTGGTGGCGCGCACGAGCGCAGCCGGGGTGTCGGCCGTGGGCTTCGGGTTCGAGGAATAGGGCAGGGCGGTCGCCCTTTGTCGCCA
Source organism: Acidovorax sp. GW821-FHT09B03 (assembly GCF_059418305.1). Taxonomy (NCBI): domain Bacteria; kingdom Pseudomonadati; phylum Pseudomonadota; class Betaproteobacteria; order Burkholderiales; family Comamonadaceae; genus Acidovorax; species Acidovorax sp. GW821-FHT09B03. The sequence goes on from NZ_JBWKPP010000020.1 coordinate 100,327, forward strand.
GGATGCAACGCTGGATGGCACCCCCCATTTGGGTGAAGTCGTTGTAACCCTTTGTATGGGGGTGCGTTGCCCGCACGGGGTGCCTATTTGTGTGCACATGTAACCGTAAAACTGCCGCCGCCAGGGGGCTTTCTGAGATAATTGCCCCGTGTGTGCCGTACACACGCCAAGCAATCAAAGAAATCGGGAGAGGGCTGTGCGCGCTGCGTTCGCCGTTCGGGCGTGGGCTGCGATAGCACCGGGCCTGCAAAGTCAGGAGCAATGGCTGCAGTGGGCCAAGGCACCGGTGTGCCCCGTGGGGGGCACGGCGGTCGAGCTGCCCCACGTGCCCGCCATGGCGCGGCGCCGCCTGGGTCACCTGGCGAAGATGGCCGTGAGTGTGGCCGACAGCGTGCTGCCACCCGAAGAGGGCGCCGACATCCCCGTGGTCTGGGCCTCGCGCTACGGCGATGCCGACAAGGCGCTGTCCCTGCTGCGCTCCCAGGCCCAGGATGAACCCCTGTCGCCCACCGCCTTCGGCCTGTCGGTGCACAACGCCGTCGGCGCGCAGCACTCCATCCTGCGCGGCATGCGCGCCAACGCGGTGTGCGTCGCCTCCTCGCACTGCGCGCCCGAAGCCGGCGTCGTCGAGGCCGTGGGCCTGCTGCAGGATGCCGAGCCCGGTGCGGCCGAGGTGCTGCTGGTCTGCTACGACGAACCGCTGCCGCCCGGCTACGCTGCGTTCCACGACGAGCCCATGGCCGAATACGCCTGGGCCGCACTGCTGGCGCCCCTGCAGGCCGGCGAAGCGGGCTTTGCACTGCAGGCACTCGATGCGGCGCCACAGGGCGACGAAGAGACCCCGGGGCGTGGCGGGGCCGGTGTCTTGCCGCATGGGCTCGATGCCCTGCATTTTCTGCTGCAGGGCGAGCGGCAACACCTGGTGCATGGCCATGCATCGGGCCAATGGATGTGGGAGCGCGTGCATGCTTGAAGTCATCAACCGGGCCTGGCGTATCGTGGCCACGGGATTCTGCTTTTCCGTGTTCGGCCTGGGCGGCCTGGTGCTGCGCTGCGTGGTGTGCCCGGTGTTCACGCTGGTGGTGCGCGATCCGGCGCGCCAGCAGCAGCTCTCGCAGGCCGCCATCCACCACTGCTTTCGCTGGTTCGTGGGGCTCATGAACTTTGTGGGCGTGATCTCCTACGAGGTGCATGGCCGCGAGCGCCTGCAGCGCCGGGGTCTCTTGATCCTGGCCAACCACCCCTCGCTGATCGACGTGGTGTTCCTGATCTCCTTCGTGCGCCATGCGGATTGCATCGTCAAGGCGGCGCTGGCACACAACCCCTTCATGCGCGGCCCGATCCGGGCGGCGGGCTTCATCACCAACGGCGACGGCGCCGGGCTGCTGGAGGACTGCGTGCGCTCGCTCAAGGACGGCAACAACCTCATCATCTTCCCGGAGGGCACGCGCACGCCCGTGCAGGGCGCCAACCGCCTGCAGCGCGGCGCCGCCCACGTGGCGGTGCGCGGGCGCATCGACATCACGCCCGTGCACATCCACAGCAGCCTGCCCATGCTGACCAAGGGCACGCCGTGGTGGAAGGTGCCCGTGCGCAAGCCGCACTTCACCATCGAGGTGCGGCCCGATATTGCGGTGGAAGAATTCTGTGACTCGGCTGCCAGCGACACCCTGGCTGCGCGCCATGTGACCGAGCACCTGTCCGTACAACTTTTCAAGGGGCCTGCCAGTGCTTCAACTTGAGCAAGAAATCAAAGAAATCATCATCTCCTCGCTCGCGCTCGAAGACATCGCGCCCGAGGACATCGACCCTGCGGCGCCGTTGTTCGTCGAGGGCCTGGGCCTCGACTCCATCGACGCCCTGGAGCTGGGCCTGGCCCTGCAAAAGCGCTACGGCCTGAGCATGTCGGCCGATTCGGAGCAGACGCGCAAGCACTTTGGCAGCGTGCAGGCGCTGGCCGCCTTCGTGGCCGCCAGCCGCACGCACTGACTGATTGAAGCGCTCGGCATTCACGGAAATCCAACATGAACAAAGAAGCCATCTACGAACGCATCGCCGCCATCCTGCAGGAGACGTTTGAAATCGACGCCGCCCGCATCACGCCCGAGGCCCGCCTGTACGACGACCTGGACATCGACAGCATCGATGCCGTGGACCTGATCGTGCAGCTCAAGCCCTGGGTGGGCAAGCGCCTGAATGCCGACGCCTTCAAGTCGGTGCGCACCGTGCAGGACGTGGTCGACGCGCTGCACCGGCTGGTGAACGACGCCGCCTCCACGGCCTGAGCGCGCGGGCAAGCAGCCAGCCTTCCATCATGCACAAGCTCGTGACCACCGTTCTGGTGGTGCTGACGGTGCTGTACCCGCTGGGCGTGTATCTTGCCATGGGGCACGTGGCGCCGCAGTGGCTGGCAGTGCTGCTGGTGGCGCTGGCCGTGCTGCGCGCCGTGGTCACGCGCCAGCGCTTCTGGTGGGCCGTGGCCTCGGGCGCAGCGGTGCTGGCCCTGGCCGCCTGGTGGCAGGGCGATGCGCTGGCCGTCAAGCTCTACCCGGTGCTGGTCAACGCCGTGCTGCTGGTGGTGTTTGCGGTGAGCCTGCGCTACCCGCCCACGGTGATCGAGCGGGTGGCCCGGCTGACCACCCCCGACCTGCCCCCAGCCGGGGTACGCTACACCCGCAAGGTGACCGCCGTGTGGTGCCTGTTCTTCGTGGCCAACGGCGCGGTGGCGGCCTACACCGCCGCCTTTAGCAGCGATGCCACCTGGGCGCTGTACAACGGGCTCATTGCCTATGTGCTGATGGGCTGCCTGATGGGCGCCGAGTGGTGCGTGCGCCAGTGGGTCAAGCGCCGCAGCGCGCTGGCGTGACCCTGCGATAGAGCGTCAGTCAGATTTTTCGTCCGTCCCTGTCCAAACAACTCCAAGAATCAGGAATCGAGCAAGTGAACACGTTTACAGCGCTGTCCGAAGTGGCCCTGCCGCAGGCCCGTGCGGCCGCGCATGAAGTCGCGGCCACCGGTGGCCGCACGCTGCAGCATGCGGACTGGGTGCGCGCCGTGCAGGCCTGGTGCGCAGCCTTCCAGAAAGTGCAGGGCACCGAGGTGGGCCTGTATTTCGACGACCCACTGGCCTTTGCCGCCGCCCTCTGGGGCGCCTGGCATGCGGGCAAGACGCCGGTGCTGGCCAGTGACTTGCAGCCGCATACCCTGGCGCACCTGCTGCCCCAGGTACAGGCCTGCGCAGGCCTGCTGCCCGGTGCCATCGGGCCCGACGACGCGGGGGCTGGCGCTGTGTCGCTGCAGCCCCTGTCGCTGCGCACAGCGCAGGTGGTGCTGTTCACCTCGGGCTCCACGGGCGTGCCCGAGCGCATCGCCAAGTACCTGTCGCAGCTCGATGCCGAGGTGCATGCCCTGCAGGCGGTCTTTGGCCCGATGGCGGATGCGCCCGCACTGCGCACCCTGGCCACCGTGTCGCACCAGCACATCTACGGCCTGTTGTTCCGCGTGCTGTGGCCGCTGGCAGCAGGGCGGCGCCTGGGCACCGAATTCCTGCGCTACCCCGAGGAGCTGGTGGCCCAGCTCGCGCAGCCCGGCCCCACGCTGCTGGTCTCCAGCCCCGCCATGCTCAGCCGCCTGCCGCAGCAGCTCGACTGGGCGGCCGTGTCCCGGGGCCTGCGCGGCATCTTCTCGTCGGGCGGGCCCTTGCCGCCCGAGGCCTCTGCCCATGCGCTGGCCTTGCTCGGCCATTCCACCACCGAGGTCTTCGGCAGCTCCGAAACCGGTGGCATCGCCTGGCGCCGCCGCGCGGAGCAGGGCGATGCCTGGCAGCCCCTGCCGGGCGTGGAGGTGCGCCTGGCCGACAGCGGTTGCCTCTCGGTGCGCTCGGGCCACCTGCCCGATGCCACCGCCTGGTGGGAGACAGCCGACCGCGCGCTGCCGCAAAAGGCCGGCGCCGGCTTCGTGCTGCAGGGCCGGGCCGACCGCATCGTGAAGATCGCCGAAAAGCGCGTCTCGCTGACCGCCATGGAAAACGCGCTGCTGGCCAGCGGCTGGGTGGCCGCGGCCAGGGCCGTGGTGCTCGAATCACCGCCCGCCGCAGCCCGCGTGGGCATGGTGCTTGAATTGAGCGACGCCGGCTGGCAGGCCCTGCAGCAACAGGGCCGCAGGCAGATGGGCGCTGCGCTGCGTGCACTGCTCGTGCCCCTGGTGGACCGCGTGGCCCTGCCGCGCAGCTGGCGCTACGTGGCCCGCCTGCCGCAGAACGCGCAGGGCAAGACCACGCAGCACGACCTGCTGGCGCTGTTTCGCCCGCTCATGCCGCCGCCCGAGTGGACCGAGCGCGGCGAACACCAGGCCACGGCCACGCTGCTGGTGGATGCCGAGCTGCGCGTGCTCGAGGGCCACTTCCCCGGTGCGCCCATCGTGCCCGGCGTGGCGCAGCTGCACTGGGTGGTCACCCTGGGGCAGCAGGCCTTCGGCATTCCCGCGGCCTTCCTGCGTGCCGAGGTGGTCAAGTTCCAGCAGCCCATCCTGCCCGGCGCCAGCGTGCAGGTGCAGCTGCAGTGGGTGCCCGACAAGGGCTACCTGCAGTTCGCGCTGACCTCCAGCCGCGGGCCGCATGCCAGCGGGCGCCTGGTACAAGGGGAGGGGGCCGCATGAGCGCCGCCGCGTTGTTCAACCCCGTCGCCATCATCCCGGTCTACAACCACCCGACGACCATCGGCGCCATGGTGCAGGGCGTGCTCGCCGCGGGCCTGCACTGCATCCTGGTCGACGATGGCTGCGAGCCCGGCTGCGCTGCCGTGCTCGATGCCCTGGCCGTGCAGCATGGCGAACAGGTCACGCTGCTGCGCCTGCCGCAGAACCAGGGCAAGGGCGGTGCGGTGATGACCGGCATGCGCCATGCGCTGGCAGCGGGCCACAGCCACGCGCTGCAGATCGACGCCGACGGCCAGCACGCCGTGGCCGACATCCCGGCCTTCATCGCGCTGGCCCGCGCGCAACCCGGTGCCATGGTCTGCGGCGCCCCGCGCTACGACGCCAGCGTGCCCAAGGCGCGCCTGTACGGCCGCTATGCCACCCACGTGTGGGTGTGGATCAACACCTTGTCGCTGGACATCGAGGACTCGATGTGCGGCTTTCGCGTCTACCCGCTGCGCGAGGCCATCGGCGTGATGGATGGCGCGCGCATCGGCAAGCACATGGAGTTCGACACCGAGATCCTCGTGCGCATGCACTGGAAGGGCGTGCCCTTCATCACCCAGCGCACGGCCGTGACCTACCCGCAGGACGGACTCTCGCACTTTCGCGTGTGGCGCGACAACGTGCTCATCTCGGGCATGCACACGCGCCTGTTCGGCGGCATGTTGCTGCGCAGCCCGCTGCTGCTGGCGCGCAAGCTCCTGGGCCGGCGCGGCGCAGGGCAGGCGGCATGACGGCTCCCACGCCCGCACCCGGACCGCAGGCGGCCCCGCCTGCCGCTGCCCCGCACTGGGCGCAGCTGGGCGAGAACACCTTTGTCGCAGGCATGTGGCTCATGGTCCAGGTGCACCGCTTCCTCGGGCGCTGGCCCTTTCTGCTGTGCCTGTACCCCATCGTCGCCTACTACTGGCTGGCCAGCCCGGTGGCCCGTCGCTCCTCGCTGCAGTACCTGCAGCGCATGCAGGTGGCCCACGGCCTGTGGCCCCGCATGCCGGGCTGGCGCCAGAGCCAGCGGCACTTTCGCATGTTTGCGCAGGTGATCCTGGACAAGCTGCTCGCGCTCAGCGGGCGCTACCGCTTCGACCGCGTGGCCTTCACCGGGCGCGAGCCGCTCAACGCGCTGCTCGCGCAGGGCCAGGGCGCCGTGGTGGTCACCGCGCACATGGGCTGCATCGAGCTGTGCCGCGCGGTGGCCGAGCGGCGCTCGGGCCTGCGGCTGAGCATCCTCGTGCACACGGCCCATGCCGAGCGCTTCAACCGCGTGCTGCAGCGCCTGGCGCCCGACAGCGGCGTGCAGCTGCTGCAGGTGACCGATTTCAACGCCGCCACGGCCATGATGCTGGCCGAGCGCGTGGCGCGCGGCGAGCTCATCGCCATCGCCGGCGACCGCGTGCCCGTGCGCGAAAGCCGCGTCACGCACGCCCCGTTCCTCGGGCACCAGGCGCCGTTCCCTTGCGGGCCCTACATCCTGGCCTCGGTGCTCGAATGCCCGCTGTACTTCATGGGCTGCGTGCACGAGGGCGCGGGCTACGCGGTGGAGTTCGTGCCGCTGGCCGAGCGCGTGCTGCTGCCGCGCGCTCGGCGCGAGCAGGCGCTGGCCGAGTACGCGGCCCTGTTCGCCCAGCAGCTCGAACGCATGCTGCGCAAGGCGCCCTATGACTGGTTCAACTTCTTCCCCTTCTGGGAGCAGGGCGCGCCCGCACGCCCTGCTCCTGCTGCCCACACCGCATGATCCACTTTCACGCCACCCCATCGACCCGGAGGCCTGCGCATGTCCACTGAGAAAGAGCTGGCCTCGCGCGAGCGGCTCAGCCACGAGATCGAAATCACGCCCGCGTTCTACGACATCGACGTGATGGAGATCGTCTACCACGGCCACTACGTGCGCTTTCTCGAACTGGCGCGCAGCGCGCTGCTCGCCAAATTCGACTACGACTATCCGCGCATGCGCGAGTCGGGCTATGGCTGGCCCGTGGTGGACATGCGCCTCAAATACGTGCGCCCGGCCACCTTCGGCCAGGTGCTCAAGGTGCGCGCCACCATCACCGAGTGGGAGAACCGCCTGCGCATCGACTACCTGATCAGCGACGCCGCCACGGGCCAGAAGGTCAACAGCGCCCACACCATCCAGGTGGCGGTGGACATGGGCACGCGCGCCATGTGCTTCGTCTGCCCGCCGGTGCTGTGGGAACGGCTGGGGGTGGCGCCATGAAGCCCGTTCTCTGGCTGCGGGCCGCCGCGCTGGCCCTGTGTGCGCTGGTGCTCGTGCCGGCGCATGCGGCGGAACCCGCGGCCCAGGAACTGCTCGCCCAGGTGCGCCAGCGCGTGCACGACGCACCGGTGGTGCGCGGCGAGTTCGAGCAGCTCAAAACTGTCAAGGGCTTCAAGCAGCCGCTGCGCTCGGGCGGCGACTTCGTCGTGGCGCGCGGCAAGGGCATCGTCTGGCATGTGCTCAAACCCTTCGAGTCCACGCTGGTGGTGCGGCCCGACAGCCTGCAGTCGCGCGGCAGCGACGGCAAGCTCACCACGCAGATGCGCGCGCAGGACGAGCCCGTGCTGCGCACCGTCAACGCCATGCTGTTCGCCGTGATGTCGGCCAACCTGACCGAGCTGGCCCAGCACTTCGAGGTGACCGGGCAGGTGGCCGCCAAGGGCTGGTCGCTGCGCCTGGTGCCGCGCGACCCCACGCTGGCCCAGTGGCTCACCGCCGTGGACCTGCAGGGCAACCAGTTCGTGCAGGAGGTGAAGCTGCAGGAGGCGCGCGGTGACAGCAGCCTGATCCGCATCCTTGCGCCCGTGGCCGAGAACGCCCTGCGCCCGCAGGACGCGGCGCAGTTCGAATGACGGGCAGCCCCCCCCTGCGGGATGCCGCCCCCGGCCGGCTGTGGCGCGCGGCCGCGCTCGCCTGGCTGCTGGTGGTGCTGGCCGTGGGCCTGCACCAGTGGCAGTTCTGGAAGCACGACGGCATCGACACCGACGTGATGGCCCTGCTGCCCGTGAACGAGCAGGCGCCCGACGTGGCCCTGGCCACCGAGCAGCTGGTGGGCCAGATGTCGCGCCAGGTGGTGGTGCTGCTCGGTGCGGGCGAATGGGCCGATGCGCGCGCTGCGGCGCAGGTGCTGCGCCAGTCGCTGGGCAGCGGGGCCGGCGCGCGCCTGCGCGAAGACCCCATCGCGCAAAAGACCTCCATCGACGCCGCGCTCGGCTTCTACCAGCCCTGGCGCGAGCGCCTGCTCACCCCGCAGCAGCGCGCCCTGCTGACCGGCACGCCCGATGCCGCGCTGGTGCAAAAGGCGCTGCAGGACCTGTACCAGCCCGCCGTGCAGGCCCGCCTGTCCGACTGGGTGAGCGACCCCCTGGGCCTGTGTACCCAGTGGTGGACCACGCGCGGCGCGCAAAGCCAGGCCCGCCCGCGCGACGGCCAGCTGTGGGTGGCGGCCGACGGCCTGCAGTGGGCCGTGCTGCAGTTCACGCTGGAGGGCTCGGCCTTTCGCCTGTCGGGCGAGCCGGTGCTGGGGCAGGCCCTGCAGGGCGCGCTGGCCCAGGTGCAGGCCCAGTGGCCCGGCGCCCGCATGGTGGTGGCCGGCGTGCCCCTGCATGCCGAGGCCGCGGCCGTGCAGGCCAACAGTGAGATCAACACCATCGGCTGGGGCTCGCTGGCCGGCGTGCTGCTGCTGGCCTGGCTGGCGTTCCGCTCGCTGCGGCCGGTGGCGCTGGTCGGTGTGTCGCTGCTGGTGGGCTGCGCGGTGGCGCTGTCGGTCACGGCGCTGCTCTTCGGGCAGGTGCACCTCTTGACCCTGGTGTTCGGCGCCAGCCTGGTGGGCGTGGCCGAAGACTATGGCATCCACTACTTCGCCAGCCGCCAGGGCGCGCCAGGGCGCAGCCCGCACGGGCTCATGCGCGGGCTGATGCCGGCGCTGTGGCTGGCCCTGGGCACCAGCGCCATCGCCTACCTGGCGCTGGGGGCCGCAGCCTTCCCGGGCCTGCGCCAGATGGCGGTGTTCTCGGTGGTGGGGCTCACGGCCGCCATGCTCACCGTGGTCTGCTGGTTCCCCTGGCTCGACCGCGGCCGCATGCCGCACAGCCGCGTGGCCGACCGCATCGGCCAGACGCTGATGGCCTGGCCGCGCTGGCGCCAGGCGCTGCCCGGCTCGGTGGCGGTCTGCGTGGCCATGGCGCTGCTGCTGTGGCTGCTGGGTGGCCTGCGCGCGCAGGACGACGTGCGCCAGCTGCAAAGCGGATCGGCGGCCCTGGTCGCGCAGCAGCGCCAGGTGGGCGAGATCCTGGGCCTGCCCAGCCCGGCGCAGTTCTACCTGGTGCAGGGCAACACGCCCGAGCAGGTGCTGCAGCGCGAAGAGGAACTCAAGGACCGGCTCGACGCGCTGGTCGCGCGCCAGCTGCTGGTGGGCTACAGCGCCGTGTCCGACTGGGTGCCCTCGGCCCGGCGCCAGGACAGCGATGGAGCGCTGGTGGCCCGTGCGCAGGAGGCCGTGTACAAGGGCGTGAACGCCGCGCTCGGCGAAAGCTTTGCCCGGGCCGCCACGCCAGCGCCGGCGCCGCTCACGGTGCAGGCCTGGCTGGCGCAGCCGATCTCGACCGCCGCGCGGCCGCTGTGGCTGGGCGAGCGCGAGGGCCGCTACCGCAGCCTGGTCATGCTGCGCGGTGTGACGAACCTCGATTCGCTGCCCGCGCTGGCCGGCGCGGCCCAGGGCCTCGAAGGCGTGGCCTGGGTCGACAAGCCGGCCGAGATATCGGGCCTGCTGCAGCGCTACCGCATCTCCATGACCGAGCTGCTGCTGCTGGGCCATGTGCTGGTGCTGGCCGCCCTGTGGCTGCGCTTTGGACGCAAGGCCTGGCGCGCCTGGATGCCCACGGTGCTGGCCAGCCTGGTGGTGGTGGGCGTGCTCACGGCCTTTGGCGCGCCCTGGCAGCTGTTCAACGTGCTGGCGCTGATGCTGCTGCTGGGCGTGGGCATCGACTATGGCATCTTCTTGCAGGAGCACGAGGACGACCCCCATGCCTGGCTGGCGGTGGTCATCGGCGCGGGCAGCACCTGGCTGTCATTCGGCCTGCTGGGCCTGTCGGCCACGCCGGCACTCAAGGCCTTCGGCCTGACCCTCATGCTGGGCCTGCCGCTGGTGCTGGTGCTGGCGCCGCTGTTTCGCAGCCCTACCGACCCCAAGGAACCCTGATGCCCCAACGCCGCATGGAACAGACCGAGGTGCTGATCGTGGGCGCGGGCCCCTCGGGCGCCGTGGCCGCCGGCCTGCTGCGCAAGCAGGGCCGCCAGGTGCTGGTGCTCGAAAAGGAAACGTTTCCGCGCTTTTCCATCGGCGAGAGCCTGCTGCCCCAGAGCATGGCCTACATCGAAGAGGCCGGCATGCTGCAGGACGTGGTGGAGGCAGGCTTCCAGTACAAGAACGGCGCGGCCTTCGCCAAGGGCGATCTGCGCACCGACTTCGACTTCCGCGACAAGTTCTCGCCCGGCTGGGGCACCACCTACCAGGTGCAGCGCGGCGACTTCGACAAGGTGCTGGCCGACGCTGCGGCCAAGGCCGGCGCCGAGGTGCGCTACCGCCACACCGTGACGGCGGTGGACGTATCGGGCGAGCGGCCCGAGGTATCGGTCACCTCGCCCGAGGGCGAGGAGTACACCGTGCAGGCGCGCTTCCTGCTCGACGCCAGCGGCTTCGCGCGCATCCTGCCGCGCCTGCTGCAGCTCGAACGGCCCTCGGATTTCCCGGTACGCGGTGCGCTGTTCACGCACATCCAGGATGGCATCGCCCATGGCGACATGGACCGCAGCAAGATCCTGATCTCCGTGCACCCGGTGCACCACGAGGTCTGGTTCTGGACCATCCCCTTTTCCGGCGGCCGCTGCTCGCAGGGCGTGGTGGCCACGCCCGAGTTCCTGGCGCGCTACCAGGGCAGCGAGGTCGAGCGCCTGCGCGCCATCATCGCCGAGACGCCGAGCCTGGCCCACGTGCTGCGCAACGCCGTGTGGGACACGCCGGGCCGCTCCATCACCGGCTATGCGGCCAACGTCACCGCGCTGTGGGGCAAGGGCTTTGCGCTCTTGGGCAATGCGGGCGAGTTCCTGGACCCGGTGTTCTCCAGCGGCGTGACCATCGCCGTCACCTCGGCCAGCCTGGCCGCGCGCTGCATTGACCGCGCCTGGCGCGGCGAGGCGGTGGACTGGCAGCAGGACTATGCCGTGCCGCTGCAGGCGGGGGTGAACACCTTCCGCGCCTTCGTGCAGGGCTGGTACGACGGGGGCTTTCAGGACGTGATCTTCCACGACCGGCACAGCCCCGAGATCCGCCGCATGATCGCCTCCATCCTGGCCGGCTACGCCTGGGACGCGAAGAACCCCTATGTGGCCGAGCCGCAGCGCCGCCTGCAGGTGCTGGGCGAGCTGTGCCGCATGCAAACACAGCAACCGCAGCAACCGGGGGCCGTGCCCGCATGAGCCTTGTTACTTCACTCGGCTGGTGCGCCGCCCTGTCGGTTCTGCTGCTTGCAGGCTGCGCATCGCCGGGCGCCCCCGATGCCACGCACAGCCCTCGGCTGGCGCTGGCGCCTGCGGCCCTGCGCTGCGAGGTCGCCGTGCAGCAGCGCTTGACGGTGGAGGTGCCCGGCCGGCCCGCGCAGCAGCTCGAATCCCTGCTCGAAGTGGATGCCGAGGCCGTGCGCCTGGCCTTCTTCGTGATGGGGCAGGGCATGGGCACCCTGGTGTGGGACGGCTGGCAGTGGGACAAGCAGCTCTCGCGCCACTGGCCTGCCCAGCTCGCGCCCGAGCAGGTGCTCAGCGACCTGCAGCTCGCCTTCTGGCCCGCCCGGGCCGTGCAGCGCGCCGTGCAGCCGCCCTGGAGCGTGGAGGTCGGCCCCACCGGGCGCCGCCTGCTGCGCGATGGCCGAGAGCAGGTGCGCGTGCAGTTCGTCGGCAACTCGGCCGTCGAGATCATCTACCCCGGTGGGCCCTTCACCCTGCGCGTCGAATCGCCCGGGGGCTCCCGTCTGTGCGCCCCGGCGCAGGAGTTGCCGTGATGGCCCGCCCGCATGTCTACCTGAACGCCGCATCGGCCCACAGCGCGCTGGGGCTCGATGCCGCATCCATGCGCGCGCACCTGTTCGCCGCCACCGACCCCGTCACCCTGCAGTGGACCGAGCGCTACTCCCCCGGCCGCAGCTTGCCCCTGGGCTGCCTGCCCGCGGGCGCGGTGCTGCCGGCGCTGGACTTTGCGCCGCGGCACCAGCAATCGCGCAACAACGCGCTGGCCTGGGGCGCCGTGCAGGCGCTGCAGGGCGCGGTGCAGCAGGCCATCGACCGCTTCGGCCCAACGCGCGTGGCGCTGGTGGTGGGCACCAGCACGGGCGGCATCGAAGAGGGCGAGGTGGCCGCGCGCCACCTGCTGCACGAGCAGCGCTTTCCGGCCGACTTCGCCTATGCCGTGCAGGAGATGGGCAATGTGGCCCAGTTCCTGGCGCAGCACCTGGGGATCCGTGGGCCGGCGCACACCGTCTCCACCGCCTGCTCCTCGGGTGCCAAGGCCCTGGCCTCGGCCGCGCGGCTGCTGCAGTCCGGCATGGCCGATGCGGTGCTGGCCGGCGGCGTGGATGCGCTGGCGCGCTTCACCGTGGGCGGCTTCAGCGCGCTGGAGGCCGTGTCCCCCGAGCGCTGCAACCCCTTGTCGGCCCACCGCCGGGGCATCAACTTGGGCGAGGCCGCGGCCTTCTTCGTGCTCAGCCGCGAGGCCGGCCCGGTGCGCCTGGCGGGCTGGGGCGAATCGCAGGACGCGCACCACATGTCCGCCCCCGACCCCACGGGCCAGGGCGCCGCGGCGGCCATGCAGCAGGCGCTGGCGCGCGCCGGCATGCAGCCCGCCGCAGTGGACTACGTCAACCTGCACGGCACGGCCACGCCGCACAACGACGCCATGGAAAGCCGCGCGGTGCAGGCCGTGTTCGGTGGCGTGCAGGGCAGCGATGTCGCGGTAAGCTCCACCAAGCCGCTCACCGGCCATGCCCTGGCCGCTGCCGGTGCGCTGGAGGCCGTGGTGGCCTGGCATGTGCTGCAGGACAATCCGCAGGGCGTGCTGCCCGTGCACTGGTGGGATGGCGTGGCCGACCCCGCCATGCCGGCCCTGGCCGCCGTGGCGCCGGGCCTGCAGCTCGGGCGCGCGGCGCGTGCCGTGATGAGCAACTCCTTTGCCTTTGGCGGCAGCAACAGCAGCCTGCTGTTCGAAGCCGCCTGACGAATGACGACTAGCCGACTGATGAGCACCGAACTTTTACCCGTCGAGAACTACGTGCCCCACCGGGGCGCCATGCTGCTGCTGGACCGCCTGATCGCCGCCGACGTGGACAGCGCCGTGGCCGAGGTCACCGTGCCGCGCGGCGGCCTGTTCCTGCACGATGCAGGCATGCCCTCGTGGGTGGGCATGGAGTACATGGCGCAGACGGTGGCCGCCTGGGCCGGCTGGAACGCGCTGCGCAAGGGCCAGGCGGTGAAGATCGGCTTCCTGCTCGGTTCGCGCAGGTACGAGACGGCCCAGGCCTTCTTCGCGCCGGGCGCGCTGCTCAGGGTCAGCGTGCACTGCGACCTGATGGGCGACAACGGCCTGGGCATGTTCGACTGCCGCATCCATGGCCAGGATGAGACGGAATTGGCAAGTGCGCGCATTTCCGTCTTTGAGCCCGAGGACGGTAGCGCCTATATTTCCCCATCCCCCGCCGCGGGCTAGGGCCGGGGCAGGCAGACAGGCCACCACAGACAACAGACACAACAGGCAATCGATACCGAGAATGAATGAGCTGACGACGAAGACGACGACGACACCAGCGCCCGCTGCAGCCACCACCGTGCTGGTGACCGGCTCCAGCCGGGGCATCGGCCGCGCCATCGCACTGCGCCTGGCCCGGGACGGCCACGACATCGTGGTGCACTGCCGAAGTGGCATTGAGCAGGCGCACAGCGCCGCGGCCGAGATAGAGGCCCTGGGCCGCAGCGCGCGCGTGCTGCAGTTCGACGTGGCCGACCGCGCCGCCTGCGCCGCCGCGCTCGAGGCCGACATGGAGGCCCATGGCGCCTACTACGGCGTGGTCTGCAACGCCGGCATCGCCATGGACAACGCCTTCCCCGCCATGACCGGCGAGGAGTGGGACCGCGTGGTGCACACCAACCTCGACGCCTTCTACAACGTGCTGCACCCGGTGGTCATGCCCATGGTGCGCCGGCGCAAGCCCGGGCGCATCGTCACGCTGGCATCGGTCTCTGCCCTCATGGGCAACCGCGGCCAGGCCAACTACAGCGCGGCCAAGGCCGGCGTGATCGCCGCGACCAAGTCGCTGGCCATCGAGCTGGCCAAGCGCAACATCACGGTCAACTGCGTGGCCCCGGGCCTGATCGACACCGAGATGGTCAGCCAAGAGGTACTGGAACACGCCCTGGAGATGATTCCCATGCGCCGCATGGGCACGGTGGACGAGGTGGCCGGCGCGGTCGCCTTCCTGCTGGGGGCCGAGGCCTCGTACATCACGCGCCAGGTGATCTCGGTCAACGGGGGGATGGTCGGATGAACGCTTCCAGCACCACCCCCAACAATAGCGGCAGGCGCCGCGTGGTCGTCACCGGCGTCGGCGCCTTCAGCCCCCTGGGCAACGACTGGGCCACGGTGCGCAGCCAGCTGCAAAGCGGGCGCAACGTGATCCGCCGCATGCCCGACTGGGCCGTCTACGAGGGCCTGAACACCCAGCTGGCCTGCAGCGTGGCACCCTTCGAGCTGCCCGCGCACTACAACCGCAAGACCATGCGCAGCATGGGCCGCGTGGCCGTGATGGCCACGCGCGCCACCGAGATCGCACTGGAGAGCGCCGGCCTGCTGGGTGACCCCTTCGTCAAGAGCGGGCAGATGGGGATCTCGTACGGCTCGTCGGCCGGCACGCCGGCCGCCATCGGCGACTTCGGCCGCATGATCGCCGGCAAGAGCACCGAAGGCATCAACGCCAACACCTACATCAAGATGATGTCGCACACCGCCGCGGTGAACATCGGCGTGTTCTTCGGCGCCACGGGGCGCATCATCACCACGTCGAGCGCCTGCACCTCGGGCAGCCAGGGCCTGGGCTACGCCTACGAGACCATCCAGAGCGGCAAGCAGCTGGCCATGCTGGCCGGCGGCGCCGAAGAGCTCGACGCCATCCAGGCGGCAGTGTTCGACACCCTGTTCGCCACCAGCACCAGGAACGACACGCCCGAGCTCACGCCCCGGCCCTTCGATGCGAACCGCGACGGCCTAGTGCTGGGCGAGGGCGCCTGCACCTTCGTGCTCGAAGAGCTCGAGCATGCCCGGGCCCGGGGCGCGCAGATCTTGGGCGAGATCATCGGCTTTGCCACCAACTCGGATGGCACCCACGTCACCCACCCCAACTCCGCCACCATGGCCCAGGCCATGCGCATGGCGCTCGACGATGCCGGCCTGGCCCCGGGGGCCATTGGCTACGTCAACGCCCACGGCACGGCCACCGACCAGGGCGACATCGCCGAGAGCCACGCCACCTGCGAGGTCTTCGGCAGCGCGGTGCCGGTGAGCACGCTCAAGGGCTACATGGGCCACACCCTGGGCGCCTGCGGTGCGCTGGAGGCCTGGATGACCCTGGAGATGATGCGCGAGGGCTGGTTCGCCCAGAACGCCAACCTCACCGAACCCGACCCGCGCTGCGGCGCGCTCGACTACATCATGGGCCAGGCGCGCGCGCTCGACACCGACGTGGTGATGAGCAACAACTTCGCCTTCGGCGGCATCAACACATCCTTGATTTTCAAACGTTGGAGGGAGTAGTCAAAATGGGAATTCAGACATCCATCATCGGCCGCAGCAGTGCCCTGGCCATCGGCGCCGTGCTGGCACTGGCCTTGCACAGCGGTGCAGTCCACGCGCGCGCTGAGGCGCTCTACGACGCACCGCAGGTCGTCTTCTCGGGGGCCTACGTGCCCACCGCGCCGCAGGTGCGTGACCGCATCATCCAGGCCGGCCAGTCGCTGGGCTGGGCCGTGACCCGCGAAGGCCCGGGCGTGGTGGAGCTGCAGTACGACAAGCAGCAGGGCAAGCACATGGCAGCCATCGTCGTGCGCTACGACCATGCCGGTTACAAGATCGACTACGTCAACAGCTACAACCTCAACTATGCTGACGCGGGCGCGGGCCCCCGCATCCACCCCAACTACAACCGCTGGATCCGCAACCTCATGCAGCGCATCAGTGGCGGCTGAAACCCGGCGCGCAGGCCATTCGAAACCGCCCCCCCCGCGTGGAGAGGCAACGACCCAACAGGAGATCCGCATGAAGCAATGGATACTGGCACTGGCCGCGCTGTCGGCCGTGACCGCGGCGCAAGCCCGCAATACCGTTCTGACACTGCCCCTGGACGAGGTGGTGCGCATGGGCGTGGAGCAGGGCAAGCTCGACGGCAGCGTCAAGTTCTACCTCTCTGGCGCCAAGACGCCCAAGGTCGTCGCCCGCCTGGGCGAGGACATCGCCAACAAGAAGACCAACGGCGTCGGCAAGGACGACGCCTACGGCTGCAAGTGGGCCGCGCTGTCGGCGCTGATCGCCTTCCAGGAATCGGCCAAGCAAAAGGGCGCCAACGCCGTGGTCGACCTGCACAGCTACTACAAGCGTGCCACCTACAAGAACCCGGCCAACTACGAGTGCCATGCTGGCGCCGTGGTGATCGGGGTGACGCTCAAGGGGACTTTCGCAAAAATTTGAGAGACGCTCCCGGTGCACGGAGTGCAGGCGACATTTGCATGCCGTGGCGGCCCTTGCACTGCGGCGATGGCTTTGGGCCGCGCCAGTTTTGCAGGCTACCAAGCCATCGTTACCTTCAGAAGGCACCTGCGCACGCGCCGCGCCTTGAGCCGGGCATGCGAGCACCGTCCATTCAGTCATCGAATACCGCGGCTCCGACGACCGCACAAGACCAAGAGGGAATCCCGATATGCACATGAAGAAGACCACAACCATCCTGGCCCTGGCCGTTCTGGCCGCCGCCAGCACCACCGCAGCCCATGCCGAAAAAGTGCTGATGCTGCCCCTGGAAGAGGCCGTGCAGCTGGGCCTGGCGCAAAAGAAGCTCGACGGCAGCGTCAAGTTCTACCTGTCGGGCGCGCCCACGCCTGAAGGCGGCACCGCCATCGGCGAAGAAACCGCCAACCGCCGGACGGCATCCGGCGGCAAGAGCAAGGAAGAGGCCTGCCACTGGGTGGCCCTGTCCACGCTGATCGCGCTCGAAGAATTCGCCAAGAAGCGCGGCGCCAACGCCGTGGTCGACCTGCACAGCAGCTTCAAGGGCAAGGTCTACAAGGACCCGGTCAACTACGAATGCCACGCGGGCAACATGCTCACCGGCGTGACCTTCAAGGGCACCTACGTCCGCTTCGGGCAGTGACACCCTCCACCCCGGCGGCGCACTTGCAGCTGCTGCTCGCCGCCCAGGCCCCCCTGGCGGCCGGCGCCCGGCAGCTGGCGCCGGGATGGCTGACTGGGAGTGAACAGGCCCGGCTGGCGGGCATGCAGAACCCGGCCCGGCGCGAGGAGTTCATCGCCTGCCGCCATGCGCTGCGCCACCTGCTGGCCAGGGGCAGCAACGCGGCCGCCAGCGACTGGCGGCTGGACGCCCCCGAGGGCCGGGCACCGCACCTCAACGCCCAGCACCATGGCGCGCAGGCAGCGGCTGCCACCCACCTTTCCCTGTCCCACAGCGGCGTCTACCTGGCCTGTGCCACAGGCCATGGCCAACCCGTGGGTATCGACCTGGAGGTGAAAGACCTGCACGCTGGCCGGCGCGATGTGCTCGCCCTGGCCGCCATGGTCTGCACGCCAGGGGAGCTGGAGCAGCTGCGGGTCCTGGACGACGGCCCCGCGCGCCAGCGCCATTTCCTGCAGATCTGGAGCCTCAAGGAGGCCTACTTCAAATGCACGGGGACGGGGGTGGATTTTGCGGCGATCCGGCGCATCGAGTGCCAGCCTGCGGGCCTGCCAAGCGAGGGCCAAGTTCTGGCGCATGCCAGGGCATGGCACGGAGCCACGGCGGGCGGCCATGCGGTGCTGTTGTCGGTGTGCGTGCTGGGGGCCGGGGGCTTGCCGCCGTGTTCCCTGCAGGTCGATGCGGACGTCGCATGGCAGGGCGACGGCGACTGGCGTCTGGTGGCGTTGCCGGGCTGAGCCGGTGGCCGGCGTCAAGCTGTAGGCGGTTACTTCCCTGGAGTTTCCCCAGGAATTGCCGACGAGCGATTTTTCATAGGGGGAATGTGGCCTGCCCGGAGGGACTCGAACCCCCGACCTATAGCTTAGAAGGCTATTGCTCTATCCAGTTGAGCTACGGGCAGACAGCGCCAACCTTGCGTTTGGCGCTATTATTTTGATGGTGTTCGTGGAGTGATCCGCGAATCCAAGCTGTGCAGGTACTCCATGATACCTGCTCGGGCCCGCTGGTCAGCCAAACGACCGGCCTTCGGGGCAGGATGCCTGGAACAATGGAACGGAAAGACGGATGAGGTTGAAGTACACCGCCGCGTTGGCAGGCCTTCTGTGGGCGGGGGCTGCACACGCCCAGACTTCGGTCGTGCTGATTGAGGCATGCAACGCCGTCCAGGCCGCCGACAAGCGCCTGGAATGCCTGTAGGCCGCCATGGGCGCAACTGCAGCAGCCCCCAAGGATGCGGCCATCGACACGCTGGAGCAGGCCTTCGGTTCCATGCAGGCAGGCCTGGGCGTAGGGATGTCCTACCGTGATTACCAGGCCGCCGTGCTCGACCTGGCACGTGCGCTGGCGGTGTACAAGCTAAAAGCGGGTGGCTTGCCCAGCAACCTGCTGGAGCAGTCCCTTGCCGCCTACAGCGATGCGGGTACGCTGTGGATCAAATCCATCGAGTTCTATGCCAACCGCGACAACGCGCTGACCTACGCGCGCGCATTGCCCATCGACGGCAACGACCTGCTGTGGTTGGTGCATAAATACACCCTCGCGGTCTCGGACGCCGGTTTTCCGGGGCGTGGGTTGGGTTTGCAGGTGGATGCCACCCGGTCCCAGATATGGGCCATGGCCCGGCACATGGCAGAGCGGGGCATCCAGGAGATCCGCAACCCGGCATCCATGCTGCCTGTCGTTCCCGCCGTGTCGCTGCAGGATGCCGATATCGCCGCCGCACAGGCCCTGGCCAAAGACAAGCAGTGCCAGGAAGCCCCCCAGGTGGAGAGAACAGGCCTGGCAGGCGTGGATACGCTCTTTGCGGCAGCCTGCACCGACGGCAAGCAGTTGCAGATCGCGTGTGCATCGGGAATCTGCCGCGTGCTGGCGCAGCCGGCCCGGTAGTCCGCGCAACTTCGTGGCCGCGAATCCCTGAATGCAGCGATGGCGCGCGTCGTGGCCGGCGCTTGCGAGAAGATGGCCTTGCTGCCTGGCGGAATGCTGCGACGCACAAGTGCATCACGAGAGAACGGCTGGATGAATGAGGCAGCGTTGGGCCGGAACCGGGCCCCGGTGCTCGATAGACGTGGATGCTTTTCAACAAAGGAGAGAGAGATGAAACTGTGGTTTTGTGCCGCGCTGCTGGCGGTAACCGGTGCTGTGGGTGCGCAGCCATCACCCGTTGCGCCGGTTCCTTCCACACCGGTTGCCAAGGGACCCTGGGAAGGGCCGCTTGGTTTGAAGATGGGCCTCTCGGTGGAAGAGTTGGGCCGGGCCATCCCGCTGAAAGAACCCGTTCAGGCCGGCCTGTTCCGGTCCGATACCGCACCCAACCCCCACGAGGCATTCGAGTCCTATGTCTATACGGTGGCAACTGGCACGGGCCTGTGCCGGATCACTGGGGTTGGAAAAACCATCGCCACCAGCGTGTTCGGCGGCGAACTGCGCAGCGAGTACGCGTCACTGAAGGAGGCCTTGGCTGCGAAGTACGGCAAGCCCACGAACGATTTCGATTTCCTGCGCCATGGAAGCATATGGGGCGAGTCCAACGACTGGATGATGGCCCTGCTGAAAAAGGAACGCTCGCTTTCGGTGTACTGGAATTCCGGGCCCGACAAGCAGGGAGTCCGGCAGATCAGCCTTCCCAATGACCTGGGGGTGATCGGCCTTACAGCGGCAGCCAGGGGTCCGAATTCGGGCTTCCTCACAGTCACCTACACCTTCACCAATGAGGCTGCGTGCCTTGGCGAACTCAAGAAGGTCGTGAACAAGTCGCTTTGATTCTCGGTAGGGACTGCCCGCCGTCCTGTGGCCCTGAGCGGACTGTGCCGTCCCCCGCGCCTAACAGCCGGGGAGCGTGCGTCCCGGCCTACGGCTTGGGGCGTTGCACGGACGCTGGTGCCTATCCGCCCCACGCCCCGCGCACACTCAGGCAGCTCACCTCGTTCTTGGTGTGCAGCAGCTTGCTCGGCGGTATCACGACCACTGCCTGGGCGTTCTTGCGCAGGGGCTTTTTCAGCCGCACATGTACGATGTTGGGCGGCTGCTTCTTCTCTTTGCAGCTGTCGATCCAGAAGGCCAGCACCACGCCCGCGATGGTCTGGCCGGTGCTGTTCTCCATGTGGATGAAGGTGGTGTCGTCCTCGTACTGCCACCAGGTCTGGTCGTCATTGAGCTTTTCCACCTCGAAGGTCTTGCGCTCGGTGGTGGGCACGATAGTGCCGCCAACCTCGGCGAGCTTGCCCTCGTTCACCCGGTCCTGCAACTCGTCCACCCGTTCGAAGTAGCTCTTGCTGAGCTTGGGGGCGGCCTTGGAGGCCGGTGCGGCTGCAGCTGCCTGCTGGGCCCACGACGTCGCGGGGGACGCCAGCGCCAGCGCCAGGGCCAGCACTAGGCCGGACAGTGCGAAGAACCCGCGCGGACCGGCGGTGGGCGCGGTGGTTTGGCGGGGGAGGGCGGCGTGCGTTGGCGTTACAGGCGGGGGGGATGGAGGCAGGTGGGTCATGGGGTGCAAAGGCCAGGTATTGCCCTTGATTTTTGCGTGCTGGCCGCTTCCGGTTATAAGATATTCGACAGCTTCCGTGAACAAACACACGCAATCCGCCTGCGTGTTTTCTGAGCGGTTTCCTCGCGCGCCCTTCCTGCCCCTTTTTCGCTTTTTTCGCTTTTTTTGCCACCATGCCCCACAGCGTCAACCTCATCAACACCATCGCCGCCGCCCTGGGCCTGGCGCTGGCGCTGGGGTTCGTCGCCACGCGGCTGCGCCTGCCGGCGCTGGTGGGCTACCTGCTGGCGGGGGTGGTGATCGGGCCGTTCACGCCGGGCTTCGTGGCCGATGCCGCCATGGCCAGCCAGTTGGCCGAGATCGGGGTCATGCTCTTGATGTTCGGCGTGGGCCTGCACTTCTCGCTCGGTGACCTGCTGGCGGTGCGCAAGATCGCCGTACCCGGGGCCATCGTGCAGATCATGGTGGCCACGCTCATGGGCATGGGCCTGGCGTACTGGTGGGGCTGGGGCCTGGGCGGGGCACTGGTGTTCGGCCTGGCGCTGTCGGTGGCCAGCACCGTGGTGCTGTTGCGTGCGCTCGAAACCCTGGGCATTCTGGAGACGTATACCGGCCGCATCGCGGTCGGCTGGCTGGTGGTCGAGGACCTGGTCATGGTGCTGGTGCTCGTGCTGCTGCCGCCGCTGGCCGGTGTGCTGGGTGGCGCCGGTGCCGATGCCAACGCCGATGCCTCTGGCCTGCTCAAGACCCTGGGGCTCACGCTCCTGCAGGTGGGCGGCTTCGTGGTGCTGATGCTGGTGGTGGGGCGCCGCGTGTTCCCCTGGGTGCTGTGGCAGGTGGCGCGCACCGGCTCGCGCGAGCTGTTCACGCTGTGCGTGGTGGCCGCGGCCGTGGGCATCGCCTTCGGCTCGGCCGCGTTGTTCGGCGTGTCGTTCGCGCTCGGGGCCTTCTTTGCCGGCATGGTGATGCGCGAGTCCGAGTTCAGCCACCGCGCCGCGCAGGAGTCGCTGCCCCTGCGCGATGCCTTTGCCGTGCTGTTCTTCGTCTCGGTGGGCATGCTGTTCAACCCCGCCGTGCTGTGGGACCGGCCGCTGCAGGTGCTGGCCGTGGTGGCCATCATCATGGTCGGCAAGACGCTGGCCGCCGCCGCCCTGGTGTTGTCGTTCCGCTACCCGCTCAACACCGCGCTCACCGTCTCGGCCAGCCTGGCGCAGATAGGAGAGTTCTCCTTCATCCTGGTGGGCCTGGGCGCCTCGCTGGGCCTGCTGCCGGCCGAGGGCACGAGCCTGGTGCTGGCCGGCGCGCTGATCTCCATGGCGCTCAACCCCATGCTGTTCCACGCCATCGCCCCGCTGCAGGGCTGGCTGCGCACGCGCTCGGCCCTGGCGCGCCGGCTGGAAGAGCGCGACGACCCCCTGGCCGAGCTGCCCATGACCACGCACGCCAAGTTCCTCGCCCACCAGGTGGTGCTGGTGGGCTACGGCAAGGTGGGCCGCCGCCTGGCCGCTGCACTGGCCGCCAACGACGTTCCCTTCGTGGTGGCCGAGCAGAACCGCGAGCTGGTCGAGGCCCTGCGCGCCAAGGGCACCGCCGCCGTGTTCGGCGATGCGGTGGAGCCCGCCGTGCTGATCCAGGCCCACATCGCCCGCGCCGCCATGCTGGTCATCGCCACGCCCGACACCCTCAAGGTGCGCCAGATGATCGCCACGGCCCGGCTGCTCAACCCCGCCATCGAAACCGTGATCCGCAGCCACAACGAGCAGGAGGCGCGCCTGCTGGAGGAAGAGAACGGCAGCACCGTCTTTTTGGCCGAAGAGGCCCTGGCCCAGGCCATGGTGCGGCATGTGCTGGACCGGGCGAACGACATGGCGCGGCACGGGACGGCGACAACGCCCGCGCGCCTGCACGAGAGCGGCTGAGCGGGCGCCGTCTTCCAATCGCCCGACTTAGTGCCGTGCATGCTGCGGCGTCACAGCCCATCGAAGTGGTCGCCATGCACAGCCATGGTCGCGCAAGCTTCGCAGCGCGTGTGCAGTTATCCGCACTGCCGCTCACCTCGCAAGACCCGCAAGGTTGCCGAACCCGAGCAGGAGTGCTGTCGCTACCGCCACTGGGACGAGGCTGCTCAGTGCCAGCAGGCACAAAGCCTTGAGGTTTCTGAAGCGACCACTGCACATCGACGGGATCGCCATGGCGATCAGCGGGCATGTTGCAAGATAGGCGAGCACATTCGCCACGACAACGAGCGTGCCCGCATCGCCGCCATTCCAGTCCCCAAAAACGGGGTCCCGGACAACGGAAAAAATCCCGAACACACCGATCAGCCAGACAACCCCCAGGCAACCGCCCAGCAGCACGCAATATCGGTTCTTCACGGTCCTGGCAGCTTGCGGCATCGGGTCTGAGGGTGCATTGCACTGTGTCAATTCAAAAGGGCGGGGCCGAGATGAATGCTTCGGAGCTTGTGGGTCACGCTTGCGTTGTGTGCCGGCTACCACCGGGTCAATGGTAAAGCAGCTCCCAGTGGCCAAGAGTGGCCGACAGAACTCAAAAGCCACGCGCCAGCCTGGCCACGCAGGCGGTCAGCCTTGGGTCTTCTTCCGCAAGGTGAACGCCCAGATCACCCAACCGATGCCTGCAGTTGCGGCAAGGCCGCCACCCCGATAGTGGTGCGTTGCGCAACTGCAGGGAGTGCGTTGACCATGCTGGCGCCCAGCTCGCAAGCCAGCTTGCGAGGCTGTAGTGGACACTGGATCCTTGCGGGACCCGGTTCCAGGATCAGCGGCACCGACCCGTAAACCAGCATTCCCGCCATCGCCAGCAGCAACAGCGCCGCCAGCCCTCTGAAGAAAGGTCGAACCTGGGTTTGGTCGGGATCAAGTTCGCGCGGAATCATGGGTTGCGATGGAGGCGGGTTGTGGGTGTGCCGGCGCGGCTGGTGTATCCGAGTGCAATGCAGCGCACCACGCTCAATTTGCGGTGCAACCCATCCATGCATCGGTGGTTTGCTTGCATCGACGATAAGCGAAAAATGCCCAACCCATACGGATGTACCCCACACCCGTTTGGTGCATTGACGGAAGGAATGCCGCACGCAGAGTGCAACTGCAAAAAGCTGCTGAATTTGCCCAGGGAGATGCCGGATGCGAACCCAACACGGAATGATGGAGGGCCCCGTCCCCACGCGCTCGCCAGCTCCTCCTTCACGCAGGCCTCGCACACTTCATCCGCGCCTCACCGGCGGCCCGGACACTTTTTCTTTTCGCGGGCACTGCCGCCGTACGGTGGCAACCGCCTTGGATCGGCCACCTGGAAGAACGAGACCCTGTGAACCTTGCACATGCACATGGACATGGACAGGCACCTTCGGCGCCCGGCTTCGGACCCGCCCGGTGGCTTTACTGAACCCACAGCACCTCAAACTGCTGTCGGATGGGGGCGCCCTGTATCGACACCTCATCACCCTCGCATTTGCCCAGCATGGCCCTGCCCAAAGGGGCTTCGGTGCTGATTACCTGAACGGCCTGGACACCGCTGACCAACTGCATGCTGCCCCCATCCGGGCCGAGAAAGAGCAGTTGCTGCCTGTCGCCTGCATCTACCAGGCAGACCAGCGCGCCGAGCTGTATGCCTTGGCTGGCCTCGTAGGGGCGCGGGCGGAATTGGCGCCAATGGGCCATCGCCTGGCGGATGGCTTGCGCGCGCCGGGCCTGGCCGGTGGCCAGGTAGGCGGCTTCGAGTCCCAAGGTGTCGTATTTGTTTTCGGCGATGTTTTCTTCGTGGGTCGCCGTCTCATGGGCCGCCTGCACGGCCTGTTCGGCTTGCAGCAGGTCTTCGGCGAGCCGTTGCAGCACCTGCTGTTGCAGCAAGAATTTATCCATGGTGAAAAAGGTCGGTGTCTCGAACAGGCGGGGGCGGGCCTTGATTGTGAGGGGCTCCACCAGCCTTCGACGCGAAGGGGCTGCTCAGCAGCGACAGAACTGCGCGGGCGGGCAGGGCTTGTCGGCGCAGACATCCCGGCCTTTGTTGTGCCGCAAGCCCGACGCTCAGATCACCTAGAGTTTGGCGTGCAAGAAAACCGCAATCGCCAAAAAAATCCCGCCTGGCAGTGTATTCCCAAGCCAGATGTAGACACGTGAGGTGGAGCGCCCTGAGAAGCGAGACTCTGCAAGCAGATAGGCGCTTCCCTCCGCCGTCAGCAGCCACCATATCATCACGGCACCACCGGCAAGTGACCCTGTGCCGAGAGCCGCGAGAATCGCCACAAAAATGTTTCCAGACACACTGGCGGCAGGCACAAGCCCAATCAAGGCCCCAAGGGCTGTAGCCGCTGCTTGTCTTCTTTCTGCATGGTCAAAAGCATCCATGAAAATCCTTTCGATAACATGCGCGCCCGTGAACAATGAGACAGCAGGAATATACCGAACCCCTCACCTGGTCACCAGAGAGCATCGCGCGGACCCTATCGAGTTGTCGCAGTAGGCCATCCCGGTGTGGATTTCAAATCTCATCACGCCGTCTGCCAACTGTTGTTTGGTCAGCTCGCCGTTGAGTACGCGAAATGCCGTCCAGCCAGGTCTCGGTTCCACCGATCACGTGGGCCGGAACGTGGCCTCCATCATCTGGTAGATGACCTGCCCGAAGAGAAGGGCATCGGCGCGTTTTAGTCCACTGAAACCGAGAAATCGGCTGTGCGTGAGGGCCTGGCAGGGCCGCAATTTAGGCGGCGGGCGCAGCCGGGTTGGACACCCGGCGAGCACGGCAACGACGAGTGCGGCCCTGTCAGGCCCTCACCCTTCGGGCCGGCGTGGCAGCGGGCGCATCGCCGCGTTGCGGGCTTTGCCAAGGCGGCCAGCCTTGGCCGCAGCCCGCGCCTTGCGCTGCATCCCGCTGCCACCCCGGCGCACAGCCGATTTCTCGGTTTCAGTGGACTAGGTTCGCCACCGCGTGGCGGTGCAGCTCCTCGTCCGCAGGCATGGCGCGTGGTCGCAACACCCGTCCAAGGTGACGTTGATGGAGTACCGGAGAGGGCGCATCGCAGGGGAAGGGGTATGAATGGGATCCATTCGCAGTGCATTGCGCCATTCCAGAAATGGGTTTGCCATTTTTGAAGTCACGGCAGGGCCAAACCACGATGATCGGGTGTAAAGCCTGCCACTGTTACCTCTTCTGGGGGCATCCAGGGGGCATGGCGCCACTATGATCAGAGCACTGTTCCGCATCTCCGCGGCCCATACAAAACCATAAGCCTGCAGGAGAAGCCCCATGGCGGTCAGTACGCAAGAGCAGAAGCTGCTCATCAAACTCGTCATCAGCATGCTGGGTATTTCGCCCGGCCATGCCTACATGCCGCTGGTCGAAAAAGTCTACGAAGACCTGGGCCGCAGCCTGCCCGATCTGGCCTCGGCGTTGGCGGGGCTGCCGCAGTTCCAGGCGCGCTACCCCGCCGGCATGGCGGGCGACGCCTTTGCCACCCAGTTCCTGGCCGGCATGGGCCTGGCGGCCGATACAGGGCTGCACCGCCTGGCGGCGGACCTCTTCAACACGGGTACGCCGCCGCAGCAGATCATGCTCGCCGCCGTGCAGGCCCTCGCATCGCCCACCGTTCCGGCGCAGTACTCCGCAGCGCGCGCGCTGCTCGAAAACAAGGCCGAGGTGGCCTACTACCACACCCAGATCGCGGGCCGCACGGAAACCGACTTCGCGGCCCTGGCCAAGGTGCTGGAAAACGTGACACAGGACCCGGCCTCGGTGGCCGCGGCCAAGCTGGTGCTCGATCAGCCGTCGGTGCCGGCTGCAGGCGGTGGTGGCGGGCCGCCACCGGTGTTCGCGGTGACCAAGAGCGCGGGCAACATTGCCTCCTTCACCAGCGCGGGCACGCAGATCGACGTGACCGAGGCGGCTGGCACCTTCACCTTCACCAGCAGCGGTGGCAACGCAGGCACCGCGACGGTGGCAGGCCCGCTGGCCGGCATCACCGTGCCCGGGGGCACGACCGTGGCCCTCAGCAGTGCGCTGGCCAATGGCAAGGCGTTCTCCGGCACGGGCACCGCCCTGGTGGTGGCCAATGCGGCCGGGGAAGACCTCACCGCCTTCACCGGCACCGGGGTCGGCGGCTTTGCGCTCACCAGCGGGCAGAACTACACCCTCACGGCCGCGCAGGCCGCCATCGGGCGCATCGGCACCGGCGGGGCGGTGGGCACGCTGACCGATGGCGGCACTACCAGCGTGCGCGACGCGCTGGCCGCCCTGGGCGGGGGCATCGCCGCCACCTTGAAGGCCCATGGCGCGGACAGCGTGATCGCCACCGCAGCGCCCGCCGACATTTCAGCCATCTCGGTGGCCGGCATCGACAGCATCGTTCTGGCCGCCGGCAACTACACCATGACGGCGGTGCAGGCCGCGCTGGCCAACGGCACCACGGGCACGCAGGTCGTGACCCTGACCACCCAGGCCAGCGGTACTCTGGCCGCCAGCGTCGAATCGTTCGTGCTGGGCGATTTTGCCAACAACGTGGTGCTGGGCGCCGCAGGGCAGGGCGTGAGCAGCCCGTCCAGTGCCGGGACCACGCTGGACATTGCCGGCGCCACGCCCACCGGCACCTGGGCACTGGGCCACACCAGTGACGACACGCTGGTCGCCACTGACGGCGCCAACATCACCGGCGTCAACGGCGGTGCCGCCACCACGGCGGACAAGCTTGCGCTGACCGGCAACATCTTCATGACGCAGGCGCAGCACGAGGCGCTGGCCAGCATCGCAGCGCCTGGTTCTTCGGACAGCGTGACCATCAGCGGCACCGGCACCGTCACCGCCCGCGCCGATGTGGAAACCTACGGAGTGGCAAACTCCAGCGCCCCGAACACCATCCTCATCACGCTTGGGACCACCAACGTGACTGGCGGTTCGGGTGATGCGACACTGGTCATCGCCCCCGGCCTAGCGGTCACTGGCAACTACGTCCTCAACGGCTTCTCCGGCGCGATCAGCGCGGGCAACGGCGTGAACCTTTCGGGCGTGAACAGCGGCGGCGCCACCACGGCCCAGAACCTCACCATCAACGGTGCGATCAGCATGTCGCAGGCGCAGCACCAGGCGTTTGCCACCGTCAGTGCCGCCGGCGGTTCGGACGAGGCAACCATCACCACGGGCGGCGCGGTCACCGCAAAGGCCGGCATCGAAACCTACAAGCTTTCCGGGGGCGGCTCCAACACGCTGACGTTGCCTGGGGGGGCACCCAATATCATCGGTGCAGCGGGCAACGCCACCACCGTTGACGTCGGCGGCAACACCGTCACCGGCACCTGGGCGCTGGGGGCCAGCGCTGACGTGATCGTCGCCACAACGAACGCAAACATCTCCGGCGTCAACGGCGGCGCTGCCACCACGGCGGAAAACCTCACGCTGACCGGCGGCATCATCATGACGCAAGCCCAGAGCTTGGGGCTGACCAACATTTCGGCGACTGGAGGCGCGGACTTCATCTCCATCACGACGGGCGGCATAGTCACGGCGCGCGCAGGGGTGGAAACCTACACCGTGTCGGGGGGCGCCTCGAACAATGTCTTCGTACTGGCGTCCACCAGCGTCAACGGAGTGGCGGGCAACGCTACGACGGTGAGCGTGGGTGGCACCACGGTCACCGGCAACTACCAGTTGGGCCACGGTGCAGACGTGCTGGAGGCGACCAATGGCGCCAACATCGCGGGCGCTACGACCAGCTCGGTCGAGAACCTGGCGGTCAGCGGCGACGTCTCCATGCGTGCAGACCAGTACACTGCCTTCGGCACTATCACCGCCACGGGCAACAACGACAGGATCATCCTCACCTCGGCGCTCAACGGTGGCCAGGTTCTGAACGCAGCAGTAGAGAACTTCACCCTGGCCGCAGGGAACAATTCGGTCACACTGGGTGCTGCGCAGTCGATCAATGCACAGGCCCTCACCGCCGGGCAGTCGCTGACGCTGGGCGGCGGCTTCGCGGCAACTATCACGCTGGCGGACGGCAGTCTCTCGGCCAGCAGCGCCACGGACAGCCTCACGGTGACGGGCGGTGCGGGGGCCAACACCATCACCCTGGGCAGCGGCAGTGACACCGTCAACGCCGGTGCCGGCGCGGACTTCATCACCGGCGGCGGCGGGGCCGACACCCTCAACGGCGATGCCGGCAACGACACCTTCGTGTACGGTTCGATGGCGCAGTTTCTGTCGGCAAACGCACTGCTCGACCTGGTCAATGGCGGCAACGACATCGACACCGCCGAGATCGACGGCGGCATCACACTGACAACCTCGTCTGACCTGACGCGCATGACCAGCGTGGAGCAGCTCACGGCGCGAAGCCAGTCCTCGACAGGCTATGCGCACAGCATCGTTGTCAACAGCAACTTCAACCTGGGCGGCGTGACCACCATTGATCTGTCGGGCGACGCGAAGAACACCTCGTCTGGCAGCTTCGACCTGAGGGGCGTGACCCAGGGCATGACGCTCAAGGGCGTGGGCGCGGGCACGAACAGCTTTCACGGCGGCTCAGGCGCAGACACCCTGGTGGGCGGCAGCGGCAACGACAGCTTCTTCTTCGGCACCGCGGCGGATGCCGCCAATGACTTGCTGGTCAGCGGCGGCGGCAGCGACAGTGTGGTGTTTGCATCCTCCACGGCCGAGACCCTGGTGGTCGGCAATAATTTCAGCGGCATCAACTCGTTCTGGATCTCCACCGGCGCTGCGGGGACCAGCACCGGCTCGACCAGCGAAAACATCAACGCCAGCACCCGCACGCAGGGCCCAGTTACGCTGAGTGGCAACACCGGCGCCAACACGCTCACGGGCACATCAGACGCCGATACCCTGGTGGGCAATGGCGGTGCCGACGTATTGCGTGGCGGCAGCGGCAACGACACCATCACCACCGCTGGCAGCGCCGCCACCTATGTCTTCGAGGCAACGGCTTCCGCAAATGGCGCCGACACCCTGAACGGCGTGCTCAGCACCGGCAAGTTCGATTTCTCGGCGTTTCTCGGCACAAGCCTTATCAAGCGCGCGGCGGTTGACGCCACCAACGACCCGGTCGTGGGACTGGACCTGACCACCGGGGAGAACATCGGCATTCGCTACGGGACTACAAGCCTGAGCACAAACAACATCCTTCTCGCGACCGACAACAACGTGGTCGGCGAGGTGGCCGTGGCCAACGACGGCAAGGTCGTCGTTTTCTCCTTCTCGCCGTCCAGTGCCGGCAGTAACGCCAACGGGGACATCTACTTCGTGCAAGACGTACTACCGGGTGTCGGGCAGATCTGGACCGTGACCCTGGTCGGCACGATGAGCGGCAGCTTGGTCAATATTTCGCAGTTCGCCGGTTCTAGCGTGTTCTTGTGAAGTTGGCCACGCTGCTGCATGCTTGCCACTTGCTCTGATCGCGTCGTTGGCGCAGGCCTCTCGTGGCGGGCTGGTGTGCTGGGTTGAAGGTTCGCCAGGGCGTGTGGTTCGCCGGCGGGTCCGAGCACCCGCCCATGGCGGCCAGCCTGCTCGCGTTGGAGCTTGGTGTGCCGTCGTTGCGGGTGCAGGCGCAGCGCCACTATGGCAATGCGGCGCCATGGCATGTGGGGGACTCCATGAGGTGGGCGGATCGGTCTGGTCCTGGCATACCGACCAGAAGCCTCCCTATGCGCGCTTTCGTAACCTGGACAAGGACAGCGTGCCCATCGTGCTGCAACCCCCCTCAGACGACCCACAGCAGCAACAGCTTTGCGGGCGAGGGACAGAACACCAAGAACAGCATCAGGCCGGAAAAAACGGCTTCCGCGAAGGAGGATGTTGCTGTTTGCATGGTGGTTGACTTTAAGCGATCCAGAAGCTTCTTGCGAAGCCCCCAATCCACGTCACAAGGCGCTCCTACGCGAGTGCACTACCGACCTGCCAACGGGTCGAATTACTGCACCGCCTGCTTGGCACTGTCGCGAATGCTCTCGGCGGTCTGGTTGAACAGCACCTTCTTCTGCTCGTCCGTCATGGGCTTGCGCAGGTCCTTGAGCAGGTCCAGGCCGCGCTGCACGGCAGGGCGCTCCATGAGGGTGTCGTGCCAGCGCTTGAGGTGCGGAAAGTTGTTCTCCAGCGGGATCTCGTAGGCCACGTGCGAGCGGATCCAGGGCAGGCTGGCCATGTCGGCGATCGAGTAGTCGTCGCCTGCCACGTACGCGCCCGTGCGCGCGAGCTGGCCGTCGAGCACGCCGTACAGGCGATTCACTTCCTTGCCATAGCGGTCGATGGCATAGGGCACCTTCTCGGGCGCGTAGTTCTTGAAGTGCCCGTTCTGGCCCGACATGGGCCCCAGGCCCCCCATCTGCCACATCAGCCACTGCATCTGCGCATAGCGCTGGCGCAGGCCGGTGGACCAGAATTTTCCGGTCTTCTCGGCCAGGTACATCAGGATGGCGCCGCTCTCGAACACCGACACCGGCGCCCCGCCGCCCGGGGGCTCGTGGTCCACGATGGCCGGCATGCGGTTGTTGGGGCTGATGGCCAGGAAGTCGGGCTTGAACTGCTCGCCCTTGCCGATGTTCACCGGCAGGGTGCGGTAGGGCAGGCCGCATTCCTCGAGCATGATGGAGATTTTCCAGCCGTTGGGCGTGGGCCAGTAGTGCAGGTCGATCATGGAGAGCGCTTCATCGGAAATGGATGGAAGCGGCAGCGTAGCAGCCTTGTGCGTTGGCTGCAGGGCAGGGTCGCAAGACCTTGCGGTAGGTTCCCTGGGCAGGCGCTGTGCAGTTTATGCGTTGACAAGCTAGTGTGCTGTCCCGCAGATAACTGGCATTAGTCGTGCATGCCTTTTGGGTATCCTTGCAACGGAGATACCGCAAT
>NZ_JBWKPP010000021.1:0-123237 GCF_059418305.1 Acidovorax sp. GW821-FHT09B03
TGCGGTATCTCCGTTGCAAGGATACCCAAAAGGCATGCACGACTAATGCCAGTTATCTGCGGGACAGCACACTAGTTCACGAAGTGCGTGTGTCCTGCGGCACACGCACCCACCCCAGCTCCTGCGCTTCTCGGCGCAGCCAGCAGGGGTGGGGAGCGGGGTCAGGGACGGCTGCTGCTGCGCAGCTGCGCCTGGGGTCGGTTCGCGCTGTGCGCTGCCGACGGTGTGGGCGCGATCGCCCTGGCGAGCCGAGCGTAGCGACGGACCACAGGCCGAGCGAAGCAATGGCCCGTGTGGAGCCCGCTCCCACCCCCTTCTGACCGTGCCGAGAAGCACAGAAGCTGGGGTGGCGCGTGTGCCGAAGGACACGCGCGCTTCGTCATCTGACTCGCCGCAGATGTCCGAACGGAGTTCACCCGCAGGGGGAACGCAGTGAGTTGCGAGGCGCACCCCAGCTTCGAGCATCGCAGGCTGCCCCCTCGCCACCGGCGAGGGGGACACGGGCAGCGGGGTCGCCTTTTCTTGGCCTACGTTCTTTTGGCGAAGCAAAAGAAGGTAGGTGCGCCGCCGGGCGCACATCCCGGCCTCCGCCTTCAACCAAAGCACGCCCTCAAAGCGGCAGTTGGCCGTGCCATCCCCTTGAAACCCTCTGCACCCGCCCAGCCCGGCTACAGTCCAGGCCATGGAACGACTCGCCACCTTCCGCCTGCTGATCCGCCTGGCAGAGCTCGAAAGCTTCTCCGCCGCCGCGGCAGAGCTCGACATGTCCGCATCCGCCGCCAGCAAGGCCATTGCCGAGCTGGAGGCGACCCTGGGCGCGCGCCTCGTGCACCGCACCACGCGCCGCGTGTCCATGACCGAGGTGGGCGCCGCCTATGTGGAGCGGGCTCGCTCAGTGCTGCTGGCCGTGGAAGAGGCCGACACCGAGGCCGCAGGTGCGGCAGGCGCGGCTGCGGGCCGCCTGCGGCTGAACGCGCCCATGGCCCTGGGCCTGGCCGACCTGGGTGCGGCGCTCACGGATTTTGCGGCTGCGCACCCGCAGGTCGAGCTCGACCTGGAACTCGGCGACCGCCACGTGGACCTGCTGGCCGAGGGCTTCGATCTGGGCCTGCGCGCCACCACCGACCCCAAGGATTCGAGCTACACGGCCCAGCGCATCGCGGCGTTCGAACTGCACGTGTGCGCCACGCCGACCTACCTGGCACGCCAGGGCCACCCCGGGTCTCCCGATGGCCTGGCGGGCCATGCCTGCTTTGCGTATGCCTACGCCACGGCGGGCGCGCGCTGGCCGCTGCGCTGGGCGGGCGACACGCATGTCAGCGTGGCCCCGCGCATGCGCGCCAACAGCACGCTCTTCCTCAAGCGCCTGGTGATGGCCGACCTGGGCATTGCCGTGCTGCCCGACTTCGTGGCGCGCGAAGAGATCGCCGCGGGCACCCTGGTGGAGCTGTTCCCCACTGTCGAGCGCCCGCCGCTGGTGCTCTACGCCATCTACCCCGAGCGGCGGCTGGTGCCGCGCAAGGTCTCGCTGTGCGTGGCCTTTCTCAAGGACTGGTTCGCGCGCGGGCAGCACCTGCCCGCTGGATGATCGGCAGCCGCCACAGCTCGTAGCGCTCTTCCCCCGCCTTCACCGCGCCCGCAAAGTGGTGGTTCAACCGGCTCGACGTGAAGTACAGCGCGTCCCCGGGGCCGATGGCCGGCGTGTCGGGCCACTGCACACCTTCATCGGCGGCCAGCAGGGCCAGGGCCTGGGTGGCAGGGTCGTAGCGCACGATGCCGTTGCGCGTCACGTCGGTGATGTACACGCGGCCGGCCGCATCGGCCACGATGCCATCGGTGTTGCCGCCCACCGCGCCCAGGTCGCGGATGGCGGCGGCACGCTCGGCATCGCTGGCGCCCGCATCGCGCAGCAGGGCCGTGGGCACGGCGCGCAGGCGCGTGCCCGTGGTCACCGTCCAGTACAGCGTCTGCGCATCGGGCGACAGTGCCACGCCGTTGATGCCCAGCAGCAGCGGGTTGCCGGGCCAGACCTCCTCGCCGTGCGAGACGACCTTCACCCCCGGCTCGATCTGCAGGCTGGCATGCTTGTCGAGCACGCGGCGCGCCTGGCCGCTGGCAAAGTCCACCACGATCAGGCCGACCTGGTTGTCGGGCGCGCTGCGCATGCCGCTGTCGGCGATGTACGCCACCTTGCGGCGCTCGTCCACCGCCACGTCGTTCAGAAAGCTGCCCGTGCGGTCGGCCACGCCATCGAGCGCAATGGCCTTGACGGTACGGCCCGTGCGCAGGTCCAGCACCACCAGTTTCTGTGCGCCCTCGGGCGCCACCTTCTCGCCCGCGACAAAGCCCATGTCCAGCGCCCACAACCACTGGTTGTGCCGGTCCACGTAAAAGCCCAGCACATTGCGCAACACCGCGCCCCCGGGGCCGCCGACCGCATTGGCGGCTTGCGACGGAAAGGCCGTGAGCCGCGCTGGGCCGCTTTGGGCGCGGGTGTCCAGAATGCTCAGCGTGGCCGGCGCATCGGCCGACACCAGTCGCGGCGTGCTCACGAAGGCGCGGCCCCGTGCGTCGAAATGCAGCCCGGCAATCGGTGCATTGACCGAGTTCGCAAACCGGCCTGCCGCAGGGGCCTTGGGGTCCCAGCTCACGCCGGTGTACGAGCGCCAGCGCTCGAGCGCCGGGGCATCGCCCGCATGGGCCGTGGACGTGGCGGCCAGCACGGCAGCCAGGGCGACTGCCGCGGCGCGCAGCAGGGGGGTGTTCAGCACACGCACCACCATCAAGCCACCTGCCGCATCTGGAACAGCTCGAACACGCCGATCATCGGCCCCGCGTTGGCGCGAAACGCATCCATGTGGGGCCCGGCCATGTGTGCCTCCCACGCCGCGCGGTCGCGCCAGCGCTCGTAGAAGACCACTTCGCCGGGCGTGCCCTCGGCTTCGTGCAGTTCGTAGGCAATGCAGCCCGGCAGGCTGCGGACAACGCCGACCAGTTCGACCTGGGCGGCAACCAGCGCCGCTTCATGGCCGGGCTTGGCCTTGACGTGCGCAACGATGATGAGATCCGGCATGGGAGACAACTTTCTTGCTGGTGAATGGGATCACCGAAGATAGGTCGCCATGCCGGTTTGAAAAACCGGTCTGCAGTGCACAGACTGTGCACGCCAGGGAAAGAATCCGAGCGCTCCGCGCGCTCGTGCGTTGCCGCTCCGTTCAGGACTTGCGCTGCGCCGCCACCGGCGCATCAGCCTTCGCCTGCGCCGCCCCCGCATCCCGGCACGGCGTGAACATGTCCTGCTCCGGCTGGTAAGCCCCCGTCTGCACATCCATCAACCCCAGCACCGAATGAAAATAGTGGTCGTGCGTGATGCGCCGCTCGCGCAGGTCGCGCTGCAGGCAGGCCGTGCTGGCGCCGATGCGCGCCTGCATCGCGGGCGAGAGCCAGGTGATCCAGGGCACGTGCTTTTGCACATCGGGCGCGATGGAATAGGGCAGGCCATGCAGGTAGATGTTGTTCTCGCCCAGCGACTCGCCATGGTCGGCCACGTACACCATGGCCGTCTGGGCCGTGGCGTCCTGCCGGCCCAGCCACTGCAGCACGCCGTCGAGAAAGCGGTCCGTCTCCACCACGCTGTTGTCGTACGCGTTCACCACCTGCTGGCGGCTGCACTCCTGCAGCGCGGTGGATGCGCATTCGGGCAGAAACTTCTTGGCATCGGGCGCCGAGCGCTTGAAGTACGCCGGCCCATGGCTGCCCAGCTGGTGCATCACCACCACCGTGCCGCGCTGGCGCTGCTCGGCTGGCAGCGAGGCGATGCGCGCGTCCAGGTCCTTGAGCATGATGCGGTCCAGGCACTCGCCCTTGTGGGTGCACAGCTCGGGGTCCTTGAGGTTGGCGGTGTTGGTGTCGCCCAGCCGGTCGCACACGCCCTTGCAGCCCGACTGGTTGTCCAGCCACAGCACGGCCAGGCCCGCATGGTGCAGCACATCGATCAGGCTCTCGAAGTTGGCCGAGCGACCCTCGTAGCCGCTCTTGCCCAGGTGCGAGAACATGCACGGCACCGATGCCGCCGTGCTCGTGCCGCACGACCAGGCGTTGCCCGCGCTCACCAGCTCCTTGCCGCGGGCCGACAGCAGCGGCGTGGTGTCGCGCGCATAGCCGTTGATGCCAAAGTTGCCGCTGCGCCCCGTCTCGCCCAGCACCAGCACCAAAAGCGGCGGCTTGGCCTGGCCCGCATAGCTGGCGCCCAGGTGGGCGTCACGGCCCACGGGGATCAGCGTGTGGTTGTCCATGCGCAGGGGCTTGGTGGCCACATTGCCCAGTGCGTACACGCTGTTGAGCGGGTTGATCAAATAGCGCAGCTTGGTGTGGTTGCGCATGGTGGACGAGAAATCCTGGAACACCAGCAGCACGCTGGCCACAATGACCACGACGGAGCCCGCCAGCAGCAAGGCGTTGTGCCCCGCTTGCTTGATCGGCGACAGGCGCCGCACCGGCGTGCGCACCAGCCACACCAGCGGCGGCGCGGCCAGCGCGGCCACGGTGAGCAGCATGCGCAGGCTCAGCAGGTCGCCGGCCTCGTGCACATCGGTCTGCACCACGTTGGTCAGCATGCTGGCGTCGATGGCGATGCCATAGGCCAGCATGAAGTAAGCGCCAAACGCCGCCATCAGCACCAGCAGCGCGGCCGCGGGCTTGAGTGTCCAGCGCCAGGCCAGCAAGGCCAGCAGCCCTGCATTGCCCGCCGTGACGATGGCGCCGAAGGCCAGCGCAAAGCCCCAGCCGCGCAGGCTACCCTGGCCGGGCAGCGCCGCCACCTCGCGCCACAGCGGCACGTTGCACACCGTGGCCAGCCACAGGCTGACCAGCAGCACCGCCCAGGCCGGGTGCAGCGCCCGCGGCGGTGCCGAGGGGAGCGGGCGGGTGGCGTGCGGGGCGGAGGGTGGAGACTGCAGCAGAGGCTGCGGCGGGGGCAGGGTCAGGCGCATGGAGGGCAGTCTCCGGGCCTGGGACTTACGGGCGCATTACCGCCAGATCGTCGCTGGTTCTGCTGCTGTTGCAGCAGTGCTGCCCCCGCGGCGTGGGGGCTGGAGGAGACGGAAAAAGGGCCGGGCCGGACGAGGATCTGGGGCATGGGCGGCAGTCTCCCGCCCCAGACTTAAGTGCACATTAACGCCGTCTTAGCGTCCCCTTAGCGCTTGCTTGGCCCCGTGCGGTCAGTCCCCTGGCGCGTTGTCGTCCACCTGCAGCGCCGCCCGCACCACCAGGGCGCGCAGCCAGCGGGCCGCGGGGTCGTTTTCCGAGCGGCGGCCGTAGACCATGTCGATGCCGAAGGCCGTGTCCTGCAGCTCCGGCGGCAGGGCGCGGATGGCCGTGCCCTCGGGCGCCATGAGGCGCGCCACCCGCTCGGCCATGGTGGCCAGCAGGTCGGTGCCGCGCACGGCAAAGGGCAGTGCCGCGATGTGCGCAAAGGTGGCCAGCACCTGCCGCTCGCGCCCCAGGCGTGCCAGGTGCACGTCGATCACGCCGCTGCTCGACCCGTTGTCGCTGGGCACGAACAGCGCATGCGGCTGGCCCAGGTAGGTCTCCAGGTCCAGGGCCTCGTGCGGCGGGCCCAGCCGCTCGCAGTCGCCGATGCAGACAAAGCGCTCCTCGTACAGCCGCTGCTGCAGCATGCGCTTGGGCGGATCGAGCAGGCCGCCAATCGCCAGGTCGATGCCCGACTGGTCGAGCTGCTCGTACACCGTCTCGCGGTTCAGTCGCGCCACGCGCAGCGCCACGCCGGGCGCCTCGCGCCGCAGCAGGGCCACGATGTGCGGCACCAGCACCATGTCGGCATAGTCGCTGGTGGCCATGGTGAAGCGCCGGCCCTGCGCGGCCAGCGGGTCGAAGTCGAGGCCCTGTGCCAGCGCGCGGCGCAATTGCTCCAGCGCCAGCGCAATGCCGGGGATCAGCGCCTGCGCGCGCTCGGTGGGCACCATGCCGTCGGCCGTGCGCACGAACAGCTCGTCCTGGAACGCGTGGCGCAGCCGGCCCAGCGCATTGCTCACCGAGGGTTGCGCCCGGTTCAGGCGCTGGCCGGCCAGGGTCACGCTGCCGGTCTCGTACAGCGCCTCGAACGTGAGCAGCAGGTTCAGGTCCATCGCGGCGAGGTTCATGGCCTCAATCTAACCCAAGTGCAATGCAGCACCCTCCATTCACGCCGTGGATACGACGCATGCCGGAAATCCATTTCCCTGCCGGCGCGCTCCGGCCTAGGATGGCCACCCCATGACCCGCAACATCCTCATCACCGGCATCGAACCCTTCGATGGCGAAACCATCAACCCCTCCTGGGAGGCCGTGCGCGTGCTCGATGGCGAGCGCATCGGCGGCGACTACCGCCTGGTGGCACGCCAGCTGCCCTGCGTGATTGCCGAGGTGGGCCCCGTGCTGATCGCCGCCATCGAAGAGCTCGACCCGGTGCTGGTGCTCTGCCTGGGCCAGGCCGGCGGGCGCGCCGACATCACGGTGGAGCGCGTGGCCATCAACATCGTGGACGCGCGCATCCCCGACAACGCGGGTCGCCAGCCGGTGGACGAGCCCGTGGTGCCCGGCGGCCCGGCCGCGTATTTCTCCACCCTGCCCATCAAGGCGCTGGTGGCGGCGCTGCGCGAGCAGGGCATTCCCGCATCGGTATCGCAAACGGCCGGCACCTACAACTGCAATGCCATCTTCTACGCGCTGGCACACCACATCGCCACGCGCAGGCCGGCCCTGCGTGGCGGTTTCATCCATGTGCCCTACCTGCCCAGCATGGCCACGCACCACCCCGGCGCGCCCAGCCTGGCCCGCGAAACGGTGACACAGGCGGTGCGCACCATGGCCGCCACCTCGCTCGCGGTGGCGCATGACATCAAGGCCGGCGGCGGCGCGGTGCACTGACCGCGCGCCCAGCCTTCAGCCCGCTGCCAGCAGCCCGGCGTGGTGCGCCAGGTGGTCCGCCATGAAGCTCTGGATGAAGTAGTACCCGTGGTCATAGCCCGCGTGCTGGCGCAGCGTGAGCGGCTGGCTAATGGCCTGGCAGGCCTCCTCAAACAGGCGCGGGTTCAGCTGCGTGGGCAAGAACTTGTCGGCCAGCCCCTGGTCGATCAGGATGCCCTCAGGGTAGGGCGCCACCGGCTGGTGCTGCATCAGCACCGTGGCATCGTGCTCGATCCAGGCCGTGCGGTCCGCACCCAGGTAGCCGGTGAAGGCCTTCTCGCCCCAGGGGCACTGCGTGGGCGCGCAGATCGGCGCAAACGCCGACACACTCTTGAACCGCCCCGGGTGGCGCAGCGCCAGCGTCAGCGCGCCATGCCCACCCATCGAGTGGCCGAAGATGCCCAGGCGCTCGCCATCCACGGGCAGCTGCGCCGCCACCTGCGGCAGCAGCTCCTTCATCACATAGCTTTCCATGCGCCAGTGGCGCGCCCAGGGCTCGGCCGTGGCGTCGAGGTAGAAGCCCGCGCCCACGCCAAAGTCCCAGCTTTCGGCTTCGCCCGGCACATTGGCGCCGCGCGGGCTGGTGTCGGGCGCGATCAGCGCCAGGCCCAGCTCGGCCGCCAGGCGCTGCGCCCCGGCCTTGACCATGAAGGTCTCTTCGGTGCAGGTCAGCCCCGCCAGGTACAGCAGGGCCGGCACGGGCCCCTGCTGCGCCGCTGGCGGCAGGTAAACCGAGAACTTCATTGGCAGCCCGATCTCGGTGGAGGCGTGCTGGTAAAAGCGCTGCACGCCGCCAAAGCAGGCGTGCTCGCTGAGCAGTTCAAACGACGTGGACATGTTCAGCAGAGCCTCAAGCGGCGTATTTCACAACCGAGCGGATGGACTTGCCCTCGTGCATCAAATCGAACGCTTCGTTGATGTCCTTGAGGCCCATGGTGTGCGTCACAAACGGCTCCAGCTGGATCTTGCCGGCCATGGCGTCTTCCACCATGCCGGGCAACTCGCTGCGGCCCTTCACGCCGCCAAAGGCCGTGCCCAGCCACTTGCGGCCCGTCACCAGCTGGAAGGGGCGGGTCGAGATTTCCTGCCCCGCACCCGCCACGCCGATGATCACCGACTGCCCCCAGCCGCGGTGCGCGCATTCCAGCGCCGCACGCATCACGTTCACGTTGCCGATGCACTCGAACGAATGGTCCACGCCCCAGGTCGTCATCTCCACGATCACCTGCTGGATCGGCTTGTCAAAATCCTTGGGGTTGATGCAGTCCGTGGCACCAAAGGTCTTGGCCAGGTCGAACTTGCTCGGGTTGGTATCGATGGCGATGATGCGCCCCGCCTTGGCCAGCTTGGCGCCCTGGATCACCGCCAGGCCAATGCCGCCCAGGCCGAACACTGCCACCGTGTCGCCCTCCTGCACCTTGGCCGTGTTCTTCACCGCGCCCAGGCCCGTGGTCACGCCGCAGCCCAGCAGGCACACCTGCTCGGGGTTGGCCTTGGGGTTGATCTTGGCCAGCGACACCTCGGCCACCACCGTGTACTCGCTGAAGGTCGAGCAGCCCATGTAGTGGTAGATCGGCTGGCCGTTGTAGCTGAAACGCGTCGTGCCATCGGGCATCACGCCCTTGCCCTGCGTGGCGCGCACCGCTACGCACAGGTTGGTCTTGCCACTCTTGCAGAACAGGCACTCGCCGCACTCTGCGGTGTACAGCGGAATCACATGGTCGCCCGGCTTCACGCTGGTCACGCCTTCGCCCACCTCCACCACAATGCCCGCGCCCTCATGGCCCAGCACCACGGGGAACAGGCCCTCGGGGTCGTCACCGCTCAGGGTGAAGGCATCCGTGTGGCACACGCCCGTGTCGGTGATGCGGATCAGCACCTCGCCCTTCTTGGGCGGCGCCACGTCGATCTCGACGATCTGCAGGGGTTCTCCGGCCTTGAAGGCCACGGCGGCTTTGGATTTGATGGTCATGGTGTTGGGGTAATGGGTTGGTAAAGGGGAGGGGGCCTGAGGTTCTGCGACCTCCGGGCACGGGTGGACTGCATGACTGTAGGCCATGTGCAGCGCATGCAGAAACCCATGGCCGCAGACCTTGGGGGTATGGCCGAATTCCATCGTTCATGGCCTTGGCGGACATGGCCTCCCGTATAGTCGGGCGCCGTTTCCCGCATCCCCGACCCCATGGATCAGCACCATCACCACCCCGCCGGCCAGCCCCACCGCATCGACCTCGTCGTCTACCCCGGCTTCAAGGCGCTGGAGGCCGTGGGCCCCATGTCCGTGTTCGACTACGCCAACGTCCACCTGCGCCAGCACGGCCGGCCCGACGGCTACGTGGTGCGCGTGGTCGCGGCCCAGGCGGGGGCCGTGCAGTCCGACACCCTGATGGCCCTCACGGCCACCCACACCCTTGCCGAGCTGGAGCAACGACAGCAAGAAGGAGAGGGCGGCCCCGGCTGCACCGTGGTGCTGGTCGGCTCGCGCAACATCGAGCAGGTGCTCGCCGCCTCGCCCGACCTCGTCGCCTGGGCCGCCCGCGTGGCCCCGCGGGTGGGCCGCATGATCGCCCTGTGCTCCGGCAGCTTCTTCCTGGCCGCCGCCGGTTTGCTCGACGGCCGGCGCGCCGCCACCCACTGGAGCGTGGCCGCCCTGCTGCGCCAGCGCTACCCCGCCATCGACGTGGACCCCGACGCCATCTACGTGCGCGACGGCGCGCTGTGGACATCCGCCGGCGTCACCGCCGGCATCGATCTCGCCCTGGCCCTGGTGGAAGAAGATTTTGGCCACGCCCTGGCGCTGGAGGTGGCGCGCGACCTGGTCATGTACCTCAAGCGCCCCGGCGGGCAATCCCAGTTCAGCGTGCAACTGGCCAGCCAGGGCACCGCCCACCGCGACATCCAGGCCGTGCAGACCTGGGTGCTTGAGAACTTGGCCGAGCCCATGCCCCTGGCCGCTCTGGCCGCCCGCGCGGCCATGAGCGAGCGGCACTTTCGGCGGGTGTTCGTGCAGGAGACGGGGCAAACTCCATCGGCGTTTGTCGATGCCGCGCGGCTGGAAGGGGCGCGGCGGTTGCTGGAGTCAA
The DNA here is from genome assembly GCF_059418305.1 of Acidovorax sp. GW821-FHT09B03. NCBI lineage: Bacteria > Pseudomonadati > Pseudomonadota > Betaproteobacteria > Burkholderiales > Comamonadaceae > Acidovorax > Acidovorax sp. GW821-FHT09B03. Next base: position 10,050 of record NZ_JBWKPP010000021.1, read on the forward strand.
CATCCCAGCCGCAGGCCGCTTTGCCGCTGAAAACCGTGGCCGCGCGCGTGGGCATGGGGTCGGAGCAGGCGCTGCGGCAGCTGTTTGTGCGGCACCTGGGGATCACGCCGCAGGCGTATCGGGAGCGGTTTGGCGGGCCGGGGCGCCGCTGAATCGCAGCAGTCCTGAGCGGGACTGAAACAAGGGTAGGGCACGGCCCGGGCCGTGCCCCCTGGGGCTCAGGTGAAGTGCATCAGCAGGGGCTCCTGCCGGCGCAACTCGCGCACCTTGAGCGTGGCGCGACCCAGGCCCGTCACGGTCAGCACCTGGGCCGGCCCGCCAGTGCCCGCTGGCGGCAACGATGCCGTGACCATCCCCGCAGCCGCCAACACCCTGAGCTTGTCGATCTGGCCCTCGTCCGACACACCGAGCGGCAACTCGGCATCGGCAATTTCACGAAGGAACTCGATAGGCATGGCATGTGCTCCAGAATTTTTTTGATGCCCGTGGAAATAAGGGCTGCCATGGTGATTTCAAGAACCATGTCGGCGCGTTGAGTGAGACGGCCCGCCGCGCAACCCCTTGGGAGCCTGCGGGCCTACTGGTCCCGCTGCTGCTCCCACAGGGCCCTGGCCGCGGTCAGGCTGACCGCACCGGAATGTGCCTCACGGCATCGCGCTCGGCTTTCGGTATCTCGATGCGCAACACCCCGTCGCGGTACACGGCCACGCCCTGCGCGGCCTGCACGCGCGCAGGCAGTGCCAGGTAGCGGCAGAACGAGCCGTAAGCCCACTGCGACACCTGCCACCCGCCTGTGCGGGCCTGGTGGAACTGTGAGCGCCGCACGCCCCGCACCTTCAGCGCGCGCTCCTGCACCTCGATGCTGAAATCCTCGCGCTGCATGCCCGGCGCATCGATCCGCACGATCACTGCGCGCTCATCCTCCAGCACCGCGGCGGACATGAAGGCCCAGCCCTTGATGCGTGACACCGGGTTGCGCAACGGGCCGGCTTCATCATCGGCTGCTCGGCCAACTGGCGCCCGCAGCGGCGGCTTGTGCTGGACCCAGGCCTGCCGGGCCCGGGCTAACAGGCCACGCCAGCTGCTGGACATTTCGCTCCACAGGGAGCCCACACCCTGCTTAGGTTTTGCTGCCATAGGGTTCATGTTCATTCTCCGGCAATGGTGGTGTTGTGTGCCCCCCCGCAGCTCAGTGGATCGCCACGGGAATCTTGCGCGCCTGCGCATGGGCCTTCTTCGGAATGTGCAGTGACAGCACGCCATCCTTGAGCTGTGCCTGGATGCCGGCGGTGTCCAGCTCGCGGCTGAGCACGAAGCTACGGCGGTAGCGCGGTACGCGCACCTCGGCATGCACCGCCTCCAGGCCCTCCGGCATGCGGGTTTGCACCGTGCCCTCGATCAAGAGCGATTCGCCCTCCACCTTGATATCCAGTTGCTCACGCGGCACGCCGGGCATGTCGGCCAGCAAGGTGATGCCATGCGGGTTCTCGAACACGTCCACGGCCGGCAGCACCGAATGCTGCAGATCCTGCTCCACCGCGCTGTTGCCACGGGCGTTGGCGGCGGCAGCGCCGGTGGTGGTGGCGACTTGTTGTTGCTGTTGCTGCGTCATGATGGGTTCTCCTCGATGGTTTGTGGGTTCCGTCGGCCTTCAGTGGATGGCAATGCGCGTGGGCTGGGGCGCTTCCTTGCGGGCGATGCTCACCTGCAGCACGCCGTCCCGGTAGCTCGCGCTCACCTTTTCGGGGTCGATGTCGTCCGGCAGCGAAACGGTGCGCGAGAACGCGCCGTTGCGCCGCTCGCGCGCATAGACCTGCACGCTGGAGTCGTTCTGCGGAATGGTGCTGGCCCGCTCGCCCGAGATGCGCAAAATGCCCCGGTCCAGGTCCACGTCGATCTTCGACGGATCCAGGCCGGGCACGAAGGCATACACCTCCACGCTCGACGGCGTGCGCCCCACGTTCAGGGCCGGCAAGGTGCCAGAGGCAACGGATCGGATGGCGCTCGGCAGGCTGGCAGCGCCGAACACGTCGTCGAGTTCACGGCGCAGCCGCTCGAAATGACCGAACAGGCTGCCTGGATGATTCAACAGCGATGCATACATGGTGGGTCCTCCAAGGGGTGGGTTGATGAACACACCGGCAGGACACCGTCCTGGCCGGCTCGGAAGGAAAAATAGAGCCGGCCAAAAGAGTTTCAAGAGGGTTTTTTGCAGGTCTGAAATCCTGCCTTCACAGGCGGCGCAGCCTGCGGGCGGGCTACAAAAATGCGCAAGGCGCAACAGGTGCGCCACGGCCCCCTCCGCCCGCCATCTACGTGCGCGATGGTGGCCCGAAGCGCAAGCAGCTCTGTGGACAGCGCAGGTGGAGCCACAGCGTCTGCGGGCAGGCACCTGCCGGGCAGGGTGCAACGGCCGGCAGCCGGCCAGCGCACTCCGGCCTGGCCCCGGGCCTGCCTTGTCCCAGGCGCCTCAGCTGGGCGACTTCAAATAGCAAACCTTCGCCTGGATGGACTCGTCCGTGTCCTGCTCCACGCTAGCGATGGTGGGGTAGTCCTTGACGGGGTCGGGCTGGTCGAACGTCTTGCGCGGGAGCAGGCACAGGTAGGGACCCTTGCGCGCCCACACCACGCGTTTGGTGCCCGCGCTGCTGGTCTGCATGCCCCAGAAGGCGGTGAGGGAGCCGCGGGTTTCCTGCCGGTCGAACTCGACGCGTACCGCTGGCCGGCCGGTCAGCGCCTCGCTGCCGGGGCTGCAGAACAGGCCCCACCTGGTTACCGAGCCCTGGGTAGCGATGGCACGCAAATCTCCTTCACGCACAATGTTCAAATACTCGCGCGTGCTGACGTCGAAGCCCGAGGAGCAATACTCGGAAGCCCAGGCGCCCTCGGGCGCGGCCTGGGGCAGGCCGGTGCAGGTGACCTGCACCGAGCGCACGTCGCTGCTGCTGCCCACCGTGCCGCTGGCGTTGGCCACGCTGCAGGTCTGGCCGGCCGGCTGCGTCTGCACCTGCACCGCGTAGGTGGCGCCGCTGGCGACCGCCGTGTTGAAGAAAAAGCGCCCATCGGCCTTGATGGTCAGGTCGTCGCCCTGGTTGTTCTGCAGCACCAGCGGGCTGCGCGGCACCAGGCCCGTGACCACGCCGCTCAGGTTGCGGGTGCCGGCGGGCAGGGTCTCGCAGCGCACGGACACGTTGGTGATGTTGGCTTCGTTCACGACTTGCGTTGGCTGCGCCACGTTGCAGCGCTGGCCTTCGGGGTGCGAGGCCACGGTGACGACGGCAATGCCGGACCTCTCGAAGCGGCGCCCCATCACGAAGCTGCCGTTGGCGGCAACGGTCAAATCGTCTGCCCCCTGCACCTGCAGTACCAGGTTGCGCCCCTCGCCCAGGCCTGCGACGGTACCTCCCACGGTGTAGCCGGTGACGGGCACCACCACCGGCGGCGGGGTCACCGGCTCGGCATCGTCACCACCGCCACCGCATGCCACCAACAGCAACAGCGGCAGTGCCGCCAGCGCCAGGCGGGCCGCAGGTGCGCGGCCACTGCGGGGGTGCTGTTGACGCTGGCGCGGGGCGCGCGAAGGGCTGGACATTGGGGGGGCGGCGGTGGTCGTCACTGGCATGGTCGAAACCCTCTCGGTTCAAATGATAAAAAAGACAGCCCGCCTTGTGCAGCGCGCGCAGCGGTGCGGTGCGCACGTAAGGGGGTAGACCAATCTTTGTCGAACAGCGGTGATCCGTCTGTGTCGGGTGTCACAAAGGTAGCGCGCGCACCCAGTTGGGTGAGATTGGGCGATGGGTGGGGCAGGCCCGCGCGGCGGCCGTGGTGTGTACGATCTTCGGGCGACTTTTTTTTCGGGGCAGCACCCTGCGGTGCCCAGCGGCGGTGGATAGCACAGGTGAACGTCCGCTGCTGGCCGAAAGCGGAAGTCTAGCCCACAGCCCAAATTGCTCCTCCGCGATGGGTTGGCCTGCCCTCTGCTCACCTGTGGCCACGGTGTCGAGCTCGGTGTTCACGGTGCCGAACCGGATGTCCAGGAGGGCCGTAATACGCAGCTGCCTTCGGGCCTGTTCATCGCGGGCCGAGGAACTGAGTACTTCCATGACTGAAGAAGCGCTGTGGCACTTAGGCCTCCTGATGCCTTTGTCGAATTGCGGCTGCTTTCACCCAATGCGAGCGGACAAGCGTACTGTTGTGGCGTGGAGTATGGATAAATCAGCCCAATAAAAAAGCCCGCCGAAGCGGGCTTTCCTGTCTGTGCCAAGAAGACCGAAGCCTTCAAAGCGCAGCGCCAAGCGCTCAATCAACGCTTGTTCAGTGGCGGCACGTCGCGGCGCACGGAGCCCGTGAACAGCTGGCGTGGGCGGCCGATCTTGTACTCGGGGTCGCCGATCATTTCGTTCAGCTGGGCGATCCAGCCGACGGTGCGGGCCAGGCTGAAGATGCCGGTGAACAGGTTCACGGGGATGCCGATGGCGCGCTGCACGATGCCGGAGTAGAAGTCCACGTTCGGGTAGAGCTTGCGCTGCACGAAGTAGTCGTCTTCCAGGGCGATCTTTTCCAGTTCCTTGGCCAGCTTGAACAGGGGGTCGTTTTCCAGGCCCAGTTCGGCCAGCACTTCGTTGCAGGTTTCCTGCATGAGCTTGGCGCGGGGGTCGTAGTTCTTGTACACGCGGTGGCCAAAGCCCATGAGCTTGACGCCGGAGTTCTTGTCCTTGACCTGCTTGATGAACTCGCCGATCTTTTCCACGCCGCCTTGGGCCTGGATGTCATACAGCATGTTCAGCGCTGCTTCGTTGGCGCCGCCGTGGGCAGGGCCCCACAGGCAGGCCACGCCGGCGGCGATGGCTGCAAACGGGTTGGTGCCCGACGAGCCGCACAGGCGCACGGTCGAGGTCGATGCGTTCTGCTCGTGGTCTGCGTGCAGGATGAAGATGCGGTCCAGCGCGCGTTCCAGCACGGGGTTGACCTTGTACTCTTCGCAGGGCGTGCCGAACATCATGCGCAGGAAGTTGCCTGCGTAGCTCAGGTTGTTCTGCGGGTACATGTAGGGCTGGCCCACGCCGTACTTGTACGCCATGGCCACCAGGGTGGGCATCTTGGCGATCAGGCGGATGGCGGCGATCTCACGGTGCTGCGGGTTGTTGATGTCCGTGCTGTCGTGGTAGAAGGCCGACAGGGCGCCCACCAGGCCGGTCAGCACGGCCATGGGGTGCGCGTCGCGGCGGAAGCCACGCAGGAAGAACTGCATCTGCTCGTTGACCATGGTGTGGTTGGTCACGCGGCTGGTGAAGTCGGTCTTCTGGGCTTCGTTGGGCAGGTCACCGTACAGCAGCAGGTGGCAGGTTTCCAGGAAGTCGCAGTTCTGGGCCAACTGCTCAATGGGGTAGCCGCGGTACAGCAGTTCGCCCTTGTCGCCATCGATGTAGGTGATGGCCGACTGGGTCGCTGCCGTCGACAGGAAGCCCGGGTCATAGGTGAACATGCCCGTTTGCGCGTACAGCTTGCGGATGTCGATGACATCCGGGCCAATGCTGCCCTGGTAGACCGGCAGGTCCACGCTGGGGCTGCCGTTACTGAACGACAGGGTGGCTTTGTTGTCAGCTAGCTTCATTGTTACTTTCCTTGGGTAGGTTTGCCGGAATTCCGGTGGTAAGGGGCCCTGTCTCCAGGTCAGGCCCGGGGCCGCGCTGCGCCACCACTGAGCCGCAGCATGCCGAGTACTTCACGCACTTCTTCTGTATCGAGCGGACCTTCGGGCTCACGGCGGGCGAGCACCAGGTCCAAAAGGTCGTTGTCTGCCAGGTCCATCAACTGGGTCATGCCGTAGGCCTGACGCCAGTTGATGGTGGCCCCGTGCAGCGCGAAGAAGTTCTCGATGTAGAGATCGTTCTCCAGCAGGCCGCGGCGCGAGCGCCAGTGCAGCTTGGCACGCTCGCGGTCGTCCAGCAGGTCGGTAGGGGCCGGCGTCTGGGCGACGGGGGTCAGGGTCTCGGACATGGCAGTACGGGTCTCAAGAGGGTCAGACAGTGCGGCGCACCATCAGTTCCTTGATCTTGCCGATGGCCATCGTGGGGTTGAGGCCCTTGGGGCACACGTCCACGCAGTTCATGATGGTGTGGCAGCGGAACAGGCGGTACGGGTCTTCCAGGTTATCCAAGCGCGCACCCGTGGCTTCGTCGCGGCTGTCGGCGATGAAGCGGTAGGCCTGCAGCAGGCCGGCGGGGCCCACGAACTTGTCGGGGTTCCACCAGAAGCTCGGGCAGCTCGTGGAGCAGCTCGCGCACAGAATGCACTCGTACAGGCCGTTGAGCTCTTCGCGCTCTTCGGGGCTCTGCAGGCGTTCCTTCTCGGGGGCCAGGTCCTCGGTGATGAGGTAGGGCTTGATCGAGTTGTACTGCTTGAAGAACTGCGTCATGTCCACGATCAGGTCGCGGATCACCGGCAGGCCGGGCAGGGGCTTCAGAACAATGGTGCCCTTGAGGGTGTTCATGTTCGTCAGGCACGCCAGGCCGTTCTTGCCGTTGATGTTCATCGCGTCCGAGCCGCACACGCCTTCGCGGCACGAACGGCGGAACGACAGGCTCGGGTCCTGCTCCTTGAGCTTGACCAGGGCGTCCAGCAGCATGCGCTCGTGGCCGTCGAGTTCGATCTCGATGGTCTGCATGTAGGGCTTGGCGTCCTTGTCCGGATCGTAGCGGTAGATTTGAAAGGTGCGCTTCATGTTGTTCTTTCGTGAGGCTGCTGCTGAATCAGAACGTACGGACCTTGGGAGGCACGCTGTCCACCGTCAGGGGCTTGAGGTTCACAGGCTTGTAGGTCAGGCTGTTGTTCGCGCTGTGCCACAGGGTGTGCTTCATCCACTCCTTGTCGTTGCGGCCCAGCGGGAACTCGGCGTGGTCGGCAGGGTGCTCGTAGTCGTACACCGTGTGCGCGCCACGGCATTCGCGGCGGGCCGCGGCCGAGGTCATCGTGGCCTGGGCCACTTCGATCAGGTTGTCGACTTCCAGGGCTTCCATGCGGGCCGTGTTCCAGACCTTGGACTTGTCCTTCAGGGTCACGCCGCCCACGCGTTCGCGGATGGCGTTGATCTTGACCGTGCCTTCGTCCATGCTGGCCTGCGTGCGGAACACGCCGGCGTGCTGCTGCATGCTCGAGCGGATGTCGTTGGCCACGTCCTGGGCGTAGATGCCTTCAGTCGAGTCCTGTAGCTGGTTCAGGCGCGCCAGGGTGCGCTCTGCACCGTCGGCAGGCACGGCCAGGTTGTCGCCAAAGCCCTTCACGTAGCTCACGATGTGCTTGCCGGCCGACTTGCCGAAGACCAGCAGGTCCAGCAGCGAGTTGGTGCCCAGGCGGTTGGCGCCGTGCACCGAGACGCACGAGCATTCGCCCACGGCGTAGAGGCCGTTGACCACGTGGTTCTGCTGGCCGTCGTGCACCACGACCTGGCCGTTGATGTTGGTGGGGATGCCACCCATCTGGTAGTGGATGGTGGGCACCACAGGGATCGGTTCCTTGGTGATGTCCACGTTGGCGAAGTTGTGGCCGATCTCTTCCACCGATGGCAGGCGCTTGCGGATGGTGTCCGCGCCCAGGTGGTCCAGCTTCATCAGGATGTAGTCCTTGTTCGGACCACAGCCACGGCCTTCCTTGATTTCCTGGTCCATCGAGCGCGACACGAAGTCACGCGGTGCCAGGTCCTTCAGGGTGGGCGCATAGCGCTCCATGAAGCGCTCGCCATTGCTGTTGAGCAGGATGGCGCCTTCGCCGCGGCAGCCTTCGGTCAGCAGCACGCCCGCGCCGGCCACGCCGGTGGGGTGGAACTGCCAGAACTCCATGTCCTGCAGCGGGATGCCGGCGCGTGCCGCCATGCCCAGGCCGTCGCCGGTGTTGATGAAGGCGTTGGTCGATGCCGCGAAGATGCGACCCGCGCCGCCGGTGGCCAGCAGCACGGCCTTGGCGTGCAGCTCGTACAGGTCGCCGGTTTCCAGCTCCAGCGCGGTCACGCCGACCACGTCGCCCTGGGTGTTGCGGATCAGGTCCAGCGCCATCCACTCCACGAAGAAGTTGGTCTTGGACTTCACGTTCTGCTGGTACAGCGTGTGCAGCATGGCGTGGCCGGTGCGGTCGGCCGCGGCGCAGGCGCGCTGCACCGGCTTTTCACCGTAGTTGGCGGTGTGGCCACCGAAGGGGCGCTGGTAGATGGTGCCGTCGGGGTTGCGGTCGAACGGCATGCCGAAGTGTTCGAGCTCGATCACCACGTTCGGTGCTTCGCGGCACATGAACTCGATGGCGTCCTGGTCGCCCAGCCAGTCCGAGCCTTTGATGGTGTCGTAGAAGTGGTAGTGCCAGTTGTCCTCGCTCATGTTGCCCAGCGATGCGGACACGCCGCCCTGCGCTGCCACCGTGTGCGAGCGGGTGGGGAAGACCTTGGACAGGCAGGCCACGTTCAGGCCTGCGCGGGACAGTTCCAGCGAGGCGCGCATGCCGGAGCCGCCGGCGCCGACGATGACGACGTCGAACTTGCGCTTGGTGATGTTAGCTTTGGAGTAGCTCATTGTTGTTTGCCTTCAGTCGCGGGGGGATCAATCAGAGACGCCACAGAACCTGGATGCCCCAGCCGGCGCAGCCGACGAGCCAGACGATGGTGAAAACCTGCAGCACCAGGCGCAGGCCCACGGGCTTGATGTAGTCCATCAGGACTTCGCGCACGCCGACCCAGGCGTGCCAGGCCAGCGAAATGATCACGGTGAAGGTCAGCACCTTCATCCACTGGGCCGAGAAGATGCCGGCCCACTTGTCGTAGCCCATGGGGCCCTTGTTGAAGATCACCTGGACCAGCAGGGCCAGCGTGAACAGCGCCATCAGGATGGCGGTAACGCGCTGGCTGAGCCAGTCGCGCAGGCCATAGTGGGCGCCGACGACGACGCGCTTGGAACCGTAATTGACGGACATGGATGTTTTCCTTTTGTCTTGTTCTGCGTGGGGCACTTGGGGCAGCGGCCGCTGCCTTTTTTTTATGGGGTTTGTCGAGCGGTCAGTACAGGCCGAACAGCTTGGCACCCAGCACCAGGGTCAGGGGGATGCTGATGGCGAGCACGGCCAGGGCCGAAGTCTTGCCGAACTGCTTGTTCACGGCGCTGTGGCTCACGTCCATCCACAGGTGGCGCAGGCCGGCGGTGAAGTGGTGCAAGTACGACCAGATCAGGGCCAGGGCCGCGAGCTTGACGAACCAGCCGGGCACGAAGCCGATGCCGATGTTGAACGCAGCGGTGAAGCGGGCGAACGAGATTTCGGACGACACCGAGGTGTCGAACATCCAGATGATGAAAGGCAGCAACAGGAACATGATCAGCCCGCTGCCGCGGTGCAGGATCGAGACCCACGCTGCAGGAGTCATGCGGTAGGTGGTCAGGTCCTTGAAGGCATTGATGTTGCGGAATTCAGGCCGTTTTTTGGCGAGTTCGGTCATGTTTTGTGCTTTCGTGGATGTAACTGCTTTGTAATTTGGACATGCAAAGAACGCAAAATTCTATTGCAACGCAACACACGCGGTTTCAAGTCGCCCCTAATGCCGACATTTCCGCTCAGTTGCCAGGGTAGTGTCAGCTCAGTTCATTACGGTAGTGGTGGGTGTCCGTGAGGTACAGCCCGCGCCGTAACTCCATCGGAACGTCGTTGTAGGTATACGCAATGCGCTCCACGCTGAGCAGCGGCGTGCCCGGTGCCACCTTCAGCACCGCAGCCTGTTCGGTATCAGGCAACACGGCTCGTATTTTCTCCTCGGCGCGCACCATGCGCACGCCGAAATCGATTTCGAACATCGCGTAGGTCGGGCCCTGGTAGCTGGCCAGCTGGTCTGCCGTCAGCCCTTTGAAAGCCTGGCCCGGCAGCCAGATGTCCTCGAGGATGGTGGGCACGCCCGCAAACGACAGCACGCGCCGCGCCTGCACCACCGGGTCGGCGCTGCGCAGCGCCAGCGCGCGCGCCACGTCGGCGCTGGCGCGCACGCGCTTGCAGTCGATCACCTGGCGCTGGGCGCGGCCCTCCACGCGGGCGTCGCCGGTGTCGGGCATGAGCTTCAGGAAGCGGTACTGCACATGCTGCTCGGCGTGCGTGGCCACGAAGGTGCCCTTGCCCTGGCGGCGCATCACCAGGTTCTCGGCCGCCAGCTCGTCGATGGCCTTGCGCACTGTGCCCTGGCTCACGCGAAAGCGCGCGGCCAGCTCCATCTCGCTGGGAATGGCCTCGCCGGGCTTCCACTCGCCCTGCTGCAGGCTTTGCAGGATCAGGCCCTTGATCTGCTGGTACAGCGGGCTGAAAGCCGGCGTGGCAGACCCCGCGCTGGCCGCGGGCTGTGCAGGGGTGTCGGCGTTGAGCGGTAGCGAGGACATGGCAGTCGAGAATGGGGCTGTTTCTGGGGGCGTGTGGTGCGCTGCGAACGGGCAGGCGCACACCTTCCCCAGTTTGCTTTTTCAGGGTCCCGATCATATCTTATATAAGACATAAGACAAATTGACCGGGGTATTGAATCGGCGGTACACTCCAAGGCTGTTTTGCGGGGCACGGGCTGCTGGTAACAGGCGCTGGTGCTTGCGTTGCACACACCCCCTGATTTCCTCACTTCCCTGGAGTTCTCACCATGAGCAAGAAGCCCGTTCGCGTTGCCGTCACCGGCGCCGCTGGTCAAATCGGTTACGCACTGCTGTTCCGTATCGCCTCCGGCGAAATGCTGGGCAAGGACCAGCCGGTCATTCTGCAACTGCTCGAAGTTCCTGTCGAAGGCCCCCAGAAGGCGCTCAAGGGCGTGATGATGGAGCTGGACGACTGCGCGTTCCCGCTGCTGGTCGGCATGGAAGCCCACAGCGACCCGATGACCGCCTTCAAGGACGCCGACTACGCGCTGCTGGTCGGTTCGCGCCCACGTGGCCCAGGCATGGAACGCGCCGAGCTGCTGGCCGTCAACGGCGCCATCTTCACGGCACAGGGCAAGGCCCTGAACGCCGTGGCTTCGCGCAACGTGAAGGTGCTGGTTGTCGGCAACCCTGCCAACACCAACGCCTACATCGCCATGAAGTCGGCACCTGACCTGCCACGCAAGAACTTCACCGCCATGCTGCGCCTGGACCACAACCGCGCTGCCAGCCAGATCGCTGCCAAGACCGGCAAGGCCGTGGCCGACATCGAGAAGCTGACCGTCTGGGGCAACCACTCGCCCACGATGTACGCCGACTACCGTTTCGCCACCATCAACGGCGAAAGCGTCGCCAAGATGATCAACGACCAGGAATGGAACGCCAACACCTTCCTGCCCACCGTGGGCAAGCGTGGCGCCGCCATCATCGAAGCGCGCGGCCTGTCGTCGGCTGCTTCGGCTGCCAACGCCGCCATCGACCATATGCGCGACTGGGCCCTGGGCACCAACGGCAAGTGGGTCACCATGGGCATCCCATCGGACGGCCAGTACGGCATCCCCAAGGACACCATGTTCGGCTTCCCCGTCACCTGCGAAAACGGCGAGTACAAGCTGGTCGAAGGCCTGGAGATCGACGCCTTCTCGCAAGAGCGCATCGACAAGACCCTGGCCGAGCTGCAAGGCGAGCAAGACGGCGTCAAGCACCTGCTGTAATCGGTAGCCAAAAGTCCTTCATGGCCGACTGGAACCCCGCGCTCTACCGCCGCTTCGAGGACGAGCGCACGCGCCCGGCCGATGAGCTGCTGGCGCGTGTGCCCCTGGCAGAGGCCACCCATGTGGTGGACCTGGGCTGCGGGCCGGGCAATTCCACCGAGCTGCTGGTGCGGCGCTTTCCAAAGGCGCAGGTCACCGGCATCGACACCTCGGCGGCCATGCTGGCCAGCGCGCGCGAGCGCCTGCCCGGCACGGCCTTCGAACAAGGCGACATCGCCACCTGGGTGCCCACCGTGGCACCCGACCTGATTTACGCCAACGCTGCCCTGCAATGGGTGGCGGGGCACGAAACCCTGGTTCCCCGGTTGTTCAGCCTGCTCGCCCCCGGCGGCGTGCTGGCCATCCAGATGCCCGACAACCGGCAACAACCCTCGCACCGCCTGATGCGCGACATCGCCGGGCAGTCGCCCTGGCGCGAGCCCATCGGCGACGCCGACAGCGTGCGCACCGAGCTGGCCACCATCGGCGGCTATTACGACATGCTGGCCAGGGAGGCTGCCCAGGTGGACGTGTGGCACACCGTCTACCAGCACGTCATGCCCACGGCCGGCTCCATCGTCGACTGGCTGCGCAGCACCGGCCTGCGCCCCTTCCTCGACGCGCTGCCGGACGACGCCCTGCGCGCCAGCTTCCTGGCCGAGTACGAGCGCCGCATCGCCGAGGCCTACCCCGAGCGCAGCGACGGCAACCGCCTGCTGGCCTTTCCGCGCATGTTCATCGTTGCGCAGCGCCGTCCATCATGAGCACCGTGTCCGCACCCGCACACCCTGCCAGCGTATTGTTGGGCGCCCAGGCAGCCGCTGTGCGCCTGCCCGTGTGCGACCACTACAGCGGCGTTGAAGCGCGCATGAAAAAGAGCCTGCAGCTGCAGGCCGAGATGAGCGCCGAGTTCGGCCACTGCGTGTTCGACGTCACGCTCGACTGCGAGGACGGCGCCCCCGTGGGCCAGGAGCGCGAGCACGCCGCCCTGGTCGCATCGCTGGCGCTTAACGCTGCCGATGGCGCGCGCGTGGCTGCCCGCGTGCACACCGTGGACCACGCCGCCTTTGCCAACGACATGGCCACCATTGCGGGCGAGGCCGGCCACCGCCTGTCGCACATCATGGTGCCCAAGGTCGAGTCGGTCGACGACGTGCTGCACGCCGAGAAGGCGCTGCTGGCCGCATCGGCCGGCCACCTGCCGCTGCACGTGCTGATCGAATCGCCCGCTGCCGTGCACCGCGCCTTCGAGATCGCCGCGCACCCGCGCGTGCAGAGCATCAGCTTCGGGCTCATGGATTTTGTCTCCGCGCATGGCGGTGCCATCCCCGCGGCGGCCATGGGCTCGCGCGGCCAGTTCGAGCACCCGCTGGTGGTGCGCGCCAAGCTCGAGATCGCTGCCGCCTGCCACGCGCACGGCAAGGTGCCATCGCACTGCGTGGTCACCGAGTTTTCCGACACCGCTGCCATGCAGGCCGCCGCCACCCGCGCCTCGCAGGAACTTGGCTACACCCGCATGTGGAGCATCCACCCCGGCCAGATCCGCCCCATCCTGCAGGCCTTCGCGCCGCAGCAGGACGAGATCGACGTGGCCGCCCGCATCACTGTTTCCGCGGCGCAGGCCGACTGGGCGCCCATCAGCCACGATGGCACCCTGCACGACCGCGCCAGCTACCGCTACTACTGGCAGGTGCTCGAACGCGCCCACCAGACCGGGCGCGCACTGCCGCCCGAAGTGGCCCACTGGTTTGCTTCCCCCGCTCCCCACCACGCTTGAAACCTTAAGCAGGACTCTCCCCATGAAATCACTGATTCTCACGTCCGCCCTGATGCTGGTGGCCCCTGGCCTTGCCCTGGCGCAGTCCGCTGCAGAGCCCGCCAAGAAGAGCGCGCCCGCTGCCAAGAAAGAAGCCGCTCCCAAGAAGGAAACGGCTGCCGCCAAGCCGGCCGCCAAGCCCGCGGCCAAGACCGCCGAGGCCAAGGACAAGGCCCCTGCCAAGAAGACCGCCAAGGCCGAGCCCACCAGCAGCCGCCAGCAGCTGAACACGGCGGCCAACCAGGTGGCGTCCGGCCTCATCGCGGCCGATGCCGCGCTGAGCCCCGAAGAACAGGCCATCGCCCAGAAGGTGCACACCGGCCGCATCGCCTGCGAGCTGGGCGCCTTCGTCAACGTGACGGCCGATCCCGCCATCCCCGGGCGCTTTCACATCGAGGGCAAGGGCTTCAAGTACCACATGACCCCCGTGGTCACCAGCACCGGCGCCGTGCGTCTGGAAGACCAGAAGGGCGGCGCCGTGTGGCTGCAGATCGCCAACAAGTCCATGCTCATGAACCAGAAGCTCGGCCAGCGCCTGGCCGACGAGTGCATGAGCGCCGAGCAGACCCTGGTGGCCGAGGCCGCCAAGAAGGCGCCGCCCCAGAGCGTGTTTGACCCCGCGCCTGCCGCCACGGCCACTGCCACCACCACCAAATAACCAGAACCCGACGAGACACGGTACCCCCGCGCCGCACGGCCTGTGCAGCCCCGGCGCAACCACCCCACTTTAGAACGCAACCGGAGAAAAATGATGTTGAAAGCCTACCGTGACCATGTGGCCGAGCGCGCCGCGCTGGGCATCCCACCGCTGCCCCTGACGGCCAAGCAGACCGGCGAGCTGATCGAACTGCTCAAGAACCCGCCCGCTGGTGAAGAGGCCACGCTGGTGGACCTGATCACGCACCGCGTGCCTGCCGGTGTGGACGACGCCGCCAAGGTCAAGGCCAGCTACCTGGCCGCCGTGGCCCACGGTACTGAAGTCTGCACGCTGATCGGCCGCGAGCGCGCCACGCAGCTCCTGGGCACCATGCTGGGCGGCTACAACCTCACCCCCCTGATCGACCTGCTGGACGACGCGGCCGTGGCCTCCGTCGCCGCCGAAGCGCTCAAGAAGACGCTCTTGATGTTCGACCAGTTCCATGACGTCAAGGAAAAGGCCGACAAGGGCAACACCTTCGCCAAGTCCGTGCTGCAAAGCTGGGCCGACGCCGAGTGGTTCACCAGCCGCCCCGAAGTGCCCCAGAGCATCAAGCTCACCGTGCTCAAGGTCACCGGCGAAACCAACACCGACGACTTGTCGCCCGCGCCCGACGCCTGGAGCCGCCCCGACATCCCGCTGCATGCCCTGGCCATGCTCAAGAACAAGCGCGACGGCATCACGCCCGAAGAAGACGGCAAGCGCGGCCCCATCAAGTTCATTGAAGATCTGCGCGCCCGCGGCAACCTGGTGGCCTATGTGGGCGACGTGGTCGGCACCGGCTCCAGCCGCAAGTCGGCCACCAACAGCGTGCTGTGGTTCACGGGCGAAGACATCCCGTTCGTGCCCAACAAGCGCTTCGGCGGCGTGTGCCTGGGCAGCAAGATCGCTCCCATCTTCTACAACACCATGGAAGATGCCGGCGCACTGCCCATCGAGCTGGACGTGAGCCAGATGAACATGGGCGACGAGATCGAGCTGCTGCCCTACGCCGGCAAGGCACTGAAGGACGGCCAGGTCATCGCCGAGTTCACCGTCAAGAGCGAAGTGCTGTTCGACGAAGTGCGCGCCGGTGGCCGCATTCCGCTGATCATCGGCCGCGGCCTCACGGCCAAGGCCCGCGAGGCCCTGGGCCTGGCACCTTCCACCCTGTTCCGCCTGCCCCAGGTGCCTGCCGCTACCGGCAAGGGCTTCACCCTGGCGCAGAAGATGGTCGGCCGCGCCTGCGGCCTGCCCGAAGGCCTGGGCGTGGTGCCCGGCACGTACTGCGAACCACGCATGACCTCGGTCGGCTCGCAGGACACCACCGGCCCCATGACCCGCGACGAACTGAAGGACCTGGCCTGCCTGGGCTTCAGCTCCGACCTGGTGATGCAGTCCTTCTGCCACACGGCCGCTTACCCCAAGCCCGTGGACGTGAAGATGCACCACGAGCTGCCCGACTTCATCAGCACGCGCGGCGGCATCTCGCTCAAGCCCGGCGACGGCATCATCCACAGCTGGCTCAACCGCATGCTGCTGCCCGACACCGTGGGCACCGGCGGCGACTCGCACACCCGCTTCCCCATCGGCATCAGCTTCCCTGCCGGCTCCGGCCTGGTGGCGTTTGCCGCCGCCACGGGCGTGATGCCCCTCGATATGCCTGAATCGGTGCTGGTGCGCTTCAAGGGCAAGATGCAGCCCGGCGTCACGCTGCGCGACCTGGTGCACGCGATTCCGCTGTACGCCATCAAGGCCGGCCACCTCACCGTGGCCAAGCAGGGCAAGAAGAACATCTTCTCGGGCCGCATCCTGGAAATCGAAGGCCTGCCGGACATGAAGGTCGAGCAGGCGTTCGAGCTGTCCGACGCATCGGCCGAGCGCTCTGCCGCCGGCTGCACGGTGCGCCTGAACAAGGAACCCGTGATCGAGTACATCAACTCGAACATCGTGCTGCTCAAGAACATGATCGCCCAGGGCTACGCCGACGCACGCACCATCGGCCGCCGCATCAAGGCCATGGAAGCCTGGCTGGCCAATCCCCAGCTGCTGGCCCCCGACGAGAACGCCGACTACGCCGAAATCATCGAGATCGACCTGGCCGAGATCACCGAACCCATCGTCTGCTGCCCCAACGACCCCGATGACGCCAAGACGCTGTCGGACGTGGCCGGCGCCGCGATCGACGAAGTGTTCATCGGTTCGTGCATGACCAACATCGGCCACTTCCGCGCAGCCTCCAAGCTGCTCGAAGGCAAGAAGGACATCCCCGTCAAGCTGTGGATGGCCCCGCCCACGAAGATGGACGCGCACCAGCTCACCGAAGAAGGCCACTACGGCGTGTTCGGCGCGGCCGGTGCCCGCATGGAAATGCCCGGCTGCTCGCTGTGCATGGGCAACCAGGCCCAGGTGAAAGAGGGCGCCACCGTGATGTCCACCAGCACCCGCAACTTCCCCAACCGCCTGGGCAAGAACACCAACGTCTACCTGGGCTCGGCCGAACTCTCGGCCATCTGCTCCAAGCTGGGCCGCATTCCTTCCAAGGAAGAGTACCTGGCCGACATCGGTGTCATCAACCAGAACGGCGACAAGATCTACCAATACCTGAACTTCGACAAGATCGCCGAGTTCAAGGACGTGGCAGACGGCGTGGCCGCCTGATAGGCACCCCGAGGGACCGTTGACCGGTCCTTCCCAAGAAAAAGCGGCCCCGCGGGGCCGCTTTTTCTTTGCCTGCCCGCTCAGCCCAGTCGCATCGACAGCTCCACATCGCCGGCAAAGGGCACGCTCAGGTAGCCGCTGCCCGGCGCACGCACGCGCGCCAGGTAGTCGGGGCTGAAATCTGCGTTGTCGGCCACGATCAGCGCGCCCGGGCGCAGGCGGGGCTCCACCAGCGCCAGCACGTCGGCGTACAGGGCCTTGGCGCCATCGAGCAGCAGCAGGTCGATGGCCTCGGGCAGGCCGCTGGACAGGGTGTGCAGGGCATCGCCCTCGCGCACCTCCACCAGGTCGTCCAGGTCGCCCTGGGCCAGGTGCTCGCGCGCCCGGGCCACCTTGTTCGGTTCGAACTCGCTGGTGATCAGGCGCCCGCCGCCGTTGTCGCGCAGCGCCGCGGCCAGGTGCAGGGTGGAGATGCCGAACGAGGTGCCGAACTCGACGATGTGGTGCGCGCCCGTGCTGCGCGCCAGTAAGTAGAGCAGGGTGCCCGTGCTGCGCGACACCGGCAGCCACAGGTCCTTGATGCGGCTGTAGAAATCGAGGTACTCGGTCTTGCTGTGCATCAGGCGCTCGCGCTCTTCGCGCGAGATGCCGGGCAGGGCCGGGCTGGTGGCCGCATCGGCCTGCTCGAACAGGCGCTCCAGCAGGGGCGCCAGGGGAAGGGTGTTCAGTGTGTTCATGGACTTGTCCTGGATCGAAGCGCCTGGTGGGCACTCCCGTAGAATGCGATCAATTCGTCGCGTTTTGAGTATGCGATGAATTCGTCGCATTCACCAGTCGCATTCGCTGCCGCCCTTTTGGACCCCCATGACCGAAGCCCGCCGTCCCCAGATCTCCTCGAGAAAGCAGCCCCAGCAGGCCCGTTCGGCCGGGCTTGTGGCCGCCATCCTGGAGGCCGCTGTTCAGGTTCTGGCCAAGGAAGGGGCGGCGCGCTTCACCACCGCCCGCGTGGCCGAGAAGGCCGGCGTCAGCGTCGGCTCGGTCTACCAGTACTTCCCCAACAAGGCGGCCATCCTGTTCCGCCTGCAGGCCAACGAATGGCAGCAGACACAGGACATGCTGCGCAGCATCCTCAGCGATGCCGGCCAGCCGCCGCTGGTGCGCCTGCGCACGCTGGTGCATGCCTTCATTCGCTCGGAGTGCGAGGAGGCCGGCATGCGCAGCGCCCTGCACGACGCGGCCCCGCTGTACCGCGATGCCCCCGAAGCGCAGGCCGTGCGTGCCAATGCCGACGGCATCATCGAGGCCTTCATGCAGGAGCTGTTGCCCGAGGTTCCCGCCGCGCAACGCGCGCTGGCGGGCGACATGGTCACCGAAACCATGGCCGCCCTGGGCAGCCGCTTCTCTGCCAGCCCGCGCACCGAGGCCGAGATAGGGGCCTATGCCGACGCCATGGCCGACATGTTCTGCGCCTACCTGCAGGCGCTGCAGCAGGGCTGAGCTGCCACGTATTTGCAACACAGTCGCCACCGGTTTGTCATGCAATTGTCATGATTGGCCTGCATTCTTCGCCCATAACAACAACAAAAAGAAATGGAGGGACATCCATGGCAAGAGAGAACAACCCCGAAGAGATAGACACCCTGGGCAAGCGCCTGGGGATGCTGCTGTTCAGCGGGCTCTTCGCAGCGGCCTTTGGCCTGGGCGGCTACTTCGCGGGGATCCAGCCCCTGGCGCACACGCTCCGCGCGGCGCTGGAGGTGCGCAGCTGGCAGCCGGTGGCGGCCCAGGTGCTGGGCACCGAGCTCAAGCGCCACACGTCGAGCGAAAGCACCACCTACCGGGTGCACGCCCGCTACCGCTACGAATTCGCGGGGCGGCAGTACGAGGGCACCCGGGTGGGGCTTGACCCCGAGGCCGGTGCCGACAACATCGGCGACTGGCACCAGCACTGGCACGGGCTGCTGCAAAGCGCCCAGTCCCGTGGGCATCCCATCACCATCATGGTCAACCCGCAGGCGCCCGCGCAGGCCCTCATCGACCCTTCCATCCGCTGGGGGCTGCAGATTTTCCGCGTGCCCTTTGCCCTGGTCTTCACAGGCGTGGGGCTGGTGGCGGGCTGGTTCTTCGTGCATATCCTGCTGGGCGGGGGCGGCAGGAAGGAGGAGGCAGCGCAGGGCGTTTCGCCCAAGCCCCTGCAAAAGGGCGCGGCCAGCAAGTCGGCGGGCGCCACCTGGTTCTTCACCGTCTTCTGGTGCGGCATCGCCTTCCCCATGGCCGCCCTGCTGTGGGCCAGCAACAGCGCGCCCTGGTACGCCAAGGCCTTCATCTCCATCTTCGTCATGGTGGGCGTGGGCCTGATCGGCCTGGCGCTGCACCAAGCGCGCCTGGCCTGGCGCTATGCGGGCGCGGCGCTCTCGGCGCTGCCGTCCCAGCCGCGCGCCGGCCACCCGGTGGAGCTGACGCTGCTGCTGCCCGAGCGCGCCGCCCACCAGCAGGACCACCGCCCGCAGCTGCGCCTGGCCCAGTACCGGGTGGACGAATCGAGCTCCGGCTCGCCCGAGCGCTGCGTCGAGTCCTTCACCGAAGCGGCGCGCATGCAGCGCACCGCAGATGGCGGGTTGCGGCTGGTCGCGCGCTTCGAGCTGCCGGCCGATGCGCCCCCGCATGGCGCCCAGCGCTCGGGCGAGCGTGTGGACTGGCGGCTGGAGCTGCTGCACAGCCCCGGCGGCTCGGTGGAGCTGACCTACGACCTGCCCGTGCAGGCCGCACCGCGCGGCTTCGGCGGGGGCGACGAACTGCCCGACCGCTTCGACCGGCGCGCGGCCTGGAAGCAGGTGGTGCCCATTGCGCCCCTGGGCGAAGCCGAGGACGTGGACGAAGGCCCCCTGCCATTGCCCCATGCGGTCACGCTGCAGGAGACCCGAGAGGCATGGACCTACGAATTCAGCCAAAGTGGCTGGCGCTGGGCCGCCGGCCTGGTGCTCGCCGGGCTGGCGCTGGAGGCGGCCATCAACGGGCGCCTGGGCGCACAGGGCCTGGCGCTGCCCCGCGGGTTCTTCGCGGCGGGCGCCTGGATCGGCCTGGCCGCGTTGGCCCTGCATGCCGCCACCCGCCGCTGGACCTTGACCGTACAGGACGGCGGCATCACTGCGCGCCGCCACTCCTGGCTCTGGTCGCGCGCCGACACCGTGCCCGGCGATGCCAGCCGCACCCTGGTGCACAAGCTGCTGTACGCCACGGGCAGCGGCGCCAGCGAGCACCGCTACCACGCCGTGTATGCGCGCGGAGCCGGCGACACGCTGGTGCGGTTGACCCCTGGCCTGGGCGGCGAGGCCGCGGCCACGGCGCTGGGCCAGTCACTGGCCCAGGCCTGGGCGCACCGGCGCGGCCGCTTTGCGGCCGGCATGCAGCGGCC
The DNA here is from genome assembly GCF_059418305.1 of Acidovorax sp. GW821-FHT09B03. NCBI lineage: Bacteria > Pseudomonadati > Pseudomonadota > Betaproteobacteria > Burkholderiales > Comamonadaceae > Acidovorax > Acidovorax sp. GW821-FHT09B03. The sequence goes on from NZ_JBWKPP010000021.1 coordinate 30,286, forward strand.
CGCACGGGCCCAACATGCCCGCCCGGCCTGGGGCGCGCTGCTGGTGCTGGCCCTGGTGGCCTGGTGGGTCGTGGGGCCCAAGGTGGCGGGCACCGCGCGCCGCGCTCCGGTGGCAGAGACGGCAGCGCCCGCCGTGTCGTACTCCGCCGTGGATGGTCGCCTGCTCGACGCCCAGAACGCAGGCGACGCCTCAGCACTGCGCGCCGCGCTGGCCGCTGGCGCCAACCCCAACCTGCTGGCGCCCAACGGCTCCAGCGTGCTCATGCTGGCCGCCCACCGGGGCCAGATGGAGCACATCGAGGCACTTCTCGCCGCAGGTGCCCAACCCGACCTGCGCCAGACGCAAAAGGACAGCGAGCTGGGCGACACCGCGCTGCTGCGCGCCTTCTACGGCGGCCACCTGGCGGTGGCCCAGCGCCTGGTGCAGGCCGGGGCCGGCCTCTCGGCCCGCAACCGCTGGGATTGGGGGCCTGTGCACATGGCCGCGCAAAGCGGCTGCATCGCCTGTCTGGAATGGCTGGCCGCGCAAGGCCAGCCGCTGGATGAGCCCGCATTGGCCAGCCGGGGAGAGACCCCCACCATGCTGGCCGCCGGCCGGGGCCGGGTGCAGGCGCTGCAGTGGTTTGCCGCCAGGGGCATCGACCTGGCGCGCAAGGACCCCCATGGCAAGACCGCACTCGACTGGGCGCGCTTCAAGCAGCAGGGCGAGGCCGAGCAGTGGCTGCTGGAGCGGGCGCGCTGAAGTCCTATTGGACTTTTCGCTTCACCTGCGCACGCAGGTAGGCCAGCACCCGCTCCACCCGTGCCAGCACCACGTCTTTCTTGCCCACAGGCGCCAGCCGTTCTTCGGTCTCCCGCTTCTTCTGGGCCATGGCCTGGAACTGGTCGCCGCCGTACAGCCAGGCACTGACCAGCGCGGCGTAGCCGAAGTTCTGCTGGGCATGTTCGGCCAGTGTCTTGTGGCCCCGGGGATTGCCGGGAGGCAGGGGGAACACGGTGGCGCCCGCCATGATGGCGTGCATGCCTTGTGGCGTGCGCGTCATCTCGAGGATGGGGCCCACAGGGTCTTGCACCTCCTGCACCATGCGCTGCAGGTCGGCCGTGGACCGGATGGGTACATAGCCAGGGACGCCATGAAAAATACCGACGTGAAAATTCAGCTGGCGCCGGAAGTACATCTCATCGTGCTCGGGAAACACGGCCCGCAGGATGTTGGCGATCTCTTCGCTGAACACGTTCACGTCGATGGTGAGGCAAGGCAGTTGGTTGGTCGTCGACGTCAGCAGCACCACGCCCTGGCCCCCCGCCGGGGTGGTTCGGAAATAGGTCGCCTCCGCCTGGGCGCGGTAGTACGGCAGATCGAGCGCCACCCGCGGTGAGATGAAGCCGTGCTGCGGCAACAGCGAGGCGAGCACGGAGCGCATCTCGTCGCGCGCCGACACCAGCGCCATGGTCATGGGGGCCGGCGCAGGCACGGGCGCTGCAGCGGGCGGGGGCGGCGGCCTGGGCGTGGGGGCGGGGGCGCCAGCAGTGCCCCGGGGCGCCCCTTCCAGAACCTGCATCGCCTCTTTCCAGAAGTCGGTGCGCTCCGGCGGCAGCACCTGGTTGGGCGCTGCCAGCGCCAGCCCCAGCTGGTCGTCCAGCACCGTCAGGCCCAGCGCATTGGCCCGCCTCACCACGGCCACCAGCAACTGCATGCGGTTGTCCGCGGGCAGCTGGAAGGTCCACACCGCCTTGCGGCAGGCCTTGGCTTCCGCCACCGGATCGCCGACCCAGGGCGCGTCCCCGTAGTCCTTGTACGCTGCCATCTGCGCGGCCAGGGCCGCGAACTTCGGGTTGGGGCCGGGCTCTACAAGCTCCAGCTCGAACCAGCGGCGCAGCGCTGCCTCGAACGAGGCCGGGGTGGCCTGGCCGGCGGGTGGTTCCCAAACACGAAGGTCGTAGCTCATGGTGCGGGTGTGAAACAGGGTGGAGCGGTTTTACCACTGGATGTGGGGTGTCGCACTGCGGGCCGAGAATCAAAGCTGCGATTCGATCGCCGCCTTGTCGATCACCGACCACACCTCGGCGATCTTGCCATCGCGGAAGGTATAGAACACGTTCTCGGTGAACTGCACGCGCTGCCCATTCACCGGCAGGCCCAGAAACTCGCCCGCCGGCGTGCAGTCGAACTGCAGCCGCGCCGCCACATTCCCCTGCAGAGGTCCGGCATCGGCCACCAGCTGGGCGATGTGGAACTGCAGGTCGGGGATGTCGCGGTAGTCCTGCTCCAGCATGGCGCGGTAGCCCGCCACGCCCAGGTGGCGCGCATTGTGCGACGCCTCGGCATGCACGTAGTGCTGCAGCTCCTCCCAGCGCTGTGCGTTCAGGCAGGCGATGTAGGCGCGGTACACGCCTTCCAGGTCGGTGGCATTCGTCGTCATGGTGCGGCAGGTGGTGTTTCTTGCAAGGTCAGGTGTTGTACCAGTTGCTGGGCATGCTGGGGCAGGGCATTCAGGTCGCGCAGGCACAGCACCAGTTGCCGATTCGCCCAGGCATCGGTCAGGCGCACGGCCTTCACATGCTGCGCGCGGGCGTGGCGCATGGCCGCCGCACGGGGCAGTATGCCCACGCCCACCCCCAGGCCCACCAGCTGGCACACCGCCTCGAACTGGCGCAGCCGCACCCGGTAGCGCAGCCGCTGCCCCTGGCGCTGGGCGTGGCGCACCACCAGGGCCTGCAGCGCGCTGCCTTCGGCCAGGCCGATGAAGTCCAGGTGCGCCACCTCGGCCAGCGCCACGCTGCGGCGCGCGGCCAGCTCGTGGCCCTGCGGTACCACCAGCACCAGCGGGTCGGGCCGCAGCACCTGGTTGGCCAGGCCTTCGAGATCCACCGCATCGGACACCAGGCCCATGTCGCACAGGCCTGCGCGCACCGCATCGGCCACCTCCTGGCTGGAGCGCTCCTCCACATCCACCGAAATGCGCGGGTGCCGTGCCAGAAAACCCGCTATCGCCTGCGGCAGGTGCTCGCTCAGCGCCGAGCTGTTGCACAGCACGCGCACATGGCCCGCCAGGCCCGCGCCGTACTCGCCCAGGTCGCCGCGCAACTGCTCCATCTGCTGCAGCACCAGCCGCGCATGGTGCAGCAGCGTGTGGCCGGCCGGCGTTGGCTCCACACCGCGCTGCGCGCGCAGCAGCAGGGGCACGCCCAGCGCGTCCTCCATGCCGCGGATGCGCTCGCTGGCCGAGGCCAGCGCCATGTGGCTGCGCTCGGCACCGCCGGTGATGGTGCCGGCCTCGTGCACGTTCAAAAACAGCCGCAGATCGGTCAGGTCAAAGCGCATGGGCCACAACGTACCACAACAGCCTTCGGCCCAGCCTGAGGCTGGGTGCACCGCATTCCGCATTTCCAGCGCGGCCCGCCTTGCCAAGAATGGCATCCGTCCACCTGCCATGCCTGGCAGGTACCGCACGGAGCACCCACGATGAGTTCAGCACAATTTCAAAATCGTCCCATGTGCCAGGCCCGCAAGCTGGGGCGACAGCCATGGTGACCGGCCTGTTCGGCGCCCACTCCTGGGTCTGGCTCGCGGGTGCCGGTGCTGTCTTTCTGATGGCCGGCGGTGTAAAGGGCATCGTCGGCCTGGGGCTGCCCACCGTCTCCATGGCCCTGCTGGCCATGCTCATGGCGCCGGCCGAGGCCGCGGCCCTGCTGGTCGTGCCCTCGCTCATCACCAATGTCTGGCAACTGCGCCCCTGGGCCAGCGTGCTGCCGCTGCTGCGCCGCCTGGGCGGCATGCAACTGGGCATCTGCGCGGGCACCTGGCTCGGGGCCTGGGTGCTGGGTGCGCCGGCCGGTGCCTGGTCGCGCGCGCTGCTGGGCGGGGCGCTCATCGCCTATGGCTGCTGGGGCCTGGTGGGTGCGCGCCTGTCGGTGCCGCCCCGGGCCGAGCGCTGGCTTTCGCCCCTGGTCGGCTTTGCCACCGGCTGGGTCACGGCCGCCACCGGTGTCTTCGTGGTGCCCGCGGTGCCTTACCTTCAAGCATTGGCGCTGCAGCGCGATGCGCTGGTGCAGGCCATGGGCATCTGCTTCACCGTCTCCACCATCGCGCTGGCCGGCGGCCTGGCGCTCAATGCCAGCTACCCCGCGTCCGCCCTCGTGCTCTCGGCCTGGATGCTGCTGCCCGCGCTGCTGGGCATGGCCCTGGGCACCCGCATCCGCCAGCGCGTGTCGGCCGTGTGGTTCCGGCGCTGCCTGATGGTGGGGCTGCTCGCGCTGGGGATCTACATGGTGGCGGATGCGCTGGCCTGGCACGGCTTCGCCTCGCATGGCGGCGAGAGCGAGGGGGCGCTGCGCATGGCGCGAGAGGGGGCGGGCTAGTTGTGACCCGGTACCACGTGGCGCCAGGCAAACTCCACGTCCAGCCCCAGAACCCGTTCGCCGTCAACCCGGTTGCCCAGCTTGAGTTCTGCACCAATGGTGCGCGCCAGGTCCGCACAGATGGCCAGCCCCAGCCCCGCGCCGCTGCTGGGCCGGGCCGAGGGCTCACGGGCGAATGGTGTAAACGCCATGGCCTGCATCCCGGGCGACATGCCGGGCCCGGTGTCCCACACGATGAGGCGCACGCCGCCTTGCTCCATGGCCTCGATGCGCACGCCGAGCTGGCCGTGCCCGGGCGTGAATTCAATGGCGTTGCGCAGCAGGTTCGCAAGGACCTCGCGCACCATCCAGCGCTGGCTCTCCATCACGAAGGGCCTGGCGTCCAGCTGAAAGTCGAGGTGCTTGCGGGCGGTGAGGGGTGACAGGCCGATGGCGATCTCGCTCACCAGTTCACCCAGGTCGAATGCCTCGTTCTGTACCGCAGCGAGCGATTCGATCTGTTGCGCCCGCGCCAGCGAGAGCAGCTGTTCGGCCAGCCGCGTGGCGCGGCGCGAGGTGGCGACCTGCTCAGCCGCATGTGGCCGGTCGACTGGGGCCATTCCCCCGACACCATCTACGCTGCGCTGGTGGAAACGCTGCACATGGCCACGCTGGGCACGCTGCTGTCGCTGCCACTGGCCATTCCGCTGGGGCGGCTGATGGCGTCCAACCTCACGCGCAATCGGACGCTGAACTTCATCGCCCGCGTGCTGCTCGTATCGAGCCGCTCGGTGAACTCGCTGGTGTGGGCGCTGCTGTTCGTCGCCATCTTCGGGCCGGGGCCGCTGGCCGGCATGCTGGCCATTGCGCTGCGCTCGGTGGGGTTCGTGGGCAAGCTCATTGCAGAAGCCATCGAACAGACGCCACGCGGCCCGATCGAGGCGCTGCAGGCGGCGGGTGCCTCCACACTGGCACAGGTCTGGTACGGCTACTGGCCGCAGATCAAGCCAGCCTTCTGGTCGGTCGCCCTGTTGCGCTGGGACATCAACATCCGCGAATCCGGCGTGCTCGGGCTGGTGGGCGCGGGTGGCATCGGCATGGCGCTGGACACCGCGCTCAATCTCTTCCACTGGAACCGCGTCGCCCTGGTGCTGCTCGCCATCTTCGCGGTGGTGCTGATCGCGGAAGTGGTGGTGGTGCAGATCCGCAAGCGGGTGCTGTGAGCGACGGCAAATGAATCCCTGCTTTAGGAGGCGCAGCCGCGACAAGATTTTCCTATCGCTGGCGAATCGAATTCTTCGTTTGGCATGGGCTACGCCGCTGCCTAGCATCAGGCGCTCACCATTTGTAGTTCCTCACATGCAGATCAAGTCACTTCCCGGAGAGCTGTTCATCTGGACCAACGTAGAGCACGAATACGAGGCAGACATGAACCACTGGTATGAATCGGAGCATCTGCGCGAACGCGTTCTGATCCCCGGATTCCGGTGGGCGCGACGCTACTGCTCCCGGCAGGGACCGCGCCGCTACCTGGCGCTGTACCGTACCGACGCTCTGGATGTCTTTTCGTCACCGGCGTACCAGTTCGCTTTCCGCAACCAGACCGAATGGTCCCAGCAAGTGTTCACCCGCATGCGCGACACCATGCGGCGGGTCTGCAGCGTGCCGCATGTGGGTGGCGTTGGCACGGGACAAGGCGGCATACTCCTTGAACTGCCGCTCAACCTGTCCCAAGAACTGCAAGGCCAACTCCTGTCGAATCTGGGCAAGCTTGCGGGCGTGGCTGGATTCCATTGGCTGGAGCCCGTGGCCGAACTCTCGACACCATTGCCTGGTGGCGATTTCGGCAACTTGTCGCCGATGGTGTTTGCCGAAATTCTGCAGCCTGAAGCGCATGCACAAGTAGTATCCATGCTGCGCCACCTGGACCTCGGGACTTCCACCCAAGTCCATGCCTTCGATTTCATGCGCGAAGTGCGCGCCGCTGATCTCGTGCAAGCACCGCATTGACATCCCGCGTGGGACCGAACGAGATACGCCGTGCCTGACTGCAAGCGCTTTTCATCCGTTCCTGGTGCAAGTCGCCGGTCAACTCTACGATAGGAGTCAGCGTGAACACTCGGTTCCTGGATGCCTTGATCTGGGTCGCCCGCCTGCGCAGCTTCCGAGCGGCGGCGGACAAGCTGCACGTCACGCAAGCGGCAATTTCCAACCGCATCTCAGCGCTTGAGGAAGAGCTGGGCGTCCAGCTGTTCGAGCGTGACAGCCGCGAGGTTCGATTGACCGATTGTGGGCGAACGGCATTGGCGCAGGCCGAGCAGATTTTGCGGCTGGAGCGCGAATTGAAGGCGTCGGTGACCGGCCGCTCCGAGGCGGAAGGCATGGTACGTGTCGGGTGCATCGAATCGATCGCGCATTCCTGGCTCGTACCGATGGTCCGTGAGCTAGCTGTCACCCACCCTCGGCTGTCGCTCGAACTGACCATCGAACCGACATCGCACCTGCACGCACATCTGCTTCGCGGCAGCCTGGATGTCGCATTGCAGACCGATGCCGTGGTTGAAGAACACATCGTCAACCGAAGCCTCGGTGCGATGACCATGGCCTGGTTTGCCGGACCGGAGGCCGCGCTGGCCATCGGCGAGTCACCGTGGGAGCAGGTGCTGGACTTGCCGGTGATCACTTTCACCCGCGGGTCGCAGCCGCACGCCAACGTGCTGCGGGATATGGAAACTGCGGGCGAGAAGGTGCGGCAGGTGCATTGCGTCACGGCCATCTCCGTGCTTCGGCAACTCGCACGGCAGGGCTTCGGCGTGGCGACATTGCCGCCCGCGGTAACGCAGGACGAAGTGGCGCGTGGTGAACTGGTGCAAGTCGCTTCCAGCATCGTCCTGCGCCCGCTCGAACTCGTTCTGAGCTACCGGCGTGACGCCACCTGGGCTGCGATAGACGTGGTCGTGGAGGGCGCACTGCAACATGCGACCCGCTTCGCGCAATCGACCCGCAATGCCCTCGCGACGCCGCCCTGACATCAGGCCTCCTGCGTCACACGCCAAGCTTTGGTTGCAGGTTTGAACGCCTCTGGGCGCAGCATGTCCAAGCGCCTGGTCGCAATCCGATCCAGGAGGAGTTCCGCCAACTCGATGGCTGGATTGCACCTTCCTGAGGTGAAGGACGAAGCCTGCATTCATACGCTCTTCCGAGGCTTGATCGCGCGTCACGACAAAGCCTTTCACGGGTGGTGATCACGCGCTGCACAGGACTACCTGGGCCATGGTTGGGCTGGCGCCTCACTTCAGCAGCGCAAGCGACGACGCATGCCGGTTGCAGTCCGTTTGTAGGTCCGAAGAAGCCACTCGTGCGCTTGCGGGCCAGGCCCCTGGACCACGGAACTGCTGAAGTTTCGTTGATGGGTGCCGATTGATTTAATCCGTTTTGCCATCGCCATGTCGACTGCGACCATTGCAGCCTCAACAACGAGGAGACGTTCATGGCCCGAAGCTTTGGTGGGAAGACTGCAGCAGTGTGTTGCGCATCGGCCGCCGGGCTTCTCCTCTCGTTGGTCGCGCATGCAAGCGTGTTGGAGGCAGCCCGTTGGGGCTTGTCCCGCGCTTGCGTCGCATCGAATGGCCACGTCGAAAACTCCATGCAATTCGCGCAGGAGATCGAACGTTCGACACCCGGTCGCCCCTTCTTGTTTGATCTCTAAAAGAGAAACCCTAGCCATGCCTCTTTCCTTTGATTTCCCGGGGCGGGATGTCCATCGACGTCTCGAAGTCGAGTTCAACTGTCTGGTCGTTGCCGGCTGGACCGGTCGCGATGCACACGCCGTTGAGCACCACATCCATGAGCTCGAAGCGATTGGCGTACCGCGTCCCAGTGCGGTCCCGCTTTTCTACCGGGTGGCCGCCCACCAGTTGAGCCAGGCCGACGCCGTGCAAGTGGTGGGCGATGGAACGTCGGGCGAAGCGGAACCTTTCCTCTTCTTCCACGCAGGCGAATACTTCGTGTCGCTGGCGTCAGACCACACGGACCGGACACTCGAAGCCCACAGCGTTGCGCTCTCGAAGCAAATCTGTCCGAAGCCGGTGGCGCGCAACGCTTGGCGCCTGGCCGACGTGCAGGACCACTGGGACGATCTGGTGCTGCGCTCGTGGATTGAGGAAGCCGGTGAGTTCCGCCTGTACCAGGAAGGTACGCTGGCTGCGCTGCGCGATCCTGCGGACCTGCTGGCACGTTACGGGGCCAGCAATCCGTCGCCAGCGGAAGGCTTTGCTATGAGTTGCGGCACCTTGGGCGCCATCGGCGGCGTTCGGCCTTCCTCCAACTTCCGGATGGAACTGTTCGATGCCCGCCTGGACCGTCGCATCACACACGCCTACCGATGCACGGCACTGCCCGTCATCGCCTGACAGCCAAGGGCATCGCGATGTCTCAACAACCACACCCCACCCTCACACTTCACGGTGCCCGTACGGGCATGGACAATGGCCAGACCAGTTCCCTCGCGCTGACGGAATCGGCGCTGGATCACATCGCCGACCCGGCGGGAGAGGGCGCGCGTACCTTCACCCAGGTGTTCGCAGAACGTGCGTTGCGCATGGCACAGGTCAGCGACAGCATGCGTTCGGCGGGCCAGAAACGCTCACCGCTGGAAGGCGTTCCCATCTCGATCAAGGATTTGTTCGACGTGGCAGGGACGCGCACACTGGCGGGCTCCGTCGTGTTGCACGACGCCCCTGCGGCTGAGCGGGATGCTGCGGTCGTGCAGCGCGTGCTGGCCTCCGGCGCCGTCCTGGTGGGCAAGACGAACATGACCGAGTTTGCCTATTCCGGCCTGGGCATCAACCCCCATCACGGCACACCGGCGAACCCCTGGCGGCGGCATGAGCAACGCATTCCCGGTGGTTCTTCTTCGGGTGCAGCGGTAGCCGTTACAGACGGTATGTGCGTGGCAAGTGTCGGCAGTGACACGGGCGGCTCGGCGCGCATTCCAGCCGCGCTGTGTGGCATTACCGGGTTCAAGCCCACGGCGCGGCGCATCTCGGCTGAAGGCCTTGTTCCTCTGTCGCCGGCGCTCGACACGGTGGGCGTGCTCGCTGCCGACGTGCAGGGCTGCGCCGTGATGGACGCGGTGCTTTCCGGCACGCCCCACGCACCCCGTACACCATCCTTGAAACAAGCCCGCTTTGCAGTGCCCACGACCCTGGTGCAGGACGGAATGGACGCTGTGGTGGCCTGCGCGTTTCGGCACGCATTGGACCGGATCTCGGCTGCGGGGGCGCAAGTGGTCGACCTGGACGTGCCCGAATTCAGCGAGCTGGCCCACATCAACGCTGCTGGGGGCTTCAGTGCCGCAGAGTCCTGGGCCTGGCATGCCGAGCTGATCGACCGCCGTGCCGCAAGCTACGACCCGCGCGTGCTGTCCCGCATCCTGCGCGGTCGTGATATCTCCGCGCAGGCGTACATCGATCTGCTGGCCAGGCGCGCCGACTGGCAGCGCCGAATCGCGGCGCGTTTTGACGGATTCGACGGCTGGCTGATGCCTACCGTGCCGACGATCGCTCCCGGCATTGCAGACCTGGTCGCCAGCGAAACGATGTATTTCGAATCCAACGCGCTGATGCTGCGCAATCCGTCCATCGTCAACTTCATGGACGGTTGTGCGATCTCCTTGCCCTGCCACGAACCCGGCGCCGCTCCTGTGGGGCTCAGCCTGGCGGGGCCGCCATTGGGCGACGCAGCGGTCCTGGACTGGGCTGCATCCATCGAAGCAGTCTTGCACTGAGGGAGGACGCTGCATCGAAACACGCCCCCCTTGCCGACCGATCCCCCTTGCATCAACAGAGTCAACTCCCAGGAGCCATTTATGAAGACCGTCTTTCATCTCCCCATTGCGCTTGTGATCGCAGGTATTGCCGGCATGGCGTCCACCGCGAACGCCCAGGACGCCTACCCCTCAAAACCGATCAAGCTGGTCGTCGCATATCCACCCGGCGGAAGCAACGACATGGTCGCCCGGATCGTGGGCCAAAAGCTGTCCGAGAATTTGGGCCAGCCCGTCGTGGTGGACAACCGGCCCGGAGCCAGTGGAAACATCGGCATCGACTATGTTGCCAAGGCGCCCAATGATGGCTACACCCTCCTTCTGGCCCATGCCGGGTTGACCTCCAGCAAGCACATCTACGCCAAGCTTCCCTACGACCCCTTGAAGGACATTGCGCCGATCATCCACATTGCCGATCAGCCGAACGTGTTGATCGTTCATCCGAAGTGGTCGTTCAAGAACGTGGCAGAACTGGTGGCCTACGCAAAGGCCAACCCCGGCAAGCTGACCGTTGGAAACTCGGGCGTAGGCGGCCCGCAGGATATCTCTGCCCAGATGTTCATGCGGATGACCGGCACCGACATGCTCAGCATTGCCTACAAGGGCGGAGCACCTGCCCAGGCCGACCTTTTGGCGGGTCATATCGACCTGATGTTCGAGACGTCTCCCACTGCGGTCCCCGTCGCCAAGAGTGGCAAGCTCAGGGCGCTGGCGGTGACGGGTGACAAGCGCCTGTCGACGTTGCCAGACGTGCCGACGCTGGCGGAAGCGGGTGTTGCGAACTACAAGTACGTCGCCTGGGTGGGGTTGGCGGCACCTGCGGGCACGTCACCGGCTATCGTCACCAGGCTGAACCAGGAGGTTCAGAAAATTCTCAACACCTCGGATATGAAGAAGCAGATTGCCGAGATCAGCCTGGGGATTACCGGAGGCTCGGTCAATGGCTTCTCTTCCTTTGTGCGCCAGGACTACGATTTCTACGCAAAGATCGTCAAGGACTACAACATTACGCCTCAATAAGCTTGGGCGGCTGGCTGCCAAGCCAGGCCCTAAACCGGCCCCGGCCACACCGGCTTGGCCGCACTCTCCAGCACCCACAGCGCCGCCCGCGCCCGCGTGGTGGCCACGTAGAGCATGTTGCGCTCGCGGTAGGCCTCCTGGTGCGATGCGGGGCCCGGGAAGCGCCCGCGCTCCACGAAGGGCACGGCCACAAAGGTGAACTCGCGGCCCTTGCAGGCGTCCACGCTCAAGAGGCGCAGGCTGATGGGCTCCTGGCTTTGGTGCATGCCGATGCTCGCCGTCACCAGCAGCGTGAGGCGGCCCAGCAGCTCTGCCACGGGCAGGCCATGGGCCAGGCCCGCCAGGCTTTCCAGGCTGGCCATGCAGGCGCTGCGCTCCGTGCCGTTGATGGGCGCATCGGCAAAGATGCGCCGCACCAGCGGGTGCTGGCAGAACGCACCGGCATCGGCCAGCACGGCGGCCCGCGCCGCCGCGGGCAGGGCCATGATCTCGGCGCAGGCGTCCTTGAGCTCGGGCGCATTCGGGTTCAGCGTGCCGTGCGCGATGTAGCGGCGCATGCGCGTGGCACCGCTGTGCAGCGTAGCGGCCAGCTTGCTGCCCTCGTCGGCGCCGGGCAGGTCGGTCCAGCCCGCGTTGTCGAACTGGCCCTGGGCCAGCAGGTCCAGGTCCGCCGCACCGCTGCGCGCCGTACGCCGGCCATAGTGCAGCAGGCCCTCCACGGCAGCGCCCACGATGCCCGGGGTGAGGTAGCGCTCATGGCCGTCATCGCCCTGCAGCGCCCACATCAGCGCCAGCGCCAGCGCCACCTCGCGGCGCAGGTAGAAGGGGCTCATGCCCTGGCAGCCGTAGTGCACGCCCTCGTGGCCGAACACCCATTCGAGCAAGATGCTGTCCTGCGGGTTGCGCAGCACCACGTTCAGCGCACTGTGGTGCTGTGCGCCCTGGTCGCCCTTGGCTTGCTGCAAGTCGCCCCAGCCGTTGACGATCTGCCCATGCAGCTCCACCAGCTGCGCGGCGCAGTGCTCGTCGCTGTCGTAGGTCAGGTGGGCAAACGCGTCCGAGCTGCCGGCCACCGGCGCAAACTCCACGCCGAACAGCGGGTTCAGCGCTGCGCAGATATCGGCACCGAAGCGGCGCGTGGTGTTGATGCTCAGCACCTGCGTGTCGGCCGGCAGGCACTCGCGCACGCGCTGCATGCCGCCGCCGAACACCGAGAACGAGCCCTCGTGGATGTGCTGGTTGAAATCCCCCGCGCCCACGAAGAAGCCATTGCCGCCCTGCACCAGCTTGCGCAGCACCGTCAGCGCACCCTCGTCCAGGTCGTGCAGCTCGTCGAACAGCACGGCGCTGTAGCGCCCCTGCAGCCACTCGAAGGGCTGGTCCCAGTCCAGCCCACCCAGCTGGCGGCACAGCTCGAAGGTGCAGTCGCCCTCGGCATAAAAGCGCGGCTCGTGGTTCATGCCCACGCGCATGCGCTCGTACTGCCCGTACAGGCGGCACAGGCCGTAGTCCAGGTCGCGGTCTTCGCAAAACGCGCGCAGGTCCAGGCCCGAATCTTCCACCTCGCGCTCCAGCAGCTTCTTCTTGGCCAGCGCCTCGAAGGCCAGAAAGGCATCGATGTCCACGTTCTGCCCCAGCAGGGCGTCGTCGATGCCCTCGCCGCCACTGCCACCACTGCCGTCATTGCGCTCCAGCTCCAGCCGCAGGGCCTGCTGCGCCTGCAGGATCAGAAAACGCCGGCGCACCGGGTCGTCGAGCCGCTCCACCGGGTCGCCCTGTTCCTTGAGCACGGCCTCGCACAGCTGCTCCATGGTCAGCACCTCCATGCTGCGCGGCACGGCGCCGTGCAGCTGCAGCATGCGGTCGCGTATCGCCGTGACCCCGGCGCGCGAATACGCCAGCACCAGGATGCGTGGCGGCGCCGCCGCTTCGCGCTGGCCCTGCAGGCTGGCCAGCAGGTTGCAGGCCTTCATGCACAGCGTGGTCGTCTTGCCCGTGCCCGCCAGCGCGCTGATGATGATGGCCGGTGCCGTGGAGTCCAGCACGCGCCGCTGCTCGGCGGTCGCCGTGATGCGGGTGTGGGCCCAGCTGCGTGCGGCAGACGGGGCGGAGGCGGGAGAGCGTGGAGCGGGCATGGAGTCGGTGAGCGGGGCGGGGTGCCATTGTCCCTGACTGGCGGCAAGGCCCTGCGCCACAAGCTCCTGCAGCGCTGCGGGCCCGCCGCACCGGTCACCGGCAGCCCGCTGCCCGCATGTCCTCCGACCCCACCCGCACCGTGCTGCCCGGCTTGGTGATCGCGCAGCGCGACGTGAAGTAGAACGACAGCCGGTCGCGCACCGGCGTGCCGCCCACCAGGTAGGGGCGGTTGCCCTTCAGGTCCGAATCGCCCGCGGCGGCCTTGTCGTAGAGCCCTTGGCTGATGTTGTGCCGGTCGGCCGAATCATCAAACGTTTGTGCCGTGAGGCGCCGGTACGCATCGGCCGCCAGCGCCGGGTCGTGCGCACCCTTCAGGTAGCGGTCGAACCAGGCCAGGGTGTAGTAGTTGATGACACCCTCGCCATACCGGCTGGCCGGCCCGCCGAAGAGCGAGAAGTCCAGGTGCGTGCCCGCGCGCAGCACCACCAGCATGGTGTCCACCCCCGCACCCTTGAGCTCCTGGTAGCCCGGGTCCTTGGGGTGGGGTTCGGCGCCCCGGCCCCGACCGCCCTGCGTGTTGGCCTTGGCGGGCTCGGGCGCTTCGGTGGTCGGCACCACCTTGAAGTAATAGTCGGCGCCGATGCCCAGCGCCGGCGTGCGCAGGGCCAGGTCGGCCGGCGGGTCCATGCCGATCTTGTCCACCCAGCCGGTCTTCAGCGCGGTAAGGTTGTCCCAGGCCACGATGGCGCGGATGCGCTTGTCCGCCTGGCCGATCAGGCTGGCCGTGCTGCCGCCCTGCGAGTGCCCGGCAATGCCCACCATGCGCGTGTCGAGTTGCTCCCAGTGCGGGAAGAAGTTGGCGCCTGCTACCGGCGCCTTGGGTGTGGCAAACACCCAGTCCACCACGCTCTGCGCATCGGGCCCGTGCGTGCCCATGGGCGCCGTGGTCTCCAGCGCAATCGTCATGTAGCCGGCCTCGGCCAGCACCTGCGCGGCCGAGCGGTGCAGCCGCTTGGAGCTGTAGCCCCCGTGCACGATCACCACCGCAGGGTAGGGCGCTTCAAAGGTCTTGAGGCCTGCCGGCATGCCGGTGCAGGTGCCTGCGGCGCAGGGGCGGTAGATCTCCGCTGCAATCGGCTTGCCCGATGCGGAAGATGGTGTGCTCGCCTCGGTGTACCGAAAGCGCTTGTCGGCATGGCTGGCCGGGTTGCGGTAGGCGTCGAGCGCGGGCGTCTTGCCGGGCGTGAACAGCGCGGCGGGTTGCTGCGCAAAATCGTCGATGCGCTGGCGTGCGCAGGCCATGTTGTCGGCATCGCGTTGCTTCCACTCGGCCGAGCCGGGTGCCGGCGATTCGTGCTGCACCGGACCCAGGCAGTCCAGAAGGGCAGGGTCTGCGGCATGGGCCATGGTGGCGCCACCCAGCGACAGTGACAGGAGCAGGCCCCGCATCACTTGCCGGCCCCCGCGCTCGCATTGCGCTGCAGGAATGCTGCAAGTGGCCGGATCACATTGTTCGTCGCATCGTCGTCGGCCGTCACGATGTCCACGTGCGAGTAGCCCTCGCTCATGTGCACCTCGAAGCCGCCCTCCACCCCGCCGTACTGGCGGTTAGCCACCAGCGTGGGCTGGCCGGCGGGCGTGCGCGCAATGCCGGCCTTGCAGCTGGGCGCGGCACAAGGCGCAATGGCCTCGGCAAAGCCGCGCCAGATGCCGGCCACGGGTGTGAGGCCGTTGGTGCCGCCAAACGCGATGACGGGGATGTCGATCTTTCGCGCCTGCGTCTGGTTCACGATGTCGGCGCGGCCGCGCCCGCCCTGGCTGGCGGGCAGCGACAGGGCGCTGGTATCCAGCCCCAGGTTGGCGCCGCCGCTGCCCTCGGCGTTGCCCAGCAGCAGGCCCGAGCTGGGGTAGTACCAGTCGCTGTAGGTGGTGTTGCCCAGGTACAGCGCGCGCGACAGGCGCTTGAGGTTGGTGGGCTCCACCTCCTTGCCCCAGGCGGGCGGGTTGGCCACCAGCGTGGCCGGCTGCGGGCCGAAGTCACGGTACGCCGTTGCAGGCAGCGGGTCGGTATTGTCCAGCCAGGTGCGCAGGCCGTCGGCACGCGCCGGGCCCAGGGCGCCCATGGACACCGAATAGAACACCGTGCGCTGCAGGTTGTCGTCGTCCATGAAGGTGCCGATGGCCGCGCCCGCCGTCACGGGGAAGTCGCGCTTGGTGAAGTCCGCCACGCGGTTGTAGACGTTGTTGCCCGCCACGCCCCCCTGGTCCGCCTGCAGCAGTGCCTGGGTGCCGTTGATGGTGCCCTCGAAGGCCATCTGCATGCCCGCGATCTCGGTCGATGCGCTCACGCGCGGCGTGAGGCCGGGGCGCGAGACAAAGCCCGGCTCGGCCCCCGAGGCTACGGCCGCATACAGCCCGCCATCGGCCGCGCGCACCACCGCATCGAGCTGCGCGGCCGTGGGTGCGCTCGTTGCCAGCGCACCACCCGGCCCCTCGAACAGCACCAGCCCCTTGAGCTTGGCATAGCCCGGCTGCGCGGGCCCGCTGCCCGTGAGGTTGAAGTCCGTGGCCGCATAGCGCGCCACAAAGCCCGTGCCTGCCGAATGCCCACCCAAGAAGACGTTGCCATCGCGCGCCACCGTGTGCGCTGCGGTCACCACCGCATCCAGGTCCAGCGAATGCACCTGCGGCGTCCAGTCCGCGAGGAAGGGGATCTCGCGGCTTTCATGGAACACCGCGCGCCGCGCCAGCTGGGCCGGCAGCGGCAGCCCCAGCTCGCCGCCGTACAGAAAATTCAGGCCCAGCGCCGCATCACGCTCGCGCTCTGCGATCTGCAGTCCCTCCATGTCCTGCAGCGCCACGGAGCGGCGGTCCACCCCCCACACCTCCACCACCGCCTTGTGGTCAGCCCACATGCGGCGCACCAGGTTCTCGGCCAGGATGAGGTAGCTGTGCGACGCGGCCAGCGTGCCCGGCATCGCCACCAGCACCGCATCCACCGGCTTGCCCGCATTGGCCGCCAGCCCGTAGCGCGTGTAGCGCACCCGGTTCAGATCCGGCCCCGCCGCGCCGAACTGTGTGGCCAGCTTGCTGCCCGCCGCCACCGCCACGCCTGCCGTGCCCGGTGTGCGCGCCGCCTTGGCGCGGCTGGCCAGCTCGTGCGTGCTGATGGTGAAATCGCCCGTAGTGGTGGTGCCGCCATCCACCAGCGCCTGCCCGCCGCCACCGCAGGCGGTGAGTGCTGCGGCCAGGCTCAGGCTGAGCAGCGTGCGGCGCAGCGGCGCGCCGGTATGGTGGTTGCCGATATCTCTTTTGTTCTTTTGCATGCTTGTCTCCTTGATGGTGTGGGAAGTGGTGGATAAAAAATGGGCGCAAGCTGGCGCTGCAGGTGCGTTGCCCAGGCAACGCACACGCGCGGTTCATCACAGGTGGTTCAAAGCGGTTAAGAAAGCCTCTCTGGCTAGGCGCTTCTGTCGCAGACAGTACTGCAGGTACGGCAAGACAGAACAACGACGCCAGGGAGGCTTTGTTAGCCGCTCAACCCAGCCACCAGATAAGCCAAAAACTCTTCTTGCTCGCGCGCCTCGTTGCCGGGCATGGACAGCTCCATCGCCCCGAACGGCGAGCGCCGCATGTAGCTGCGGTACGAGATGCCGTAGTACACGGCGTTCATGGTCAGCAGCAGCCGAAACTGGATCGTCTCGCGCCCCACGCCGGGCATCAGCGCCTGCAGCCGTGCCAGGGTCAGCTCCAGCGTGCGGCGGTGCAGTGCGGCAGAGATCACCTGGCCCTTCTCGCCATAGTCCCACCCCAGCCGCCCGATGAAGTTGACGGCATCGCGCCCCAGCGCGGGCTCGCCCAGCATGGCGATCACGGGGCCGAAGGCGGCTTCCACCACATCGCGCACGGTGTAGCCCGGCTGGCTGGCCAGCGCCTCCAGTCGCGCACAGGCCCTCGGCTCCAGCCATTGCTGCAAGAAGTTGGTGATCGCTTCGATCAACTCATCGCGCCCACCAAAGTGGTAGTGCAGCGCCGAAGGGTTCTGCGCCCCCGCCGCGATCACTATGCGCCGCAGCGACACGGCATTCATCCCCTCGCGCGCCATGAGGTGCATGGCCTCTTCGATCAGGCGGGTGCGGGTGGCTTGCGGGTCGGTGGGGGAGGGGGCTGGCGGCGAAGGATCATCGGCAGACGAGGCAAGGGCAGGCATCATGGGGTGAATAATGCACTTGAATTAATTCATGTGCATTAGGGCTTGCCCTCAATGGACTGGCGAGCCCATGGCTGCGCTGGCGGGTTACCCTCGGGGCCATGCCCATGGATGACGACTGGTTCGAGAAAGAGCGCCTGCACCGTGCGGCGGCCGATGGCGACCAGAAAGAACTGCGTCGATTGCTGGCCGCAGGCAACCACGCGCTCGATGCATTCGATGACCTGGGCCGCACCCCGCTGCACTACGCCGTGGAGGGCGAGCACTACCGGGTGGCTGAGTGGCTGACCCTGCAGGGTGCCAACGTCAACGCGCATGACGAGGCCACGATTGGCGAGACACCGCTCTCGTTGGCGGTTCAGCGCGACTATCCGGAAATGGTGGAGTTGCTGCTCCAGCAGGGGGCCGACCCTGACATCACAGGATGGATGGGGAACACTGCGCGCATGCGTGCACAGCGACGCAAGGACGACGCTGGCAAAGCGATCGTGTCCCTGATCCAGCGCTACCGGCCACACTGATCCGCCACGGATTTAGCGGCGCACAATGGCGCATTTCTTGCGGTGCCGTTGGCATGTGCCGCCCACAAGGCACAGCCACTTTCATTTCCCTTGCCAAGGTGACTTCCATGCTCTTCAACAACGCTTCTTTCCGTCCCGCGCGCTGGCTGTTGCTGGCCCTGGCTGCGGCCTCCATCACGGGCTGTGCCACGGCACCCTCTGCGACGGCCCCCACGCCCATCCGCGTTAAGGTTTTTGTCGCCGCCATGTTCGAGATCGGCAAGAACACCGGCGACCGCGCGGGTGAGTTCCAGCACTGGTACGAGCGGTATTGGAAAGACGCCACCCCCATCACCGTGCCAGGGGCCCTGGGCCCCGTGTACTGCAACGCCGACGGCGTGTGCGGCGCCGTGCTGGGCATGGGCAAGGTCAATTCGTCCGCGTCCATGCAGGCGATCTTGCTCAACCCCAAGTTCGATTTCGCCCAGTCGTACTACGTGATCTCCGGCGTGGCCGGCACGCCGCCGCAGCGCGGCACCATTGCCGATGTGAGCTGGGGCACCTGGCTGGTGGACTACGACCTGGGCCACCGCTGGGCGCCTGAAGAGAACACGGCCGGCGCGCCCACCTTCATGCCACGCAAGGGCTACGAGGAATACCGCCGCTTTCAGCTCAACCCCCTGCTGGTGGACTGGGCCATGAACCTCACGGTGGACGTGCCCCTCAAGGACTCCGACAGCGCGCGCACTTATCGCCTGCGCTACCCCGACACAGCAGCCCGCCGCAGCCCCGCCGTGACCAGCGGCACCCACATGACCGGCGACACGTTCTTCCACGGCCCCGGCATGTCCCGCCAGGCCCAGTACATCGCCAAGCTCTACGGTGCGGATGACTACGTCATCACCGAGATGGAGGCCGCCGCCATCGCCCTGGTGGTCAAGCGCACCCACGGCACCGACCGCCTGATGAGCCTGCGCGGCGCGGTCAATTTTGACCAGGGCAACCCGAACGAAACCACCTTGGCGCACCTGGACCCTGCGCCGGGCGAAACGGCCGGGGGCTTTGCGGAGACGGTGGAGAACGTGGCGCTGGTGGGCACGCGGGTGGTGGACCACATTGTGCGGAACTGGGGGCAGTGGCGGGGTGGGGTGCCGGCGCGGTAGATGCCTCGCCTTGATATTACATGCTTGACAAAGACTCGTTTCTACGAGCGCTCTACAACAGCGAGCATTTAGTGGGTCTCTGGGTTATTGCGATGGTGGGCCCTTCAGTGTCACGTGACGCCTGGGCCATGTTGGTCCTGTAGTGCAGGCTGGCCCTGCGCTTTTATTGATTTCGCTACGTTTTGCAGTCGTAGACCAATTTCAGCTTTCGGCGATTTGGTACGTCTTCAGGTGATTTTTATCTTGCGCAATTAATTTTTTTTGCTATTCTGAATGTTTGATTGGCTTGCGCTCATGAACTGAGGAAATTATGAAATTAATACAATTAAAGTTGGTGGATTTTAAGCGATTTGATTTTGTTGACATTGATTTTTCTTCTAATATAAATATTCTTCTGGGCCCCAATAGTTCGGGGAAGTCGTCTTTAATAAAAGCGTTGCTTGCCATGAAGCAAACTGCGTCATCTGCCAATGAAAATGAATCCTTGGCTGCGCAGGGCGAGTATGTTGATCTTGGTATATACAGAGATTACGTTCACAATCATGAGATTGATAAAAATATAAAAATAGCATTGACCTTTGATGGTGCTATAGATTTCTCTCTTGGCGCTGATGGAAAAGCCTGGGAGTTCGAGGTGACTCTTGGTCGTGATCATATTACTGAGCAGGCTCGAATTCTTGAGCTGAAAATAACTCAGGGGAATGACCCGGATTATTTCATTAATATCATCAAGAAAAAGACAAGAGATAGCTTTGTGACATACTTGTCTGAGCGAGCGGCTAAGCATTTGGCGGCGATGTTTAAGGAGGAAGCTCTTTCTAGTGAGGAAATGGCGAAAAACTGGATTTCGGGAATTTCTACTCGAATAGATAATAGATACGATATAGAGTCGGAGAAATCTATTGGCGCTAAGCACATGTACTTGCTAGGTTTTTCAATTAACGTTGCAAGACATATTGTGGATGCAATTTTTAGAAATCTAGAAAGAAAATATTTTTATATTGGCCCCTTGCGGAGAAGTCCTTCTCGATCATATGGAAGAACCGCCCATTTACTGTCTGTGGGGGCTACAGGTGAACATACCCCCAGCGTGTTGGCAAATCTGAAAGCTCGAGCCTCAAAAGAACGATCTGCGCAACCTGTACACCGTGAGCGACTGGCTCAGTTAGAACAGTGGATGGCCATGCTCTTCCCAAATCGTATGGTAGACACACGCAACCCCGATGAGCTTGTTAAGCTGATTATTGGTAGGGAGGGAAATCAGGGTGAAGCGATTTCTGATGTTGGGTTTGGAATATCGCAAATTCTCCCTATATTGGTGCAAATTGCAGTCATGCCAGATGGCTCAACCCTTCTTATAGAGCAGCCCGAATTGCATCTTCATCCTAGTGTTCAGACAAAGCTTGCGGAAGTGATAGGTTCAGCAAGTGTGAGTGGTCGAAGATTTATTATTGAAACCCATAGTGAGCATTTTGTGAGAGGTATTCAGCTTGCAATTTCGAATTTCCGTGCTAAAAGAGTTGGGGCTTTGGAAATTCGGCCTAAAGATGTTAAGTTTATATACATTCCAGAATCCCCTCGGCATCCCCATGAAATGAAAATAAATGAATGGGGTGAATTTTTGGAAAATTGGCCCACCGGATTTTTTGACGAGGCTTATAAGCTATCTAGTAAGCTCCTTGAGAATAAAATGAGCGCTATCTCTAATGAAGGTAATGCTCAATGAGAAGTGCTGCACATTTTACGGCTTTGGGAGAGGTTTTTTCTGGCCGTGCTAATCAAGTTATGTCTGGTGTGGTGCTGTCATCTAAGATTGATATAAATCAGGAGATTCTGAATGATTACAATGCGAATTTGGGAGGGAACATGTACTTTCAAACTTGGTTTGCTGCTATGCAAAGTCAAAATAGATTCGTTGTCGGACTGAAGAATGATTCTCCGCGCGCAATTGGTTTGTTGCCTCCTGACATAAATTGCTATGCGTCAGCTGGGTATTTTTCGGGTGGAAATATATTTGTTTCAAACTCTTGGCCGCAGGCGCCCCAAGTGGCTAAATTAAATGCGTTAGGGTTGGAGCTTCTGTCTGTGTCTTCTGTTTTTTCTGGGCAGATTCACGGGGATAATCCTATTCGCTCGCTAAACTTGGATGCTGGTGGAGTGGTTGATTTTGACGTCCTTGATAAATATTTTCTTGCCGAAGATGAGGTGGTTGTTTATGATAAATATATAAATTCTGAATCAATGGAGTTAATATGTCACATAGCAACAAAAATTGTTTCTGGAGGAAGCTTTAAAATATTTACAACAACATTGGGGAGGGGCGCGTGTTTAAAGCCTGCTGCCATAATTTCTCAACTTGCGCTTGTAAACTCGAGTATAAGTGTTTCATGTGAGGAAGTGTCTGTTGATTTTCGTCGATTAGCGCATGATCGGTATATTTTCTCGGGTGCAAGGGTTCATATTGTTTTTACTACAGGGTTGAATGCTTTCGGTGCAAGGAATGCGCTGGGCAAGCGTGTTAATAAATTATCTGATATAATTATTTACGCTGCAAATAGAAGCAATAAATTGGAAATAAAAACCAAATCGGGTGGTTCGCATATCGTTTATATGCGGTAAAATCTTCGTCCGAAAAATTGCAGTGATAAACTGTTGGCGGTGGCAGCGCTGGGTTTCGCGGCTAGTGGTACGCCCGACCAAAGGCAAGGAGGTCTCACGCCTGTAGACTCCGCCGCCCTCTCGCTAAATTTCCCGCCAATTCCTCCCGCGTCTGCCTCCAATGCGCCGTCCACGCCGGTTGCCTAGGCCGACTGCGCCACGACTCGCTCAACGGGCTGTGGTCCACCGCATCAAACCCAAACTGGTCATACAGCCGCGCCACCAGCTCCACCGCTTCTGGGTAATCGCTCGACACCGCCAGCGCCAGCCGGCCGGGCGTGCCTGCGGGCTGCCCGGCGGTGAGGATGCGCGGCGCCTGGATGTGGGTGAAGGCCTTGACGATCTTCGACGCGGGCAACTGCTGCTGGCGCAGCTCGTGCTCGGTGGCCTCGCCCGATTCGACCACCGCGTACAGGCCGTCGCGCCAGGCCATGTAGTTGTTGGTGTCGATCACGATCTTGCCCGCCAGCTCCCGCACGGGCATGTTGTTGACCAGCTTGAGGGGCACGGCGATGACCACGAAGTCCCCAGCCGCCGCAGCGCCGGCCGCGGTGGCGGCGCGGGCCTGGGGGCCGAGTTCGGCGACCAGCGCCGCCAGGGTCTCGGGCCCGCGTGAGTTGGCGATCACTACGCGGTAGCCGCTCGCAATGGCGGCGCGCGCAATGTGGCTGCCGACTTCGCCTGCGCCGATGATGCCGATGACGGTGGCCATGCGTGCGCGCCCCTGCGTCAGATCTGGAAGCCGCCGCTCACGTCGAGCACGCCGCCCGTGATATAGCCAGCTTCTGGCCCGGCCAGAAAGCACACGGCGGCGGCCACTTCTTCCACGGTGGCGATACGGCGTATGGCGTGCAGGTCCATGATGCTGTCGGGCAGGTTGCCGGCTGCGCCTGCGGCCATGTCGGTGGGCATGATGCCGGGCTGCACCACATTCACCGTGATGTTGCGCGGGCCCAGGTCGCGGCCTACGCCCTTGGCGTAACCGACGATGGCCGCCTTGGTGCCGGCATAGTCGGCCACGCCCGCAAATGCCACGCGGCTGCCCAGGCCCGAGCCGATGAAGACGATGCGCCCGCCGTCGGCCAGCCGGGGCGCTGCGGCGCGCGTGGTGGCCACGGCGCCGAGCACGTTGATGCGCCATTGCAGGTCCAGGCCTTCGGTATCCAGGCCAGGGTCGCCCACCGCCTTACCTTGCACGGCAATGGCGGCGTTGTTGACCAGGATGTCGAGCTGGCCGAAGTGGGCCAGCACGGCATCGAGCAGCGGCTTCGCGGCCGTGGGGTCTGCCTGGTCGCTCTGCACGGCCAGGGCGCGCACGCCCTTGGCCTTGAGTTGCTCGACGATGGCCTGCGCCTTGTCGGCAGACGCCACATAGCTGATGGCCACGTCGGCCCCCTTGTCGGCCAGCGCCAGCGCGGTGGCCGCGCCCAGCCCGCGCGAGCCGCCCGTGACGAGCGCCACCTTGCCTGCCAATGATTTCTGCATGGAAAAACTCCTGTGTGGGTGAGTTGATCGCCCTCGCCACGATGACTCGGGTCGAAACATAACAATCGTTATAATAACGAATGTTATGAAATTCGACATGAAGGGTCAAGCGGTTTAATATCGACCGTTATGAAAAAAGCCGAGGCAGTGGTCTGATGGGGCGGCAGCGAGAGTTCGATGTGAACGTGGCGCTGGATGCCGCGCTGTGCGTGTTCTGGCGCAAGGGCTACGAGGGCGCCTCGTACACCGACCTGGTGCAGGCCACGGGGGTAGAGCGGCCCGCGCTGTACTCGGCGTTCGGCAACAAGGAAGCGCTGTTCCTGCGTGCGCTGGAGCGGTATTACGAGCACTACATGGATTTCATCCCAGCGGGGCTCACGCAGCCGACATCGCGTGGGGTGGCGGAGTACATCCTGCGCAATGCCGTGGAGCTCAACACGCGTTACCCGGACCACACGGGGTGCCTAGGCATCAATGGCGTGCTGGCCGGGTCGGACGATGCCGAGCCCGTGCGGCGCGCGCTGATCGATGCGCGGGCCAACGGCGAGGCGTTGCTGCGCGAGCGCTTCGAGCGCGCCCAGCAGGAGGGCGACCTGCCGCCCACGGCGAACTGTGCGGCGCTGGCCACCTACCTGTGCACGGTACTGCACGGCATGGGGGTGCAGGCCAAGGCGGGGTTCAGCCGAGAGGTGCTGGATGCGGTGGTGGACCAGGCTTTGTCCACTTGGCCGACTGCGCGCTGATGGTGGCGGCGGGAGGGAGCGGGCCTGGGGCCTGCCGCCCTGGACAACACGTCAAGCGGCCCGCCCGCGGAACCCGATACGATGAAATTCCCCATTCCATCGCTACGGCCCAGCACCACCCACGATGAAGCACCTCCTGAAGCTATTGATCGCCATCGTGTTCTTTGCAGGCCTGGGCCTGGCCGGGCTGGGGTTGATGCAAGAGCACTACCAGCCCACCCTGGAAACAGGGCGCCGGTTTGTGGATGTGGCCCTGGCCGCGGCACTCGTCCTGGGCCCCGGTGTGGCATTCGTGGGTGGCTCGCTGGGGCGGGCCGAGATGGAGCGCGATCTGGCGCAGGCGCGCTCCCTGGGTGAGGTCTGGGGCATCCATGCGCTGATAGCAGAGTGGATGTCGAGGTCACCGGTCGGTTATTACCTGGTCCTGTCGCTGGTCTGTGTGGGAGCGTTTGGTGGCGGTGCCTGGGGTGCGCTGACCTACCTGGAGCGCAAGCACGGGGCGCGGGCCGTGGGCAGCGTGCAGTGCACGGTGCTGTCCACCAAGTTGGTCAGCAAGACCAGCCTGGTGGAAGAGGCCCAACTGCAATGCCCGACGGGGGAGCCCGAGAAGCAGGGCAGCACTGTCCTCCTCAAGCTTCGGATCCAGTACCCGCCGGTGAAGTGGCCGCCCAGCATGGTGCTGCCTGTGTACCGTGGGGTGCTGGGCACGGTGTTCCTGGATGGGCGCCATCTGTAACCCTCGGCGGAGGCCGCTCGGCTCCTTTCCCCTGCCGCTTTTTGTCTCAGCTGACCTGCTGCTTCTCCAACTTCCGCGCTAGCGTGCGGCGGTGCATCCCCAACCGCCGCGCCGTCTCCGAGATATTGAACCCCGTCTCCGCCAGCACCTCGTGAATGCGCTCCCACTCCAGCGTCTTTAGCGAGCTGGAGCGGTTGGTCACGTCCACCTCGGTGTCGCCGGCCTTGAGGCCAAACGCGGCCTCGATGTCGTCGGTGTTCGATGGCTTGGCCAGGTAGTGGCAGGCGCCCAGCTTCACGGCCTCCACCGCGGTGGCGATGCTGGCGAAGCCGGTGAGCACGACGATGAGCATGGCTTCGCTGGCGGCGTGCAGCTTTTGTACGCAGGCCAGGCCGGATGCGTCGCCCTTGAGCTTCAAATCGACCACGGCGTAGCCGGGGGTGTGCTGGGTCAGCAACGCCTCCACCTCGGGCAGGCTGGCGGCCTGGAGCACGCGGTAGCCGCGGCGTTCGAACGAGCGGGCCAGGGTGCGGGCAAAGGCCTCGTCGTCTTCCACGATGAGCAGCTGTCGCTTTTCCTTCGCATCCTTGGGGGATGCGTCTGCTGCGGGGCTGCTGCTGATTGTGGTGGTTTCGTCCATGGCGCTCGGGTCCGGGTTTTGTACTAGTACGAATTCGACTTTGTCTGGCTACAAAAGTTGCTGGTTCGCTTGGCTGTCCATTCAACGCAAATTCGCAGCCATCACGCAGGCCGGTGCCCGCGCGGCATCGCAATCGCCGCCAGGGGCAGGCGGATGCTGACCTGTGCGCCGCTGCCTTCGCCATCGCCCGTGCGGTTGCGGGCCGTGACGCTGCCGCCCAGGGTGCGCGCCACGTTCATCACCAGGTACAGGCCCAGGCCGCTGCCGGGGCGCTGTTTGGTGGACTGGTAAGGCTCGCCCAAGTGGTCCAGCATGCCGGGCGCAAAGCCGGGGCCTGCATCGTTGACGGTCATGCACAGGGCGGGCACCTCGGCCTTGTCGTCGCGGGTGATGAGCAGTTCCACCCACTGGGGCGAGGCGTCGCGTGCATTGTCCAGCACATTGAAAACCATCTGCTTCAACGTGGTGTCCGACACCATGGGCGTGTCGTCGCCAAAGTCGTTGCGGTACGAGAACGCGGGTATCGACCGCGTGGTGCGCCATTCGTCGGCCAGGGCGTCGACGAAGGTGCGCACGGTGGTCTGGGCCGATTCTTCGCCCCGCGCCTCGCCGGCCGACAGCAAGATGCCGCTGACGATGCTCTTGCAGCGCTGTACCTGGGTGCGCATTTCTTCGATGTCTTCGCGCAGCAGCTCGTCGCCCATCAGCTCCTGGTCGTGCTGCCAGTCGCCCAGAATCACGGCCAGGGTCGAAAGGGGCGTGCCCAGCTCGTGCGCGGCGCCCGATGCGAGCAGGCCCATGCGCACGATGTGCTCTTCTTCCACCCGGCGCCTGCGCGCGGCGGCCAGGCGGGCGTCGCGCTCGCGCAGGTTCAGGTTGATGCGGGTGATGAACACCACCACCAAGATCGCGTTGAGCACAAAGCACACCAGCAGGCCAATGACGTACAGGCTCGACAGGCCCTGGTGCAAATCCTGCGGCAGCTCCAGCGGCAGGTGGTAGTTGGCCAGCAGGGCAAAGCACGCGGTGTTGATGGCCACCATGCTCCAGATATAGGCCCCGCGCAGCAGGATGGCGCCCAGCGCTATCTGCAGCAGGTACAAAAAGACAAAGGGGTTGCTGGTGCCGCCGCTCAAGTACAGCTGGGTGGTGAGCACGGCCACGTCCACCAGCAGCGCCAAAAACAGCTCCACATTGCGCACCTGCACCCCCGTGCGCAGGCGCAGCAGGCTGACCACGTTGAACACGGCCAGGCAGCCCACCACCATCAGCATCTGGTGCAGGGGGATGGTCAGGCGCAGGCTGTGGTGCGCCACCTCGATGGTGAAGACCTGGCCGATGACGGCCATCCAGCGCAGCTGGATGAGCTGCTGCAGGTTCTTGATGCCCGCGGCGGCATCGGCAGCGCGCGGGTTGCGCAAGAACTCGGCGCTTTTGACGAGGCGATGGAGGGGCATATCGGGCGGGTAGGACGAACGGAGTCTACCTACCGGGCCGCGCTGCTGCTTCGGCGCTGTTCATGGCGCACCACGAACCAGCCCGCGCCCAGCACCATCAGCGCCAGGCCGTACCAGGTGAGGGCGTACACCGCATGGCTGTTGGCAAAGCGGATGGTGGTGAGCCCGGCGCGCGGCCAGGTGGTGCCCGCCGTGGCGGCGGCGGTGCCGGCCACTTCCACCGCTTCCGCCGTGGGGTTGGCCACGCCGCGCTGGGGCAGGCCGGCGTCGATGAAGAAGGGCGCCGCGCGGGGCAGCTGCAGCGCCTGGGCAATGGCCGCCACGTCGCGCGAGAACCAGCGCTGGGCGGCGGGGTCGTTGCTGCGCAAAAAGCCGCCCTTGGGCTCGGTGATGCGGATGAGGCCTTGCACGGTGGCGGGCTCTGCGCTGTCCGCCTTGCTGGCCCATTCGGCGCGCTGGTCCTGGGGGATGAAGCCGCGGTTGACCAGCACCTGGGTGCCGTCGGCCTGCTGCAGTGCGCTCAGCACCCAGAAGCCCGACCCCAGGGCCGTGACGGCCTGGGTGAGCACGGGCTTGCCGGGCAGCCAGTGGCCGGTGGCGGTGACGGGCAGGTATTCATGCGTGTCGGCCGTGATGCCGGGCCACTGCGCGGCCGGTGGCAGGGCCACGGGGGCGGTGTGCACGCGCTGGTCCACGCGCTCGATGAGGTCGAGCTTCCACACCCGCCGCTGCACCTGCCAGGTGCCCAGGGCCACGAAGCCCAGGAACAGGGCGATGCCCACCACCAGCAGCAGGGCGCGGCGCAGGCGCCGCGAGGCTGCGGGGGCCGTAGGGGCTGTAGGGGTTGCGGTCATCATCCGGGATTCCTTTGCTTGCTCGATGGCACGGGCCCCAAAACAGGTGCGGCCGCTGGGAGCGGCCGCTTTGCAAGGGTTGCGGCCCCGCCGTGTTGGCGTCGGGGCGCATGCGCACGTCAGGGCGTGTGGTGGCCTGCCGCGCCGCCTTCGGTGTGGGTGGGCGGGGTCGGCGTGGGGTGGTCGGGCATCATGTTGGCGTTCATGTGGAACATGACCCACAAGGTGCCGCTGATGGCAATGGCCACGAAGACCACGGTGAAGATGGTGGACAGCAGCGTCCAGCCGCCCTCGACCTTGCCGTTCATGTGCAGGAAGCAGACCATGTGCACCAGGATCTGCACCACCGCGAAGCCGCCGAGCACGAGCACGGCGGTGTTGCGGTCGGCGATCACCTTGGACATGACCAGCCAGAACGGGATGGCGGTGAGGATGATGGACAGCACGAAGCCGACCATGTAGCCCGAGAAGCTGCTGTGCGGGCCCACGTCGCCATGGTGGTCGTCGTGGTGGTGGTCGTCATGGCCGTGGCCAGCGTTGGCGGTGTGTTGTGCGGCGCCCATGTCAAAGCACTCCCATCAGGTACACGAAGGTGAAGACGCCGATCCAGACGACGTCCAAGAAGTGCCAGAACATCGACAGGCACATCAGGCGGCGCTTGTTCTCGTGGATCAGGCCGTGTTTCTTGATCTGCAGCATCAGCACCACCAGCCAGATCAGGCCGAAGGTGACGTGCAGGCCGTGGGTGCCGACCAGCGTGAAGAAGGCCGACAAAAAGGCGCTGCGCTGCGGGCCTGCGCCCTGGTGGATCAGGTGGTGGAACTCGTACAGCTCCAGCGCCAGGAAGCCCAGGCCGAACAGGCCGGTGATGGCCAGCCAGGCGAGCGTGCCGCCCACCTTGTTCTGCTGCTTTTGCAGCATGGCAAAGCCGAAGGTGATGGACGACGCCAGCAGGAAGGCGGTGTTGATGGCCACCAGCGGCAGATCGAACAGCTGCGCGCCGGTGGGGCCGGCGGCGTAGCTGCGGCCCAGCACGCCGTAGGTGGCGAACAGCGCGGCGAAGATGAGGCAGTCGCTCATCAGGTAGAGCCAGAACCCGAGGGCGGTGCCGTTCTCGGGGTGGGGCTCGTGCGCCAGGTGGTACTCGCGGCGCGCCAGCGTGGCGGCCGTGGGGCCACCGGCCGTGATGGCGGCGGCGGCTTGGTTGTAGGTGATATCAGACATGGCTGGCACGCAGTTGTTGGGTACGCAGGTTCTCGGTCTCCGCCACTTGCGCGGCGGGGATGTAGAAGTCACGCTTGTAGTTGAACGTGTGGATGATGGACACCAGCACCACGCCCGCGAAGGACAGGCCGGCCAGCAGCCACATGTGCCAGATGAGGGCGAAGCCCAGCACCAGCGACAGGGCCGAGATGATCACGCCCGCGCCGGTGTTGGCCGGCATGTGGATAGGCTGGAAGCCGGTGAGCGGGCGCGCATAGGCGTGCTTCTTCATGTCCCACCAGGCATCGATCTCGTACACCTTGGGGGTGAAGGCGAAGTTGTAGTCCGGCGGGGGCGACGAGGTGGCCCACTCCAGCGTGCGGGCGTCCCATGGGTCGCCGGTGTGGTCGCGCAGCTGGTCGCGCTTGAGGTAGCTCACCACGATCTGGATCAGCAGGCAGCCGATGCCCAGGGCGATCAGGAAGGCGCCGATGGCGGCGATGACGAACCAGATCTGCAGCGAGGGGTCTTCGAAGTGGTTGGCACGGCGCGTGACGCCCATCAGGCCCAGGATGTACAGCGGCATGAAGGCCACGTAGAAGCCCACCACCCACAGCCAGAAGGAGCACAGGCCCCAGAAGCGGTCGAGCTTGTAGCCAAAGGCCTTGGGGTACCAGTAGTTGATGCCGGCGAACAGTCCGAACAGCACGCCGCCGATGATCACGTTGTGGAAGTGGGCGATCAGGAACAGGCTGTTGTGCAGCACGAAGTCGGCCGGGGGCACGGCCAGCAGCACGCCGGTCATGCCGCCGATGGCGAAGGTGACCATGAAGGCCAGGGTCCACAGCATGGGCAGCTCGAAGCGGATGCGGCCCTTGTACATGGTGAACAGCCAGTTGAAGATCTTCGCGCCCGTGGGGATCGAGATGATCATCGTGGTGATGCCGAAGAAGGTGTTCACGCTGGCGCCGGAGCCCATGGTGAAGAAGTGGTGCAGCCACACCAGGTACGACAGGATGGTGATCACCACCGTGGCGTACACCATGGAGGTGTAGCCGAACAGGCGCTTCTTGCAGAACGTAGCCACCACTTCGGAGAAGATGCCGAAGCAGGGCAGGATCAGGATGTAGACCTCGGGGTGGCCCCAGATCCAGATCAGGTTCACGTACAGCATGGCGTTGCCGCCCAGGTCGTTGGTGAAGAAGTTGGTGCCGACATAGCGGTCCAGCGACATCAGCACCAGCGCGGCGGTGAGCACGGGGAACGAGGCCACGATGAGTGCGTTGGTGCACAGGGCCGTCCACGTGAAGATGGGCATGCGCATGAGGTTCATGCCGGGTGCGCGCATCTTGATGATGGTGACGATCAGGTTGATGCCCGAGAGCGTAGTGCCCACCCCGGCGATCTGCAGCGCCCAGATGTAGTAGTCCAGCCCCACCCCGGGGTTCTGCGCCCCCAGGTTGGACAGCGCCAGCCAGCCCGCGGTGGAGAACTCACCCAGGAACAGCGACACCATCACCAGCACGGCGCCGGCGGTGGTCATCCAGAAGCTGAAGTTGTTGAGGAACGGGAAGGACACGTCGCGCGCACCGATCTGCAGCGGCACGAGGTAGTTCATGAGGCCCGTGACCAGTGGCATCGCCACGAAGAAGATCATGATCACGCCGTGGGCGGTGAAGATCTGGTCGTAGTGGTGCGGCGGCAGGTAGCCCATGTTGTCGCCAAAGGCCATGGCCTGCTGCAGGCGCATCATGAGCGCGTCGGCAAAGCCGCGCAGCAGCATGACCACGCCCAGGATCATGTACATGATGCCGATCTTCTTGTGGTCGATGCTGCAGATCCAGTCGCGCCACAGGGTGCCCCACAGGCGGAACTTGGTGATGCCGGCCAGCACGGCCAGGCCGCCCAGCACGACACCGATGAAGGTGATCAGCACGATGGGCTCGTGCGCCATGGGTATCGAGTCCCAGGTGATTCGGCCCAGGGCCCAATGCGGTTCGGTTACAACGGGTGAGGTGGACATGTTCGTCAGTCTCTTAGGCGCGGATCATTGGCGGGAAAGGGTGCGGTCGTGGACCGTGGCGTGGCGCGCTTCGAGTGCGGCCACGATCTGGCCGGCGTTGTCGATGGTGCACACGTCCTGGGGCAGGTTCAGGCCCATGGCCTTCATGTAGGCCTCGCCACCGCGCTCGTCGATGGACATCATGTGGTGCATGCACATCTTGCCTTCTTCGACGCAGCGGTTGAGCACCTTGTCGTACAGGCCGGTTTCCACGCTGGCAAAGCGCTGCACGGGGTCGCGCTCGCTGGGCTTGACGAGGTTCAGGTAGGTGGTCTTGTCCAGCGCCTTGCCTTCGGTCTTGGCCTTGGCCACCCACTGCTCGAAGTCGCCCTGGCTCAGGCCGTGGAACTTGAAGGTCATGCCCGAGAAGCCCG
Source organism: Acidovorax sp. GW821-FHT09B03 (assembly GCF_059418305.1). Taxonomy (NCBI): domain Bacteria; kingdom Pseudomonadati; phylum Pseudomonadota; class Betaproteobacteria; order Burkholderiales; family Comamonadaceae; genus Acidovorax; species Acidovorax sp. GW821-FHT09B03. Next base: position 61,695 of record NZ_JBWKPP010000021.1, read on the forward strand.
AGCCGCTGTAGTGCGAGGCGATGCCGGGGTACACGCCCGGCTTGTTGATTACGGCGTTGAGCTCGGTCTGCATGCCGGGCATGGCGTAGATCATGCCGGCCAGGTCGGCCACGTAGAAGGCATTCATCGTGGACGTGGCCGTGAGCTTGAACAGGATGGGGCGGTCCACCGGGGCGGCCAGCTCATTCACCGTGGCAATGCCCTGTTCGGGGTAGAAGAACAGCCATTTCCAGTCCATGGCCACCACCTGCACCACCATGGGGGTGGCCTGGGCTTCGAGCGGCTTGGTGGCCGAGATGCGGTCCAGCGGGCGGTAAGGGTCGAGCTTGTGGGTGCCGATCCAGGTCAGCGCGCCCAGCGCGATGATGATCAACAGGGGCACGGTCCAGATCACCAGCTCCAGCGTGGTGGAGTGGTGCCAGTCGGGGTCGTAGTCCTCTTCGGTGTTGGCGGTGTTGCTCTGGCGGTACTTCCAGGCGAACCACAGCGTGAGGGCGATCACCGGCACGATGATGATCAGCATCAGCAAGGTGGCCTGCACGACCATGTGGCCCTGCTGCGAGGCGATGTCGCCTGCGGGATTGAGGACGACGGCCTTGCTGCAGCCGGCGAGGCTGGTGGCGGTGGCCGCCAACGCAAGCCATGCCGGCCCGCGAAGTTGGGGAAGTTTGAACATGTGATGGGCCCAACAAAGGCGTTTAGGGGTAAACGCGAATGACAATTTGCCGCTCAATGTAATAGAGCAGCCAAATTTGTCCATTGGACATTTTGTCCAAGGTCAAGTTTTTGCCCCTTTTTGGGGCAGCCAGCGAACACACTGCCAGTACCGAAATCCCTGCAGAGACAGCCTATGGGCATTTGTCCTGCGAGAACGTGGGTGAAACCGCCCTTGTCGGGCCGGGCTGCTGGGTGTAAAACGTGGGTGTATCAGTTACACAACAAAGGAGCCCTGTTCATGAGCAGTCCCGCCTCTGCGATCTACCCGGCGAATGGCTTTGAAGAAGGCCACGCTTCCCTCTCCCGCGCGGACACCCATGAAGACGTCACCCCCAGCGAAATTGCCGTGGGCGTGATCATCGGACGCTCGTCCGAGTATTTCGACTTCTTCGTTTTCGGGATCGCCTGCGTGCTGGTCTTCCCGTCGTTCCTGTTCCCCTTCATGTCGCGCCTGGACGGCACGCTGGCGGCCTTTGCGCTGCTGGCCGTGGCCTTCGTGGTGCGGCCCATCGGCACCGCCATCTCCATGGCCATCCAGCGGCGCTGGGGCCGGGGCACCAAGCTGACCATTGCGCTCTTCCTGCTGGGCGTGTGCACGGTGGGCATGGCCTTTTTGCCCGGCTACAAGGACCTGGGCACCACCGCCATCGTGGCGCTGTTGATCCTGCGCATCGGCCAGGGCCTGGCGCTGGGCGGCTCGTGGGACGGCCTGCCGTCGCTGCTGGCGATGTCGGTGCCCAAGCACCGCCGCGGTTGGTACGCCATGATCGGCCAGCTGGGCGCGCCCGTGGGCTTCGTGCTGGCGGCCGGCCTGTTCGCCTACCTGTACGCCAACCTGTCGGTACAGGAGTTCCTGGCCTGGGGCTGGCGCTACCCGTTCTTCGTGGCGTTTGCCGTGAACGTGGTGGCCCTGTTCGCCCGCCTGCGCCTGGTGGTGGGCCAGTCGTACACCGAGCTGCTGCAGGACCGTGAGCTGCAGCCCGTGCCCGTGCACGAGGTGATGCGCGACGAAGGCAGCAACGTGCTGCTGGGCGCGTTTGCGGCGCTGGCCAGCTTTGCGCTGTTCCACCTGGTCACCGTGTTCCCGCTGTCGTGGATCACGCTCTACACGGACCAACCCGTAACCCAGATCCTGGGCGTGCAGATCGTCGGCGCCTTCCTGGCGGCCGGGGCCATCATGGTCTCGGGCTGGCTGTCGGACCACCTGGGCCGGCGCAAGCTCTTGGGCGGCATGGCGGTGCTGATCGGTGTGTTCAGCTTCATGGCGCCGGTGCTGCTCAATTCTGGCGAAGTGGGCAGCACCATGTTCCTGCTGCTGGGATTTGTGCTGTTGGGCCTGTCGTACGGCCAGGCATCGGGCACGGTGACGGCCAACTTCTCGCCCAAGAACCGCTACACGGGCGCCGCCCTGTCGGCCGACCTGGCCTGGATCATCGGCGCGGCCTTTGCCCCGCTGGTGGCCCTGGGCCTGTCGGCCCAGTTTGGCCTGCTGGCCGTGACGGTGTACCTGCTGTCGGGCGTGGCCTGCACCCTGGGCGCCCTGAACCTGAACCGCCGCATGGAGCGGCGCGACCGATAAGAGCGGCGAAAAAACTCTTAGGTAGTTCTACAAGAGAGAGCGAGGGGCGGGCCTGTTGACGACAAGGCACGGCCCTGTAGAGAAGCGATGCAAGAACCCGGTGGCTGCCTTGGCGGCCACCGGGTTTTTTGTTTTCAGAACCTGGTTTCAGGAATCGCGGCCGATGATCTCGAAGAACGCCCGGATCAGGCGCATGTCCCGGCGCTCGGCCAGGCAGACCACGTGGGCGTAGGTCTTGATCTGCGCGTCGCTGATGCGCACCGCGTGCAGGCCCGCGCCGGGCACGTATTCCACCTCTGACACGGCAGCGACGCCCAGGCCCTGCAGCACGGCCTCGCGGATGATCTCGCGGCTGGCGACTTCCATCACCACCGTGGGTTGCACGCCCGCGGCCTTGAGCGCCGACTCGATGGCCTTGCGCGTGGTGGAGCCCTGCTCGCGCAGGATCAGCTTCTCGCCCTGCAGCTCTGCCGTGCGGATGCTGCGCCGGCGCGCAAACCGGTGGTCTGCATTGCAGAAGATCACGATGGGGTGCTCGCTGTACGGCACCGACACGAAGCGCTTGTCCTTGAGCACCTGCGCCAGCACGCCCACGTCGGCCCGGTAGTCGAGCAGGCGGGTCAGCACGTCCTCGGAGTTGCCGGTGCCCACCGAGATGTTGATGTCCGGGTAGCGCTGGTTGAAGGCGGCCAGCATCTTCGTGACGTGCGAGGGCCCCACGGCGGCCACGCGCAGGTGGCCCGAGCGCAGCTCACCCGCATCGCGCAGCACCTGCACGGCCTCCAGCTCCAGCCCGAAGATCTGGCGCGACAGCTGCAGCAAGCGCTCGCCGATCTCCGTGGGGCGGATGCGCCGGCCGGTGCGGTGGAACAGCTCCACCTTGTACAGCTCCTCCAGTTGCTTGACCTGGGTGGTCACCGTGGGCTGGCTCACGTGCAGGGCCTGGGCCGCGCGCGTGAAGCTGCCCTCCGTGGCCACGGCGTGGAAGGACCTCAGCTGTGTCAGGCGCATGGCATTCGTCTCCGTGTTATCCCGTGCCAACTATAGATTGAATGAATGCAACGGTGAAAAAAGTTGAATTTGCCAGATAGTGCGCGAGCGCCGACAGTAGGGCCATGCGTCGGGCCCCGTGAGGCATGCGCACACAAGAGGTTCAAACCCAACCCTTAGGAGACATCGATGAAATTCACGCGACGATCCCTGCTGGCCAGCACATCCCTGGTGCTGGCCCCCTCCCTGGTGGGCCTGAGTGCCACGGCCAGGGCCGCAGCCGGCACCCTGACGGTGGGCCTGATTCCTTCCGAGGATTCGCGGGCCATGATCGCCAACAGCCAGGCCATGATGGACATGCTGTCCAAATCGCTGGGCATGCCGGTCAAGCCCTTTGTGGCGGCCGACTACAACGGCGTGATCGAGGCCCTGCGCTCCAAGCGGCTCGATGTGGCCTACCTCGGCCCCTTCTCGTACGTGATGGGCACCACCGTGGCGCCCATCGAGGCCTTCGCCGTGGCCGAGACCAAGAAGGCCGGCCGGGCCTTCTACCACGCGCTCATCGTGGCCCACAAGGACAGCGGCATCAAGACCGTGGCCGACCTCAAGGGCAAGACCTTTGCCTTCGTGGACCCGACGTCCACCTCGGGCCACCTGTTCCCCAAGGCCGGCCTGATGAAGGAGGGCTTCAACACCGACAAGGATTTTGGCCGGGTCGTCTTCTCCGGCTCGCACGACTCGAATGCCGTGGCGGTGCAGAACAAGAAGATCGAGGCCGTGGCGATTGCCGACCGCATCCTCGATGCGGCCATCGCCAAGGGCCTGGCCAAGCGCGAGGACCTGGTGGTGGTGTGGAAGTCGGACCCGATCCCCGAGTCGCCCACCGTCTGGCGCAAGGACCTGGACGCGGACCTCAAGAAGCGCGTGCAGGCCGCCTTCCTGGACGTGAAGGACATCCCATGGTCGGACCAGGGGATGCTCAACGGGTTTCATCCCACGAACGACAAGGCCTACGACATCATCCGCGAGACGGCCAAGATCCTGAACCTCGACCTGAGGGCCATGAAATGATCAAGATCCGTGGCCTGAGCAAGCGCTACGGCGACTTCGATGCGCTGACGGGCATCGACCTCGACGTGGCGCCGGGGGAGTTCCTGGTGGTCCTGGGGCCTTCGGGCGCCGGCAAGTCGACGCTGCTGCGTTGCATCAACCGCCTGGCCGAGCCCACGAGCGGCGAGATCCACATCGACGGGCAACTGGCCCGGCCCAGCGGCGCGAGCCTGCGCGGCCTGCGCCGCCAGGTGGCGATGATCTTTCAGCACTACAACGTGGTGCCCCGCCTGTCGGTGCAGAAGAACGTGCTGACGGGCCGCATGGGGGCGGTGCCTTCGGTGCTGTCATGGCTGCAGATCTTTCCGCGCAAGGACGTGGCGATTGCGCGGGAGTGCCTGCGCCGTGTGGAGCTGCAGGACAAGGCCGGGCTGCGCACCGACACGCTCTCGGGCGGGCAAAAGCAGCGCGTGGGCATTGCGCGTGCGCTGGCCCAGCAGCCCAAGGTGATCCTGGCCGACGAGCCGGTCGCCAGCCTGGACCCGAAGACCTCGCGCACGGTGCTCAACTACCTCAAACAGGCCAGCCGCGAGCTGGGCATCACCGTGGTCTGCAACCTGCACCAGATCGACTATGCGCGCGAGTTCGGCGAACGCATCGTGGGCGTGTCGGGCGGGCGCATCGTCTGTGACGGCGGGCCCGAGGGCCTGACGGACGAGGTGCTCAAGCGGATCTACCCCGGCCTGGACGAGGGCGACGCCCGCAGCCGCGGCGCCCCCGCCGTGGCGGCCGCAGCCGCACCCGCGCTGCGCCAGCTGGAACTTGAGGAGGCAGGCGCATGAACATCGGTTCCTACACTTTTCTGGTGGCCCGGCCCAGCGGCGGGCTGGGGTGGTGGCCGCGCATCGGCCTCGGTGCGCTGTTCGTCGGCGTGCTGTGGTGGGCCGCGCGCGGCGCGCAGGTCAGCTTTGGCGAGCTGGCCAAGGGCCTGCCGTGGATCGGCGACTTTCTGGGGCGCATGCTGCCACCCAACTGGGCGTTTCTGGACAAGCTGATCGTTCCGGCGATCGAGACCATCCAGATCGCCGTGTGGGGCACCCTGCTGGCCGTGGTGCTGGCGATTCCGGTGTGCTTCTTCGCCGCGCGCAACCTGACGCCGAACGTGGTGGTCTACCAGCTCACCCGCCAGCTGTTCAACGTGACGCGGGGCGTCAACGAGATCATCCTGGCGCTGGTGTTCGTGGCCGCGGTGGGGCTGGGACCGTTTCCGGGCGTGCTGGCACTGGCCGTGCATGGCGCGGGCATGCTGGGCAAGTTCTTCTCCGAGTCGATCGAGGAGATCGACCAGGGGCCGATCGAGGCGCTGCGCTCCACCGGGGCCGGGCCCATACAGACCATCATCTTTGCCGTGCTGCCCCAGGTGGTGACCGCATGGATCGCCGTGGTGCTGTACCGCTTCGAGACCAACCTGCGCCAGGCCACCGTGCTGGGCATGGTGGGCGCGGGCGGCATCGGCTTCGAACTGGTGGGCAGCATGAAGCTGTTCCAGTACCAGGACACCGCCACCTGCATCGCCGTGATCATCGCCATGGTGATGGTGGCCGATGCCATCTCGACCCGGCTGCGTGCCTGGATTCAAAAAGGAGCCCGTTGATGAATGCTGCTGTGATCGACTTCGTGCAGGCCAATGGCCGGCAATACGCCAGGCCCGCCGCACCGGTGGTGGTGGTCTGCGTGGATGGCTGCGAGCCCGACTACCTGACCCAGGCCATCCAGGCAGGCGTCGCGCCCTACCTGGCGCGCATGCAGGCCCAGGGCGGCTCGCTGATCGGGGACTGCGTGGTGCCCAGCTTCACCAACCCGAACAACGTGTCCATCGTGACCGGCGTGCCGCCCTCGGTGCACGGCATTTGCGGCAACTACTTCTACGACGTGGCTGCCGACCGCGAGGTCATGATGAACGACCCCGAGTACCTGCGTGCCCCGACGCTGCTGGCGGCCTTTGCGAACGCCGGTGCGCTGGTGGCGGCGGTGACGGCCAAGGACAAGCTGCGCACCCTGCTCGGCCATGGCCTCAAGGGCATCTGCTTTTCGGCCGAGAAGGCCGACAAGGCCACGCTGGCCGAGTGCGGCATCGAGAATGTGCTGGAGCTGGTGGGCAGGCCCGTGCCCTCGGTGTACAGCGCTGACCTGAGCGAGTTCGTGTTTGCGGCCGGTGTGCGCCTGATGGAGACCCGCCGGCCGGACCTGATGTACCTGTCGACCACCGACTACGTGCAGCACAAGTGCGCCCCGGGCACGCCGGAGGCCAATGCCTTCTACGCGATGATGGACGGCTACCTCGCCCAGCTCGATGCGCTGGGTGCGGTCATCGGCCTCACCGCCGACCATGGCATGAGCCCCAAGACCGACGCCGCCGGCAACCCGCGCGTGGTCTACCTGCAGCAGGAGCTGGATGCACAGCTGGGCGCTGGCAGCACGCGGGTGATCCTGCCCATCACCGACCCCTACGTGGTGCACCACGGCGCCCTGGGCTCGTTCGCGACCATCTACGTGAATGCCGGCGCCGCGCTGGAGGGCGTGCGCAGCGCGCTGCAGGCCCTGCCGGGCGTGGAGGTGGTGCTGACGCGCGAGGAGGCGGTGGCCCGCTTCGAGCTGGCGGGCGACCGCATAGGCGACCTGGTGGTGGTGTCGGACCACCTCACGGTGCTGGGCACCAGTGAGGCGCGGCACGACCTGAGCGGGCTGACCGTGCCCCTGCGCTCGCACGGCGGCATCTCGGAGCAGAAGGTGCCGCTGCTGTTCAACCGGCCCCTGAAGGGCGTCGCCCCCGGTCGGCGGTTGCGCAATTTCGACGTGTTCGACCTCGCGTTGAACCACGCTTTTCCCTCCGTCTAGAGGTCTCTCCATGCCACATGAATACTTGAACCCCGTACGCAGCGTCTACGGGGCAGGGGAACTGTTGTCTCTGCCAAAGCTGCTGGGCGGCCGGCGGGCGCTGCTGGTCACCTTTCCGGAGGCCCGCCAGCTGGGCCTGGTGGCCCGCATCGAGGGCCTGCTGGGCGACCAGCTGGCCGGTGTGATCGACGATGTGCGTCCCAACCCGGACGTCGCGGAGCTTGCGGCGGTCTACGACGCCTTCTGGTCCGGTGGGGCCGCGAGTGCCGAGGTGATCATTGCGGTGGGCGGTGGCAGTGCCATCGATACCGCCAAGGCGCTGATGGTGGCCACGCCCAGCGGGCGTTTCTCCGAGCTGGTGGCGCTGCTGGCGTCCGGCAAGGCCTTCACGCCAGCGCGGACCAAGACGCTCATCGCCGTGCCGACGACGGCCGGTACCGGCAGCGAGGTGACGCCCTGGGCCACGGTATGGGACCGCGGCGCGCAGAAGAAGTACTCGCTGCACCTGCCCGAGACCTGGCCGAGCATTGCGCTGATCGACCCCGAGCTCATGCTGTCGCTGCCCGCCTCGGTCACGCTGCAAAGCGGGCTGGACGCGCTGTCGCATGCGCTGGAGGCGATCTGGAACGTGAATGCCAACCCCGTGTCCGATACCTTCGCGGTGGCGGCGGTGCATGAAATCCTGGATGCCCTGCCGCAGCTGATGGAGCACCTGGACGACGCGGTGCTGCGCGGTCGCATGGCCCTGGCGGCCCTGAAGGCCGGCATGGCCTTCTCGAACACGCGCACGGCACTGGCGCACTCGATCTCGTACGAGATGACGCTGCGCTACGGGCTGCCGCACGGCATTGCCTGCAGCTTTCCGCTGCCCATGGTGCTGGAGCGGGCCATTGGCCAGAGCCCGGAGCGCGACGCCGTGCTGGAAAGCGCGCTGGGAAACCTGGCCGGCGCGCCGGCCCGGCTGGCCCGCTTCATCGAGGAACTGGGCGTGAGGACGCGCTTTGCCGACTACGGCGTGAGTGACGACCAGGCGCAGCAGATGGTGGCTCATGCGCTGACCGGCGCACGCGGCAAGAACTTCATCGGAGCCAACACGGCAGCACTCAAGGAGGCAGCATGAGTTGCATCATGGAAAGCGCGGACTTCCGCGCGGAGGCCCTGCGCATCGGCGGCGCCAGGGTGCGCACGGAGCGCAGCATCGACGTCGTCAACCCCTACAGCGGCGAGCGCGTGGGCACGGTGGGCATGGCCAGCGTGGAGGACGTGCGCCGGGCGATGGACATCGCCCAGGCCTATGTGCCCACGCTGTCGCGCTACGAGCGTTCGGCCATCCTCAACCGGGCGGCGGCGCTGCTGCGCGAGCGCACCGACGAGGCATCGAACATCATCACCGCCGAGTCGGGCCTGTGCAAGAAGGACAGCACCTACGAGATCGGGCGCGTGGCAGACGTGCTCAACTTCGGCGCCAACGAGGCCCTGCGCGACGATGGGCAGGTGTTCTCGTGCGACCTCACGCCGCACGGCAAGAAGCGCAAGGTGATCACCACGCGCGAGCCGCTGTTGGGTGTCATCACGGCCATCACGCCCTTCAACCACCCCATGAACCAGGTGGCGCACAAGGTGGTGCCGGCCGTGGCCACCAACAACCGCATGGTGCTCAAGCCTTCGGAGAAGGTGCCCCTGTCGGCCTACTATTTTGCCGACCTGCTGTACGAGGCCGGCCTGCCCGTGGAGATGCTGCAGGTGGTGACCGGCGATCCGCGAGAGATCGCCGACGAGCTGCTGACCCACCGCCACGTCGATCTGGTCACCTTCACCGGCGGGGTGGCCATTGGCAAGTACATTGCGTCGAAGGCCGGCTACCGGCGCATGGTGCTGGAGCTGGGCGGCAACGACCCGTTGATCGTGATGGACGATGCCGACCTGGACAAGGCCAGCGACTTGGCGGTGCAGGGCTCGTACAAGAACTCGGGCCAGCGCTGCACGGCGGTCAAGCGCATGCTGGTGCATGAGAAGGTGGCGGCCGAGTTCACCGAGCGCGTGGTGGCCAAGACGGTGGCATGGCGCTATGGCGACCCGATGGACAAGGCCACCGAGATGGGCACGGTGATCGATGAGGCCGCGGCCCGCCACTTCGAGAAGGTGGTGAACGAGGCCATCTCCCAGGGCGCGCGCTTGCTGGCGGGCAATGTGCGCGAGGGCGCGCTGTACTCCCCCACGGTGCTGGACCGGGTGCGGCCGGAGATGACCGTGGTGCGCGAGGAGACCTTCGGCCCCGTGTCGCCCATCCTGACCTTTCGCAACATCGACGAGGCGATCTGCATATCCAACGGCACGGCCTTCGGCCTGTCGTCGGGCATCTGCACCAACCGCCTGGACGACGTGACCCGCTTAGCCAAGGAGCTGCAGGTCGGCACCGTCAACCTCTGGGAGGTGCCGGGCTACCGCATCGAGCTGACCCCGTTCGGTGGCATCAAGGATTCGGGCCTGGGCTACAAGGAAGGGGTGCAGGAGGCGATCAAGTCGTTCACCAACTGCAAGACGTTTACCTTGCCATGGTGAGCGGGCAGGCATTCGTCCCGCACGCAGGCCCTAGATCGCCATGCCCTGCACGGCGCTGGCCAGAGGCTCCAGTGCCGCCATGTCTGCTGAAGTGAGCGTGATGGAGGCAGCCGCCGCGTTTTCCTGGAGCCGGGAGGGCTTGCGGGTGCCGGGGATCGGCACGGCGGTGGCGCCCAGCAGACGTGCCTGCGTGTGCAGCCAGGCCAGCGCCAGCTGCGCCGCCGAGAGCCCGCGGGCGGCGGCCAACTGCTCGACCTGGGCCACCAGGCGGACGTTGGCCGCCTGGTTGTCTGCCGCAAAGCGCGGGAAGTTCCTGCGGGCGTCGTCGGCACCCAACTGGCCGGCAAAGCTGCCACTGGTGAGCAGCCCGCGCCCCAGCGGGGCATAGGGCACGATGGCGATCCCCAGCGCCACGGCGCATGGCAGCACCTCGCGCTCGATCTGGCGGCTGAACAGCGACCATTCGGACTGCAGTGCCGCGATGGGATGGATGGCGTGTGCCGTGCGCAGTTCGTCGGCCGTCACCTCGCACAGCCCGAGCGCGCGGACCTTGCCGGCGCGCACCAGGTCGGCCATGGCGCCGATGGAGTCGGCCAGCGGCACCTCCTGGCTGCGCCGGTGCATGTAGTACAGGTCGATGGTGTCGATCCCCAGGCGCTGCAGCGAGCGCTCTGCCGCGGCGCGGATGTAGGCGGGCCGGTTGTCCAGGCTCCAGTCGCCGGGAGTGTCGGCGGTGCGGGTGTAGCCGAACTTGGTGGCGATGACGGCGCGGCCCCGGTGCGCCCGCACGAAGGGGGCGAGAAAGCTTTCGTTGGCGCCCAGGCCGTACATGTCGGCGGTGTCCAGCAGGGTGGCGCCCAGGTCCATTGCCTGCGCCAGCGTGGCCTGCGACTGCGCTGCATCGGCGGCGCCATAGAACTCGCTCATGCCCATGCAGCCCAGGCCCTGGGCCCCGACCATGGGGCCGGCGCGGCCGAGTTGAACCTGTGCGAGGGCGGGGTGCTTGTGTGCCATGGAGAACGATCCGGAAAAAGATGAACAAGCGCCCTGTTATAAGTATGGACCATGGTCCAAGGTCAAGCCGCCAGTGCAATGCTGATTTCCGAATTCGCCCGGGCCGCAGGCCTGCCGCAGGACACGGTCCGGTTCTATGTGAAGAAGGGCCTGATCACCCCGCGGCGTGGGCAACTGGGCGGTTCCAGCGCCTACCAGACCTTCACCGAGGACGACCTGGTCGCGGTGCGCATGGTTCGCCTGCAGCAGTCGCTGGGCTATTCGCTGGGCGAGATTGCGGCGCTCAACGAGGAATACCGCCGGGGCGCGCGCTCCAGGGCGCGGACGGTCGAGGTGCTGCGCACGCAGATCGAGCGGCTGGAGGACAAGAAGGGCCAGCTGGAAGGCGCGCTGGCCTTTCTGCGCGACAAGCTGGAATGGATCGAGGCGGGCAAGCCCGCGGGTGCGCCCCGGATCGGCGACTACCGGTGCTGAGGCGGCCGGTGCCTGCCGGGACGCGCAAGAGGTTCTAGCGGGCAGGGATCGGCGGGTGCGCCGATGCCTGTGCCACAGCAGCGAAAGCCCCCACCACCACCTCCCGCACGGTGTTCGCCACCTCGTGCCGGCTCTCCCTGCGCCAGGCAAGGTGCAGTTCGGCATGCAGGCCCGCCGGGTCGCGCAGCGGCCGGAACGCGACATTCGCATAGCCCAGCCGCATGGCCGATTGGGGCACGAGCGCGACGCCCCAGCCCGCATCGACCAGCGCCAGGATCGAATGGGTGTGGCTGAGCGTGAGCACGGTGTCTGGCGCCACGCCCTCGGCGCGCAGGCGGCCGGCGATCAGCTCGTAGATGTAGCGTGTTTCCGACGGGCAGAACTCGATGAAGGGCTGGCCCTGCAGCGCCGCCAGCGGCATCGGCCCGCCCTGGGCCAGCGGATGGCTGGCGGGCGCGGCCAGCACCAGGGGCTCCTGCAGCAGAGGTGCTGAAGCAGCGAAGCTGCGCGGTGCGAAGGGCCGTACGATGCCCAGGTCGAGCCGGTCGCCGGCCAGGGCTTCGAGCTGGTCCACGCTCTGCATCTCGCGCAGCACCACGTGCACGTCGGGCAGGCCGGCGCGGATCGCACCGAGCACCCGGGGCAGGAGGGCGAAGCTGGACGCGGCGATGAAACCCAGCGTCACGCTGCCGGCATCGGCGCGCATGGCCCGGCGCGCCGCCAGCGTGGCGGCCTGGCTGCGGCGCAGGATGTCTTCGGCCTCGCGCAGGAAGGTGGCGCCCGCGGGCGTGAGGCGCACCGCACCGCCCGCGCGCTCGAGCAGGCGCACCCCGACCTCGTGCTCCAGCAGCTGGATCTGGCGCGTGAGCGGGGGCTGCGTCATGTTGACCAGGGCGGCAGCGCGGCCGAAGTGCAGTTCGGTGGCGACGGCCACGAAGCAGCGCAATTGGGAGAGCTGGAACACGATCTATTTCTTGAATGGCGCCATCGCCTGTTTGGATTGGACACTGCCTGGGTGGCTTTTTACAGTGGATCCCATTGTTTCACTGTATCCAGGAGCTGCATTGTGAGTTCATTCCAGGGGCCGGCGCTGCGCAGCGCACTCGGCGGTATTTCGGGCATTTTGGTCACGCCGTTCGGTGCCGATGGCGCGGTGACCGCCGCGCCGCTGCGCCCGGTGGTGGACCGGGCCGTGCAGGCCGGCGTGCAGGTGCTGGTGGCCAATGGCAACACCAGCGAGTTCTATGGCCTGGAGGCCGGGGAGGCCGAGCAGGCGGTGCAGTTCGCCGCCGAGTGCGTGGCGGGGCGCGTGCCGCTGCTGGCCGGCGTGGGCCGCAGCGTGGGCGAGGCCTGCCGCCTGGCCCGTGTCTCGCGCGATGCGGGGGCCGATGCGCTGATGGTGCACCAGCCGCCAGATCCCTTTGTTTCGCCGCGTGGCGTGGTGGCCTATGTGCAGCGCATCGCCGAGGCGGGCGGCGGGCTGCCGCTGGTGCTGTACCTGCGCAACGAGAACATCGGCCTCGCCGCCGTGGAGGCGCTGTGCCGCATCCCCGAGGTGATGGGGGTCAAGTGGGCGTCGCCCACGCCGCTGCTGCTGGCACAGGCCATGCGCCGCGTGGAAGACCGCAACCTGGCCTGGGTCTGCGGCCTGGCGGAGGTGTGGGCGCCGCCGTTCTACGCGGTGGGTGCGCGCGGTTTCACGTCGGGGCTGATCAACGTGCTGCCCGAGCGGTCCGTGGCCATCTTCCAGGCGCTGGAGGCCGGCGACCACGCGCTGGCGATGCGCCTGATCGGCGAGATGCTGCCTTTCGAGGAACTGCGTGCGCAGGAGAACAACGGCACCAACGTCACCGTGGTCAAGGCCGCGCTGCAGCTGATGGGCAACTCCTGCGGAGCCACGCGCCCGCCCTCGGCCTGGCCGCTCACCGAGCGGCAGCAGCAGGAACTGGGCGCCTTGCTGGCAGGCTGGAATCTGCTGCGCTGAACTGACCTGGCCTGACCTCTCCGTTTCTCTCCAGGCTTCTCTCTGCGACCCCAAACCAATAATCAGGATGACAAACATGCCATTTCGCCGCTCTGTGCTGGCGCTCGCCGCGCTCGCTCCCCTCACCGCCGCCCTGTTCAGCACCGGTGTGCTGGCCCAGGCTTTTCCGGCCAAGCCCATCACCATCGTGATCGGCTCCACGCCGGGCAGTGCCACCGACGGCCTGGCCCGCAGCGTGGCTGCGGAAATGGCCAAGGCCACGGGTCAGGCCGTGGTCGTGGACAACCGGGCCGGTGCGTTCGGCAGCATCGCCGCGCAGTACGTCGCACGCGCCCAGCCCGACGGCTACACCGTGTTCATGACGACCAACACGACGCAGTCGGCCAATCCCCACCTGCTCAAGAAGATCGCCTACGACCCGATCAAGGATTTCGCGCCCGTCTCGCTGCTGGCGCGCGGCTACCTGGCGCTGGTGGTGAACCCCCAGGTCAAGGCCAGCAACGTGGCCGAGCTGGTGGCGCTGGCCAAGGCCTCGCCCGGCAAGCTCAACTACGGCTCGGGCAGTTCGTCGGCCCAGGTGGCCACCGAGCTGTTCCAGCAGTCGACCGGCACCCAGTTCAACTTCGTGCCCTACAAGGCCAACCCACCGGCCGTGATGGACCTGGTGGGCGGACAGATCGACCTGATGATTGTGGACCTGACCACCAGCCTGCCGCAGGTGAAGGCCGGCAAGCTGCGCGCCCTGGGCGTGAGCAGTGCGCGCCGCTCGCCGCTGGTCCCCGACGTGCCGGCCATCGGCGAGTCGCTGCCGGGCTACGAGTTCGGCTACTGGAATGCGCTGTATGCGCCCGCCGGAACGCCTGCGCCCGTGGTCCACCGGCTGAGCAGCCTGGTGCGCGATGCACTGGCCACGCCGGCGGTGCGCCAGGTGATCGAGCAGACCGGCCAGGAGGCATCCTTCATGGGCCCGGAAGAACTGGCGAAGTTCCAGCTCGGTGAACTGGCACGCTGGGGCAAGATCATCAAGGCGGCGGGGATCCAGCCGGAGTAGACCGGCCACCGCATGGCGTCCCGCGCGCCTTGCGCGCGGCCCGGAGCGTTCTCTGGCGCCGGGATCAGTCCTGCGGCCTGAACCCGATGGTCAGCGAGGCCGGCACGCGGCCGTCCACGTCGCGCGGCAGGGTCTCGGTCTTGTCCAGAGCGCGCAGCACGGCGTCGTCCCAGGCCTTGTTGCCGCTGGACTGCACCAGGCGCTTGCCGACGATGGTGCCGTCGGGCGCCAGGCGCACCTCGACCTCGGCGCGCGGGTTGCCCGAGATCGCATCGGGGTAGACGATGTTGGGCTTGACCTTGGCGGCCACGCGGCCGCCGTAGCTGCCCGAGGGGCCGGAGTCGCGCTGGGCGGTACCGGTCGACTTCTCGTTGCCCTCAGAGCCCGCCAGGCCTTGCATGCGGCGCAGGTTGGCCTCGCGCTGGGCGGCCAGCTGCTTGGCTTCGGCCTCGGCGCGCTGTTGCTGCTTCTTGGCGGCTGCTTCCTTGGCTTCCTTTGCATCCTTGGCCTCTTCGGCCTTGCGCTTTTCCTCGGCCAGCTTCTTTTGCTTTTCCCTTTCCTGCTCGGCCTTCTTCTGCTCGGCGAGCTTTTCCTTCTTTTCCTTTTCGAGGCGTTCCTCGCGCTCGTCTTCCTTGCGCTCACGCTCGCGCTTTTCGCGTTCGAGCTTCTCGGCGCGGGCTTTTTTCTCCTGCTCCAGGCGCTTTTTCTCGCGCTCGATGGCGATGTCGGCTTCGCGCGTGTCGGGCTCCACGGCACGCGGCGGCGGTGGGGGGGGCGGCGGCGGCGGCGCGGGTGTGGGAACGGGCCGTGGCTCGGGTGGCGTGGGCGGGGTGGGGGGCGTGGGCGGCGTCACCTCGGGTGGCGCGGCCTGCTGGGGTACGGCAGACCACAGCTCGGCCTGCACGGCGGGCTGGTCGGAGCTGGCCTTCCAGTTCACGCCCCAGGTGAGTGCGCCGATCAGCGCCAGGTGCACCAGCACCGCCAGCGAGATGGCTCGCAGGCGGGCAGGGGGGGCGGGGGGCGCAAACTGGTCGCGGTCGTCTTGGGCGTGCATGGAAGGGGTGGAGCGCTTTGCAGGGTCGTCGGTTCCGTGGAGGGATGAAATGGGCGTCAGTGGCTTGTCTACCGCTGGCAGCGCATACACACAACGTGCCAGGCGCCCAAAGCGTTGTCTGCCTGGCTTGCTAGCCGCCCTGCTTGACGGACAGCCCCACGCGCTGGACGCCCGCCTTCTGCAGGGCGTCCATGGCCTTGACCACGTTGTCGTACATCACGCCCTTGTCGGCCGTGATGATGACTGCCGTCTCCCTGGTCTGGTTCTTCTGCCAGCGCAGCGCGGCCTCGCCGATCTCGCGCTGGCTCATGCTGCGCGTGGCCTCGGGGGTCTTGAGCTGCAGCGAGCCGTCCTTGTTCACCACGATCTGGGCGACCACCTTGGGCAGGTTGCGGCCCTTGCCCACACTGGGCACGTCGACCATGCCGGGGGTGAGCATGGGCGCCGTCACCATGAAGATGATGAGCAGCACCAGCATCACGTCGATGAACGGGACCATGTTGATCTCGTTGATGGTGCGGCGGCCTCGGCCGCGGGACGCCATGGCGGGCATGCGGGCTCCCTTCCTGTTTTCAGTGGCCGGAGGCCGAGGTGGGCTGTTGCGCGCCCAGGTTGCGCTGCAGGATGTTGGAGAACTCCTCGATGAAGGTCTCCTGGTGCGTGGCCACGCGGTCGATGTCGCGGGCAAAGCGGTTGTAGGCGATCACGGCCGGGATGGCTGCGAATAAACCGATGGCGGTGGCCACCAGCGCTTCGGCAATGCCCGGGGCCACGGTGGCCAGGGTCACCTGCTCCATGCCGGCAAAGCCGGTGAAGGCGTGCATGATGCCCCACACCGTGCCGAACAGGCCCACGTAGGGCGATACCGAGCCCACGGTGGCCAGGAAGGACAGGCTGGATTCGACCACGTCCATCTCGCGCTGGAAGCTGGCGCGCATGGCGCGGCGTGCGCCGTCCATCAGGGTGCCGGCATCGGTGATGCGGCGCTCGCGCAGTTTCTGGTACTCGCGCATGCCGCTGGCGAAGATGCGTTCCATGGGGCCGGCGTTCTTGGCGTTCTGCGCGGCGCTGGCGAACAGGTCGTTCAGGCTGGTGCCGGACCAGAAGTCGCGCTCGAAGTCGTCGTTGAGCGATTTGATGCGCTTGAGCGCGAACAGCTTGCGGAAGATGGCAGCCCAGCTGGCGACCGAGACGGCCAGCAGCAGCGCCATGACGAGTTGCACCACCCAGCTGGCCTGCAGCACCAGGCTGAGGATGGACATGTTTTGGGAATTCATGTGTTTGTTGAGAGTTGTTCCAGAAGGGTGCTCGGTATTCTTGCGGGCCTGAGGGTGGCGGCGTCCACCCAGCCGATGCGGATGGTGCCTTCACTGAGCAGCAACGCGGACGCATTGTCGGTCATTGGCTGCTCCGGTTTCAGGAGCGCTCGCTGCAGTATTGTCAACGATGCGCGGCCTGCCTCCTGCAGCTGGGCGGTAACAATGAGTTCGTCGTCGAGCCTAGCTGGCCGCAGGTAGCGGACCTGGCTGTGGGTTACGACAAACATGCCGCCGGTTTGTTCCCTGAGTTGTTGTTGGCCGATGCCGAGGGAGCGGAGCCATTCGGTGCGGGCGCGTTCGAAGAATTTGAGGTAGTTGGCGTAGAAGACTATTCCGCCCGCGTCGGTGTCTTCCCAATAGATCCTGATTGGGAATTCAAAAGCCATTTGCTTGCCTCTTGTGTAGTGGTCGCTGCATGCTTTTGCACAGGACGGGAGCCGGGATGTGCGCCCGGCGGCGCACCCACTTTCTTTTGCGTCGCCAAAAGAAAGTGGGCAAAGAAAAGGCGACCCCCAGTCTGCGTCCCCCGATCGCCCTGTCGGGCGAACGGGGGCAGCCTGCGATGCTCGGATCTGGGGTGGGCGTCGCTGAACTCGCTGCGTGCTTCGCACTCCGCTCAAACAGCAGCGACGAGCCAGATGACGAAGTGCGTGTGTCCTTCGGCACACGCACCCACCCCAGCTCCTGCGCTTCTCGGCGCAGCCAGCAGGGGTGGGGAGCGGGTACCACCCGGCTGCTGCTTGCGCAGCTGCGCCGGGGGGCGGTTACGCGCTGCGCGCTGCCGACGGGCGGCGTAGCCGCCCTGCCCAGGCCGAGCGCAGCGACGGCACCCCGGGCCGAGCGAAGCAATGGCCCGTGTGGAGCCCGCTCCCAACCCCCTCTGACCGTGCCGAGAAGCGCAGGGCCTGGGGTGAGCGCGTGCCGCAGGACACGCGCCTCGTTGTCTAGCTTGCCGCAGCTGTTTGAGCGGAGTTCGAAGAACGCAGCGAGTTCTGCGGCACACCCCAGGACCGAGCATCGCAGGTTGCCCCCTCGCCACCGGCGAGGGGGACACGGGCAGCGGGGTCGCCTTTCTTTGGGGTACGTTTCTTTGGCGAAGCAAAGAAAGGTACCTCGGCCGCCGGGCCGAGACCCGGCCTCCGCCTTCAAAAAAAGAGCAGACCTAACCACTACTCAGATCACCCCAACAAACGACGCAACCGAGCAACCGACTCCTCCAACTGCGCCATCGAATTCGCAGTAGAGAACCGCACAAACCTCTCCGTCTCAGCAGTCCCAAAATCCCGCCCCGGCGTAATCGCCACGTGCGCCCGCTTCATCACCTCAAACGCAAAATCCCAACTGCCATTCACACCCAACCGAGAAGCAGCCTTGGAGCAATCCGCCCAGGCATAAAAAGCACCATCCGGCATGACAGGCACCGACAGCCCCATCGACTGCAGCGCGGGAATGAAGAAATCGCGCCGTGCCTTGAACTCCGCCCGCCGCCGCTCGTACTCGGCGATGCTCTCGGCCTCGAAGCAGGCCAGCGCCGCATGCTGCGAGACCGTGCTCGCGCAGATGAACAAATTCTGCGCCAGGCGCTCGACCACGGGCACCATGGCCTCGGGCACCACCATCCAGCCCAGGCGCCAGCCGGTCATGTTGAAGTACTTGCTGAAGCTGTTGATGCTGACGATGTTCTCGTCGATGGCCAGCGCCGTGTGGCCGAACTCTTCTTCGTACGACAGGCCCAGGTAGATCTCGTCGATCAGCGTGATGCCGTCGTGCGCGCGCACGACCTCGTGGATGCGGCGCAGCTCGCCGGGCGCGATCGACGTGCCCGTGGGGTTCGATGGCGAGGCCAGCAGCACGCCGCGGGTCTTGTCGGTCCAGGCGGCGCGCACCTTCTCGGCGCTCAACTGGTAGCGCTCGGCCGCGGTGGTGGGGACGAGCACGGCCTTGCCGTCCGCTGCGCTCACGAAGTGGCGGTTGCAGGGATAGCTCGGGTCGGGCATGAGGATCTCGTCGCCGGACTCGATGAGCGCCAGGCAGGCCAGCTGCAGCGCAGCCGATGCGCCGGCCGTGACCACGATGCGCCGGGCCGGCACGTTGACGCCGAAGCGCTGTGCATACCAGGCGCTGATGCGCTCGCGCAGGGGCTCCAGGCCCAGGGCGTTGGTGTACTGGGTGGCGCCGTTGCGCACGGCGCGGGCGGCGGCCTCCTGCACCAGGGGCGGGGCGGTGAAGTCGGGCTCGCCGATGTTCAAGAAGATCATCGGCTCGCTGGTGGCCGCTACCTCGCGTGCCAGGGCCTGGGCGGCCTTGGCCACCTCCATCACGTAAAACGGTTCGATGCGCTCGGCGCGCGAGGAGAATTTCATGGCTGGGTGGAGGTCCTGCCCGCGCGGGGCATTGTGGGGGGAGCCCGCCGGGCCGTGCATGCCCGGGGCAGGAAAGCCTGCGATGAGGCTCGGTCAATCAGGCCTGGGCGTCTTCGCCGCCCTCGGGTGCTGCTGCGTCGCTGGGGGCTGTTGCTGCTGCGGCTGCAGCACCCTTGTCGGCTGCGACTTCGGCGGCGCGCAGGCGCGGGGCCAGGCCATTGAGCACGGCGTTCACGTACTTGTGGCCGTCGGTGCCGCCGAACTCCTTGGCCAGCTCGATGCACTCGTTGAGCACCACGCGCCAGGGCACGTCGAGGCAGTGCTGGAACTCGTACACGCCGATCCACATCACGGCGTGCTCGATGGGCGAGATCTCGGCCATCTTGCGGTCCAGCAGCGGGGTGATCAGCGCGTCCATGTCGGCGGCCATCTTGATGCTGCCGTGCAGCAGCGCGTCGTAGTGCACCGAGTCGGCCTTGTGAAAGCCGGCCAGGTCGCGCGTGAAGGCGTCGATGGCCTCGGGCGCGTTGCCGCCCACCAGGTGCTGGTACAGCGCCTGCAGCGCGAATTCGCGCGCGCGGCTGCGCCCCGACTTGGAAGCCGCCTTGCGCACGCCGGTGCTCTTGAGGCCGGTGCGTGCCTGCTTGGGCGGGCGCTTGGCCGGGTGGCTGCTGGTGGCACCGGTGCCGTTGTCGTCGTCACCGTAGTTGTTGCTTTCGCTCATGACAGGTCTTCCAGCAGGTTGGCCATCTCCACGGCGACGCGGGCCGCGTCCGTGCCTTTTTCGCTCTGGCGGGCAATGGCCTGCTCGAGGTTTTCGGTGGTGATGATGGCGTTGGCAATCGGGATCTGGTAGTCGAGCGACAGGCGCGTGACGCCCGCGCCCGATTCATTGGCCACCAGTTCGAAGTGGTAGGTCTCGCCGCGGATGATGCAGCCCAGGGCGATCAGCGCGTCGTACTCGTCGGCCTCGCACATGGCCTGCAGGGCCACGGGCACTTCGAGCGCGCCGGGCACCAGCACGTGGGTGATGTGCTTTTCCTGCACGCCCAGGGCCTGCAGCTCGGCACGGCAGGCCGCGGCCAGGGCGTTGGTGATGCTCTCGTTGAAGCGGGCCTGCACGATGCCGATGTGCAGCTTCCTGCCGTCCAGCCTGTCCGCTGTTCCTTTTTCTGCGCCAAACATAGTGGTGATCCTGTTCTTTTACTCTTTGGGGATGAAGCCGGTGATTTCGAGGCCGTAGCCGGCCATGCTGGGCATGCGGCGAGGCTGGCCCATGAGCTGCATCTTGTGCACGCCGCACTCGCGCAGGATCTGCGCGCCCACGCCGTAGGTGCGCAGGTCCATGCGGCCGCGTTCGGGCGCCTGGGCGGCGCGGGCCGTGCCTTCGAACTGCTCGAGCAGTTGCTCGGCTGTCTCGCCGCAGTTGAGCAGCACGGCCACGCCCTTGCCCTGGGCGGCCAGGTACTGGAGGCTCGAATCCAGGCCCCAGGAGTGCATGGAGCGGTTGACCTCGAGCGCGTCGAACACCGACAGGGGCTCGTGCACGCGCACGGGCACCACGTCGTCGGCTCCCCACTGGCCCTTGACCAGCGCCAGGTGCACGGCCTGGCTGGGCTGGTCGCGGAAGGCGTGCACGGTGAACTCGCCGGCAGCGGTCTGCAGCGTGCGCGTGCCGACCTTCTGTACCAGCGTTTCGTTGCGGCTGCGGTACTCGATCAGGTCGGCGATGGTGCCGATCTTCAGGCCGTGCTCGGCCGCGAAGAGCTGCAGGTCGGGCAGGCGGGCCATGGTGCCGTCGTCCTTCATGATCTCGCAGATCACGGAGGCGGGGCTGCAGCCGGCCATCACGGCCAGGTCGCAACCGGCTTCGGTGTGGCCGGCACGCATGAGCACGCCGCCGTCCACCGCCTGCAGCGGGAAGATGTGGCCGGGCTGCACCAGGTCTTCGGCGCGGGCGTTGGGTGCCACCGCGGCCTGCACGGTGCGCGAGCGGTCGGCGGCGGAGATGCCGGTGGTCACCCCCTCGGCCGCCTCGATGGAGACGGTGAACGCGGTGGCGTGCTTGGTGCCGTTGCGCGTGACCATGGGCGGCAGGCGAAGGCGCTCGCAGCGCTCGCGGCTCAGCGTCAGGCAGATCAGGCCGCGGCCGAAGCGGGCCATGAAGTTGATGGCCTCGGGAGTGACATGGTCGGCGGCCAGCACCAGGTCGCCTTCGTTTTCGCGGTCTTCTTCATCGACCAGGATGACGATGCGGCCGGCGCGCATCTCGGCCACGATGTCCTCGACGGGCGAGATCGGCACGGGGGTGAGGGGGGTGTTCATGGAAGGCTTGGGCTTTCTGTGGGGACGGCTGGCGAGCGTGCGCAGCGCAGGTTCCCGTGGCCGGAGGTCGCCACACGGCACACACCTCCAAGAAACCGCCCAAAGAACATGCGATGCGGCGCTGCCGCACGTCGACGGAGCATATTGCCCCGGAAGTTACTGATTTTAATGCACCCGGGCAGTCCTGCGTCCACGCAGGGGCGCCATGTTGGCGCAAATCAGCGGCTGATACGTTCGTGTGCCCGAAAAACTGGCGCGCCCCAAGACCAGTGCCGCCGTGCAAGGGCCGCCCCGCCGCAGGGGCGGCGTCCCCCTGGGGGGAAGGCGCGAAGCGACTCAGGGGGGGCTTCCTAAATCATGCTGCCCTGGATCACCACATCGGTCTCGGGGTAGGCCACGCAGGGCAGCACGCAGCCCTCGGCCTTTTCCTCGGGCGAGAGGCCCGGCCATTCGATCTCGTAGCGCACACGGCCTTCCACCAACTGCCCGATGCAGGTGCGGCAGGTGCCGTTGCGGCAGGAGCTGGGCCAGTCGATGCCGCCCTGCTCGATGGAGACGAGCAGCGGCTGTTCGGGCCAGGCATCGCACTGGGCGCCATCGGGCTCGATGCGGGCGGTGAAGAAGGGGATGGCGGGCTGGGTCATGCGGTGTTGCCTGGGGCTGGGGTGCGTTGCCACACCAGCAAAAGGTTGTTGGAGGGCATGGCGTGGCGCTCGGCCAGGTGCAGGCCGGCGGCTGCGGCTTCGCGCTCCACGTCGGCGCGGTTGCGGATGCCCCAGGCCGGGTTCTGGGCGCGCAGGGTGGCGTCGAAGCCCTGGTTGCCGGGCGAGGTGGGCACGCCGTCTTCGATGTAGGGCCCGTAGGTGACCAGCCGGCCACCGGGGGCCAGGTGGCGCGCCGCGCCCTGCATCAGCCCCGCACAGCAGGCCCAGGGGGCGATGTGCAGCATGTTGGCGCAGTAGATGAGGTCGAAGGCCTGGGCAAAGGGCGCCTGGCCATCGGGCCAGGTGCCGGAGCGCACGTCCAGAAGCACGGCGGGCTGCACGTTGGTGGCACCGGCCTGCAGGGCCCAGCCGGCGATGGCGAAGAACAGTTCGTCCTTGAGGTCCGTGGGCTGCCAGGCCCAGCCGGGCAGGGCGGCGCCGAAGAAGGCGGCGTGCTGGCCGGTGCCGCTGGCGATTTCGAGCGCAGTGCCGGTATCGGGCAGCAACCCGCGCAGCACCGCCAGGATGGGGGGCTGGTTGCGTTCGGAAGCGGGACTGCAGGGGAGGGCGGGTGCGGTCATGGGTGTGGACAAAGTGCGGGGCGCGATGCTATCAAATTGAAAGCAGAGGGGGCTTCACAGGGTCTTTGCCGAAGTGCCTGAATTTTCATCAACGCAGGGATAAGCCTTGCAAATCAAGCACTTGGGACGGTCATACAGCGGTTCTCCAGAGTTATCCCCATGATTGTCCAGTGCTGGCAGGGATAACCGGACGCCCTTTGCCTAAAAAACAGGCGCCGCATCCATTCCCGTTGTGAATCAATGACTTGGATCGCCCATACAGAACTTGCCAAAACTTATCCACATGATTGTCCAGCGAAGGCTGGGATAACCGGCGGGTGGTGAGCGGTCCGGCGCTGCCTCAAAAATGGGCGGTGCGTAGTATTGCCTTGTGAATCAAGCACTTGCATCGGTCATACAGAACTTGTCCGGGGTTATCCACACGATTGTCCAGTGCCATCAGGGATAACCCGCAGATGTCGGCCGTGCCGGGCTGCCCAAAAAATGGGCGCTGCATTGGTTTCCCTTGTGAATCAATGGCTTGGCGATGCCATACAGGGCTTGCCAAAACTTATCCACATGATTGTCCAGTGCTGGCAGGGATAACTGCTGCCGCGTTTCAGGCCTCGATCTTCACGCCCTTCCAGAAGGCCACGCGGCCACGGATCTCGTCGGCCTCGGGCTTGGGATCGGCGTAGAACCAGGCGGCGTCGGAGTTCATTTCGCCGTTGACCAGCAGCGAGAGGTAGCTGGCCTGGCCTTTCCAGGCGCACATGGTCTTGTGGTTGCTGAAGGTGACGTACTCGCGCTTGAGCGAGGCTTCGGGGAAGTAGTGGTTGCCTTCGACCACCACGGTGTCGTCGCTTTCGGCGATGGTCACGCCGTTCCAGGTTGCTTTCATGGGAGATCCTTGGAGAGGGGGAAAGGGGCGCAAGTGCCCGGCGCCCGGGCGAGGGTGGGGCGCCAGCCGCGATTTTGCCTGCACGGCCAGCAGTCACGCACGGTACCGGCCTGCGGCGCGATGTGGCTTACAGTCGCTGCGCTGTCGCGGCGCGATCCAGGCCGCCATTTCAAAGCCAACCACCACAGGAGAACATTGACCATGGGTATCGATTTCAAGGGCCGTGTGGCCATCGTCACGGGCGCCGGTGGCGGCCTGGGTCGCCAGCATGCACTGGCACTGGCGGCGCGCGGCGCCAAGGTGCTGGTCAATGACCTGGGCGGCGCGGTGGATGGCAAGGGCGGCTCGGTGGGGGCGGCGCAGGCCGTGGTCGACGAGATCTTCGCGGCCGGCGGCGAGGCGATTGCCAACGGCGCATCCGTCACCGACTACGTGGCCGTGCAGGCCATGGTGCAGCAGGCCATCGACACCTGGGGCCGGGTGGACATCCTGGTGAACAACGCCGGCATCCTGCGCGACAAGTCGTTCAGCAAAATGGAGATGGACGACTTCCGCCTGGTGGTGGACGTGCACCTGATGGGCGCCGCGCACTGCTGCAAGGCCGTGTGGCCGCACATGGTGGCCCAGCAGTACGGGCGCATCGTGATGACCACGTCGTCCACCGGCCTGTACGGCAACTTCGGCCAGTCCAACTACGGTGCCGCCAAGCTGGCCCAGGTGGGGCTGATGCAGACCCTGTCCATTGAGGGGGCCAAGTACAACATCCACGTGAACGCGCTGGCGCCCACGGCCGCCACGCGCATGACCGAGGGCCTGATGCCCCAGGAAGTGCTCGACGCCCTGAAGCCCGAGGCCGTGGTGCCCGCCATGCTGGTGTTGGCGCACGAGAGCGCGCCCACGCGCACCATCCTGTGCGCAGGCGCCGGCACCTTCGAGGCGGCGCACATCACGTTGACTCAGGGTATTCACCTAGGCGTTGGCGCCGACACCCCCGAGCAGCTCGCGGCCCGCCTCTCGGACGTGACCGAGCGCGCCGGCGAGCAAGTACCACAAAGCGGCGCAGCGCAGGGGACCAACGAGGTGAGCAAGGCCTTGGCGGCCAGGGTTTAAGCCAGATCCACACGCGCAATCGTGCGCCGTGCTAAGTTCCGGGCCGACACGAGATCGGTAATAAAGATATGAGAACTTTGCAGGAACGACTGACCGCCTACCCCGCCGACGCCCTGGCGGGGATACGCCGCGGCATCGAAAAGGAGGGATTGCGCGTGC
This sequence comes from Acidovorax sp. GW821-FHT09B03, assembly GCF_059418305.1. Classification (NCBI taxonomy): domain Bacteria; kingdom Pseudomonadati; phylum Pseudomonadota; class Betaproteobacteria; order Burkholderiales; family Comamonadaceae; genus Acidovorax; species Acidovorax sp. GW821-FHT09B03. The sequence goes on from NZ_JBWKPP010000021.1 coordinate 86,509, forward strand.
TGCCCAGCGGGGGGCTGGCGCTCACGCCGCACCCGGCGGCGCTGGGTTCGGCGCTCACGCACCCGCTGATCACCACCGACTACAGCGAATCGCAGCTGGAGCTGATCACCGGCGCGCACAAGGGCGTGGACGATTGCCTGAACGAGCTGGCCGAGGTGCACCAGTTCGTGCACCGCGCACTGCAGGCCCAGGGCGGCGAGCTGATGTGGGCGTCGAGCATGCCCTGCGGCCTGCCCACCGACGAGACGATCCCGATCGGCCGCTATGGCAGCTCCAACGTGGGCCGCGCCAAGAGCGTCTACCGCATGGGCCTGGGCCACCGCTATGGCCGGCGCATGCAGACCATCTCGGGCATCCATTACAACTGGTCGCTGCCCGGCGTGGGCAGCGATGACTACTTCGCGCTGATCCGCAATTTCCGCCGGCATGCCTTCGTGCTGCTGTACCTGTTCGGCGCCTCGCCCGCGCTGTGCCCCTGCTTCGTGCAGGGGCGCGAGCACCGCCTGCTGCCGCTGGGCGACAGGGGCCAGGCCATGTACCTGCCGCACGCCACCTCGCTGCGCATGGGGCGCCTGGGCTACCAGAGCGACGCCCAGGCCACGCTGGCGGTGAGCTACAACGGCCTCAAGGGCTACGCCAACTCGCTGCACGAGGCGCTGACCAAGCCCTATCCGGCCTACGAGACGGTGGGCGTGCGCAACCCCGGCGGCGACTACAACCAGCTCGGTACCAGCCTGCTGCAGATCGAGAACGAGTTCTACGGCACCATCCGCCCCAAGCGCACGGTGAAGACCGGCGAGCGCCCGCTGCATGCGCTGCGCGAGCGCGGCGTGGAATACGTCGAGGTGCGCTTGATGGACCTCGATCCCTTCGTCACCGTGGGCATCACGGCGCAGACCATGCGCCTCTTGGACGTGTTCTTGCTGCACTGCCTGCTGTCCGACAGCCCGCCCGACACGCCCGAGGAGATCGCCGAGCTCCAGCACAACCAGCACCTCACGGCCGAGCGCGGCCGCGAGCCGGGCCTGCTGCTGCAGCGCGCCGGCCAGGCCGTGCCGCTGACCACCTGGGGCGCCGAGGTGCTGGCCGAGTGCGTGCCTCTGGCTGCGGCGCTGGACGCCACGCACGGCACCACGGATTACAGCGACGCGCTGCGCGATGCGCGTGCGCTGATGGAAGCGCCCGAGCGCACGCCCTCGGCGCGCGTGCTGGCCAGCATGGTGCAGGACCACGAGAGCAACTTCGAGCGGTTTGCCTTCCAGCAATCGGCCAAGGCGCAGAACACGCTGCTGGCCTTGCCGTGGAGCGATGCGCAGCAGGCGCGGTTCGAGCAGATGGCGCATGACTCCGTGGCGGCGCAGAAGGCTATTGAGGCGGCGGATACCTTGCCGTTTGAGCCTTGGCGGGAGCAGTACATGGCCGTGGGTGGTTTGGGCTGAGAGTTTGGTTTGTGGTGGCTTCTGCTGTGGGTTGAAGGCGGAGGCCGGGATGTGCGCCCGGCGGCGCAGTAACTTTCTCTTGCGTCGCCAAGAGAAAGTCACCAAAGAGAAGGCGACCCCGCTGTCTGCGTCCCTTCGCTTCGCTGCGGGCAGCCTGTGATGCTCGGATCTGGGGTGGGCGTCGATGAACTCGCTGCGTTCTTCGAACTCCGCTCAAACAGCATCGACGAGCCAGATCACGAAGTGCATGTGTCCTGCGGCACATGCACCCACCCGAGCCCCTGCGCTTCTCGGCGCAGCCAGAGGGGTGGGGAGCGGGGTCAAAAACGGCTGCTGCTTCGCAGCTGCGCCGGGTGTCGGTGACGCGCTGCGCGCTGCCGACGAGCTGGGCGATCGTCCTGGCGAGCCGAGCGCAGCGAAGGACCACAGGCCGAGCGAAGCAATGGCCCGTATGGGGCCCGTTCCCACCCCCTTCTGACCGTGCCGAGAAGCGCAGGGCCTGGGGTGAGCGCGTGCCGAAGGACACGCGCATCGTTGTCTGACTCACCGCGGATGTTTGAGCGGAGTTCACCCGCAGGGGGAACGCAGCGAGTTCCGCGGTGCACCCCAGGACCGAGCATCGCAGGTTGCCCCGGAGCGAAGCGCAGGGGACACGGGCAGCGGGGTCGCCTTTTCTTGGCCTACCTTCTTTTGGCGAAGCAAAAGAAGGTAGGTGCGCCGCCGGGCGCACACCCCGGCTCCCGCCCTCAATCCAAGCACGCAATAACCACGAAGACCAGGCCGCTGAACCACGCCTGGGCAACAACAGCACCGTCACCCCAACTGCAGCAACGCCTCCTCACGCCAATACTCAGCCGCAGCAAAGAACCCCTCCCACACACACCCATTGCACCCCCGCCCACAACAACTGGTAGGCTCAGGCGGTGGCGCGCGCAGGGTGATGCCCATCGCCGCAGCCTGCTGCTGCAGCTGTGCAAACATCGCCCGGGCGGCATCGACCGGGGCCACGGGCGGCGTGCCGGCGCCGATCACCGCTTGCGCTTGGCCCGGCGCAGCAGGTACTGCACGATGAAGCCCCCGCCCAGCACCAGAGCGAACCAGCCCACCAAGGTGGCCTGGGCCATGAGATCGCGCACGCCACCCGATCTGGCGACGTAGGGCGCCAGCAGGATCACCAGCCCGATGAGGGCGCAGGTGACGCCCTTGAACAGCATCTCCTTGTCGGCCTTGGCCTGTTGGGGGTTGCGGGGAGTGTTGTCGTTGGTTGGCATGGCGATGGCTGGCAGAAAATATGCCGAAAAGGCGCTAAAACAGCGCCAGGGCAAACCGCGATTATCCTTGCCACCCCGATTTCCGATCCGTTCGACTAGAAAGTACCCCCGCATGGCCATCCAGTGGTTCCCCGGTCACATGCACCTGACCAAGAAAGCCATCACCGAACGTGTCAAGGACATCGACGTGGTGATCGAGGTGCTGGACGCGCGCCTGCCCGGCTCCAGCGCCAACCCCTTGCTGGTCGAGCTCACGGGGCACAAGCCCACGCTCAAGGTGCTCAACAAGCAGGACGTGGCCGACCCCGCGCGCACGGCGCTGTGGCTGGACTGGTACAACGCCCAGCTCAGCACGGGCGCGGTGGCGCTCGACGCGTCGGAGGCCGCACCCGCGCGCAAGCTCATCGACGGTTGCCACCGCCTCGCGCCCAACCGGGGCGGCATGGCCAAGCCCATGCGGGTGCTGATCTGCGGCGTGCCCAACGTGGGCAAGTCCACGCTGATCAACACCCTGACCAACAAGCGCCAGGCCAAGACCGGCGACGAGGCCGGCATCACCAAGATCGAGCAGCGCATCACGCTGGCCGATGATTTCTACCTGTGGGACACGCCCGGCATGCTGTGGCCGCGCATCATCATTCCCGAAAGCGGCTACAACCTGGCCGCCAGCGGCGCCGTGGGCCGCAATGCCTACGACGAGGAGCTGGTGGCGCTGGAGCTGCTGCGCCGCCTGCAGCAGCACTATGCGCCGCTGCTGGAGGCGCGCTACAAACTGGGCCTGCCTGCCGGGAGCATGGCCACCATGCACGACGAGGAGCTGCTCGAAGCCATCGGCAGGAAGCGCGGCGCCATGCTGGGCGGCGGCCGGGTGAACCTGCAAAAGACCGCCGAGATCGTGATGACCGACTTTCGCACGGCCATTTTGGGGCGCATCACCCTGGAGACGCCCACCGAGTTCGAGGCCTGGCGCGCCGCCGGCCTGGCCGAGGACGCCAAGCGCCAGGCCAAGAAGGACGCGCGCGCCAAGTCCAAGGGCAAGGGATCGGGCGTGCGCGAACCCGCTGCGGGCGACGCCGCCGAGGCCGAATAGCCGGGGTGCCCCGGCGCGGGGCCGGTGACCGGGCCGGCCTGTGGCAATTGAGGACTCGATAGACGCGATGTATCGCGTTACCATGCCAATTCATCGGCTGCCACCGCTTTGATGACGACCATGCGCGCTGTTGCCCACCTGCTGCCCTCCGACCGCGACGACACCACCACGCAGCAACTGGTGCGGGCCGGCGCGTGGGTGGTTGCGGTCACCGGCACGCTGATCGCCGCGCTGCTGCTGCTGGACGCCCCGCTGTCATGGACGCATGTGCTGCTCAACCTGGGGGCGGGCGGCATGGGTGCCCTGTCCGTGGTGCTGGGCCGCATGGGGCGCTGGCACCAGGCGGCGCTGGTGCTGGTCTGGGGGGTGTGGGGCGTGGTGGCCATGGTGGCGGCCAGCAATGGCGGCCTGCGCGGGCCCAATTTGCTCAATTTTCCGGTGCTGATCGTGTTTGCGGGCTGGATCCTGGGCGCACGCGCCACCCTGTGGCTCACGGGCTGCACAGGCGTGTTGATGCTGGTCTTCCTCTGGGCCGACCTGCACGGCTGGCTGCCGGACGCCCGCTATGGCAACCGCCTGGCCTACCTGGCCTACCTCACGGGCGTTCTGTCCGTGACGGCGGCTGCCACGCTGCTGTCGCGCCGCAGCTACCTGCGCCGTGTGCAGGAGGCGCAGCAGACCGCTTCGAGCCTGGCCGACAGCGAGGCCGAGTTGCGCAAGCTGCTGCGCGCCGTGGAGCAGAGCCCCGAGAGCATCGTCATCACCGACCTGGCCGGGCGCATCGAGTACGTCAACGCCGCCTTCCTGGCCCGCATGGGCTATGCGCGCGACGAGGTGCTGGGCCAGCCATCGGCCCGGGTCTCCAGCAACGGCATGGCGCCTGCACAGCGCCTGGGCCTGCGCGACACGCTGGAGCGCGGGGAGAACTGGGGCGGCGAGCAGGTCAACCGCCGCAAGGACGGCGCCGAGGTGATCGAGGCGGTGGTGGTGGCCCCCATCCGCCAGTCCGATGGGCACATCACCCACTATGTGGAGCTCAAGCAGGACATCACCGAGCGCAAGCGCGCGGCCGACGAGATCCACCGCCTGGCCCACTTCGACGCGCTCACCAGCCTGCCCAACCGCACCATGCTGATGGACCGGCTGTCGGCCCTGCAGTGGCGCTCCGGGCGTGCGCCGAATGTGCCGGGGGCCTTGCATGCGCTGGTGCTGCTGGACCTGGACCGCTTCACCACCTTCAACGACGCGCGCGGCAGCGAGATGGGCGACCGGCTGCTGTGCGCCGTGGCGCTGCGCCTGTCCGAGCTGCTGCCCGACCAGGGCCTGCTGGTGCGCGTGGCCGGCGACGAGTTCGCCATCGTGCTGCACGACCTGGCCAGCCAGGCGCCGCAGGCCAGCCGCCGGGCGCTGGCCTTTGCCGAGCAGGTGCAGGCCCTGCTGCTGCAGCCGCTGCGGCTGGAGGGCTATGCCGACGAGGCCCAGCTCGGTGCCAGCATCGGCATCACGCTGTACCCGCAGAGCCCGGCCGACTCGCCTCAGGAGGCGCTGCGCCGCGCGGGCACGGCGCTGCACCGGGCCAAGCAGGCCGGGGGCGGGCGCTCGGCCTTCTTCGAGCAGGGCATGGGCGAGGCGGCGGAGCAGCGCTTCCTGGTGGAGCGCACGCTGCGCCAGGCGATTGCGGACGACGAGCTGCGGCTGTTCCTGCAATCGCAGGTGGATGCGCAGGGGCAGCTCACGGGCGCCGAGGTGCTGGTGCGCTGGCAGCACCCGCGCGATGGCCTGCTGGCGCCCGGTGCCTTCATTCCCATTGCCGAGGAGTCCGACCTGATCGTGGGCCTGGGCAACTGGGTGCTGGCGCAGTCGTGCGCGCTGCTGGCATTGCCGGTGATGAGCGGGCAGCGCCTGCGCCTGTCGGTCAACCTCAGCGCGCGCCAGTTCCGCCAGGCCAATTTCGTGCCGCAGTTGCGTGCGCTGCTCGAATCCACCCGCGCCGACCCGCGCCTGCTCACGCTGGAGGTCACCGAGGGCCTGGTGATCGACGATTTCGACGATGCCGTCGGCAAGATGCGCGAGCTGGCGGCGCTGGGGGTGGAGATGTCGCTGGACGACTTCGGCACCGGCTACTCCTCGCTGGCCTACCTCAAGCGCCTGCCCATCCACGAGATCAAGATCGACCGCTCCTTCGTGCACGATGCCCCCACCAGTGCCGACGATGGCGTGCTGGTGCAGGCCATCCTGTCGGTGGCCAGCCACTTCGGCCTGCGCGTGGTGGCCGAAGGTGTGGAGACCCGGGCCCAGGCCGACTTCCTGCGCCAGCGTGCGCCCGACATCCTCTACCAGGGCTACCTCTATGGCCGGCCCGAGCCGCAGGAGGACTGGCTGGCCAGGCTTGCACCCGGTCCCATCGTCTGAACCAGGAAAACAGCCCCCGCTGCCGGGAGGCAGCGGGGGCTGTTGTTCGGTCCGGCGGTGGGCCGGATGCTGGCTGGCTTACTTGTTCTTGTCCTTGCCGCGTGGCAGCACGGCTGTCACGGGCGGCATGGGACGGTCGGAGCCGTGGGATTCCTTGGGAATCGACGTGTCCTTCTTGGGCTTCTTAGCCATCTTGTTGCTGCGCTGTTCACCTTTGGCCATGGGTCCTCCTGGTTGGGTCTCCGGATGGGACCGCTGCGCAGCATGGTACGCCACATCCGGGGTGGTCGCGATGACGGATGGTGGCTCTTTTTTCAGGGCGCCGGGGAGCGTGGTGGTCTCATGCCCGCGCCGCTGCAACCACGGCGGTGGCCTCCACCTCGACCAGCATGCCGTCGAGCGCCAGGCGCGGCACCGGGATCAGCGTGCAGGCGGGCGTGGGTGCGTCGCCCCACACGCGGCGTGCGGCTTCGGTCCACAGGGCCAGGCGGGCTTCGGTGTGGTCCACGACCAGCAGCGTGAGCCGCGCCACGTCATGCACGGTGGCGCCGGCCGCCTCCAGCACGCGGCGCATGTTGTCCAGGGCATGTGCGAGCTGCTCGGCAAAGTCGGGCGACAGCTCGCCCGCCAGGTTCTCGCCGCCCTGGCCCGAGGCATAGACCGTGCGGCCCGCCAGGGGCGCGACCACCACGTGCGTGTAGCCATTGGGGGCGGGGTCGTACACGCCCTCGGGGTTGATGTGGGCGAGTGTGGCGGCGTGGGCGGAGGTGAGGCGCGAGGCGATCTGGGACATGGGTGGGTTCCTGAAATCGTTGAAGAGGCTGTTAGTATTCAACCTCAAGCTAAGTTGAGGTCAACGGGCACTTTTAGGAGCAGGGTCATGAAGCAGCACGACGACGCACCAGGCGATTCCATGGCAGAGCTGGCCGCCGATCTTTCGGTGGGCGAGGTGGCCCGGCGCAGCGGACTGGCCGTCTCGGCGCTGCATTTCTACGAAACGCGGGGCCTCATCGCCAGCGTGCGCAGCGCAGGCAACCAGCGGCGCTACCCGCGCTCGGTGCTGCGCCGGGTGTCGGTGATCAAGATCGCCCAGCGAATGGGCGTGCCGCTGGCGGCCATCGGCGAGGCGCTGCAGGCCCTGCCCGCAGGCCGTACGCCCACGGTGGCCGACTGGCGCCGCCTGTCCGAGCGCTGGCGCGAAGACCTCGACGAGCGCATCCGCACCCTGACCGCGCTGCGCGACCAGCTCGATGGCTGCATCGGCTGCGGCTGCCTGTCGCTCAAGGTCTGCCCGCTGCGCAATGCGCAGGATGCGCTGGCCCGGGAAGGGCCCGGTCCGCATTTCTGAGCGGCCCCGGGCGGGGCTGCGCTCGTCACCAGCGCAGCGGCGCGGGCTCGTTGTCCCAGAAGATCCAGCGGCGCACCTCCGTGTAGGGCGAGGTGCCGATGGAATACGGGTCCAGGCCCGCTTCGGTGCGCTCCAGCACGGCCAGGTAGCCGCCGTAGCTGCCCACCAGCAGCGTGCTGCCGTCCGCCGATGCCTCGACGGCGCTGATGGTGCTGCCCACATGGTGGCGCCACAGGATGTTGCCCTCGCCGTCCAGGGCATGGATGTAGCCGTCGGCATCGCCCATGACCACCAGGCCCGGCAGCGTGGCCGAGGCGTACACGCGCCAGCGCGTGTTCACGAGCGTGCCCTCGCCGTCCTGCGCGTCATCCACCCGCGTGGCGCTGGTGATGCCGTTGTACAGGTGGCAGGAGTTGAACCACAGCCACGTGCTGTCATGCGAGAAGCGGGCGTGGTGCGGGTAGGAGGAGTGGGTGTCCAGCGTGCGCAGCGGCCGGCCCTGGGCGTCGAGCAGGATGTGCGTGCTGTCCTGGTCGCCCAGGGCGATGAAGCGCTCGTCGGGCGACAGGGCCATGTGCAGCATGTCCATGGCCAGCAGGCTGCCTGGGGGCTCGCCCTCGGCGGCGTCCTCGTGGTTCTTGGGCCAGGTGTAGGGGCCGCCATCGTCCTCGCCGTCTTCGCCCTCGTCGAACTCCTGCGGGTGCAGGCGCTGCACGCCCTGGGCAGCGCTGATCAGGTAGATGCCGGTGGGGTTGCGCAGCAGCACGCGCTGGCCGTCGTTGAAGGGGATGATCTCGTCGCAGCGTTGGCCCAGCGCGCCCGCCACCAGGCCCATGGACGCGGGGATGCCCTCGTTGCCGCGTGGCAGCGGCAACTGCGCGATCAGCGGGCCGCCATAGCCCTGGTGCGTGGTGATGTGCGTGCCGTCGCTCTGGGCAAAGCAGTGCCCGTCGGCCGAACGCCCCAGGCCCTGCAGCGCGGTCAGCAAGGTCACGGTCACGCCTTCGATCTGCACCCAGTGCACGGCATCGCTGTAGGTGGGCCCGATGCGCGCGAGGATGCGGCCGTCCGACAGCAGCAGGGCCGGGCCGATGAACTGTCCGGCCTTGGCTGCCGTGCGCACATAGGCGTCCGGGGCAAAGGCAAAGCGCTGGCGAAAGCGCTCGGCCAACGCCTCGTCGGCATGGCGGTTCACCACGCGGGCCAGTTGCAGCACCGTGGGGGCGCTGGCCTTGCGTGGGTCTTCGGGGATCCGGGCGGTGCCGTCACCGTCTTCCTCGTCGTCGGTGTCCTCGTTGTCGTCGTCCTTGCTGCCCTGTTCGGCGCGGGTGAGCAGGGCCAACTGGTGGGCGCGTATCGCCGCCACATAGCCCTCGCCATCGGCCTGCCATTGCCCGGACAGCAGCATCAGCTCGGCCGGGAACACGGCGGCATCGGGCAGGTCCGGTGCCAGCGGGGGCGTGGCCAGCAGGCGCACGGCGGCCTCGATGCGTTGGGCCTCGGCGCGCTCGGCCTGCTGCTTCTCGTGCGCGCCCCGGATCCTGGCTTCCACCTGGGCCAACATGCGCAGCAGCCGCGCGATGTGGTCCACCGCCCCGCGTGGCAGCGGGGTCTTGGTTTCGCTCTGCCGCTGGGCGTACCTGAAATCCACCAGCGGCGGGCCCGTGCGGGCCTCGTCGACGTCGAGCTGGTAGGCGCTGTACATGTCGTCCGGGTCGTCCCCGGGACGGGGCTCGCCGTTCTCCCAGCTGAGCTTGAGCGCACGGCCATAGGGCTCGCCCTCGTGCAGGCAGGGCTGGCGTGCGCCCACCCACACGTCGCCCTGCCAGGTGCCGTTCCTGTCGCTGTCCCACCAGTCGTTGTACTCCTCGGTGAAATAAGGCAGGCTGGTGAACTGCTCGATGTGCTTGGGCGTGAGCGTGCCCTGCAGCCGGCGGTACAGCGGGTAGCCGGCGCGCGACTGGCCCACGGCACGGCGCAGGTAGTCGAGCACGCCACGCCAGGCCTGGGTACAGGCTTCTCGCGCCTCGGCAGGCGCTTCGTCGTCGAGCACCTTCCAGCCGTCGCCCGTGCCCTCGGTGTAGCCGCGGTAGAGCAGCGTCGCCACCTCGTTGAACGGGATGGGCTTGCGCAGCACGGCTGCCGCCAGGCGTGCCAGCAGGCCTTTGCGCGTGGGCTCGTGCTCCACCGAGAGGTAAAAGTCCCAGGTCTTCCAGACGGTGATGAAGACGTTGTCGTCGCGCTGGTCGCCCTCGGCATCCACATGCCGGCGGCACAGCGAAAAGTCGGTCTGGCCAAACCAGCCGGGCGCCTTCTTCTCCTTGTGCGTGACGATGGGCGAATTCACCGCCGCGAGAATGTTGGCCACGCTGATGGCCTCGTCGGCGAAGAGGTCGCTGGCCAGCGGCATGTCGGCGGTGATCTCGGCGCTGGTGCGCACGGGGCTCTCGCTGGCGCGCACGGCCTCCACCACGCGCTCGCGGTCCAGCAGATCGCCGATGCCGTCCGTGCCATCGTCGATGCCGTCGAAGTACCCGGGCAGGAACACCAGGCCGGCCACCTCGGCAGAAAACTCCGCCAGGCTGGGCACGCCGCGCACCTCGTCGAGGAGGAACTCCACCTGCTCGCCGCCGGCCACCTGCACGTGGTACCCGTCGGTGAACAGCGCCACGCGCGCGGCGAGGCCTCCGTCCACGTGCAGGTCGCCGTGGTCATCGTGGCCCCAGAGCAGTTCTTCCACCGTGAGCACATCCTTCACGTACACCAGTTGCCCGCCGATCACCGCGTGCTGTGCTTGCAGGCTGCCCAGCACCACCAGGTTCGTGGTGCCATCGGTGTCGCTGGCGGTCAGCGCGCCGTCGATGCGCAGGCTGCCTTCGACGAGCAGCAGGTGGGGGGCGCGGCGGGGCAGGGCCACGGGCTCGGGTTGCGCCTGCGCCAGCCGGTGCAGCCCGCCATCGGCCACGAGCGGCGTGTCCAGGTGCAGTTCGGGCCACTGCAGGTCGCCGGTGATCCAGGCGGCGGTCTCCTCGCTGAATTCTTCGGGATCGGCCCGCAGGCGCTCGGCGAGGGCGCAGTCGGCAGGCAGCAGATGGGCCACATCGGCCAGGGGGACAAGGCGCAGGCTGGGCAGGCTGGGCATGGTGCTTTCAGGGCAATGAACAGTCGGCGGGCATCGTACACCGCGTGCAGGTCGCCACGGCGCGGCGTGCATGCCCGCCCGTTTGGACCGACAATGATGTGTTGTCTTATCAGTTAATGAAACCCTCCCACCATGAGCCAGAACCCGCCCTTGTTTGAAGTGCTGCCCCGCGACCTGTCCGCCTACCGCCAGGGCAATGTCGGCATCGACTACGTGCACCGCTTCGAATCGGGCAAGCCCGGCCCCCATGTGCTGGTCAATGCGCTCACGCACGGCAACGAGATCTGCGGCATGGTCGCGGCCACGCACCTGCTCGACAGCGGCGTGCGCCCGCTCATCGGCACGCTGACCATCAGTTTTGCCAACGTGGCGGCCTACGAGTCGTTCGACGAATCCCGCCCGTTCGAGAGCCGCCAGCTGGTGCACAACCTCAACCGCGTCTGGTCGGCGGCCGAGCTCGATGGCAGCGACGACAGCCCCGAGCTGCGCCGCGCGCGCGAACTGCGCCCCGTGGTGGCCGCGGCCGATCACATTCTGGACATCCACTCCACCAGCCAGGACGTGCAGCCCTTCTGGGTCTACCCGGCCTACGAGCGCAACTCGGCGGCGGCCCTGGCCATCGGCCTGCCGCCGGTGCACATGGTCATGCCCAACGGCCTGGGCTCCGGCACGCCGCTGATCCAGCACGGCCGCCACGGCCAGGCCCTGGGCGATGCCGGCGTAGCCATGGTGGTCGAATGCGGCCAGCACTTTTTGCAATCGGCGGCCGACCTGGCGACCCAGGTGGCGCAGGACTTCATCGCCCACTTCGGTCTGACCGCCCCGCGCGCCGACCGCGCCGCCCCCGGCCCGCAGCGCCGCTTCGAGCTGCTCGAGACCTGCATGGTGCTCACGCCGGACTTCGCGTTCACGCGCCCGGTGCAGGGCTTCGAGACCTTCGCCAAGGACGAACTCATCGCCACCGACGGCACCGTGGAGATCCGCGCGCTGTGCGACGACTGCACGGTGCTGATGCCCACGCGCGAACCCATCGTGGGGCGCGAGGCGGTGTATCTGACGCGGCCGATCTGACCCCCGGGCGGGCGGGCCGTCCGCAGGCCCGCATGCCATGCAGATTTTGCCTGCCAAAAATGGCGGCATTGGTTCGTAAAAACCTGATTGTGGATCCGGCCGTGGCTGCTGTTCCTTTCCTGCTGAGCTGCCAATACTCCGGGGCTTGCCATCTTGAAAGGACAGCACGCCCATGTTTTACACAATCACCTGGTTTCTCTCGCTCATGCTGCTGGCCCTGTGGTCCCTGGCCTGCTGGGGCGTGCATGCGGTGACGGCCTGGGCGGTGGGCAGCGCAGGGGCCCTGGCCGGTGGCACTGCTGCCATCGACCCTGCAGTGCTGTTGCCCGAATGGATCAAGGCCTGGATACCGCCCACGCTGGCGCAGGATTTCGGAGCCATGCTCGCCTCCGTGGGGCCGGTGGTCCAGGCGGCGCTGGAAACCGTGCCCGCCCTGTCCGGCGCCGTCGCGGTGCTGGCGTGGGTGGTCTGGGGCCTGGGCGCATCGGTGCTGGTGGTCCTGGCGGTGGCGGCGCATGTGCTGATTGCGGTGCTCCAGCGCCGCAGTGCCGGCTCCCAGGTCAACGCCGCCGCGCCATCCATGCAGCCCACAGGCCGCTGAGCACGATCACCGCGATGCCCAGTAGCGTATGCCGGTCGGGCACCTGGCCGAAGGCCAGCCAGCCCAGCAGCCCGGCCCAGAGCAGCTGGGAGTACGAAAACGGCGCAATCGCCGAGGGAGGCGCCACACGGTAGGCCCAGACGATGAGCCACTGCGCCAGGCACCAGCTGCCGGCCATGGCCAGGAGCCAGTGCCACTGCCGTGCGATGGCTGCCAGGTCCATCTGCAGCGCTGTCGGTGACAGGGCCAGCACGCCCAGCACGGCGGAGTAGATCATGGTGGTGGGGGCCGGGTCGCTGCCGCTGAGCAGCCGGGTGCAGACCACCGAGGCCGCCCAGGCCAGCGAGGACAACAGCGGGAACAGCATGGCGCCATCGAAGCCCGCGCCGCCGGGCTGGGCAACGATGAGCACCCCCACAAACCCCAGCAGCACCGGCGCGTTGCGCAGCAGCCCGAAACGCTCGCGCAACAGCATGATCGACAGGAGCGTCACGTACAGCGGCGAGGCAAAGACCAGTGCCGTGGCATCGGCAATGGGCAGCGTCTTGACGCCCTGCAGAAACAGCACCGCCGAGCCGACCAGGCCGCAGGCACGCCCCAGCTGGAGCAGGGGGCGGCCGGAGCGCAGCAGGCCGGGACGGTGCACGGCCAGGGGCAGCACGGTGAGCAGCAAGAGGGCATAGCGCAGCCAGGCAAGCTGGCCGGCGCCGAGCCCGGCCCCTGCGTGCTGGACCAGCGCGTCGGACACGGAAAAACCAGCCATGGCCCCCATCAGGAGCAGGCTGCCCGTGGTGTGGGCGGACATGGATGTGGCGGAAAAAAGTGGAGGCCTGCGTTAGGCGGTGGGCCGGCGTACCCGCAGCAGGCCGGACTTGTTCGGGTGGTGATCGATCCACCAGGCCTGGGCGGACAGGGCCGTGCCCTTGGCCGTAGTCCGCGCCGCCAGCTGGAGCAGCCAGCCACCCGGTGGCCCGGCCGCAAGCCGGCCTTCGCCCACGGTGAGATCGGAAAACTCGACCAGCACCGGGTCGCCAGGTTGCCAGCGGGTCACGTCGCCCGCGGGACCAAGGCCCAGGCGCACGCCGGGATAGAGATGGCTGTCGCCAGCCTGCAGGTGCCGGGCTGTCATGGCGGCGGGACGGTGGTCAGCGTTCGTCGAGCGCGTCGGCCACTATGCGCATCGTGGTGGCGATGTGCTCGCGCGTGAGCTGCTCGGCACGGTCGCCGTCGCGCCGCTCCAGGGACGCGAGGATCTCGTGGTGCTCCTTGGCGGAGTGCGCCAGCTGGTCCTTGGCGAAGATCACCGGCAGCCGCAGGCTCCAGTACTGGAATTGCGTGCGCTCGTGCTGCTCGACGAAGTAGGCGTTGCCCGAGAGCGCGACCACGCGGCGATGGAAGATCTGGTTGAGCCGGTTCACCTCGCTGCGCGAGACCGCCTCGGCCGCGTCCATGGCCACGAGGATCTGGCGCAGCTCCTGCAGCGCCTCGGCCGGGGCCCGTTCGGCCGCCAGCCGTGTGGCATAGCCCTCGATCGCCATGCGGCTCTCGAAGATGCTGCGCACCGCCAACGGTGCCCCCGTGCCCACCACCCAGCCGCGGCTGCGGCTCACCAGGCCTTCGCCCTGCAGGCGCAGCAGGGCTTCGCGCACGGGGGTGCGGCCCGCCGAGAGCAGTGCGCAGATGTCGTCTTCCACCAGGCGTTCACCGGGTTTGACCTCGTGCGACAGGATGCGGTCGCGCAGCTGCTGGTGGACGTCTTGGATGATCGGCGCCGAGCCGTTGTGGTTGCGGGTCATGGGGTTCCCATTGTGGCGAACGGATTTCGGGGTGGCATCAGGCCGTGCGGCGCACTTCGAGCACCACGCCGGCATCGGCGCGCGTGTCGAAGTAGGTGAAGCCGGAGCGGTCGGCGCGGCGCCCCCGGGCGGTCGGCAGCACGCCGGCCTGCCGCGCATGGGCCTCGGCCTCGTCGCAGTCCTCCACCTCGAAACCGAGGTGGTAGACGCCTTCCCCGCGCGTGTCGAGGAATTGCCGCTGGGGCGAGTCTAGCAAGGACGGCTGGCACAGCTGCAGCTGGAAGTTTCCGAGGTCCAGGCACTTGTAGCGCATGGCGTCGGAGGCGGCCTTGTTCGGCACTTCGAAGGCCACATAGGGCTGGCCCTTGGGGTAGTCGAACCAGGGGCCCATGCCCAGGCTCTCGTAGTAAGCGACGGCCTTGTCCAGGTCGTGCACGACGATGCAAACATGGTGCAGGTGGTGGAAGGGGTGGTTCATGGCGAAGTCTCGTTCGGTCGGTGAGAATGTCAGTGGGAAAGGTGGTGGGCCAAGAACTGGCGGCCGCGCTCGCTCGCGGGGCCCTCGAAGAAGCGCCGGGCCGGCAGCACGTCCTCGACGATCTCGCCGTTGACCATGAACAGCACCCGGTCGGCAAAATCGCGCGCCAGGGCCATCTCGTGCGTGGCCATCAGCATGGTGATGCCGTCCTCGGCGAGCTGGCGGATCACGGCGATGACCTCCTGGGCCAGTTCGGGATCGAGCGCGCTGGTGGGCTCGTCGAGCAGCATCACCGAGGGTTCCATGGCCAGCGCGCGCGCAATCGCCACGCGCTGCTGCTGTCCGCCCGAGAGCTGGTGCGGGTAGGCCTGGGCCTTGTCTGCCAGGCCGACTCGGCGCAGCAGTGCCTGCGCGGTGTCGCGCGCTTGGGCGCGCGGCTTGCGCAGCACGTGCAGCGGGCCGGACATCACGTTGTCGAGCACGCACAGGTGGCGAAACAGGTTGAAGCTCTGGAACACCATGCCGGTGCGGCGCCGCTGCAGGCTGATCTCGTGGTCGCTGAGCTCGTGCAGCGCATCGCCGCGCTGGCGGTAGCCCACGAGCGCGCCGTCGACGGCGATGGTGCCGCCGTCGATGGTCTCCAGGTGGTTCACGCAGCGCAGCAGGGTCGACTTGCCGGCGCCGGACGGGCCGAGCACGGCGACCACCTGGCCGCGCGGGACCTGCGCGCTGACATTGCGCAGCACGCACTGCGTGCCGCGGAATTTGGTCACTTCCATCAATTCGATGGCGTTGGGGGACGGCTGGGACATGGTCTGCTAGCGGTGGGGAAAGAGTTTCTCGAGGGTGGTCTGCAGCGCCGTGGCAAAGGCCGTCATCACCAGGTACCAGAAGCCTGCGACGGCCAGCAGCTCGACCACGTGGAAGTTGGCTGCATAGATGTCGGTGGAGATGCGCAGCAGCTCCAGGTAACCGATGGCCGAGGCCAGCGAGGTGGACTTGAGCAGCAGGATGTACTGGTTGCCCGCGGCTGGCACGATGATGCGCGCGGCCTGCGGGATCACCACCTTGCGCATGAGCAGGCCATGCGGCATGCCGATGGCACGGGCGGCGTCGCGCTGGCCGTTGTCCACGGCCAGGAAACCGCCGCGGATGATCTCGGCCATGTAGGCGCCCTCGGCCAGGCTCAGCCCGATCAGCGCCGCCACGTGGGGCGTGATGACCGCGGTCATCGGCGCATCGAGCAGCACCCAACTGGTGAACGGGATGGCGATGTGCAGCTGCGGGAACATGATCGGAAAGGCGTTGAACCAAAAGATCAGCTGGATCAGCATGGGGGTGCCGCGAAACAGGTAGATGTAGGTCGATGCGAACGCCGTGAGGATGGGGTTGCCGCTCACGCGCATCAGCGCCGCCACCAGCCCGACCACGCCGGCCAGCAGCAGGGCGGTGGTGCCCAGCATCAGGGAGTTGATGGCACCTTCCAGCACCAGGCGGCTGAACAGGTATTCCAGGAAGACCGGGAGCTTCATCACCTGGGCCTTGATCGCAGCGTGCAGCAGCACGGCCAGGGCCGCCAGCACCAGGGCGGCAAAGATCCACGGGCCCCAGGGGCGGCGGTGCACCACACGGCGCGGTCGCACGGTGGCTGGAGAGGGAGATGGAGGGGTTGCGGAGGTCACACGAGGTTCCGGTCGGGGCAGGGGAGGGGCGGCAGGCCGCCCCCGCAAGGGTTACTTGCCGCGTTTGGACGCGGGAAGGTTGACGCTGATGGCCGGCAGGGCGGCACCGCCCACGCCCCACTTGTCGAGCAGCTTCTTGTAGCTGCCGTCGTCCAGCATCGACTGCGTGGCCTTTTGCACCGCATCGCGCAGGGCGGTGCGGTTCTTGGCGAAGCCCCAGGAGGTGATGTACTGCGTGAGCATGTAGTTGCCGCCGACGATGCGGTAACGGTCCGGGAACTGCTGGCCCATGTACACCAGGGCCGGGAAGTCGCCCAGGTAGCCGTCCACGCGGCGCAGGTCCAGCTGCATGCGCGCGTCGGGCGCCGAGGGCAACTGCTCTGCGCGGATGGCTGGCTTGCCGCCCTTCACGCAGCGCTCGGACGCGGCCTCCACCTGGGCCATGATGACCCGGCTGCCCAGCAGGGTGGCCACGCCCTTGCCGCAGAAGTCGTCGATGGTATCGAGGCGCTCCTTGTTGGCCGCCAGCGCCAGGATGCTGCCGCCCGAGAACAGGTAGTTCACGAAGTCCACCTTCTGCTCGCGCTCTTCCGTGTCGCTGATGCCGCCCGAGGCCAGGTCGAAGCGGTCGGCCTCCAGGCCGGGGATGAGCGCGGAGTATTCGGCCTGCACGAACTCCAGCTTCAGCCCCAGGCGGTGCGCCACCTCGGCCAGCAGGTCGCGGCTGGCGCCGGTGACCTCGCTCTTGCCCGGCTCACGGAATTCGATGGGCGGAAAGGTCTGCTGCGAGCCCACCCGGAGCACGCCGCGCGCCTTGATCTCCGCCGGCAACTCCGCGGCAAGGGGCCTGGCCGCCTGGGCCTGGCCCAGGAGTGGAATGGCGGCCGCCAGCAAGAGCAGGCCGCTGCGGAATGGTGGCTTCAGGAAACGCATGGAGAGGTCCTTTCAGGTACGCGCAAGGGGTGGGCGGTGGCTCAGCGGCTTTCGGCGGACTTGCCCGGAATGGCCGACGGGTTGGGACGGTCTGCGCGCGGGCAGGGTGCTGCCGTGTCGAACGTGGCCTGCACCGAGGCGATGTACTCGGCCGGGAACTTCCATGCCGCCAGGCCCGTGGGGATGTGCTCCCAGTAGAAGTTCGGCGGGCGCATGGCCATGCCGGGCTTGGACAAGCGGTAGGTCCAGCAGTCGTAGGCCTTGCCGTCCTCGCCGTGCACGGTCAGGAAGAAGCGTTCGAAGTCGTCGTAGTCCTCGTTGAGCTGGTGGGGTTCGTGCTCGAACACCACGCCCAGGGCGTTGTTGCCCACGGCGTCGGAGACCCCGTTGAGGTGGCACCAGCCGCGGTCGCTGCGCTCGCCGGCCGCATGGAACTGCAGGCGGTGGTTGGCCGCGTGGGCCTTGGTGATGGCCTTGGTCGTCGGCCAGTAGCGGCGGATCTCGGGATCGTTGAGCCAGGTGCAGTAGGCAAAGTAATAGAGCATGGTCGCTTTCTTTCAGGGAGAGTGAAGCCTCGGGAGAGGCGGTGAGGTGAATCTGTATATCTCTTCGTATACGAAATATGCAAGAGCTGTGCCAGATGCTCTGCCGCATTCCTGCATTTGACCTATTCGTATACTTTTATGTGTACGAGAAGATATACGAAGGCCGAATCTGCGCGCTCGGTGTTTTCCCTGCCCGGCCTGGCACGCCCCATGGCACGGCCCTGGTGCACCGGGGCCCTTTCGGCGTGCAGGCTGCGCCCTGTTGGTGCAGCCCGCCCGGTAGCCCGCGCCGACTTGCCGGCTCGGGCCGCAGGGCCTCTCAGCCCAGCTGCAGCTGGCCCGTGCCGTCCGCGCCCTGCATCTGCTGCTCGCGCGCGGTGGCCAGCAACTCCTTGCGGGTGTTGTCGATGTGCTCTTCGAGCAGGGTCACCACCTTGGCGACGTCGCGCGCACGGCAGGCGGCCACCAGCTGGTAGTGGTCGGACTGCGGCTTGTCCTTGCCCGTGGCGGTGGACATGGCCAGGTGGGTGTAGCGGTCGGTGTTCAGGCAGTACTCCTCGATCAGGCGCTTGAGGCGCATGTTGTTGGCCGGGGCCGACAGCGCCAGGTGGAACTGGCGGTTGTATTCGGCCCAGTCGCCCACCACGTCGCTCTTGCTGTAGTCGTCCAGGATGCGCTCCATCGCCTCGAAGTCGCGCTCCACCATGTTGGGCACGGCCAGCCGGGCGGCATGGCATTCGAGCGCCACACGGATGTCCAGCAGCTCGCAGATCTGCTGCACGTTCATGCCGGCCACCACCGCCCCGCGGTTGAGGTGGTGCACCACCAGGCCTTCCGACTCGAGCTGGCGCAGGGCCTCGCGCACG
This sequence comes from Acidovorax sp. GW821-FHT09B03, assembly GCF_059418305.1. Lineage (NCBI taxonomy): Bacteria > Pseudomonadati > Pseudomonadota > Betaproteobacteria > Burkholderiales > Comamonadaceae > Acidovorax > Acidovorax sp. GW821-FHT09B03. Next base: position 105,183 of record NZ_JBWKPP010000021.1, read on the forward strand.
GGGATGCGACTGGCGTTGAACTGCGTGGCCAGTGCGTCCTGTCGCAACTGGTGGCCTGCGGCGAGCTTGCCGCCAAGGATGTCGTGGCGCAGCGCGTCGCGGATGACCTGGTGCAGCGCAAGCGGTTTGGTGGTGCGGGATCTCATGGCGCTATTGGATCAGAACTTGGGCTACAGGCCGCAATGCCATTGTCATATTGGATCCGCATGTATAGAATTGGATCCAATTGATGATTTGTTGGATTTAAATCAAAACGAATTGGGTTCAATAAGGTGGCATTTGGCTACTTTGTGAGGGTCTGGGCGTCGTCGCCACACCGCCATGGGACCCCCTCTCCGTTCGGGCTGGCACTCCTACAGGCATCCCCCTGCACCCCGTGCATTGCGGCGCGAGCCGATTTTTTGACCCATCCACCTAACGGAGCTTCCATGTCCATGAAATTTCGAACCCTCCGGGCGCCCATGGCGTTCGCCTTCAGCCTGGCCGTCACCTCGCATGTGCTGGCGCAGGACACCGTGCAGATGGGCGCCGTGCTCTCGCTCACCGGTGCCAATGCCACGGTCGGCGAGGACGTGCGCCGCGCGGTTGCCCTGGCGGTCGACAAGGTGAATGCCGACGGCGGCGTGCTCGGCAAGAAGTTCAGCGTGATCGTGGAAGACTCGGGTGGCAACGCCACCACGGCCCTGAACGCGGCGCGCAAGCTGGTCAGCGTGGACAAGGTGCCCGTGGTGATCGGCGAGTACTCCTCGGGCATCACGCTGCCCATGGCGCAGTACCTGGTAAAGGAGGGCGTGGCCCACATCAACATCGCCAGCACCAGCGTGAAGATCCGCGATCTGGGCGCCAGCTCGTTCAACCTGATCGGCCTGGAGGACAAGGGCAACCAGTTCTCGTCCAGGGACGTGTGGGACCTGGGCTACCGCAACGTGGCCATGGTGGCGCCCAACAACGCCTACGGCCAGGGGGTGGTGCATGGCTTCAAGCAGGAGTTCGAGAAGCTCGGCGGCAAGGTCGTGACCGAGGTGCTCTACACCGCGGGCCAGTCCACCTACCGGCGCGAGTTGCAGCAGATGTCGCGCAGCAACCCCGATGCCTACATCTACACCGCCTATGGGCAGGAATCGGCGGTGATCAACCGCGAGGCCATGGAGCTGGGCCTGCGCAGCAAGCCCTGGTACGCCATCCTGATCTCGATGAGCCTGTCCGACACCGCGCCCGAGATCGCCAAGGGCCAGCTCGGCATGGAAGTGGGCTCGGTATACGGCGCGGCGGGCAAGGCCTATGCCGACGCCTTTGCCGCCAAGTACAAGGAAGGCATGAAGACCTCGTACACCGGCTATGCCTACGACGCCGTGCTCATGACAGCCGCCGCAATGAACAAGGCCAAATCCACTGACACCGCCGCCGTGCAGGCAGCGCTCAAGGAGCTGGGCAAGGGCGGCTATGTGGGCGTGACCGGCCCCATCGTCCTCGATGCGGAGCGCCAGCGCACCGACCCGCCCTACGCCAAGCTCAGGTACGACGGCAAGGTCGTGCCACGCTGATCCCCTGCCAGCCTCTCGCCGCGCCCCCCTTCGGGCGCGGCATCCCCTGATGCCCGGCACACCGCGCACTGCGCGCGGGGCCGGGCCCACCGACCCGTTTCCATGCTTCAACTCCTCTTCGACACGCTGTTGCGTGCCTCGGACCTCGCGCTCGTCGCGCTGGGCCTGAGCACCGTCTACGGCCTGGTCAAGTTTCCCAACATCGCGCACGTGCAGTACGCCATGCTCGGTGCCTACGCCACCTATGCCCTGTTCGCCTGGGGCCTGCCGCTGCCGCTGGCCATTGCCACTGCCTGCGGTCTCACGGGCCTGCTCACGCTGGTGCTGCACCTGCTGGTGTTCCGCCGCCTGCTGCGCTCGGGCCCGGCCATCGCCATGATTGGCTCGCTCGCCGTGGCCATGCTGGTCGTGGCCGTGGCGCAGGGTGTCGCGGGCTCCTTCCCGCGCATGTTCAACCTGCCGATCACCGAGCCCGTGGTGCTGGGCGGTGTGCGCCTGTCGCACAGGCAGATCGCCGCCATGGGCACCACGGCCGTGCTGCTGGCGCTCTTCACTCTGCTGCTGTTCTTCACCCGCACGGGGCGCGCCATGCGGGCGCTGTCGACCAACCCGGCGCTCGCGGCGGCATCGGGCCTGAACGCCGAGGGCACCACGCGCCTGGTCAACTTCGCCAGCGGCGCCATCGCCGGCCTGGGCGGCAGCCTGCTGGCCTTGTCCACCGGCGCCCACATCAACCTGGGCCACGACCTGCTGCTGCCGGTGTTCGCTGCCGCCATCCTGGGCGGCCTGGGCAACCCGCTGGGGGCGGTAGCCGGCGCAGCGCTGATCGCGCTGACCGAGACCCTGGTCACCAACCTCGACTTCGGCTGGCTGGTGGGCAAGCCGCTGGCCTTCCTGCCGGTCTCCTACATCAGCGCCGCATCGTTCCTGATCCTGCTGCTGGCCTTGCTCTTCAAGCCCTACGGCCTGTTCGACCGCGAGGTGCGCCGTGTTTGACTTCCTGATCTCCACCTTGACCATCGCCGGCATCTACGGCCTGATGGCCCTGGGCCTGAACCTGCAGGCGGGCTATGCCGGCCTGCTCAACTTCGGCCACATCGCGTTTGCCGGCATCGGCGCCTACGCCACCGGCATCGCGGTGCAGGCCGGCTGGCCGCCGCTGGCGGGCGCCGGCTGCGGCGTGCTCGTGGCCATGCTGCTGGGCTGGTGCATCGCCCGCCTGGGGCGCCAGCTCGGCTCGGACTACTGGGGCATCGCCACCCTGGCCATCGCCGAGATCCTGCGCACCGTGGCCACCAACGAGGACTGGCTGACCGGCGGCGCCAACGGCATCAGCGCCATCCCCTCGCTGTTCGACGGGCTCGGCCGGCCGTGGAGCGCACTGGCCTTCCTGGCCCTGGTGCTGGCACTGGTCGCGGCCTTCGCGCTGCTGGTGCGGCGCCTGGCCAATGGCCGCTTCGGCCGCGCACTGCGCCTGACGCGCGAGGAACCGCAGTTGGCGATCTGCATGGGCTACGACCTGCGATCGCTCAAGACGCGGGCCATCATGGCCGGCGCCGCCGTCACGGCGCTGGCGGGCTCGCTCTACGCCCACTACATGAGCTTCGCCGGCCCTGACTACATGGTGGCGTCGGAGACCTTTTTGCTGTGGACCATGGTGATGATCGGTGGCATGGGCAACACGGCCGGCGTGCTCGCCGGGGTGGTGCTGGTGCAGGGCGCCTATGCGCTGGTGCCGTTTGCCAAGGACTACTTCCACTTCAGTTCCGACCTGGCCGGCGCGCTGCGCCTGGGCCTGATCGGCGCCATCCTGCTGGCCTGCCTGCTGTGGCGCAGCGAGGGCCTGATCCCCGAGAAGCTGAGAAAGATGCCATGACCACCACCGCACCCATGAATGCATTCCTCGAAGTCCGCAGCGTCGCCAAGGCGTTCGGCGGCAACCAGGTCCTGTCGGACGTGAACATCCAGATCGCGCAGGGCGAGATCGTCGGCCTGCTCGGGCCCAACGGCTCGGGCAAGAGCACCCTGCTCAACGTCATCACCGGCTTCACGCCGGCGGATGCGGGCAGCGTGCACTTCGCCGGCACGTCCATCGAGCGGCTCACCGCGCACCGCATCGTGCGCACCGGCATGGCGCGCACCTTCCAGCTGCCGTCCATGCCCACCCGCATGTCGGTGATGGAGGTGGCCATGGCCGCCGCCACGGCCCACCACGGCGTGTGGGACACCCTGCTGGCCACGCGCGGTGCCCGCCATGCCGAGCGCGACGCCCGCGACCGGGCCGAGCATCTGCTGCGCGAGTTGCTGCTGACCCCCGTGCGCGACCTGCCGGCATCGGCCATCTCGGGCGGGCAGAAGAAGCTGCTTGGCATCGTCTGCGCGCTGATGGCGCGGCCGCGCATGCTGCTGCTCGACGAGCCCACGGCGGGCGTGCACCCCAACCTGCGCCGCGACATCGTCACGGCGCTGCAGCGGCTCAACGCCCAGGGCATGACCCTGGTGATCGTGGAGCACGACATGCACTTCATCCGCGAGGTCTGCACGCGCTGCGTGGTGCTCGACCGTGGCGAGATCGTCGCCAGCTGCCCCCCCGAAGAGCTGGCCCGCAACGAGCGCGTGCTGCAGGCCTACCTGGGTACCGCATCCCGCCCCACCGAACCGAGCCCGGAGGCCGCATGATAGAAATCCACGATGTGGTGGCCGGTTACACGGCCGAGATCGACATCCTGCGCGGCATGAGTCTGCAGGCCCAGGGCTCCGAGATCGTGACCCTGCTGGGGCCCAACGGCTGCGGCAAGAGCACGCTGCTCAAGACCATCGCCGGCTTCCTGCTGCCGCGCAGCGGCCGCATCACGCTGCGCGGCGAGGATGTCTCGCAGATCCCCGTGCACCGCAAGATCCGCCACTGTGGCCTGGGCTTCGTGCCGCAGACGGACAACGTCTTCAGTGCTCTGACCATCCGCGAGAACCTGCAGGTGGGCGGCCACTACCTGCCCAAGGCCGAGTGCGCACGGCGCATGGACGAGCTGTGCGCGCTGTACCCGGTGCTGGCGCGCAAGCTGGACATGCGCGCGGCCTCCATGTCGGGCGGCGAGCGGCAGATCCTCGCGCTGGCACGGGCCCTCATGCCGCGCCCAGGCATCCTGCTGCTCGACGAGCCTTCGGCCGGCCTCTCGCCCAAGGTGCTGCACGAGGTGTTCGACGCCATCGTCCACGTGCGCGACCAGGAGCGCGTGACCATCCTCATGGTCGAGCAGAACGCGATGGAGGCGCTGCGCATCTCCGACCGCGCCTACGTGCTCTCCATGGGCGCGGTGGCGCTCACGGGCGACGCCGGCGCGCTGATGCGCGACGAGAAGGTGCGCGAGCTCTACCTGGGCGGTCGCGCCCACTGAGCGCTTCGGTGCGCCATCCCCCGTCCGTTCCTGTCCGTTTGCGCTTCAAGGGGCTGTCCATGCTGCTTGCACGTTTTTCCATCCCGGTCCTGCTGTGGGCGCTGGCACCCGCGGTGCTGCATGCGCAGACCCCGCTCGCGCCCATCCAGCTGGGAACCACCGCTCCGTTCAGCGGCGCCTTCGCCGAATACGGGCAGGAGTACCGCAAGGGGGCGGACGCCTGCCTGGCCAGCATCAACGCCGCCGGGGGCGTGCGCGGGCGGCCCTTGGCCATCCACTACCTCGACGACGGATACGAGCCCGAGCGCGCGGTGGCGAATGCGCGCACGCTGGCGGGCAAGGGCATCGCTGCCTTCGTGAACCTGGTGGGCACCGGCTCGCTGCAGCAGCTGCAGCCGGTGTTGGCGGAACTCAAGGTGCCGGTGGTCGGCGTCTCCAGCGGCGCCGACCTGCTGCGCCAGGAGTCGCTGCCCGGCAGCCGCTGGGTGTTCCACACCAAGGCCGGCAACGGCGACGAGTTCGAGGGCTTTGCGCGTATCCTGCCCACCATCGGCATGGACCGGGTGGCCCTGGTCTACCAGGACAACCCTTCGGCCGCGCCGGGCTCGACAGCGCGCGCAAGGCCTTTGCGGGCCGCCAGCCCGCAGAGATCCGCCTGGGCGAGTTGCCGGACACGGTGGCCCAGGTTCAGCGCGCGCAACCCCATGCCGTGGTGCTGATCGCCGCGGGGCAGGCGGCGCCCGCCTTCATCGCGGCCTACCAGGGCGCGGCCGGGCCGGGCGCGCGCGTGGCGGTGCTCAATGTGGTCGGTGGCCGTGTGCTCACCGACCAGCTGCAGGGCAAGGTGGCCGGCATCATGACTTCGATGCTGTACCCCAGCCCCTGGAACGGCGCGCGCCGCGTGGTGCGCGACTACCAGGCCAGCCTGGCCCGCGCGGGCGACGCCAGCCCCTCGCTGCTGAGCCTGGAGGGCTGCATCAACCTGCGCTTTGCCGTGGAGGCCCTGCGCGCGGCCGGCGACGACCCGTCGGCCGCCGGCGTGCGCAAGGCCCTGGAGCGTGGTCTGAGCGTGGACCTGGGCGACTTCACGCTGGCCCTGCCACCCGGCAGGCAGGTGGCCTCGCGCTACACCTCCCTGGGCATCTACCGCGGCAACGGCCGGGTGATGGAGTGATGCCCGACCTTCCCCAACCACAACAACAAACTGTGCTTTCCATGTCCCTCCCCACGTCCCTTTCCCTTCCCCCAATCGCCTTCATGGGCGGCGGCAACATGGCCAGCGCCATCATCGGCGGCCTGGTCCGCCAGGGCCACCCGGCCAGCCAGATCGAGGTCGTCGAACCCTGGGAACAGGCGCGCGAAGCCCTGCGCGCGAATTACGGCATCGACGCCCAGACTGAGGCCGGCCCGGCCCTGCAGCGCGCCCGCATCGTAGTCTGGGCCGTCAAGCCCCAGACCTTCAAGGACGCCGCCGCCCAGGCGCGTGCCCACACGCAGGACGCCCTGCACCTGAGCGTGGCCGCCGGCATCCGCTCGGACAGCATCGCCCAGTGGCTGGGCAGCGAGCGCATCGTGCGCACCATGCCCAACACCCCGGCCCTGGTGGGCAAGGGCATGAGCGCGCTGTACGCCCGCCCGGGCGTATCGGACGCAGAACGCCAGAGCGTGGAGGCCATCATGGCCACCACGGGCGAGTACCTGTGGGTGGACAGCGAAAAGCAGCTCGATGCCGTGACGGCGCTGTCGGGCTCGGGCCCGGCCTACGTGTTTTACTTCCTGGAAGCCATGGCGCGCGCCGGCACGGCCATGGGCCTGTCGGCCGAGCAGGCCCACCGGCTGGCCGTGGGCACTTTCGTGGGCGCCTCGGAGCTGGCGCGCAGTTCGGACGAGCCACCGGCCGTGCTGCGCGAGCGGGTCACGTCCAAAGGCGGTACGACCTATGCGGCGCTGCAGTCCCTGGCGAGGGACGGGGTGGCCGATGCCTTCGAGCGCGCCATGCGGGCTTCGGAGCAGCGGGCGCATGAGCTGGGGGAGGAGGGTGGGGGGACCAAGTCAGCTGCGGGATGAGTCCTTAAGCCTTTGCAGTTCCTCCGTTGCCATTTCGCGATGCCAGAACGATGATTCGAGCGCCAGAAACTCCTCCAGGGTCGAGATCGCACGAGCGCAGTCTCCTGCGAATTCCAGCTCGGCAGCCTTGGTCATGGACTCCACCAGCAGACGATCGGCTGCCGAGCATTCGCAGGGCTCGTCGGCGTTGTCGGGGTTGAAGTCAGGTATCAGTTGATGAACCTGATGGCGAAGGTCCGACATTTCTGCCAGGGCTTTTTTGAGATCCGCGATGGTCTCCTGGGTCATCCCATGCGTTCCATCACGGATCTCGGCCTCTGTCTGCCTTTGCAGTGCGCTTGAAATCAGCCACAGGCGTCGGATGGATTCGGATGTGGTCATGGGGTGGAGCAACTGAAGAAGATGGTTCGTGCACCGAATGCTCAAATCGAGCCAGGCGCGAAGCCTACCCTGGGCGCTTTGGCGCGTCACCCCAAGAAACGCGGGTCATGGTGGTCTAATGCCGCAAGCACATTGATCATCAGCATGTCCCGCCGCATCCGACCAAAACGCCGTTCTGTACCAGATTGGGGTCCAGGGTGGGTGCTTTACGCGCGGTGGGAGTTTCTTCCGTTGAAGCAACTGGCGATGTATCTACGGAGGATCATCATCGCGGAGCGCCGATGCAAGACGGGTGAGTTTCCGAAGCATCTTCTGTCGCGATTTCGCCGTCGTCGTCTGGCAGTCGCTCGCCAGCTTGTTTTGTTGGGTGGCACGGTCAACCCCCGCATGTTTACCGACCCGCACCGGCGCGGTTGGCGAGCTGGACAGCCGTTCTGGATTGCCAATATGCCTTTGCGCCAATGCCGCCCGGGGGTGTTTTTTCTGGTACCGATCATCAAAGATATGCAGTAGGCACCGTAGGCCCGCATGCGCAACAGGGACCGCGTTCCTGCCTCTCAGTGCATCAGCCCGTCCAGCAACTTCGCCACATGCACCGCCTCCCGCTGCGCCCCGTCCGCAATCTGGTGTCGGCAGCTCGTCCCGTCCGCCACCACGATGGCATCGGGGTTCTTGCGCACCGCAGGCAGCAGCGCCGCCTCGGCCATCTGCATCGACACCTTGTAGTGCGAAGCCTCGTAGCCAAAGCTGCCGGCCATGCCGCAGCAGGAGCTTTCGATTAGCTCGGGCTGGGCCTCGGGGATCAGGCGCAGCACCTCCAGGATGGGGGGCACGGCGCCGAAGGCCTTCTGGTGGCAGTGGCCGTGCAGCAGGATGGGTTTGCCGGCGGGCTTGAGCCTTGGGGCGAAGCGCCCGGCCTTGGCTTCGCGGGCTAAAAATTCCTCGAACAGCAGGGCTTGCTGGGAGACGGTCACGGCCTTGTCGCCCAGGCCCATCACCAGGGCTTCATCGCGCAGGGTGAGCAGGCACGAGGGTTCCAGCCCCACGATAGCGATGCCGGCCTGGGCCAGGGGCAGCAGGGCGTCGATGAGGGCACCGGCCTTGGCCTTGGCTTCGTCGACCATGCCGGTGGCCAGGTACGTGCGGCCGCAGCAATGGTGGCCGCCGGCCTTTTCCACGGTGTGCAGCACGTAGCCTGCGGCGTGCAGCACGCGTGCGGCGGCCAGGGCGTTCTCGCTCTCGAAGGTGCCGTTGAAGGTGTCGACGAACAGCACGGCCGTCTTGCGGCCGGCCTGGGCGGCGGCGATGGTGTCGTCCCGGCTGGCAAACAGGGAGGCATCGTGGCGGCGCCAGAAGGTGTCCGCGCGCCAGGCGGGCAATGAGCGGTGGGCCGAGAAGCCCAGCAGCTTTTCGCCCAGCCAGGCCGCGCCGGGCACGGTGTTGCGCAGGTTGAGCAGCCAGGCGAAATGGCTGGCCGCGCGTGCATAGGCGGGCAGGTGGGCCACCAGCTTGTCCTTGAGCGTGTGGCCATGCTTGCGCTTGTAGTGGGCCAGGAATTCGACCTTCATCTTGGCCATGTCCACGCCCGTGGGGCAGTCGCGCTTGCAGCCCTTGCAGCCCACGCACAGGTCCATGGTGTCGTGCAGGGCCTCGCTGGTGAAGGCGTCGGGGCCCAGCTGGCCCGACACGGCCAGGCGCAAGGTGTTGGCGCGGCCGCGCGTGAGGTGCTGCTCGTCGCGCGTCACGCGGTAGCTGGGGCACATGGTGCCGGCGTCGAACTTGCGGCAGTGGCCGTTGTTGTTGCACATCTCCACGGCCTTGGCGAAGCCGCCGGTCACGTCGCCGCCGGTGCCGGGCGCGGTGGTCACCTCGGTCACGGGGTCGGCCTGCACGTTCCAGGCCGACCAGTCGAGCACAGGCGTGAGGGGGATGCGCCTGTAGGGCCGGGGCGCCGTGGGCGGGGCAAAGCGGAACAGCGCGCCGTCGTCCATCTTGGGCGGGTCGATGATCTTGCCGGGGTTGTACAGGCCGATCGGGTCCAAGTGGGTCTTGATGGCGCGAAAGGCCTCGTTGATCGCCGGGCCGAACTGCCACTCGATCCACTCGCCGCGGCACAGCCCATCGCCATGCTCGCCGCTGAAGGCGCCCTTGTACTTGCGCACCAGGGCGCTGGCCTCCTCGGCAATGGCGCGCATCTTGGCCGCTCCATCGGTGCGCATGTCCAGGATGGGGCGCACGTGCAGCGTGCCCACCGAGGCATGCGCATACCAGGTGCCGCGGCTGCCGTATTTGGCGAACACCTCGGTCAGGCCGTCGGTGTACTCGGCCAGGTGTTCCAGCGGCACGGCGCAGTCTTCGATGAAGCTCACGGGCTTGCCGTCACCCTTGAGGCTCATCATGATGTTCAGGCCCGCCTTGCGCACCTCCCACAGGTTCTTCTGCGGCGCCTCTTCGGGCATTTCGACCACGCTGCCGGGCATGCCCAAATCGCCCATCAGCTCCACCAGCTGGCGCAGCTGCGGCAGCAGGGCGGCCTTGTCAGCGCCCGAGAACTCCACGAGCAAGATGGCCTCGGGCTTGCCGATGAGGGCGGTCTCCACCGTGGGGCGAAAGGCCGGGTTGGCCAGCGCCAGCTCGATCATCGTGCGGTCCACCAGCTCCACCGCCGTGGGGCCGAGCTTGACGATGTGCTGCGCTGAGTCCATGGCCTTGTGGAAGCTCGGGAAGTTGACGATGCCCAGCACCTTGGCGCGCGGCAGCTCGCTGAGCTTGAGCGTCAGACTGCGCGTGTAGGCCAGCGTGCCCTCGGCGCCGATGAGCAGGTGCGCCAGGTTCACGCTGCCGTCGGCGGTGTAGGGCTTCTCGCTCTGGTTGTCGAAGATGTCGAGGTTGTAGCCGGCCACGCGGCGCATCACCTTGGGCCAGCGCTCGGCGATGTCGCTGCGGTGCTGCACGGCCAACTGGCGCACGTACTGGGCGATGGCCGTGGCGCGCGGGCCCAGCGTGGCCAGCGGGCCGAAATCGACCAGCTCGCCGTCGCTCAGCCAGGCGCTCGCGCCCAGCACGTTGTGCACCATGTTGCCGTAGGCGATGGAGCGCGAGCCGCAGGAGTTGTTGCCCGCCATGCCGCCCAGCGTGGCCTGGGCACTGGTGGACACATCCACCGGGTACCACAGGCCGTGGGGCTTGAGCTGGGCGTTGAGGTGGTCGAGCACGATGCCCGGCTCCACCGTGGCCGTGCGGGCCTCGGCATCCAGCGCCAGCACCTTGCGGAAGTGCTTGGTGTTGTCGATCACCAGGGCCGCGCCCGTGGTCTGGCCGCACTGGCTGGTGCCGCCGCCGCGCGGCAGCACGGGCACCTTGAGGTCGCGCGCAATGGCGATGGCGGTGGCGATGTCGCGCTCGGTGCGCGGCACCAGCACGCCGGCCGGCATGATCTGGTAGATGGAGGCATCGGTCGCGTAGCGCCCGCGCGATCCGGCATCGAACAGCACCTCGCCCTCGGTCTCGGCGGCCAGGCGCCGTGCCAGGGCCTGGCAGGTCTCGTTGGGGGGCAGGGTGGTGCCGGCTGGCTGCAGGGTGCTGGCGGGTTCGATGCGCATGGGGAGGGGTTCCTAGGTCTTCTTTGATGCTTGTCTTGTGGGGTAGATTTCGCCCGCGCGCAGCAGCTCCAGCACCGTGTCGCGCTTGCGCTGCACGTGGGCCACGAGCACCTTGCGCATGGCCTCGGCGTCGTGCGCGGCCAGGGCGTCGATCATCTGTTCGTGCTCGGCCACGGCCAGCTTCCACTTGGCCTCGTTCTGGTTGGTGCGAAAGCGCAGCGACTGCACGCGGGCGTTGATGGAGCGGTAGGTCGCGGTGAGCACCGGGTTGCGCGCCGCCTCGTTGATGGCGGTGTGGATGCTGGCGTTGATGCGGTAGTAGCCCGACAGGTCGCGCCGGGCGAAGCAGGCCATCATTTCGTAGTGCAGGGCGCGCAGCTCGGCCAGCTCGGCATCGGTGATGCGCTGGGCAGCCAGTTCGCCCGACATGCCTTCGAGCGTGGCCAGCACCTCGAAGGTGTTCACCACGTCGGCCTCGGTCAGCTTGACGGCCACGGCGCCGCGGTTGGGCAGCAGGTCCACCAGGCCTTCGGCACCCAGCAGCTTGATGGCCTCGCGCAGCGGGGTGCGCGAAACCCGCAGCTGTTCGCTGAGCTCGCGTTCATTGAGCTTGGCACCGGGCGCGATCTGGCCTTCCACCAGCATGGTACGCAGGCGCGCGGCGACCTGGTCGTGCAGCGCGAGGCGGGAGATTTCGATGATTTCAGCCATGGAGTTCTTTCTGTTTTGAATTTTGCATGCAAAAAATTGGCGGATCAATCGGTATATTCAAGGGTATTCCCGCATGCAATTGTGTTTTTTGCATGCAAAACTGAAGAAAGAAAGGACGCTCCATGCTTCAACTCGACTTTCACCCCACCGGCCGCCACTTCCTGCAGATCCCGGGCCCCAGCCCGGTGCCAGACCGCATTTTGCGGGCGATGAGCCTGCCCACCATCGACCACCGGGGGCCCGAGTTCGGCGTCCTGGGGCTCAAGGTGCTCTCGGGCATCCAGAAGATCTTCCAGACCCGGCATCCGGTGGCGATCTACCCCGCCTCGGGCACCGGCGCGTGGGAGGCGGCCCTGTCCAACACCCTGAGCGCGGGCGACCATGTGCTGATGTTCGAGACCGGGCACTTCGCCTCGCTGTGGCAGAAGATGGCCACGCGCCTGGGTATCTCCACCGAATTTTTGGCCTGGGAGGGCAAGGACGAGCACCTGCCCCTGGCCGGTGGCTGGCGCCGCGGCGTGCAGGCCGACCTGATCGAGGCCCGCCTGCGCAAGGACACCGAGCGCAAGATCAAGGCCGTGTGCGTGGTGCACAACGAGACCTCCACGGGCGTGACCTCCGACATCGCCTCGGTGCGCAAGGCCATCGACGCGGCGGGCCACCCGGCGCTGTTGATGGTGGACAGCATCTCCGGCCTGGCCAGCGCCGACTTCCGCCACGACGAGTGGGGTGTGGACGTGACCATCAGCGGGTCGCAAAAGGGCCTGATGCTGCCGCCGGGCATCAGCTTCAACGCGCTGTCGCCACGCGCGCTCGAGGCCTCGAAGAAGGCCACGCTGCCGCGCGCCTTCTGGGCCTGGGACGAGATCGTGGAGATGAACAAGGACGGCTACTGGCCCTACACGCCCAACACCAACCTGCTGTACGGCCTGTCCGAGGCGCTGGACATGCTGCTCGCCGAGGGGCTGGACAACGTCTTCGCGCGCCACCAGCGCTGGGGTGCGGGCGTGCGCGCCGCCGTCAACGCCTGGGGCCTGCCCATCCAGTGCGCCGACCCGGCCGTGTACTCGCCCGTGCTCACCGGCGTGATCACGCCCGAGGGCGTGGACGCCGATGCCGTGCGCCGGCTCATCCACCAGCGCTTCGACCTGTCGCTGGGCACGGGCCTGGGCAAGCTCAAGGGCCGCATGTTCCGCATGGGCCACCTGGGCGACAGCAACGACCTCACGCTGATCGCCATGGTGGCGGGTGTGGAGATGGGGCTCAAGCTTTCGGGCGTGGCCCTGGCCGGCAGCGGGGTGCAGGCCAGCATGGACTACTTTGCCAACCATGCGGCACCTGCCGCCTTGAAGAAGGCCGCCTGAGCCCTCGACTGCCCGTTCCTTGAAGGCCTGACAGATCGGCCGGCGCCTGCGGGAGGCGCCGGCTGCTCGCCTGCACGCATGTGCAGGTTTTTGGCCTGCACGCATGTGCAGGCTTTTGGCCCGCACGCATGTGCAGGTTTTTCACCCGCACGCACGTGCAGGCTTTTCGCCCGCCTGCGCCCCCGGCGCAAGCATGGTTTGACCGAGTTATCGACCCCGTGTTTTCTTTTTGCCACTGGCCGTGCACGCATGCGGCCGGGGCGGTATGTGCTGAGTTCATTCAACCCGGCCTGCACAAAAAAGGGCCAACGAAGGAGACAAGCGATGATGATGAAGAGACGTTCCCTGATCCAGTCCGCGGGCGCGGCAGCGGCCACGCTCGGCGCGCCGCGCCTGTTCGCGCAGGAGTGGCCGAGCGGCCCGGTGCGCATCATCGTGGGCTTTCCGCCCGGGGGCGGCACTGACGCGCTGGCGCGCGTGGTGGCGACCAAGCTCTCCACGATGTGGAAGCAGTCGGTCATCGTGGAGAACAAGGCCGGCGTCTCGGGCGTGCTGGCGGCGGAGTACGTGGCCCAGCAACCCAGCGACGGCAGCACCTTGCTCATGGCGCACATCAACAGCCATGCCCTGGCGCCCAGCCTGCAGCCCAAGCTGCGCTACGACGTGCAGCGCGACTTCGTGCCCATCGTGATGGTGGGCGTCACGCCCAACCTGCTGATCGCGGGGCCGGGGCAGAAGGCGCTGACCGTGAAAGAGATCGTGGCGTTGTGCAAGGCAGACCCCGGCAAGGTGAGCTTCGGTTCGGCCGGCCCGGGCTCGGCCCAGCACCTGGCGCTGGAGATGTTCAAGCTGCAGGCCGGTGTGGATGCGCTGCATGTGCCCTACAAGGGCAGCGCACCGGCGCTGGCCGACCTCATGGGCAACCAGATCCAGTACTGCTTCGAAACCATGACGGCCGCCACCCCGCACGTGAAGAGCGGCAAGGTGGCCGCCGTGGCGCAGACGCGCACCAAGCGCGCCAAGGGCCACCCCGGCGTGCCCACCATGCAGGAGCAGGGCTTCCAGGGCTTCGAGGCCACCACCTGGTACGGGCTGGCCGGGCCGGGCAAGCTACCATCGGGCGTGGCCGACAAGATCAACCGCGACGTGAACACGGTGCTGGCCATGCCCGACGTGCAGGAACGCCTGGACACCTACGGCGCCGAAGACGGCGGCGGAACACGCGACAAATTCAAGGACTTCATCGCCACGGAAATTGCCAAGTGGGGCAAGGTGGTGAAGGATGGCAATGTGAAGGTGGAGAGTTAGACCCGATGGCTGAACAGAACCCGACGACCGGATTGACCCACGCCCTGGTGGCCGCATGGCAGGCGGGCCGCACCATCAGCGCCTTGCCCTGGGGCGGGGCGCTGGCCGATGCGCCCGCAGCCTATGCCGTGCAGGAGGCCGTGGCCCAGGCCATGGGCTGGTTCCCGCCGGGGCCGGCGCGGCACTGGAAGTCGGGTGGCCCGAACCGCCAGGCCGTGCTCACGCATGCACCGCTGCCGCCAGCGGGTGTGCGCACCAGCCCGGCCGACTATTCGGACATGCAGTTCCACACCATCGGCATCGAGGCCGAGATCGCGCTGTGCCTGGGCCAGGCCGTGTCGCCCGCGCAGGCTGCGGCGCTCACGCCCGATACCGCGGGCATGTTCGTCGATGCCATGGCCGTGTCCATCGAGATCGTGGACACGCGCTGGCAGGAGGGCGGCGACGCCCCGGCCCTGCTGCGCCTGGCCGACCTGCAGTCGCATGGCGCGTTGGCGCTGGGCGACTGGGTGCCCTATGCCGCGCGCGATTGGGCGGCGCAACGCTGCACCACGCGCATCGGCGCGCGCGAACCCGTGCTGCGCACGGGCACGCACCCGCTGGGCGATCCGGCCTGGCTGCTGCCCACCTGGCTGCAACATGCCACGCGCAATGGTGCGACCGTGGCTGCCGGCACGGTGGTGACCACCGGGTCGTGGGTGGGCCTGCTGCCCGCCTCGCGCGGGGACAAGGTCGAAGTGGAATTCGATGGCGTGGGCACCGCCTCGCTGCAACTCTAGAACGATGAACCGGGCTGCGTGAGAAACTCGGTTTCCTCGGCCGTGGACACGCGCCCCAGCACCTGGTTGCGGTGCGGGTAGCGGCCAAAGTGCGCAATGATGTCGCGGTGCTTCACCTCGAACGCCAGGTTGTTCTCCAGCCCCGGTTGGTCGAACAGCTCCATCGCCTGGGTGTGGATGGCCAGCGACTCACTGTGCATGTAGGGCATGTAGGCAAAGGCGCGCTGGGCCATGGGCAATGCCTTGTGCTGGCCACTGGCCACGAGTTCCTGCGCCAGGGTCAGCGCCTGGGCGTCCTGCGCGAAGGCGCCGGGTGTGTTGCGGTACACGTTGCGCGAGAACTGGTCGAGCACGATGATCTCGGCCAGCCGGCCTTCCGGGGAGGCGCGCCATGACGACAGCTCGCACTGGCGCGCGGCGGCCAGCGTGGCACCGAAGCGTTCGGTGATGCGGCGGTCGAGCGCATCGTCCTGCATGAAGTGCTGGTTGGGCGTGAGTTCCTCGAACCAGAAGTGGAGAACGTCTTCGGCTTGCATGGGCGGGCGGGGGCGCTAAAAAAAAGATGCGCCCATGATAGGGCGCATGCAGGTCAGTCGGTCCGAAGGCGGTGGTTTCCTCAGTGCTTGGTCAGCCGGATCTTGCCGTCCTTGACGTACTGGTTGTACTGGTCCTTGGGGATCGCGGCGGAGCCTGCGGCATCGTCTTCGGTGGTCCAGCTCAGGGTGGTGCTGTCGGGTGCGGTGATCAGCTCCACCGGGCCTTCGGGGATGGCGATGGGTGCACCGTCGCCGGGGGTGAACGTCACATGGCCACGGATGGTGGCGTGCTGCGTAGGGGCTTGTTTCATGGAAGGCATCCTTGCGGCAACGAGGCCGCTGTTGGCATGCCTTTATTACAGCCCGGCGGCCGGGCTGGCCTTGTCAGACCGGACCCCGTGGGCAAGCGGGCCGAAGACGGCAATGGTGGTTCAGTTCACGGAGGCAGCACGGCCTGCTGCTGCGTGTTGCGCTCGGTGCGCACCAGGTACAGCCCGCTGCCGATGATGATGGCGCCGCCGATCAGCGTGGAGGCGCCGGGCACGGCCTGCCACAGCACCCAGTCCAGCCCCATGCCCCAGGCCAGGGCGGTGTACTCGAAGGGCGCCACGACCGAGGCCTGGCCGTGGCGAAAGGCCTCGGTGATCGCCAGTTGGCCGAGGAAGCCCGAGACCCCCATGGCGGCCACCAGCGGCCAGTGGGAGGCGTCCAGCACCTTCCACTGCGGCAGGGCCAGGGCCGTGGCGCCCAGTGCCAGCATGGCCGTGGTCCAGAAGACCAGGCTGGCGCTCGAGTCGGTGCGCGTGAGCAGGCGCCCGGCAATGGCCGAGATGGCATAGCCCGCGGCCGCGCCCAGTACGGCCAGTGCGCCCACCGAGAGCATGGCCTCCTGGCTCGGGCGCAGCGCCACCACCACGCCCACCAGGCCGAGCACGATGGCGATCCAGTGCGCGCCGCGCACCTTCTCGCCCAGCACCACAGTGGACAGGGCCGTGATCAGCAGCGGCGCGATGAAGAACAGCGTGTAGGCCTCGGCCAGGCCCAGCTCGCGCAGCGCAAACGCGAACAGCGCCAGCATGGTGATGTTGATCGCGCCGCGCAGCAGGTGCAGCGGCCAGCGCACCTTGAGCAGGCCGCGCACCTCGCCGCGCCACAGCACGTACAGGGCCACCAGCGGCAGGGCCGCCAGGCCGCGCATGGAGGCGACCTGCATGGCGGGGTAGCTGCCCGACAGGGTCTTGAGCAGCGCGTCCATCACCGAAAAACAGCCCACCGCCAAGCACATGGCGATGATGCCGCGCAGGTTGCCCGACAGCGGTGCACGGGCAGGGGTCTGGCTGGGTGGGGCGGCCTGGGCGGTAGGCTCAGCCACCGGCGGTTCCCGGAGCGAGGAGGACTGGGGACAAGGTCATGGCAGCAACAATCGTGATCGTGGGCGGTGGGATCGATCCCCCGGCGCAGTGCAGGGCTCTGCAAAAAGTGTAGCCCAGGCCTGCTGCCAGCAGGCTGCCAACATTCCCACGCTGCGGGACGCCTGCCTGTCTGCCTGCTTGTTTGTTTGCCTGCGCTATCGTCGATCGATCAATCAATCGGCTTTTTGTTTTTCTTTTGCTTTTTCTTTGCCACCGTGCTGCGAACGGTTCTGTGTGGCGTCGTGCAGCAGTGGGATCAGCCACAGCACGGCCAGTGCCAGCACGGTGCTGAGCACGGCCGTGACCTCGCGCCCGAGGCCGGCCGCCACGCCGATGGCGGCGGTGAGCCAGATGCCTGCGGCGGTCGTCAGGCCCCGGACCTGGCTTTCCCCATCGCCGTCGCCCTTGAGGATGGTGCCGGCCCCGAGAAAGCCGACGCCCGCGACGATGCCCTGGATCACGCGGCTGTTGTCCGCCGGGCCGATGCCGATCTGCTGCGCGACCAGCACGAACAGGGCCGCGCCCATCGCCACCAGCATGTGGGTGCGTATGCCGGCGGCCTTGCCGGCGTGCTCGCGCTCCCAGCCCAACATGCCGCCCAGGATGCCGGCGACCATGAGGCGCACGACGATGCGGGTGGCTTCGCCGGCGTCAGGGACGTCGGAGAATTCTGAGGCGACGGTGGTTGCGACCTGTTGCCACCAGGCGTCGGTGGTGCTTGTTTCTGCCATGGTGTGGGTGCTGTCTTTGTGGGTGTTGGGGGGGCTGGCGTCAATGTGCTCTGGACGTTTGGGGGCGGCTAGAGGTGGGAGGCGGTATTGGGGGTAGGACGGGGCTGACGTTTGTGTCTGTGTTGTTTGTGGTTGCTGTGTGCTTTGGTTGAGGGCGGGAGCCGGGATGTGCGCCCGGCGGCGCAGTAACTTTCTCTTGCGTCGCCAAGAGAAAGTCACCAAAGA
>NZ_JBWKPP010000022.1:0-95985 GCF_059418305.1 Acidovorax sp. GW821-FHT09B03
GACCGCCACCGCTGATTCGATCCTCGAAAAGTTGCATCGACTTTGCTCACGTATCAGCGGGACAGCACACTAGGCGCAAAGCGCAGCCATAGCCCGTGCTATGGCGAGCATTTGCAACGCCGCAGACCGCCCAAACCAGGGTGCGCGGCGCGCGAAGGACTTGGTTTTGCGTTGCCCTAGGGCTCGGCGATCACACGGTTTTCTATGGTGCCGATGCCCTCGATCTCCACGCGCACCACATCGCCCACCTGCAGGTAGCGCGGCGGGTCCATCAGGCCGCCCACGCCGGCGGGGCTGCCGGTGGTCAGCACGTCGCCCGGCTCCAGGGTGAAGGCGGTGGTGAGCTCCACGATCATGTCTTCCACGCGGTAGGTCATCTCGCGGGTGTTGCCGTCCTGGCGCAACTCGCCGTTGACCCAGGTGCGCAGGCGCAGGGCATGCGGGTCGGGCAGCTCGTCGCGCGTCACGATCCAGGGGCCGAAGGGGCCGTGCGTGTCGAAGGACTTGCCCAGTGTGTGCGTGGGCGATCGCATCTGCCAGTCGCGCACGCTCAAATCGTTGGCCACCACGAAGCCGGCCACCATGTCCATGGCGTCCTCGCGGCGCACGTGGCGGCAGCGCCGGCCGATGACCACGCCCAGTTCGCCTTCGTAGTCGAACTCGTGCGAGACGCGCGGCAGGTGCACCGGCGCGTAGGGGCCGTTGACGCAGGTCACCTGCTTGTTGAACCAGGCCTGGCCGGGGTTGCGCACCAGGTTGACCTTGCGCGCCTCTTCCAGGTGCGAGGGGTAGTTGCCGCCCAGGCCCAGGTACTTGCGCGGCGCGGGGATGGGCGCGAGCAACTGCACGGCGGCCAGGTCCAGCCGGGGGGCGCTGGCGGCGGCGGTGCGGGCCCAGTCCAGCCCCGGCGGGCCCAGGGCGAGCAAGGCCATCAGGTCCCGGGGGGCGCCGGCGATGGCGCCCAGGTCGGCCACCGCGGCGCCTTCGACCACGCCATAGCCAGCGCGGCCGTCGATGGAGAAACTGGCGAGCTTCATGGTGCCACCGCCTCTTGCGCGGCGAAGAGCTGGGCGATAGCGGCCCGGGCCGAGGCCAGCGCGGCATCGCGCACCTCGGGCCCGCGGTTCACGCCCTCGGCGCGCACCACGTCGAAGCGGGTGATGCCCATGAACTGCAGGGCCGCGACCAGGTAGCGCTCCTGGAAGTCCTTGTCCTGCATCTGCGGCGGGGTGCTGTAGATGTTGCCACGCGACGAGGCGATGACCACGCGCTTGCCGCCAGCCAGGCCGCGCGGGCCCTGGGGGGTGTACTCGAAGGTGCGGCCGGCCTGGGCCAGCGCGTCGATCCAGGCCTTGAGCTGGGTCGGTACGCCGAAGTTGTACATGGGCGCACCGATCACGATGGCATCGGCCGCCAGGAACTCATCGAGCAGGGTGTTGATGTGCGCCAGGTCGGCCTGGCCCTGGGCGCTGGCGGGTTCGCTGCGCAGGCGCAGCGCAGCCACGGTCTCGGGCGTGAGCTGGGGCGGCACGGTCACCGCCAGGTCGCGGTAGGTGACGCGCACGGAGGGATCGGCAGCGCGCCAGGCGTCCACCGTTTCGCGGCCCAGCAGGCGCGAGACGGAGGCCGGGCCGGTGAGGCTCGAATCCAGGTGGAGAAGGTTGAAGGGGGTCATGGTTTTCTTGCACGAGCGGTGGAAAACCGATGATCGGCGCGCACCTCGTTCCAAACAACGGGGTCTGGCGCAACGCATCGTTCCTCCAATGGAACGATAATGGCGCAGATCATGGGCACGGGAGACACGCTATGGAAGACCTGAACGACCTGATGTTCTTTGCCAAGATCGTGGAGCACGGCGGCTTCAGCGAGGCCGGGCGGCGCCTGGGCGTGCCCAAGTCGCGCCTGAGCCGGCGCATGGCCGCGCTGGAAGAGCGCATGGGTGTGCGCCTGCTGCAGCGCTCGCCGCGGCGCATCACGCTGACCGGCGCGGGCCAGGGCGTCTACGAGCGCTGCCGCACGCTGGTGGAGCTGGCCGAATCCACCCACGAGCTGGCGCGCCAGGCATCGGCCACGCCGCAGGGCGAGGTGCGCATCAGCTGCCCGATCACGCTGGCGCAGGTCTGGCTCACGCCCATCCTGCCGGGCTTCATGCAGGCCTGCCCGCTGGTGCGCCTGCATGTGACGGCCACCAACCGCCGCGTCGACCCCATCGAGGAGCGCATGGACGTGGTGATCCGCGTGCGCCGCCCGCCCCTGCCCGACTCGGACCAGGTGGTGCGCAAGCTCGGCGAGTCGACCGATGTGCTGGTGGCCGCCAGCCGCCTGTTCGACACCCTGCCCCGCCCCCGCGAGCCCGAGGACATCGCCCGCCTGCCCACGCTGTCCTGGCCCGGCCGGGGCGAGCGCGTGGGCTGGAGCCTGGCCAGCGCCGGGCGCACGCTGGAGCTGCAGCATGTGCCGCGCCTGGTGACCGACGACATGTTCGCGCTGCGTGAGGCGGCCCGCGCCGGCATGGGCGTCGCCCTGCTGCCCCGGCGCATCTGCCAGGCCGATATCCGCGAGGGGCGGCTCGAACAGGTGCTGCCGCACTGGGCCTCGCCGCGTGCCGATGTGCTGGCCGTGTTCACCAGCCGGCGCGGCATGGTACCTGCGGTGCGCGCCCTGCTCGACTACCTGGACCAGAACCGCGAGGACGATACGGATGCATGAGCCTGCAGGAGATGGCCCTACTGGGTGATGCGCGCAATGGCCACGTGCAGCATCTGCGGTGTGCAGGGCTTGGGCAGCACGTCGAAGCCCATCTGGTGGATGTGGTCCAGCTGCTCGGCGTAGCCCGTCATCAGCAGCAGCTTCTGCGCGGGCCAGGTCTGGCGGATGTGCCGGGCCAGGCCCACGCCGTCGATCTCGCCGGGCATCACCACGTCCGAGAGCACCAGGTCCGGGCGCTGCCCCTCCTCCAGCAGCGTGCGCGCCTTGGCGGCGCGGTCCACGCGCGTCACCCGGCAGCCCAGCGATTCGAGGATGGGCACCAGCGATGCCGCCACCTCGTCGTTGTCCTCCACCACCAGCAGGCTCTTGCCCAGCGGGGCCAGGGCCGGTGCGGGGCCGGCTGCATCCTCGCGCGCCGCCTGCGGACCGGCGCCCGGAAAGAACAGGCGGATGCGGGTCCCCGTGCCCAGGGTGCTGGCGATCTCCGCGCGCCCGCCCACGCGCTGGCACATGCCGTACACCTGGCTCAGGCCCAGGCCCGTGCCCTCGCCCACGGCCTTGGTGGTGAAGAAGGGCTCGAACACCTTGCTGAGCAGCTCCGGCGGTATGCCGCTGCCCGTGTCGGTGACCTCGATGAGCACCATGGCGGGCATGCCCTGCCCGGCCTCGCTCTCGCTGGCGTTGCGCGCGCGGATCACCAGGCTGCCGCCCTGGGGCATGGCATCGCGCGCGTTGATGGAGAGGTTCAACAGCGCCAATTCCAGCTCCGCCAGGTCGAGCACCACGGGGGCGGTCGCGGGGTCCACCTGCACGTCCAGCTGGATCTGGCTGCCCAGCACCGGGGCGATCAGGTCCTTGGTGGGCGGCAGCTTGTCCTGCAGCACCACGTGCTCGGCCACCAGGGGCTGGCGGCGCGAGAAGGCCAGCAGCTGGCGTGTGAGGTTGGTGGCCGACTTCACGGCCCGCGCCATGGAGTCGATCTGCTTGGTGCCCACATCGGGCACGGTGCGCTTGAGCAGGTGCAGGTTGTTGCTGATGACCATCAGCGCGTTGTTGAAGTCGTGCGCCACCCCGCCCGTAAGCCGGCCCAGGGCCTCGAGTTTCTGCGCCTGCAGCAGGGCTTCCTCGGCGCGGCGGCGCGTGGCGATCTCCTTTTCCAGGCTCTCCGTGGTCGACAGGGCCGTGCGGGCATTGCGCAGCGCCATGCGGGCAGCGAAGAACAGCGCCGCCACGGGCAACGCGCCCAGCGCGAACAGGGCCCCCAGCTGGCGCAGCACCTCGTTGCGCAACGAGGTCAGGTTCATGCCCGTGCCCACGTACATCGGGTAGGCGCCGACCTTGCGGTAGGCAATGATCCGGTCCTGCCGGTCCACCGACGAAACGCCGCGCATCTGCGCCGAGGCCTCGCCCTTGAACAGCCGCTGCATCACCGGGCTGTCCGGCGCCAGCCGCTCGGGGGCATTGCCGACCAGGGGCCAGCGGGTGTAGATGGCCCCGTCCTCGCGGAAAAGGTTCACGGCCAGGCCGGGCTCGTCGGCCACCAGGTCGCTGTAGAAGTCCTGGAAATAGGCGCTCAGCAAGCTGACGTTGATGACCCCGCCGAAGTGGCCGTTGTGGTCCTCGTAGCCGATGCTGATGTCGACGATCTTCTCCTTGGTGGTGCGCGTGACCAGCGGCGCCGAAATGTAGCGCTGGCCCGGCGGCCGCAGGCGGTGGAACTGGAAATAGTCGCGGTCCGACACCTCGAAGACCGGCAGCTGCGCAAACCGGCTGCTGGCGATGGGCTTGCCCTCCGAGTCGATGATCCAGATGGACTGGATCTGCGGCTGGTCCTTGACCCTGGCGAGCAGGGCCGCATGCAGGTCCGCGGCATGGATGCGCAGCTCCTGCGGGCTGCGGCCGCTGACCATGGCCAGCACCCGGTCCTGCAGCGCCTCGGACGCGGCCATGACCTTGGAGGCGTGCTCGTGCGCCACCCTGAGCGAGCGGCTCACGCGCAGCTCGGCCTCCTCGCGCGCATCCACGTAGCCCACCGCACCGAACACCAGGTAGATGAACAGCGGCACGGCCACGCTCAGGATGACCAGCAGGCGCAGCCATTTCACCGAGGCCTGGGCTTTGGACTGGTTGTCTTCACGAGCCACTGCGGTATCCCATGTCGTGGCGCCCGGCAAGGCGCGCCCGTTGTTGTTTCAAAGCTGGCGCAAGCCCGCCGGTCCTGGGGCCCGCGGCAAGGCCCCCCAAAGTATCAACCAAAAATGCACTCCCCAGTCGGTACTGGGCTTGCGGCCCTTCAGCCCAGGCTGCGGGCCAGGTAGGGCGCCGTGCGGCTGCCCCGGCTTTGTGCCACCTGCGCCGGGGTTCCCTGTGCCACGATGCGCCCGCCCTCCTTGCCCGCGCCGGGCCCGATGTCCATCACCCAGTCGCAGGCAGCCACCACGCGCATCTCGTGCTCGACCACCACCACCGTGTTGCCGGCGGCGACCAGGCCATCGAGCTGCACGAGCAGGCGGTCCACGTCGGCCGGGTGCAGCCCGGTGGTGGGCTCGTCAAGCACGTAGAGGGTGCCGCCGCGCTGCGTGGGCCGCTGCAGCTCGGTGGCGAGCTTGATGCGCTGGGCCTCGCCGCCGCTCAGCTCGGTGGCGGGCTGGCCCAGGCGCAGGTAACCCAGGCCGATGTCGCGCAGCACCGCCAGCGGGCGCAGCACCTGGGGCTCCTGGGCAAAGGCGTCGCAGGCCGCATCCACCGTGAGGCCCAGCACCTCGGCGATCGACAGGCCGTTCCAGCGGATTTCCAGCGTCTCGGTGTTGTAGCGCGCGCCGTGGCAGGCAGGGCATGGCGCGTACACACTGGGCATGAACAGCAGCTCCACGCTGACGAAGCCCTCGCCCTCGCAGGTGGCGCAGCGGCCCTTGGCCACGTTGAAGGAAAAGCGCCCCGCGTCGTACCGGCGCTTGCGCGCGGCCGGCGTGGCCGCAAACAGCTTGCGCACCCCGTCGAACAGGCCCGTGTAGGTGGCCAGGTTGGAGCGCGGCGTGCGGCCGATGGGCTTCTGGTCCACCTGCACCAGGCGCCGGATGTGTTCGCTGCCGGCCGCAATGCGCCCGGCCTCAGGGCCCCCCAGGGGCGAGGCATCGCCGGCAGCGGCCTCGCCATCGTCGGGCACGGCCACACCCTCATCCTCGTCGGCCGCCAGCGGCCGGCCCAGGTGGGCGGCCACCAGCTCCAGCAGGGCCTGGCTCACCAGGCTGGACTTGCCCGAGCCCGACACGCCGGTCACTGCCGTCATGCACGCCAGCGGAAACGCGGCATCGAGCCCCTGCAGGTTGTTGCGCGTGATGCCTTCGAGCCGCAGCCAGCCCTGGGCGGTACGGGGCGCGCGGGCAGGCAAGGCAGCACCGGCCTCGCCGAACAGGTAGTGCCGGGTCTGCGAGCGCTGCACCTGGGCCAGGCCCGCCGGCGGGCCGCTGTAGAGCACCTCGCCGCCCTGCTCGCCGGCGGCCGGCCCCACGTCCACCAGCCAGTCGGCGCGGCGCATGGTGGCCACGTCGTGCTCCACCACGAAGAGCGAGTTGCCCGCCGCCTTGAGGCCCTGCAGTGCCGCCAGCAGCGCCTCGCCGTCTGCCGGGTGCAGGCCGGCCGAGGGCTCGTCGAGCACATAGACCACGCCGAACAGCTGCGACGAGAGCTGCGAGGCCAGGCGCAGCCGCTGCAGCTCGCCCGGTGAGAGCGTGGGCGTGCTGCGGTCCAGCGAGAGATAGCCCAGGCCCAGTTCGATCAGTGCCAGCACGCGCTTGCGCAGGTCGCCGGCCAGGCGCTGGGCGGCGATCACCTTTTCCTCGGACAGCCAGGGCGTGCGGTGCACGTCGGGGGCGGCGGCATGGGCGGCAGGCCGCTTGCGCCGGGCGCGGCCCGCGGGCGCATCGGGGGCGGGGTCGCCCTCGCCCAGCCGACCATCGGCGGCCGGCCGCAGCAGCTCGGCCAGCGCGGTGAGCGGCAGCTGCGACAGGCTGCCGATGTCGTGCCCGGCGAAGGTGACGGTCAGCGCCTCGGGCTTGAGCCGCTTGCCCTTGCACACCGGGCACAGCGTCCCCACCATGTACTGGGCCACGCGCTTTTTCATGAGCGCGCTCTGGCTGTGGGCAAAGGTGTGCAGCACATGGCGCCGGGCACCGGTGAAGGTGCCCATGTAGCTCGGGGTGAGCTTGCGCCGGATGGCATCCTTGACCTCGGCCACGCTGAAGCCCGCATACACCGGCACAGTGGGCTGCTCGTCGGTGAAGAGGATCCAGTCGCGCAGCTTTTTGGGCAGCTTGCGCCAGGGCACGTCCACGTCGTGGCCCAGCGTGGTGAGGATGTCGCGCAGGTTCTGCCCCTGCCAGGCCAGCGGCCACGCGGCCACGGCGCGCTCGCGGATGGTCAGCGTGTCGTCGGGCACCATGGACTGCTCGGTCACCTCGTACACCCGGCCCTGGCCATGGCAGTGCGGGCAGGCCCCCTGCGGCGTGTTGGGCGAAAAATCCTCCGCATACAGCATGGGCTGGCCGTCGGGATAGTGGCCGGCGCGCGAGTACAGCATGCGCAGCGGGCTCGATATCGCCGTGACGCTGCCCACCGACGAGCGCGTGCTCGGTGTGCCGCGCTGCTGCTGCAGCGCCACCGCGGGCGGCAGGCCGTCGATGCTGTCCACCTTGGGCACGCCGGCCTGCACGATGAGCCGGCGCGCATAGGGCGCCACCGACTCCAGGTAGCGCCGCTGCGCCTCGGCGAACAGCGTGCCGAAGGCCAGGGACGACTTGCCCGAGCCGGACACCCCCGTGAACACCACCAGCGCATCGCGCGGAATGTCCACATCCACGTCCTTGAGGTTGTGCTCGCGGGCGCCGCGCACGCGCACCATGCCGGGCAAGGGGGATACGGAAACCTGGTCGGGGTCAGCAGAAGGCATCGGGGCAAAGCACAAGGTCGGGGAACCGGGGCGACTATCCTAACGGGGACGCCCGCGGATCAGCCCTTGAGGGCGGAGCCCGGCTCGGCCAGCTTGCGGTGCTGCTCGGCCAGCACCTGTGAGGGCGTGACCTTGGCCATGATGGCCTGCAGCTTGTTCTTGAGGCCATGCACGACATCGGCCTCGCCGTCCATCATGGCTGCAAAGCCCACCTTGGCCACATCGGCCGGATCGGCCTTGCCGTCGTCGGCGCCCACCTGGGTGTCCAGCATGTCGGCGCGCGCGAAGAACTCCGTGTCGGTGGCGCCCGGCATCAGGCAGGTGACGGTAACGCCCGAGTCCTTGAGTTCGTTGCGCAGCGCCGCCGCGAACGAATCGATGAAGGCCTTGCTGCCGTTGTAAACCGCCTGGAAGCTGCCCGGCAGAAAGCCCGCGATGGACCCGGTGATGAGGATGCGCCCCCGGCCGCGGCGGCGCATCGGGTGACCCAGCTTGTGCAGCAGGTACAGGGTGCCGGTGATGTTGGTGTCGATCACATGCTGGATGTCGCCGAACTCCTGCTCCAGGAAGCCCTTGCCCAGGCCATGCCCGGCATTGGCCAGCAGTGCATCCACCGGCCGCCCGGCGATGGCGTCCACCAACTGGTCCACGCCCTGGCGGCTGGCCAGTTCGGCCTGCACCACCTGCACCGTGGCGCCGAGCATGCGCAGGTCGCTGGCCGCCTGGTCGAGCGCCTGGTCGGCCGCGATCACCAGGTCGAAACCATTTTCTGCACAACAGCGTGCCAGGTGGTAGCCGATGCCGGACGAGGCTCCAGTGACGACGGCGAGAGGACGGGTGGTTGTGGACATGGCAGCACTCCTGAAACGCACCATTCTGGAATGGCCCGTCGGGCCGGGCCGTCAGCGGCCAGCGCGATGCCCGGGGTGCACCGTCCTACACCCCGCCTGGCGGCAACAGAGTTGAGGCAAGACGGCCGCCATGTAGGACAACAGGCCGAAAGCGGGGAAACTGCTTCCTTCGCCCGGCCACCGTGATTACATTGCACCTGCCGTGCATGCCTTGCGTTTCAGAGCCGCAATGCATGCATGGTGCAAACTCCGCCAGGCGCAAGCTTGGGGGAGTTTTGTCTTTCAGGGAGGTGGGGGCGGTCTGCAGGCTGCGGCTCAGCGCACGGCGTTGTTCTTGAGCTCCTTGAGCAACAGAACCACCTGGTTGGAGGCGTGCCGGCAGCTGGTCTTGAGCACCTTCTGCGACTGCTGCAGATCGCCTGCCTGGAACAGGGTGACCACGGCGGCCGCCTGCTGGTGGAAGTACTTGTGCCGCGCCACCAGCATGCCAAAGGCAGTGTGCTGGCCCAGGCGTGCGCGCCCGGCCCCCTGCAGCCAGCGGCCGAGCTGGCAGCGGTGGTCCTGGCAGACCCGTTCCGGGCGCATCACCTCGGTGCTGCGGCCGTGGACCATGTCCTCCAGGCGCGCGCGCCAGTTTTCGTGCAGGGCAATGCCGGCATCGATCTCCATCTCCATCGCCAGGTGGTCGGCGTACTCGGCATCGAGCACGAGTTCGCTGGCGTTGTCCTCTGCGTTCCATGCCGCTTCCGGGCTGGATCGGACCTGCTCGCGGACCCTGAGCAGCCGGCTGAAAAATCCCATCTGCATTCCTCTTGTTCTTGTGGCGCCGGTGGACTGCCGGCCAAACAGGTAGCCTGTCGATCCGCGCGCCCCATCCACTGGGTGTCGAGAGCGCGGTGTGGATGCTGAGGCAAGCGCCTCCCGAAATCCATAACCCAAATGATCTAGCCGCACGCGGATTCAGGCCCCCAACGCCCCGTGCAGATCGAGGGCGTTGTCGGTCGCGGCGCCGCTGGCCGTGTTGTCGAAGATGCACCACACACTGCCGGCTTCATGGGTGGCGGCCTGCAGCCGTGCGGCCAGGGCGCCGATGAGTGCGCCGTCGTAGGCCGAGTAGTACACGCGTGGCGATCCGTGCAGCCGGCAGTACACCAAGCCAGGCCAGCCGCCGGGCGCCCGCCCCGGGTCATGAAGCACCGGGTCGGCCAGCACCCGGGCCGCGCGCCAGTGGGCCAGCAGTGCGTTGCCTTCCGGCGTGAACCAGCTGGCATGGCGCGGCTCGACCGCAACCCCGCCCTCGCCATGCAGGTGCCGCAGGCTGCGAAAGAAAGCATCGGTCACCGGCCGGTCGAGCGCCAGGCTGGGCGGTAGCTGCACCAGCAGGCAACCCAGGCGATCGCCCAGTCCCGCTGCCTGGCCCAGGAAGGCCTGCAGCAGGGGTTCGGTGTCCTTGAGGCGCGCCGTGTGCGTGATGCTGCGCGGCAGCTTGGCGCAAAAGCGGAACGCAGGCGGCGTGGCCGCGGCCCAGCGCTCGTAGGTGGTGCGCTGGTGCGGCCGGTAGAAAGACGAATTGATCTCGACGGCCGAAAGGTGCTGCGCGTAGCGCTGCAGGTGGGTTGCGAGCGGGTCTGCCGTGGCAAAACGGTGCTGGCTGCTGTGCGGCAGGCCCCAGCCGGCGGTGCCTACGAACAGCGGGGCCGCAGGGGGATCGCCCGCAGGCAACGGGCTGCGTCCGGCCTCGGAGGGCTTCATCCGGGAACCACGGACGCGCGGAACTTGGGACGGGGCTTCGCGCTGCGGGCGTAGGGGCGCCATGCATGCAGCGGCTGGGCAAGGCGGTCCGCCACCACCCTCAGCACGGCCGGATTCCAGGGCATCCCGCAATGGCTGCCTTCGATCTCGATGGATTCGGACCGCCCCGTGCGCTTCATGTCCCTGCACGCTTGCCATGCCACCACGCCGTCGCTACGGCTGTAGATCGACGTGGTAGGAACGGGGGGCGCCTGGCGCAACCTTGCCAGCAACGCCGGGTGCGATGGTGGCATGCTGCCGTTCAAAAGGCGGTAGACCAAACCAGCATTCGTGTGCTCCGCGGCACCCGCAAAAGGCGTTCCGATGGTGATCACCTGCCGCACGCGCGAGCGCAGCCGCTTGGCGACCTCACGCGCATAGATGCCACCCAAGCTCCAGCCCACCAGGCTGATGGGGGCGGTGTGGCCAGCGGTGCGCTCCCGAACGCGTTGCGCCAGCGCGTCAAGCCAGCCATCGATCTCGCCCTTGGGGCCGGTGTTGAGCCCCTGCCCCCAATCAAGGACGCGGTAACCCAGGCGCTCGCAAAATGCATGCAATGGGCGTACCACGGTGGCGTTGGTGGCCAGTCCCGGAAATACCACGACCGCATGCCGGTCGCCTCGGGGCAAGGCGGCTTCCCCCATCACATGGTGCCCCGCAAACTCCAATGCGGCGCGCACGGGTTCCAGCGCAAGCAACGCATACGAAGGGCGGCGGATGGGCGAGGTCGATCTGTGCATGAAGGCTCCGATGTGAATGGCCTCCATGGTGCGGCCACAAATGCCGGTGCAATGCACCATTTATCCCCCAGTTGGGGTCGGAGCGTTCTTACGCTGTCCACCCAATGTCGGGCGAGCCCCTTGCGATACTTGCCAGGAACTCACGCCCGGTTCAGGAACATCCGTGTGGCCTTGAGCCCCACGGGCGTCCAGTGCAGCGCCGGCGACATGGCCTGGACCAGCAGATCCCGCCGCTCGACGGCGTCCAGCGTGGGATAGCGCTGCTCGAAGATCTCGAGGTCCGTGTCCAGGGCCGCTGGCGCAGGCTCGGAGCGCCCCCCCTTGGCGGCCTTGAGCCGTTCGGCCACGCGAAAGCTCATCTGCCGCTTGCCCGTGGCCGGGGTGGCGCCGGTCTCGAAGGGCGCCCCATCGGCACTTGCCGCGCCACGGATCCAGTCGTGGATCACCTGCAGTTCGTAGGGCGAGAACACGCCGAACATCTCGGCACGCTCGCCCTGCAGCAGGTGCCAGAAGCGGCTGTCGGTCACGGGCTGGTTGCGTTTGATCCAGTGGGCCTGTTCAAGCACAGCCAGAAACGCAGGCAGGTCATCGGCGTTGGACAGCCAGTCGTTCACGCTGCGGCCGGCCACCTTGCAGAAGTCGGAATGCGCGCCATGGCCTGACGGCGCCTTGCGCGCCAGGATGGCCAGCACCTCCCTGTCGATGTCGAAGCCGTTGATCACGTCCAGCGTGCTGATCCCCACGTTGCCCAGCTTGGCACCTGCACGCACCCGACGCCAGTAGTCGCCACCATCGTCGATGCGCGGTGCGGCCTCCAGCGCTGCCACGCAGGCGCGCTTGGCATGTCCCGTGTCGGCATTGTCGACCGTGACGTGCAGCGTGAAATAGTAGGGGTCGATACCCAGTTCATTGAGTTCGTAGGCGGTGATGAGCAGGTGCAGGGGCAACTGCTCGTAGCCCAGGTTAAAGCCCACGATCTCGGGCAGGAAATCCTGCGAATTCCATCCCAGCGCGACCTGCACCAGCCCCTGCTGGTACAGCGCGTCGGGCAGGTCATCGACGGGGTCAAGGCCGTAGTGGGCGAGCAGCGCGCGGTACAGCTTCACGTGGTTCTTGTCGGCCAGGCCGTCACCCAGTTCTTCCACATAGGTGGTGACCAGGTCCGACAGGCGGGAGTTGTCCGCATGCGCGCACAGGCCATACAGCCACGACCCGTCGACCAGCTTGGTGGGCGCGACATTGCGAAGAAAGTACAGGGCGTGGGCCCGGTTGGTGAAGTACCGGCGTGGTGCGCCGGCCTTGCGGGCATCCAGGTAGGCCTGGTACTGGCCGTGGACCCGCAAGATATTGGACTCCATCCAGGCCATCAGATCGGCAGGGTGTGCGGGCAGATCGTCGTCGCCCAACTCCAACCCGTGCAGGGTCTCGCGCAGCAAGTCTGCAGCGGCCCCACGCTCCTGCGCGCCGGGGATATGGTTTGCCAGGCGGTCATAGAGGGGCGCGTAGAGCGCTGCTGCTTGTGCGCCCGGGGCGGATGCGATGGCGGCAAGGGAAGCGATGGTCGTTTCGGAACGTGGGCGTTCCTGCAAATGGAGGTACATGGTGTGTTGTCGTTGGATATGGCCTCAGGGTGGGCCCTTGCCATCTCCGCCACTATCGGGGCAAGGCTCCCATGGGCGTGGGCAGCCTCCTACGACCGCTGGCTCGCCACCCCTTGCGGCCAAAGAAATCTACAGATAGCCCCATTGCCGCAGACGGGCCAGGCTTTCATCCGATACCCGCGCACCGATATCGTTGCGGTAGCGCAGATTGGGCACGTAGACCTTGCGCGCCACGTCGAGCGCGCGAAGGCGCGCCGCCTCCACCGTCGGTGCGCACCCGGTGGCCACGCCCACGTAGCCGCAGGTGCCGCTGGTGACCAGGGAGCCCTGGCGCATCTCCACCTCGGCGAAGGCGATGGCCGCGCGCTCCGCGTGCGACAGGCTTTCGTCCAGGATCACCGGAATGCCCTTGGAGAGCTCTTCATATCCCTGTGCATAGGGAAACGGCGGTACGGTGAGCACCACGCCCACCGCAAAGCCAGGTACCGTGGCGAAGCGGGTGTGCGAGCGGCGAAGCATTTTCAGGAAGATCGCTTCCCACGGTTCCCGGTGCAGGCTTTCGCAGATGGCGTAGCCGGGATAGCCAAAGCGGCTGGTGAACTCCAGCGGCCACAGCCCTTGTGCGTTGGCCATGAGGTTCACATTGATGTAGCCGCAATAGCCGCCATCGCGCAGCACGCCCGCCAGGGGTTCCAGGACCAGCTCGCGCAGCCTGCCGCTGCCGCCGTAGCTGACCACCGTGCCCATCTCGCCCGTCAGCTCCCCCAGCTCCCCGGGAAAGAAGCGCTTGTGCTCGAAGTCGATGCATGCCGTCTCGAGAAACTCGGCACCGTTGAAGTACCCGCCCACGCCAATCTCGATGCCATCGATGTATTCCATGAGCACGAAATCCGGGGAGGGCACGGGTGCTTCGTGCGCCGCGTAGAACTCCAGCAGCGCGGCCAGGTCGCTGCTGTCGCCCTTCTGGGCAATGTAGCTCCTCGTGCGCGGGCTGGCGGCGCCGTTGAACTTGAGCACGAAGCGCTGGCGCCGGGCGGCGAGAAAGTCCACGGCCTGGCGGTAGGAGGTGAACGAATGGCTTGCCGCAGTGCGCAGGCCAGCCTGCCGGAGCACGGACTGGCCATACTCGCGCTCGGCCTCCAGCCGGTCGCCCAGGGCGCTGCCACCGATGACCTGGAAGCCTTGCGCCCGCAAGGCGTCCTGCACTTCGCCCTGGTCCGCTGTCTCGAAAAGGATCAGCCCCTCGGGCCCGGCCTGCCGGACCCAACCGAGTTCCATGTTCCAGTCGTCCGTGCGCGTGAGCATGCCCGCGAACACGCCATGGCTGGCCGGATCACGGACGAACACCCTGACCTCGTGCCCCCGCGCCTGCATACCGCCGTACATGGCGGCCAGGTCGTTGCTGGCCCCGATGCCCAGGATCCTCATGCTGCCGGCTTGTGCACCACCAACCCGATGGCGGCGATCCGGTCCACCGGGGCGTACTCCGGCCGGTCGAGTTCCTCGCCAAAGACATCGGGGTCGATCTCGCGCCGCGTGAACTGGCAAGCCGCGCGTGCTGCCGTGGCAGCAGCCCACTCGGAAAAGGGGTCCACCCCCTGTACCACGGCGGAGCCTGTATACAGGATGACCCGGCCACCAGGGCGCAGGTGGGCGATGGATTGTTCGAGGATGCGCTGCGAGAGCCCTTCGCCATAGTCGCCGCCACCGTGCCGGTAGGTGCGCTTGTCCGCATCGACCAGGTACGGCGGGTTGGAGACGATCAGATCGAAATCGCCCAAGACATCCTGGAACAGATCGGTCTGGGCGAAGGTGCAGCAAGTGCTCTGCGCAAGGCGGGCATTGGCCTGCGCCAGCACCAGCGCCTGGGGATTGATGTCCGCAAGCACCAGCTCCTGAACGCTGTTTGCGGCCGCGCGCGCCGCCACGATTCCACCCGGCCCACCGCCGCAGCCCATGTCCAGCAACCGGCTCGCGGCCCCCACGGGGCGCACGGCCAGTTCGGATCCGATCAGGGCCGCGAACCGGTAGGTATCGGGGCCGAAGAAAACCGCATCCTCCTGCAGCGTGGGAAACCCCGAGTGGGCATACAACCCACCGGCCAGGCTGCTGTACCGCACGGCGCTTTGGTGCAGGCCGCCCTCCAGCTCCGCGATGAGCTGTGCTGACACCAATTTCTCCGATAAAAGCGCTGGCAGCAGCGCGCCATCGAAGGGCAGGTTCCAGCCAAAGGCATCGCGCAGATCGCGCGCCGGCAGGTCGCCCCGGTTGCGCAGCACCCGCTGGTGGGTCAAGGGCGTGACCGTCGTGAATTCGTAGTTACGGGCTTGCAGGTAGGCGCCCAACTCGACCAGTGCAGCAATGCAGTGTTCGTCCATGGCGTGGTCAGCATCCCCGGTACGGGTAGGCCTCGAAGCGGTTTCCCAGGCATTTTCCCAGTTCGCTCTGCGGAATATCCGCCGTTGCGGCAGGTACCTTGGCAGGGGCTTCGACCCCCTCCACCAACCCCACGGCGGCAGACGCCCCATAGGCGACCATGGCCAAACCTGCGCCGATGAACGACACGGCGCTGGCCGCGGGGGGAAATGGCTGGAACATGGTGACCTCCAAGGGGTGTCGAGAGCACATCATGTTCCCAGGCCAATAGGCTGCCCTGTAGGAAAAGTGGCAGAACCCCGGTCATCGGGGCAGGACGTTCATCACCTCTTTGAGCGGAACTCGCGAGCGCCGGACAGGGCGACACCCTGGCCGGCATCATCGCCGTTGTCTTACCCCGGGTACCGTGACGCGCTGAAAGAATGGACCGATCCGGCGGACATCACCCGCCAAGCAGGAGCAGGCCATGACCACGCATACCACCCAATCCCCTTCCTCCTGGCCATTCCCGGCTGCCGACCATTTCCGAGCCGCCGCCACCCGCCCGGAGCCCGAACCTGAGGAACAGGACGACACACCGGACCATGTGGAGCAGGAGCTCGTGGACGAGCAACTCGAACGCGACCGCAAGGCCTCGCGGGCCGTGGACAGCAAGATTCCCGGCCGCAGCGCCCCACCGTGAAGGCGCTCGCAGGCCCCGCAGACGGCGCGGCGGCTGGGGCCGCCAAGCCCCTGCCCCGCCGACCGCCGCTCACTGGATCAGGTTGTTCTTCAGTGCGTAGTAGGTCAGGTCACTGTTGGAATCGAGGTGCAGCTTTTCCATCAGGCGTGTGCGGTAGGTGCTCACGGTCTTCACGCTCAGCGACAAGTCTTCGGCGATCTCGCCCACGTTGGCGCCCTGGGCGAGCTTGAGGAACACCTGGAACTCGCGCTCCGACAGGTGCTCGTGCGCGGGCCGTTCGCCGGGGCGGTTGAGCTGCTGGGCCAGCAGTTCGGCCACGGTGGGCGTGAGGTAGCGTTTGCCCAGCGCGATGACGCGGATCGCCTCGACGATTTCGGAGGGCTTGCACTCCTTGTTGAGGTAGCCGCTCGCACCCTGGCGGATCAGGTTGATGGCGTAGTGCTCTTCGGGGTAGCCGCTGAGGATGAGGATGCCCATGTCGGGCGCCTTGGCGCGCAGCATGGACATGGCATCAAGGCCGCTCTGCCCGGGCATGGCCAGGTCCATCACGAGCACGTCGATGTCGTGCTCGCGGATGAGGTCGATGGCTTCGCGCCCGTTGCCGGCTTCTCCTTCCACCCGCAGGTCCACGTGGTCGGCCAGGAACTGGCGCAGGCCTGCACGAACGATTTTGTGGTCATCCACGATGCCGATCTTGATCATTTTGGTTTTTTCTATGGTTGATGAGAAAGCTGAAATGGGGTGAATTCGGTTCAGTCCTTGGCGCTGTAGCCCAGCAGGCGCATGGCGCCCGACAACGAG
This sequence comes from Acidovorax sp. GW821-FHT09B03, assembly GCF_059418305.1. Lineage (NCBI taxonomy): Bacteria > Pseudomonadati > Pseudomonadota > Betaproteobacteria > Burkholderiales > Comamonadaceae > Acidovorax > Acidovorax sp. GW821-FHT09B03. The sequence goes on from NZ_JBWKPP010000022.1 coordinate 16,500, forward strand.
ACGGCGGCCGCCGCGTAGCCCTGCCAGGGCGCATTGCCCTGGCGCAGGCGCTCGCCTACGGTGCGCACCGTCCAGTGCGCGCCGCTGGTGAGCGCGTCCAGTTCCTTCCAGGCCACGGGCACCGAAATGCCCATGCCCTCGCGCGAGCGCGCGGACCAGGCGCTCACGGTGGTGGCCCCACGCCCGTTGCGCAGGTAGTCCACGAAGATCTTGCCCACCCGGTTGCGCGGGCCGCTCTTGGCAACGAAGCGCGCGGGAATGGTCTCGGCCAGGTGCTGCACCACGGCCTGCGAGAAGCCCTTGACCGTGTCCCAGCCCTGCAGCCGCTTGATGGGCACCACCACGTGCAGGCCCTTGCCGCCGCTGGTCTTGAGGAAGGCCGGCAGGTGCAGCTCCTTGAGCATCACCTGCACCAGCTGGGCCGCCTGTTGTACCTGCTCCCAGGACACGCCCTCGCCCGGGTCCAGGTCGAAGGTCATGCGGTCGGGGCGCTCGATCCGGTCCTTGCGCGCGTTCCAGGTGTGGAACTCCAGCACGTTCATCTGCGCGGCCGACAGCAGGCCCTCGGGCCGGGCCACTTCGAGCAGCGGCGCATGGCCTGCGTCGAGCGCCGGATCGAGCAGCGCCACGCCTTCCATGCTCCCCTTGTCCAGGTGCTTCTGGAAGAACAGCTCGCCGCCCACGCCGTCGGGCGCGCGCACCAGCGAGACGGGCCGGCCCTTCAAGTGTTCCAGCATCAGCTGCGCTACGGTGGCGTAGTAGCGCACCAGCTCGATCTTGGTGATACCGGTTGTGGCATCGATCACGCGGTCGGGGTGGGAGATGCGCAGCGCATCCGGCAGGGATGCCGCGGCGGCCGTGGCCTTGCGTACGACCGGTGGTTTCTTCTTTTTCTCGATGGCGGCCATGGCCTGGGGTTTCTCCTGCACGATGGCTTTGGCGGGCTTGTCCGCGCGCAGGCCATGGAACACCGAATGGCGAATGCGCCCTTCCTTGGTCCACTCGGCAAACGACACCTCGGCCAGCAGGCGCGGCTTGACCCAGTGGGCCGGCTTGCCAACTGCCGTGCCCTCGGGGAACGGGCTCTTGGCGGTGGTCAGCGCGGTGAGCTGGGTGTGCAGCTCCCGCAGCGTGCGCTCGCTGAAACCTGTGCCCACGTTGCCCGCATAGCGCAGCGCGCCATCGTCGCCATGCACGCCGAGCAGCAGCGATCCGATGCCGGTGCGCGAGCCCTGGGGATCGGTGTAGCCGCACACCACGAACTCCTGCCGGTGGCTGCACTTGAGCTTGATCCAGTCGGCATTGCGCCGCGAGGCATAGGGCGCCGACTTGCGCTTGCCGATCACGCCCTCGAAACCCAGGTGGCAGGCCGAGGACACCAAGTCCGCAGGCTGGGCCTCGAAGCTTTCGCTGAAACGCACGCGGTCGCTGGCCCCCTGCTCCACCAGGGCGCGCAGCCGCTCGCGGCGCTGCGCCACGGGCAGGCCGCGCAGGTCGTGCCCGTCGGCATAGGGCAGATCGAACGCATAGAACACGAGGTCCTTGGCCACGCTGGCATCGAAGGCGTTCTGCAGCGCCTGGAAGTCGGGTGTGCCGTGTTCGTCCATGGCCACCACTTCGCCGTCGAGCCAGCCCGAGGACAGCGGCAGCGCGCCGATGGCCTTGACCAACTGCGGCATGCGGTGCGTCCAGTCGTTGCCGTTGCGCGTGAACAGGCGCACGGAGCGGTTGTGCACCCGCGCCAGCAGGCGGTAGCCGTCGAACTTGAGCTCCCACAGCCAGTCGCTGGTGTCGGCCGGGGGCTTGTCCACCAGGGTGGCCAACTGGGGTGCCAGGGTGTCGGGCAGCGGCACCTTGGCCAGCTTCGCGGCGCGGGCCGGCGGTGCTTCGGCGCGGGCGATGCCTACAGCCCCAGGGGGAGGCAGGGGCGCGAGCGAGGTCACGCTGTCGGGCATCTCCTCGACGATGCTGAACTCGGCCGCAGGGCGTTCGAAATCATCGTGCTCCTTGATCAGCAGCCAGGGGGCCTGTTTTTCACCGCCCTTGCCATGCATGCGCACCAGCGTCCAATGGCCCTTGAGCTTGTGGCCGTGCAGCGCGAACTTGAGCTTGCCCTTGCGGTAGCCCTCGGCCGCATCGCCCACGGGCACCCAGTAGCCCCGGTCCCAGACGATGACCTTGCCGGCACCGTACTGTTTGGGAGGGATCTGGCCTTCGAAGCTGTTGTACGAGATGGGGTGGTCCTCCACCTGCACGGCCATGCGCTTGTCGGCCGGGTCCAGGCTCGGGCCCTTGGGCACGGCCCAGCTCTTCATGGTGCCATCGAGTTCCAGGCGCAGGTCGTAGTGCAGGCGGCTGGCCCAGTGCTTCTGGATCACGTACTGCAGCGCCGGCCCGCCCGCCTCGCCGCCCTCGGCCGGCTCGGGCGTGATGGCGAAGTTGCGCTTTTGCTTGTAGAGAGCGAGCGAGTCGGCCATGTGCGGGTCTTTCGCCATGGCTCAGGCCGCCCGGCGCGCAGGCGCCTTCTTGGCGACCGTTTTCTTGGCGGCTGCCTGCTTGGCTGGAGCTTTCTTGGCAGCGGGCTTGGCCGCCGCCTTTTTCTTCGCGGCGGGCAGCGGCGTCACGGATGCCGCCTTGCCCTTGGCGTCTTTGGCCGTGGCCTTGCCGCCCTTGCCCTCCAGGCTGCGCTTGAGCAGTGCAGTCAGGTCCAGCACATCGGCACCGGCCGGGGCGCTTTCCTTGCCACTGTCGACCTTGACCACCGTGGCGGTCTCACCCGAGGCCACCTTGGTCTCGACGAGCTTGTGGATCTCCTGCGCGAACGAGTTGCGAAAGCCGTCTGCGTCCCACGGTTGGGTCATGTCGTCGATGAGCTGCAGCGCCATGTCCATCTCGGCCGGCTTGATGCCGGCGGCCTTGGCATCCAGCGGCGGCAGGTTCAATTGCTCGAACGAGCGGATCTCGCCGCCCCAGCGCAGCAGGTTCAAAATCAGCGCGCGCCCGCAGGGGATCAGCACCGCCAGGTGCTGCTTGGTCTGGATGACCACCTTGGCCACGCCCACCTTGTTGCTCTGGCGCAGGGCCTCGCGCAGCAGCGCGTAGACCTTCTCGCCGCGCTTGAGCGGGGCCGTGTAGTAGGGCCGCTCCAGGTAGACGAAGGGGATCTCGTCGGCATCGAGGAAGGTCTCGATCTCGATGGTCTGCGTGATCTTGGGGTAGGCCGCGGCGATTTCTTCGGGCGTGAGCACCACGTAGTGCCCGTCCTCGTACTCGATGCCCTTGACGATGTCGGCCGTGGCGATCTCCTTGCCCGTGACCTTGTTCACGCGCTTGTAGCCCACGGGCTCCATGGAGCGCTTGTCGAGCCAGTCGAAGTCGATGCCCGAACTCACCGTGGCCGAGTACAGGCCTACGGGAATGTGCACCAGGCCAAAGCTGATCGCCCCCTTCCACATCGTGCGGGTGGAGGTGGGTGCCTTGCCTTCATCTTCTGTTGCCCGGGCCATCGCGCCGCCCTCTTCAGCGGGTGTGGCTCAGGTACTCGCGCAGCTGCGCCTCGGTCACGCCCAGGCTGTTGCACCAGTCGCGCACTTCGTAGTGCTCGCTGAGGTTGATGAAATGGCGGTCCTGTGCAGTCTTGTCCTTGTCGTCGCTCATGGCGCTTGTCCTTTCCAGAAGGTGCTCTGGAAAGTAACACCCGCCCAGGGGCGGCCTTGTAGGACAGCAGCCGCTCCGCCTCCCGGCCAAGCGCCCGAAATCGGGCTAGGAGACTGGCAGCCGGATGTTCAGGTGCGGCCCGGCCGTGAGGTCGAACACATCGGCCTTCGCCAGGTCGGGGCTGTGGTGGAACTGCGCCTCGATGTACTCCGCCGTGAGCTGGCTGGCGATGGCCTCCAGCAGGGCATGGGCCGTGTCCAGCCCGCCGGCTGCGAAGCCGTTGCCCTCCAGCGTGTAGCTGTAGCGGCCATTGCGGTGGCTGACCAGTGCCAGCGCGATCAGGTGCCCCTCGGTATCGCCCGCGTACACCCGCCCCCCTGGGTAAAAGAGGGTGTAGCAGCGCACTTTCTGCAGCTGGTCCTGACCGGGCGCGTGGGAAATGGCAACCTCCGGAGGTGGGCGGGTTGAAAAGCATGTGGGCTGCGGCGGCAACCGACCTGGCAAATTCTGCGGCGTGAACCGCGTCTGCGCAAGGGCCGGTGCCCACCGCGCAGCGCAATCCGGTCGTGTCCTACAGTGAGGCGGTCAGGGATTTCCTACGATGCTTACGTCCGGTCACGGCCGGAGCATCGCCAGCCCTTCATTCCATCTCCACCTGATCGCGCACCGATGGCCGCCACCCGTAAAAAGCAGAAAGCCCCGCCCACAACGCCCGCCGGCATTGCCAAGTCGCCCACCGGCATCTCCGGCCTCGATGAAATCACCGAAGGCGGCCTGCCCGCCGGGCGCCCCACCCTGGTGTGCGGCGCAGCGGGCTGTGGCAAGACCATGCTGGCCGCGGAATTCCTGGTCCGAGGGGCTACCGAATACGACGAGCCCGGCGTGTTCATGATGTTCGAGGAGTCGGCCGAGGAACTGGCCGAGAACATGCGTTCTCTGGGCTTCGACCTCGAAAAGCTGCAGCGGCAGAAGAAACTGGCACTGGACTTCGTGCGCGTGGAGCGCAGCGAGATCGAGGAGACCGGCGAGTACGACCTCGAAGGCCTGTTCATCCGCCTGGGCTATGCCATCGATTCGATCGGTGCCAAGCGCGTGGTGCTCGACACCGTGGAGGCCCTGTTCGCGGGCGTGCCCAACCATGCCATCCTGCGCAGCGAACTGCGCCGGCTGTTCCGCTGGCTCAAGGACAAGGGGGTCACGGCCATCATCACCGCCGAGCGCGGCGACAGCGCCTTCACCCGCTATGGACTGGAGGAGTATGTAGCCGACTGTGTGATCCTGCTGGACCACCGCATCGCAGAACAGGTCTCCACCCGACGCCTGCGTGTGGTGAAGTACCGCGGCTCGGCCCATGGCACCAACGAGTACCCCTTCCTGATCGGCCGCACCGGCCTGTCGGTGCTGCCTATCACCTCGCTGGCGCTCAACCACCAGGCCTCACGCGAGCGCGTCTCCACCGGCATCGCCGGCCTGGACGACATGCTGGGTGGCCGAGGGGTATATCGGGGCAGCAGCCTGCTGGTCTCGGGCGCGCCCGGCACGGGCAAGAGCAGCATTGCTGCCAGCTTCGCGAATGCCGCCTGCGCACGTGGCGAAAAAGCCGTGCTGTTCGCCTACGAGGAATCCGAGAGCCAGTTGCTGCGGAACATGGAGTCCATCGGACTGAACTTGCGCCGTTGGGTAGACAAGGGCCTGCTCAGGATTGAATCCACGCGCCCCACCCTTCAGGGCCTGGAGCAGCACCTGGTGCACATGTACGACCTGGTGCGCGAATTCGCGCCCAGCGTGGTTGTCGTGGATCCCATCAGCAACCTGACCTCGCAGGGCGATGACGCCGGGCTCAAGATCACGCTGATGCGGCTCATCGACTTCCTCAAGACTCAGGGCACCACGGCGCTGTTCACCAGCCTGACGGCCGATGCGGCCAACACCCCCCTGGCCACCTCGGAGGTCGGCGTGTCCTCGCTGATGGACAGCTGGCTGCTGCTGGCCAACGTGGCCGTCAACGGCGAGCGCACGCGCACGCTGCAGGTGCTCAAGTCGCGCGGCATGCCGCACTCCAACCAGGTGCGCGAGTTCGTCTTTTCCGACACGGGCGTGGACCTGGTGGACGTGTACCTCTTTGGCGACCAGGTGCTCACCGGCACGGCACGCATCGCCCACGAGGCACAGCTGCTGGCCACCAACGACCTGCGCGGGCGCGACCACGCGCGCCGCCTTCGCGACCTGGCCAACCGCCGCAAGACACTGGATGCGCAGATCGCGGCCCTGAATGCGCAAGCCCTGGAGCGCGCCGGCGAGGTGGAGTTCGAGATCGAGCGCGAGCAGCTGGAAGCCCAGGGCGTGCAGGATCGCGCGCGCAGCATCGCGGCCAGGCGCGGCACCAGCGGCAGCGGCAGCGGCAGCGCCGCCAGCAAAACCGCCGCACGCAAAGGCTGACTTCCATGGCAACAATCACCCCCCTGCGCGAAAAGGCATCCGCCACTTCCGCCAAGCCCGAATGGCAGCTCAGGCTGTACGTGGCCGGCTCCACGCCCCGCTCCGCCGCCGCGCTGGAGAACCTCAAGCGCCTGTGCGAGACGCACCTGGCGGGCCGCTACAGCATCGAGGTAGTGGATCTGCTGGTCAACCCGCAGCTGGCGGCCGGCGACCAGATCCTGGCCGTGCCGACGCTGGTGCGCAAGTTCCCCGAGCCGATCCGCAAGATCATCGGCGACCTTTCGAACGAGGAGCGCGTGCTCGTCGGGCTGGACGTGAAGCCCCTCGTCTGAACCCCATGACCGAAACCCGCCATGTTGCGCACCGCGATCAGCCAGCCGAGGTTTCGCCCCTCAACGACTACCGGCTGTATGTGAGCATGGCCTCGCCCATATCATTGCGTGCCATCGCCAACGCGCGCCGTATCCTGCAGGAGGCCTATCCCGGCGCGCACCAACTCACGGTGTTGAACATCGCCGAGAACGTAGATGCGGCGCGGGCCGACCAGATCATCGTGTCGCCCACCCTGCTGCGCCTGGCGCCGCTGCCGCAGCGCCGCTTTATCGGTGACCTGTCGGACCTGGGCCGCTTGCGCAAGGCCTTCGGCCTGCTGCCATCGCCGGGGGCCGTATGACGGCGGACGCATTCGAACCTTCCCCGAGCCTGGGCAGCGAGGGCGACCTCACCGCCGAGAACGCCACCCTCCGGTTGCGGCTGCAGGAGCTGGAGGAAACGCTGCACGCCATCCACACCGGCGACGTCGATGCGCTTGTGGTGAACAACGCCATCTATACCCTGGAGAGTGCGCACGCGGCCACTGACCAGTTGCGCCAGGACGTGCTGGGCCAGATGGAGGACGCCGTCTTCGCCTTCGACCAGGACGGGCTGGTGATGTACGTCAACACCGCCGCGGAGCGGCTCTACGGCGTGCAGTCCTCCGACGTGCTGGGCCAGCCCCGGCAGTTCATCTTCACCGAGATGCCCGGCAGCGGCGGGGAGGACTCCGCTGTGAGCGCCCCCGGCGCCCCCCTGGCCACGTTGGGCACCGTGCACCGCGTGAACGATGGCCGGCTGATCGACGTCGAGGCCGTGGTCTCGCCCCTGCTCGGCCCGCTGGGCCGGCCCCTGGGCTCGCTGGCCGTGGTGCGCGACGTCACCCAGCGCCGGCGCGCCGAGCATTGGCGCAACCTGCTGGCGCGCCTGCCTGAGCGGCTGCGCGAGGTGGGCGAGCTGCCGGCCATCGCCGCCGAAGGCGCGCGCCTGCTGGGCGAAGCACTGCGCGTGGACCGGGCCTGCTACGGCAGCATCGACGCCACGGGCGAGCTGTGCACCATCGACCAGGACTGGAGCGGCCATGGCCTGGCCACGCTGGCTGGCACCTGGCGCGTGAAGGACCTCGCCTCCTTCTCCGATGTGCTGCGGCGCGGTGACCCCCTGGTGGTGGCCGACACCGCAGCCGACCCCGCCCGCTACCCCCGGGGAACGCTAGATACCCAGGGGGTGGGAGCCCTGCTGAGCGTGCCGCTGATCGAGCAGGGCCAGCTCGTGGCCATCCTCTTGCTGCACTACGGCGGCACGCGCCAGTGGACGCTGGAGGAAGTCGACTTCGTGCACGAGTTCGCCGAGCGCATCCGGTCGGTTTCCGAACGCGTGCGCAGTGCCAACGCCCTGGCACTCAGCGAAGCACGGCTGCGCGATGTGAACGAGAATCTCGAAGCCGCCGTGGCGGCGCGCACGGGCGAGCTGATGGCCGTGGAAGAGGCACTGCGCCAGTCACAGAAGATGGAGGCCGTGGGCCAGCTCACGGGCGGCATAGCCCACGACTTCAACAACCTGCTGGGCGCGGTGAGTGCCAGCCTGCAGGTGCTCAAGGTGCGCATGCGCCAGGGCAAGCTCGACCAGGCAGAGCGCTACATCGCCATGGGCCAGGACTCGGTCAAGCGCGCAGCGGCGCTGACCCAGCGACTCCTGGCCTTTGCCCGGCGCCAGACACTGGACCCCAAGGCTACCGACCTGAACCGCCTGGTGGCCGGGCTCGAAGAGCTGGTGCGCCGCTCGGTCGGGCCGGACGTGCAGGTCGAATGCACGGCGGCCGAGGCCCTGTGGACCACCCGCGTGGACCCTTCGCAACTCGAGAACTCGCTGCTCAACCTGTGCATCAACGCGCGCGACGCCATGCTGCCCGGCGGCGGGCGCCTGGCCATCGCCACTACCAACATCGCGGCCACGGACGGTATGGTGCGCAGCCAGGGCCTGCCGGTGGCCGACTATGTGTGCCTGTCCGTCACCGACACCGGCTCGGGCATGCCGGCCGAGCTCATCGAGCAGATCTTCGACCCCTTCTTCACCACCAAGCCCACGGGCCAGGGCACGGGCCTGGGCCTGTCGATGGTGTATGGCTTCGTGCGCCAGTCGGGTGGCCACGTGCGCGTGCAATCCGAGGTGGGCGTGGGCACCACCATGCGCCTGTACCTGCCACGCCACGACGGTCAGGTGCTGGAAGACGCGGCGGAAAGCCCCACCGACAGCGTGCAGCAGGGCGATGGCGAAACCATCCTGGTGGTGGAGGACGAAAGCACCATCCGCACCCTGACGGTGGAGGTGCTCAAGGACGCCGGCTACGTGGTGGTAGAGGCCCACGACGGCCCCAGCGCCCTGCGCACCCTGGCTTCCATGCGCCGCGTGGACCTGCTGCTCACCGACGTGGGCCTGCCCGGCGGGCTCAACGGCCGCCAGGTGGCGGACGCGGCACGGCAGGACCGGCCGCAGCTCAAGGTGCTGTTCATCACCGGCTTTGCCCAGAACGCTGCCGTGGGCAATGGCCTGCTCGATGCGGGCATGGAAGTCATGACCAAGCCCTTCGAGCTCACGGCCCTGGCCCGCAAGGTGCGCGACATGATGGATGGCCAGACCGACCGTACCCGGGCCGCACGCTGACCCTGGCCCGTACCTGGCGGTGGTCCTGCCAGTACCGGCTGGGTTGGAAGAAGGTTAGGTCAGGAACGTCGCATCGTTGGCAATGGCGTTGCAGTAACCGTCGCCCCCCATCCGGAAATACAGGGGCGAGGCATGGACGATGGCCAGGAAGGCCCCGAACAGATGCGCCGGCAGCGTGAGCGTGCCGATCGCCTCGCGAGATGCAATGCTGAAGCTGGGCGCCGGCAGATCGGGTGCCAGAGAAAAGCCGATCAGCAAGGTGGTATGGGTCTGCCCCGCCTTATTGCCCGTCAGCTCGATGGAGCCGACACAACGCTCCACCGTGTAGACCCCGTTGGAGCAGGCTTCATGGCCTGCGTGCGCGGCCACGCGAAACGCCCTGGCCTTGATAATGCCGCCCACTTGCCAGTCGGTCGAGAGATCGACCGGCGCGAAGGGATGGGTTTTTCCTCGGGGTCGGGAATGGGGAAGAAATTCTTGCATGGTGAACAACAGGGCATGCAGGCATACCGCTAATTTGGGTTGACGCATCCGGCCATGCCGGTACGCGCGGATTTCTTCCAGTGCCTTGTGGCCACACCGGGCCGCAAAGCTGCGAACGAATGGCCTGCGGGTTGGGCCTGGCCTCACACAGCAGGAGGATCGGTCTCCCGCTCAGGATGGCGATGGCGGGCAATGCCCTGGATGAAGGCCCCGAAGTCCGCTGGCGTGGAACCCAGGAACAGCCCGGGATCGGGATCTCCCGAAGGCAGCGTCGACGGGATCTGGGCCTTGAGCATCAAGGCCGAGGACGCGGGCATGACCAGGATGGTCTTGCAATGCCGGTGCTGGTCCTTGAGGAACTCCATCGTGTGGCCGTCGGTCGCCAGCATCCGCACACCCTCTTCCCCATCGGGCAGCGCCAGCGCATCGAACAGGAAGCCCGGTTCGTTCTCCAGCGATGCATCCGCGTCGATGGCTACCTGGTCGGCCGTCTTCACCGGACCAATGCGGGGCGCCACGAAGCGCGGCACGGCGCCCTGCGCAAACAGGGCCGCGTGCAGTTCCACGGCGCTCTGACCGACGATGCCATCGGCCACCAGGATGGCAATCTTTCGCCCCTGGATGCTGCCGTCGCCAGGGCGTGCAAGCAGTGACAGTGCGGGCGAAGCTGCCACCTCGGGCTTGGGCGGCTTGGCCAGGGCCCGGGGCATGGCGTCCGGCAAGGCCGCCATGCCGATGCCGGTGGCGACCTGCCGGGCCAGGTCATCCGACACGTTGCGCAGCGAGGAGACCATGCGCTCACGGATCGCCGGCACCGTGACCTTGCTCAGCTCGAAGCGGAAGGCGGCGGCGATGTGGGCCTGCTCTACCGCGGTCTGGCTGTCGAAGAACAAGGTGGCCTGGGTGTAGTGGTCGGCAAACTTCTCGGGCTTGGCACGCACCTTGCCCTGGGCTTCCTTGGCCTCGATGCGGGCGGGCACAGAGACAAAACCCTGCGCTGCCCCGGCCTGGAACGGGCAACCACCCCCTAGCGAGTTCGGCTCGTACGCCACCTTGCCGCGATGGATGGCCTGGCGGTGCATGCCGTCGCGCTGGTTGTTGTGCACCGGGGCGATGGGCGAGTTGATGGGCAGCTCGTGGAAGTTGGGTCCGCCCAGTCGCGAGATCTGCGTGTCCACGTAGGAGTGGATGCGGCCCGCCAACAGGGGGTCGTTGGAGAAGTCGATGCCCGGCACCACGTGCGCAGTGCAGAAGGCCACCTGCTCGGTCTCTGCAAAGAAGTTGTCGGGGTTGCGGTTGAGCACCATGCGGCCGATGGGGCGGATGGGCACCAGCTCCTCGGGGATCAGCTTGGTGGCATCCAGGATGTCGAAGCTGAACGCGTCGCCCTGCTCTTCCGTGAACACCTGCACGCCGAGTTCGAACTCGGGGTAGGCGCCGCCCTCGATGCGCTCCCACAGGTCGCGGCGATGGTAATCCGGATCGGCGCCGGAAATCTTCACCGCCTCGTCCCACACCAGCGAATGGGTGCCGGCCTTGGGAGTCCAATGGAATTTGACGAACACCGACTCGCCCGCCGCATTCACGAAGCGGAAGCTGTGCACACCGAAGCCCTGCATGGTGGCATAGCTGCGTGGAATGCCGCGGTCGGACATCACCCACATCAGCATGTGGGTGGACTCGGGCATGAGCGAGACGAAATCCCAGAAGGTGTCGTGCGCGCTGGCGGCCTGCGGCATCTGGTGGTGCGGCTCGGGCTTGACGGCATGCACCAGGTCCGGAAATTTCATCGCATCCTGGATGAAGAACACGGGCATGTTGTTGCCCACCAGGTCCCAGTTGCCTTCGTCGGTGTAGAACTTGACAGCAAAGCCGCGCACGTCGCGCGCCGTGTCCTTGGAGCCGCGTTCGCCCTGCACGGTGGAAAAGCGCACGAACACCGGGGTGACCTTGCCGGCCTCCTTGAACGGTGCGGCGCGCGTGAGGTCCGTCAGGGGTTTGTAGCACTCGAAGAAGCCATGGGCGCCCGAGCCCCGGGCATGCACGATGCGTTCCGGAATGCGCTCATGGTCGAAGTGCGTGATCTTCTCGCGCAGGATGAAGTCCTCGAGCAGTACTGGGCCGCGCTCGCCGTACTTGAGCGAGTTCTGGTTGTCGGCTATGGGCACGCCCTGGTTGGTGGTGAGCACCTGGCCGGCGGAATCGACACGCACGCGGTCCAGCGGCGCGATGGTGGCGTTCACGCCTTCTGGCGCCACCGTGCCGGTCTTGGCGCTGCTGTTTTCCTCGGAGACAGTGCTGCCCGATGGCAGGCGCGAAGCCGGCTCGGCAGTGGCGCCCTGCGCGGGGTTCACGCCGTTGGCAAAGCCGTGCTCGCCGGCCTTGTTGGGGTTGTAGGGCCTGGCGGCGACAAGGTCGTTGGTCTGTATCGCCCTGGCGGACAGCGCATCGACAGCGCCCGCCATGGCAGAGGGTGCACTGTCGGTATTTCTGGCGGGCGCAGCATCTGCGCTTTTCTTGCCGGCCTTGGCGCTCTTGGGGTCTTGGATCATGGGGAACCTTGCTTCAGGTGATGGAAAATTGGCGAGAAGCTTCAGGGTAGGCGCATGGCCTCACGAAGATGTAGGACACACGCTGCAGTTGGCCTGACCGCATGGCTGCATGTACACCACTGGCGGGCTGTCGACCACGTGCAGCATGGCTTACCGACGATTGCGGGGCGCCGGACTGCGACGACAGACGAGCGCCTGTCCTACGACGGGCAATGGGCAGCTCAACTGTCTGAAGCGTCTTCCGTCTTGAACAGGCCGCGGATGTTCATAGCCGCCAGGCAGACTTGCAGTGCGATCAATGCAATCGCATGGGAGTGCACGCCCCAGGCCACCCACAGCAGGTTGCTGCCCAGAAACACCCAGAATCCTGCGTTGCGGCGCCGGGACTCCTTGGAGCCCACCAGCCACGCAGCCAGCACCGAGGCGGCGAAGGCCGGCCACTGTATCCAGTCAAGCCAATCGTTCATGGGGCAGGTCTTTCGTCACCCAAGCAGGGCAGGCAGCGCCGTCAGCGTGGTCCCCAGCTGCAGCAGCGTGGCGCCAAAGCCGGCTGGCGCACGGAACTGCTTGCGCGCACTGGTCGTCACGCGGGTGGCAGAGGTCCAGGCGATGGACAGACCGCGTTCCTGCAGCCGATGCACGAGGGCCACGTCCTCCCCCGTGGCCAGGGGCTCGAAGCCGCCGACCTCGCTGTAGGCCTGCGCTGTGAGCCCCAGGTTGGCACCGTGGATGTGCCGGTGACCGTCGCGGTCCTGGTAGAGCGCATCGAACTGCGCGCGCACGGCATCGCCATGCGTGCCCCAGTCGCGCACCTGCACGGTGCCGCACACGGCATCGGCCTGCTGGCACAACTGCTGCGCAATCCAGGTGGAGGCCACCTCGCTGTCTGCATCGGTGAAGGCCAGCCAGCGCGCACCGGCCGCCAGTGCCAGATGCGCGCCAATGGCCCGTGCCGTGCCGACGTTGCGAGCCTGGCAGTCCACGGTGCGCGCGCCCAGTGCGGCAGCAATGCCCTGGGTGCCATCGCTGCAATCGTCCAGGACCACGATCACCAGCACGGCTTCGCCCATCAGATCGGGGCAGGCCGAGGCGGCCGCCAGCGAACGCAGGCAGGCCCCGATGTGGTCCTCTTCATTGTGGGCCGGGACGATGACGGCAATCATGTGCGGGCCCCGCCCGGCGCTTGTCGCAGAGCGTGTGTGGGGGCCGGCTTCATTCCGAGGACTCTGAAGACGGCGCGGCCGTGACCAGGGTCGCCTTGGGTGCCGGCTGCACCTGTGCCTGCACCGCACCGGCCGTGGTGGGCCAGAACCCAGGATCCATGCTATTTGCCAGCACCAGCGCCAGCACCACCAGGGCCCCCGCCACTTCGGCGTACAGAAGGCCACGGCTTTCCCATGGCGAAACGGGCTGCGGGAATTCGCCGGCAGGGCGGCGGACGGAGGTGGCGGGCGGGGGCTGGGTGGTCACGGCATGCTCCTTGTCAGGTGGGTGGCTGAAAGTAACCTTTGGCCTGCGCCGGGCTTGTCAGACAGCATCCTCAAGCGTTGTCATGCACGCAAAAAATGGGCCTTGCAGCCTGCGGTCCCGTGCTTGGGCACCTGTCCCACAACGCAGGCCGCCACGGGCCGACCAGGCACCGCGCGCACTGCCGCGACAGTGGTGGGATCGAACCATACAAGGGCCGAGCGCATGCCAGTTTCCCCCAACCGCCAGGCCACCATCCCCCGCCCGCCCACCACGACCCATGCACTGGCCGCTGCCTTGCCCGGCATGGCCACTTTGCCGATTGCAGCCCAACTGCGGCACCTGGCAGGCCAGGGCCTGGCCCACCTGCCGCAGCCCGGCACGGGCAGCACCCTGCAGCGCTGGCAGGCCCTGAGCCGCGTGGCGCAGCACAGCCTGGCCCTGGCCAAGCTGTATGAAGGGCACACCGATGCACTGGCCATCCTGCACGAGCTGGGCGCTGACCGCAGCCGTGCAGGAGAAACCTGGGCCATGTGGGCTGCCGAGGCGCCCGGTCAGCGGGTGCAGGTTCAGCCACAGGGCGGCAACAGACAGGCCACGTTGTCCGGCGCCAAGGCCTGGTGCTCGGGCGCGCAGGGCGTCAGCCACGCGCTGCTGACCGCATGGCTGCCCGGGGAGGACCAGAGCCAGCTCGTCGCCGTGGACCTCAGCCACCCCAGCATCCGCATGGACACCGGCACCTGGCAGGCCGTGGGCATGGCCGACACCTTGAGTGCGGAAGTCTCTTTCGACGGCACGCCCGCCGTGCTGGTCGGCGAACCCGGTGACTACCTGCACCGGCCCGGCTTCTGGCACGGGGGCGCTGGCATTGCGGCCTGCTGGTACGGCGGTACGCTGGCGGTAGCCGATGCGCTCTACCGCGGCATGCGCGGCATGCCGGCCGAGCACCCAGGCCATGCCTACCGCGCCGCAGCCTTCGGCAAGGTGGACCGCGTGCTCGCGGGCGTGGCCGCGCTGCTGCACGGCAGCGCCGACTGGATCGATGCGCACCCGCATGCGGACGCCATGGCGGTGGCCCTGCGCGTGCGCCAGGCGGCCGAAGCCGGGGCCCGCTGCGTGCAGGACGAAACCGGCCGCGCACTGGGGGCAACACCCTACTGCCGCGATGCGGCGCTTGCACGTGCCGCGGCCGACCTGCCGGTCTTCATCCGCCAAAGCCACGGGGACCGCGACGACGCAGCCCTGGCCCGCGCCGTGCTGGCGCAAGAGGACTACCCATGGGCGCTGTGAACCACCCCGCCCCGGTGCAGGACCTGGCCCACGCCACCCGCTTCATCAGCGCGCCGCGCGTGGACGCGCGGTTCTGGCAGTCCTGGCTCTGCGAGGAAGGCATAGAGCGCGTGCCCGCCAATGCGCTCGTGGGCAAATGGCAGCGCCTGGTGGTGGTGGCGCCGCACCCCGACGACGAGATCCTGGCCTGTGGTGCCCTGCTCCACTCCCATGTGGCGCAGGGCGGCACCTGCCTGGTGGTGGCGGTGACCGATGGCGAAGCCAGCCATGCCGACGCGGCAGGGCACGATGCACAGGCCCTCGCCCGGGCACGCCAGCAGGAAAGCGCTGCGGGTCTGCAGCGCCTGGCGGTACCGGCGCAGGCCGTGACCCGTCTGGGCCTGCCCGATGGCAAGCTGCTGCACCGCGCCGAGGAACTTCAGGCGCAGTTGGCGGCGCTGATCCACCCGTCGGACGTGGTGCTGACCACCTGGCGGCTCGACGGGCATCCCGACCACGAGGCCTGTGGCCGCGCCTGCGCGCAGACCTGCCAGGCCAACGGCGCCACGCTCATCGAGGCGCCGGTGTGGATGTGGCACTGGGCCGAACCCTGGGACCCGCAGGTGGACTGGACCCGCCTGACCGGCGTGGGCATCGACGCCGACACCCTCGCGCGCAAGCTCCACGCGTTGGCCGCGCACCGCTCGCAGCTCACGCCCCGCTCGCCCACCCTGCCCCCGGTGCTGGACGCCGCGCTCATCGAGCGTGCCGGCTGGGATGCCGAATACTTCTTTACCAGCAGGCAACCACCATGATCGCCAAGGCCCCGCAAAACCTGTTCGACCCGCTGTTCGCCCGTGGCCCCGACCCCTGGCACTTCGAGGGCAGCTGGTACGAGGCGCGCAAGCGCGACCTGCTGCTGGCCAGCCTGCCGCGCCCGCGCTATGCATCGGTGTTCGAGCCCGGCTGTGCGGGCGGCTTCGTCTCCGAGCAGCTGGCCCAACGCTGCGACCGGCTGCTGGCCTGGGACGGCTCCCGGCGGGCGGTGGCCTACGCGGCCGACCGGTTGAAACCCCATGCGCACGCCGAAGCCGCGCACGGCTGGGTGCCGGACCAATGGCCCGACGGCCACTTCGACCTCATCGTGCTCGGAGAACTGCTGTACTACCTGACGGAGCGCGACATCGAGCGCCTGGCGCAGCGCTGCCGCACCACGCTGCTCGCCAGCGGACCCGAGGCCACGGTGGTTGCCTGCCACTGGCTGCACCCGTTCGAGGGTTTTCCGCTGGGCGGCGCGCGCGTGCATGCCATCCTGCACGAGCAGCTGCAGATTCCGCGGGTGGCGCAGTGGCACGATGCAGACTTTGGACTGGAGCTGTGGTCCGCCGATCCGCAAAGCACGGCCCAGCGGGAAGGGCGCAGGGACTGAGCCAGCCGGCGTTCAGGCCAGCGCCTGCAGCAGCAGGTGCGGCTGCAGCGGCTTGCCCAGGTGCTGGTCGAAGCCTGCGGCGAGCGCACGGTCACGGTCCTGCGGGCGGGCAAAGGCCGTGAGCGCGATGGCGCGCAGCCGCGGTCGTCCCGCAGCCGCCTCCATCTCGCGCACCTTGGCGATCAGGTCGTAGCCATCGCGGCCCGGCAGGCCGATGTCGCTCACGAACAGATCGGGCCACGCCATCTCGAACTGGGCAATGGCGGTCTCGTAGCTATCGGCCACGCGCACGCTGGCACCCTCGTCGGTGAGCACGATGCTGAGCATCTCGCTGGTATCGGCGTTGTCGTCCACGACCAGGATGTCCTTGCCCTGCAGCAGGCGCACTTCGCGGGCCTGCGGAATGGCCTGCACGTCGCCGTCGCTCGCCGGCGCCTCCTCGTAGGCGACCAGCAGGCGCGCCGTCATTGCCGTACCCTTGCCGGCCCCCGCGCTGCTGGCCGAAATGGTGCCCCCGTGCAGGTCGACCAGGTGCTTGACGATGGACAGGCCCAGCCCCAGACCGCCGTGGGCGCGGTTTCCCGGCGCGCCGCTTTGCGTGAAGCGCTGGAACAGATAGGGCAGAAATCCCACCTCTATGCCTGCACCGTGGTCCTGCACAACGAGGATCAGTTCATCTGCCTCCCGCCGCAGGCGCAACTGGACCGTACCGCCTTTTTCCGAGAACTTGATGGCATTGGTCACCAGGTTCCACACGATCTGCTGGAAGCGTGTGATATCGAGCCAGGCAGGCTCGTCCGTATCGTCACAAGTCACTTCGAGGGTGATGTTCCTGGCCAACGCCAGGTCGCGCAATGCATCGAGCGAGATGCGCACGAGTTCCACCGGGTTGGCCCACTCGCGGTGCAGGCGCAGCTTGCCCGATGCGATGCGCGAGACGTCAAGGATGTCGGAGATGATGCGCCCCTGCGCCTTGGCACCGCGCTCGATGGCATCGATGCCTCGCGCCAGCGTGTCGGCGTTGGTGTTCGGGCGCTTGAGCATGTGCACCCACCCGGTGATCAGCGTGAGCGGGGTGCGCAACTCGTGCGAGAGCACGGCCACGAAGTCGTCCTTGGTGCGGCTGTGCCGCTCCGCCAGAACGCGCGCTGCCTGTTCGCGCTCGAGCAGCTCCTCGCGTCGGCGTTCGAAGTCGATGCGCTCTGACAGGTCGGACGCAATGCCGATGCGGATGCCCCGCTCCACATGGTTGGACATGCTCCATTCGAGCAGCATTTCCTGCCCATCGCCGCGGATCAGCGGAAATTCGCCCTGCCAGTTGGCGTCGGCAGGGCTCAGCATGCGGCCCTGCACGAAATCCTTCCAGGCCTCGGGCGCGAACGAGGTCACTGCCAGCCCGACCAGTTCAGCGCGGCTGCGCTGAAACAGCACTTCGGCGGCGGGATTCACGTCGGCGAAACAGCCTGCCGAATCGACCAGCATCATGGCCACAGGGGCTTGGTCATAGATGGCACGAAAGCGGATTTCACTGCGGCGCAGATCCTCTTCCGCAGTGCGTGCGCGTATCAGCGCCTGCAGCGTGGCCACCATCAGCGGCGGCTCGGCGGGATGCACCATGTAGGCGTCTGCGCCGGCATTGAGCCCCGCTACCTTGTGCTCGCTTTGCATGTAGGTGGCGGACAGGTGGATGATGGGCGTGAACTCGGTGCGCGCATCCGCGCGCAGAACCCGGCACACCTCGAAGCCATCCATGTCCGGCAGGTGCACGTCCAGCACCACGGCCGAGACGTTGAGCTTGGCCGCTTCGATGGCTGCGCCGCCCGTCGCGGCCTCTTCCGTCTGGAAACCCGCGGCGCGGATGACGCGCGCTGTGGCATACCGGGTTACCGGATTGTCGTCAACCACCAGCACGGTGTGCCGGCTGCGGTCGATCGTGGGAAGGATGATGGCGGGGTTGGTCATGGATCAGGCCTGCACGCGGCCGCCGGCAGCGGCAGGTGACAGTTCCACGGGGACGATGACGGAGAAGACGGAGCCCTCGCCCACCACGCTGCGCACGTCGATGGAGCCCCCCAGCAGCGTCGCCAGCTGCTTGGACAAGGCCAGGCCCAGGCCGGTTCCGCGCAGGGGCTTGCGCACCGGGGCCTCTACCTGCGAAAAATCGTTGAACAGCACCGGCAGGTGCTCCGGCGCGATGCCGATGCCGGTGTCCGACACGGCGAAGCGCACCATGCCCTCGCCTTCCAACGTCACCGATACCCGCACCTCGCCGCGAGCGGTGAACTTGAGCGCGTTGGAGATGAAATTGCGCAAGATCTGCGAGAGCTTGCGGTCGTCGTTGTACAGGCGCGACAGGCCGACCGGCTCCTCGAACACCAGGCTGAGGTCCTGGTTTTCCACAATGGGCTTGAACATGCCGCGCAGGGCCGTGAACAGGTCCATCATCTCGAACCATGCGGGCGAAACGTCGAGCCGGCCGGCCTCGATCTTGGCAAGGTCGAGCAGGTCGTCGACCATGCTCGAAAACTCCTCGGAAGTGGTCTGGATAAAGCGCACCTGGCGCTCCTGCTCCTCGGTCAGAGGGCCATCCACCCGGTCGAGCAGCAAGCGCACCAGGCTCAAGGTGGCGCCAATGGGCGTGCGGAACTCGTGGCTCATGTACGACAGAAACCTGCTCTTGAGCTGGGTGGCGTGCTTGAGCTGCTCGGCCTGCTCGTCGAGCTCTGCGTAGAGCGCCACCACGCCGCGGTTGGTTTCCTCGAGCTCTTCCCGCAGGGCCTGCATTTCGGACTGCAGGGCCTCGACTTCGGCCTGGCTTTGCTCCAGCTGGGCTTTCATATCGTCACTCAAGCGTGTCTCCCTGTTTTACCACCAGCACGGTGGCGTCATCGCGGCCCCGGCTCTGCTGCCACAACAAGGCCGCGGCAATCAGCGTGGGGTCGCGCTGCAGCAGCGGCACCACTTCCTCGGACTTCCAGCGCGAGGCAATGCCATCGCTGTGCACCACAGCCACCGCGTGGTCGGGCAGTACCAGCCGCGCCACCTCGGTCTTGCGCACCTGCACGCCCACGGTACCATGCTGGGTCACCATGGAGCGGTCGAACACGCCCGAGATGATGCGCCCCATCACGTTGCCAGCACCAGCGTACTCCAGTCGGGACGAAGACTCTATCCGCATGGCGAACAATGCCGCCCCGCGCGTGGTCTGCAGCCCGGTGTGGACGTCCTGCACCAGACGGTCGAGCGGTACGAAGGGATCGCCGGCAAACACCTCCAGCGCCGCCTCGGCCGCGGCGGCGGCATGGGGACCATGGCCCAGGCCGTCTGCCAGCACCGCCGACACCGTGCCGTTGTCGATGGCCACGGCCCAGCCATCGCCGCACACCGTTTCTCCAGGTGCCGCGACGCTCACGGCACCCCACTGGCGCTCAGGCCTTGCCGCGTGCCCGGTGGCGCGCACGCGCACCACGCATACCGTGCCCCGCGCGGTGGAGTGGATGTCGAACCCGCTGGCAAGCCGGCGTATGGCCCCCAGGCCGGTGCCGGGCGAGCCCGATCCGGTCGACACGCCGTCCTGGAAGGAGCGCTGCACATCCTCCATGCCGGGGCCCTTGTCCAGCGCCAGTATCTCCACCTCCTGCGCTGCGGGCAGCGCAGCTATCCACAACTCGCCCTGCACCGCGTGGCGAACGAGGTTGGTGCCCAGCTCGGTGGCAATGAGGGACAGGCGTCCTGCATCCACCTCGCTCCAGCCCCAGCCCTCGACGGTCCTGGCGCAAAAGCGACGGACGTCACCGACGCAACTGGCATCCGTCATGCGAAAGGGCCGGTGGCTCCACCCGCGTGTCACTTCCACTTGGTGATGCTCACGCGGGTGCCCTGGCCGGGCGCAGATTCGACCGAGAAGTCGCTGACCAGCCGCTTGCTGCCGGGCAGGCCCAGGCCCATGCCCCCACCCGAGGTCCAGCCATCGGTCATGGCCAGCTTCATGTCGGCGATGCCGGGGCCTTCGTCCTCGAAATGCAAGGCCAGACCGGTCTTGGTCCCGGCTTCGACCACTTCCCAGCGCATGCGGCCGCCGCCGCCATGGATGAGGGTGTTGCGCGAGAGCTCGCTCGCGGCGGTGATCATCTTGGTCTGTTCGACCAGCGAGAACTTGAGCAGTTGGCACAGCGAGCGCACGGCCTGCCGGCTGGCCACGATGTGCTGCTCACTCTGAAGCGGCAGCGTGCCGGTGCGTTCAATCGACAAAGCCGCTCTCCTCGCGTGCGCGCTGCAGCAAGGCCAGGCCGCGCTCCACGTTGAGTGCAGTCTTCACGCCTTCGAGCGAGAGGCCCAGTTCCACCAGCGTGATGGCCACGGCCGGCTGCATGCCCACCACGACGGTGGTGGCAGAGAGGATGCGGGCAATGCCCGAGATGCTGGCCAGCATGCGTCCCACGAAGGAGTCCACGATCTCGAGCGCCGAGATGTCGATCATCACGCCGCTGGCTCCGCTCTTGGCGATGCGGTCGGCCAGGTCGTCCTGCAATGCCAGAGCGGTCTGGTCCTGCATGTCCACCTGGATGGTGACCAGCAGGGTTGCGCCCATGCGCAGTATCGGTATGCGTTCCATGTGCGCTACCGCTCAGGCGACCTGGCGGGTGATGCGCCAGCCCGTGCGCTGCAGCGCCAGCGACAGCGCGTCGGCCAGCGAGGCCTTGGTGCTGATGCCCTGCAGGTCGATGCCCAGGTGCACGATGGTCTGCGCGATCTGCGGGCGGATGCCGCTGATGATGCAGTCCGCCCCCATGAGGCGGATCGCCGTCACGGTCTTGAGCAGGTGCTGGGCGACCAGGGTGTCCACCGTGGGCACGCCGGTGATGTCGATGATGGCCAGCTCCGAGCCCGTGTCCACGATCTTCTGCAGCAGCGTCTCCATCACGATCTGCGTGCGGTTGCTGTCGAGCGTACCGATCATGGGCACCGCAAGAACACCCTCCCAGAGCTTGACCACCGGGGTGGACAGTTCCAGCAGCTCTTCCTGCTGGCGCGTGATGATCTCCTCGCGCGCACGTTGGAAGGTGGTGGCCGTGAACTGGGCCATGCCGTCCACCAGCTTGGTCACGCTCCAGAAAGCGGATGCCAGTTGCGCATTTTCGATGCCTTCGCGCCGATGCAGAGCGGTGAGCAATGGCTTCTTGAGCGCCAGCACGAAGACGCTGGTCTCGCCGACGCTCTGGCCCTGCGCAGCACCCGAGCGCGACAGGTCCGACAGCACCTGCTGCAATGCGGACCACTTGGGATCGGTGAAGGAATCGATGCTGGCGCCATTGCGCAACGCGTGCGCCATTGCCAACGCGACCTCCCCTGCATCCGCCGTGGCTGACCGAGGAAGGCTGGCGTTGCCGGCCTTAGCTTCCTCTATCCATTCCTGGACCAAAGCGGTCCTCTTGTCATCTTGCAGTGCGTCGAGGATCTGAGTGCTCTGGGTATTCATGAAGCTTTCACCAATAAAAGGCCGCTATGCCCGCATAAGGGCTTGGCCAGGGATGTAAATCATTGTAGGTGCCGATCCTGCCACCTCTGCAGGATGGGCGTGCGCGAAGCGCACTTTGCGCTGTTGTCCTACGTTGCAAACGGTGGCAACTGCGGGATTTAACGTGCCAATTGCGACCCGCGCCCTATCTCTCCAACCAAGCTTGCACGTGAGGCCCCAATACCACGTGGGTCGGAACGCCTCAGTGCTCAGGCCATTGCCACGCGATTGCGCCCCGCCTGCTTGGCACCATAGAGCGCCGCGTCTGCACGGGCATACAGGCCGCAGGCGTTTTCGCCGCCCATCAGCGTCGCGACGCCCACGCTGACCGTGGCAGAAGAGGCCTGCGACCATGGCGCCTGGGACACCGCCACGCGCATGCGTTCCGCGACCTCGACTGCGTCGGGCATGTTCGTGTTCGGGAGCAGTATGGCGAACTCCTCGCCACCCACGCGGGCAACCACATCGATGACCCGGGCACCCGCGCTCAGAATGCAGCCAATCTGCTTGAGCACCTCATCTCCGCCCGCATGGCCCAGGCTGTCGTTGATGCGCTTGAAATGGTCTACGTCCAACATCAGCAGGCTCAATGGTGAACTGCGCCGCTCCACGATAGCCAACTCAAGCGCCAGGCTGTGGTCGAAAGCGCGCCGGTTGAGCAGGCCAGTGAGCGAGTCCTTCGTGGCCAGTTCGGCCAGAGCGCGGTTGAGCTCGTCCACCCGCTGCAGCTGCTCCAGCAGGCGCCGGTTGAGCGCATCCGATTCGCGCACGGCCCTGCGCAGCTGGATTTCACGCATCGCAGAATGCGCCAGTTCGACCAGGACTTCGATGTCGGTCTCCGTCCACTGCCTGGGCTCAAAATCCACCGCGCAGAAACTGCCCAGCACCTGCCCCTGGGCAGTCACCAGAGGGATGCCGGCATAGGCACGCACCCCCAGCGAGCGGACAGTGGGGACGTCGCAGAAGCCCGCCAATTGCGTGACATCGGGGAGCACCAACGGCCCATCAGACACCATGGCGTAGTGGCAAAACGAACGCCCCTCCAGCTGGCGCGTGGTGTTCAGAGGCTCGCCCAGGCCGAAGGCGCTTTTGTAGAAGTCCCGGCTGGAGTCCAGCAGTGAAACGAAGGTGACGGGAGCCCCCGTGAGTCTGGCCGCAAGGCGGGTCAGCCGGTCAAAGCTCTCTTCGGGCGGTGTGTCCAGAAGGCCGGTGTCCCGGACCGCCGCGACACGCCCCGAATCCATCAACGCCACCAGGATGCTGGCTTCGTCTGCGGGAACGGGAGACGGAGTTTCCATGGGATTCAGCACCTTGTAAAAGTGCCGGGACGTTACACGATCATCCGAAGCCGCGCCCGTTGGCACGCAAAGCCCCTGAATACCTTTGAGGGCGCTGGAGATCTCTTTGTTGCCATGCAATGGCGAGCGGATCTGCGGGGTATTCAGCCCATGCCCCACGTCCCCACCCAGGGCTGACACACTCGGCATTTCGGAGGCAAACATGTTGATACAACTGATCTACGCGAGCCGCTGCTCGCGCGTGCTGGGGCCTGCAGATGTCAAGGACATCCTGGGTGCATCGCAGCGCAACAACACCCGCGCGGGCGTCACGGGCGCGCTGTGCCTGAACAACGGCATCTTTCTGCAGTTGCTTGAAGGCGACCGTGCTGCAGTGAATGCGCTGTACCACCGACTGCTCAAGGATGACCGCCACCGCGACACGGCGATCCTGGACTTGAGCGAAATCCTGCACCGCCGCTTCACGGGCTGGTCCATGGGGCTGATTGCATCACTGGAAACCAACCGGCAGCTGTTTCTCAAATACTCCGGCACTGCGGATTTCGACCCCTACACCATGGGCACGGCAAGCTTGCGCAGCTTCTTTGAAGAGATCCTGCAGAACGTGCGCTGGCTGGAGTAGCGCAGCGCAAGGACCTCGACCCTCATCGGCGGATCTTTTCGAGAGAAAGCCGCTGGCCGTGGCGCGCCCTACCGGCTGGCGTGCCGAATGAGCCCCTGAGCGCCCACGCACCTGGCAGCCCTGCAGGCAGTGCCTTCCCACAGGCACTGCCCCGGCCGCAAGCCCATGCCTCTACTATCGGGTAAATAGAATATACCAATCAGTCACTTTATGACCAATTGGTAAATTCATGATGAAATGTAAACACCCATGCGACGGCGGACGCGCTGTCGACATGCCGGTTTTTCCGTCGTCATCACCGTCCACCCCCTCTGAGGCACTCTTCAATGCATACGTGGAAAATCAGTCACCGTCTCATGGCCGGCTTTGGCCTGGTGATTCTGGCCTTGCTGGGCATGTCGATCTACAGCGTGCTCATCGCGCGAGGCATCGACAGCGCATTGACTGCCAATGCGACGCAGAACGCAGCCATCCAGCGTGCAGCCATCAACTTTCGGGGCTCGGCCCATGACCGCTCCATTGCCGTGCGCGATGTGGTGTTGGCGCCCAGCGAAGAGGCGCTCAGGAAAGAGGTCGAATCCATTGCGCGGCTGGCAGATTTCTACGCCCAGTCGGGCGCTCAGCTGGATGCGGTAATCAAGGCTGCCAGCCAGGTCCCCCCGGAGGTCGGACCCATGGTCCAGGCACTCAAGGACATCGAGGCACGCACCGTGGCCACTACCGGCAAAGTGGTGGCACTCACGCAGGCAGGCGATCGCGCAGGTGCGCAGGCACTGCTCTGGGAACAGGCGAAGCCGCAGTATGAACAGTGGCTGGCAGCCGCCAACAAGCTGATCGACTACGAGGAGGCCCGCATCATCAAGAACAGCAACACCGCCAACCAGGATGCCAGCCAGTTCACCGGCGTGATGCTGTCCATCACCTTGCTGGCCGTGCTTATCAGCGTGGCAGCCACGGTGACGGTCTCTCGCAGCATCGGTCGCGAGTTGGGGGCGGAGCCCAGCGAAGTGCGGGCGGTGGTGCAATCCATTGAACAGGGCAACCTCACGGTCGCTGTGCATGTGATGCCGGGGGATACCGGCAGCGTGATGGTGGCGGTGAGGGACATGCAGCAGCGTTTCCACGAACTGGTGTCGGCAGTGCGCGACAACATCCAGCAACTGCGCGTCGCCAGCGACCACATCAGCAGCGGCAACCGGAACCTGGGCAACCGGACCGAACAGGCCGCCAGCAGCCTGGAACAAACGGCTGCCAGCATGGAAGAACTCACCGCCACCGTGCGCCAGAGCGCCGACTCGGCTCGCCAGGCCAACCAGTTGGCCACGGCGGCGGCCGGCACCGCCACCAAGGGCGGCGAGGTCATGCAGCAGGTGGTCAGTACCATGCAGGACATCCACCAGAGCAGCAAGAAGATCGCCGACATCATTGGGGTGATCGATGGCATCGCTTTCCAGACCAACATCCTGGCACTCAATGCGGCGGTCGAAGCCGCGCGGGCGGGGGAACAGGGGCGCGGCTTCGCCGTGGTGGCATCCGAAGTGCGCAGTCTGGCCCAGCGCAGTGCCGCTGCAGCCAAGGAGATCAAGACGCTGATCCAGAACAGCGTCGAGAAGGTGGATTCAGGCACCCAACTGGTGGCCAATGCAGGCGCGACGATGGGTGAAATCGTCCAGGGTGTTCAGCGCGTCAATGGCATCATCGGCGAGATCAGCACCGCCGCCGCAGAGCAAAGCGACGGCATTTCACAGGTGAACGTGGCGGTTACCCAGCTGGACCAGATGACCCAGCAAAACGGTGCTCTCGTCGGCGAGAGCACCACGGCCGCAGAGAATCTGCGCGAGCAGGCACGGCGCCTGGCCGAACTCGTGGCGGTGTTCCAGGTCGCTGGCGGTGGCGCAGCAGACAACGCGGGCACCTACAGCCCACAAGGCGCTCCCGGCACCCTGCAGTCAGCGCACAGACCCCGTATTGCAAGGTGAGGTGAAGGAGCCTTGGGGCGGGACAATCTCCACGCCCAAGCCTTCATTGAGAAAAAGAATAAAAATTTGCAATTTAATAAAAAAAGGCAATATAATCGAGGCTGTTGCAGTGAAGGCTCTTGACGAAAGCTTGCACCGCAACGCTCGCTGGATGGCTCCCCGCCCCCGGCTTGCGCCTTCTGCGACCCTTGTCGCCCGTGTTGGTCTGTAGAGCTGCAGCCAACCGCGTTTGTTGATGCTCACGCAGGCTTACGGGCCTGTGATCCTGACTGAATCAGATTTCCAAAACCGCCATTTCCATGGGCAAGTTCGTCGTATCGCCCGCGACACACCCGACCGACTGCGGCAATTTCCGCGCCTCATTCTCGGTCCATCGATCCCAGGGCAACGGCAGCTACTGCCGCGTGTTCCGCTTCGACAAAGCGTTTGCCTCTCGCGAGGCCGCGCGGCTTTTTGCCGTCACCCAGGGCTGGCTGCAAACCTGCATGCCGCACCCCCCCACGTGTTGATGCTCTGCTGACCGCAGAACCCATCCATCCCTCCCCGGTGCGGCTGACTGCCGTTCCGCACACCTGTATCCCAACGGTGCGTCACTCGTTGCGCGCCTTCTTAAGAAAGGCTCTTTCATGAGCAGCAAAATCTACGTGGGCAACCTGCCCTACTCTGTGACCGACTCCACCCTGGAAAGCAATTTCTCCGAGTTCGGCAACGTCACCTCGGCCAAGGTCATGATGGACCGTGAAACCGGCCGCTCCAAGGGCTTCGGCTTTGTGGAAATGGCATCGGCCGAAGTCGCCCAAGCCGCCATCACCGGCCTGCACGGCATGTCTGTCGATGGCCGCTCGATCGTCGTGAACCTGGCGCGCCCTCGTGAAGAGCGCAGCAGTGGCTCGGGTGGTTACGGCGCGGGCGGCTACAGTGCCAGCAATCGCGTGGAAACCGGCTATGGCAACGGTGGCCACGGCGGTGGACGCTACTGATCTCACAGATCTGTGCAAAAAACCGGCTCTTTCGAGCCGGTTTTTTTTCGTCCGGGCTTTGGCGTGTCAGTGCAGCCGACGCCGGTTGCTTGGGGCTCCGGCTCCCGCAAGAGGCGATGGCAGGCCTGCTTCAACAAGCGCAGACGTGCGCTGCACGCGCCGTACCGCATCACGCGCGAGAAGGTAGGCGTCAGTTTGCAGCTGCGACAGGTAGCGCATCGATGAACCACTGCGCCGGCCCGTACCAGGGGACGAATCGTCTCTTCCCGAAGAGGGAGATGGGGAATGCGAATTCATGGTCAAACTCCTTTCTTGGCAAGTGAGCCGGGTGCTCGTGGTGGGTGGTGCAAAGCCTGCGAAATGATAGGAAATCGCCGCCAGAATTTCAAGATCGGGCGCCAAATGTGCTGGCATCTAGCTCGGCGATGGAGCGAAAAGCCGGCCTGGCAAACAGATAGCCCTGCATCAGGTGGATGCCCGTATCGCGCAGGAAATCGCGCTCCGCAGGCGTCTCGATGCCTTCTGCAATCACCTCTATGCCCATGTCCTTGCACAGGGACACCAGGCTGCGCACAATGGCTTGTCGCGCGCGATTGGCGTCCACGTTGCGGATCAGGTCCATGTCGATCTTGATGATGTCGGGCTGGAAGTCCGACAGCAGCTTCATCCCCGCATACCCCGCCCCGAAATCGTCGATGGCAGTCTTGAACCCGCAGCGCTGGTACTCGCGCAAGATGGAAGCGAACCAGGGCCCGTCCTGCACGCGCTCGCCCTCGGTCACCTCGAAGATGATCTGGTCGAGCGGAAAGTGGTGGATTCGGGCGGCCTCCAGCGTCGTGCGGATGCACACCTCGGGTTTGTAAATGGCGTTGGGCAAGAAGTTGATGGACACCGGCTCGCGTATGCCCAGCTCGCTCGCCCCCTTGATGGCCTTGACCCGACAGGCCTGGTCGAAGCGGTAGCGGTTGCCGTCGTTGACCTGGGACAGCACGCTCATGGCGCCCTCGCCTGCGGGCCCGCGCACCAGGGCTTCGTGCGCGAACACGGTGCGACGCTCCAGATCCACGATGGGCTGGTAGGCATAGTCGAACTGAAAACCCAGCCTTTCGGCTTTGCCGCAGTCCTCACAGTCCTGCCGCGTGCCTTGCAGCGGGATGAAATCGGTGGGAAAACCAGGATTCACGTTGGGTGGGAGCAGCATCGTTGCAGTTTAAGGGCCCACAAAGGCTGGTGCTGATTTGGGTTTTTGCCATGGCAGCCACCCAGCCAATAGCGCGACCGTCGCTTTGCAACTGCGCGGGTCAGACCACCCCCGCGACCAGACCGTGGTCGAACGCCTCCTGTGCAGTGAGGTACCAGTCCTTTTCCAGCACCCTTTTTTCAACATCCTGGACGGTCAGTGAGCAGCCTTGCACCAGTTGCGCAAAACCCTGGGTCTGCAATCGCTGACCCGACTCGATCTCGGCAAGCACGTCGTTGATCTTGGCGCGGCAACTGCGCAAGGCGCCGTCCAGCGTGATCTGTCGTGTCATCTTGCGCTCGTGGATGAGCAGCTCGCAATCGCGCGTCAGGAAGCGGTGGCTGCGGGGCACGCCGGACATGATGGTGATGCCGGCGGAGAACACATAGGTCTTGCCCAGAAAGAAGATTTCGGTGCCCGCTTTCTGCCACAGGCGCAGCTCTTCGGCGATGCGCCGGCCCGACTCGGCATCGCCGCCTGAGGTGCTCAGCTCGAACACGATGGGGGCATCCGTCTTGGCCTCTGACTGCTGCCGAAAGAACTCGGACAGCATGCTTTCATTCACGTTGCCGAACAGGCGGATATCGGGTGCGAGAGAGGGTAGGGATTTCATTCAGGTAGAGGGGATGGGTGTGCAGGAGCTGGGAAATACCGAGCGTAAAGCCCCACGGCAACAGGGCTGTAGGACGCGCCCCCGACCTCTGAGCAAGTCGGAACATGCTCAATCGCTGCGGCTGCTCCTACGTCCGCTGCGAGGCCGCGCCTACAGTGTCCGTGCGCGCGCCGCCCAATGATCAAGGCCCCCACTACTTACGGAGCCCAAGATGCCCACCACCCCAGCCCGCCGCGAGAAAGATGCCTGCGACCTGCTCGATGCAGACCACAAGGCCGTCAAGAAGATGTTCAAGGAATACGAGGAACTCATGGAGTCCAAAGCGCGCCCTGCCAAACAGAAGCGCCTGGAACTCGCGGCACAGATCTGCAAGGAATTGACCGTGCACGCGCAGATCGAGGAAGAGATCTTCTACCCCGCCGTGCGTGCCGCCATCAAGGAGACCGACCTGCTGGCCGAAGCCGAGGTGGAACACCAGACCGCCAAGGACCTGATCGCGCAGATTGAGGCCGCCACCGAGGTGAACGAGCAATACGACGCCAAGGTCATCGTGCTGGGCGAGTACATTGACCACCACGTCAAGGAAGAGCGCAACGAGATGTTCCCCAAGGCCCGCGCTGCGAAGAAGCTCGACCTGGTCGCCCTGCGCGATGCACTCGAGGCACGCAAGGCCGAGCTCATGGAGCCGGAACTGGCGCCTGCCTGATCGCCGGCCTTCCCAGACAAGGGCCCCTCGCGGGGCCCTTTTCGTTTCAAGGCCGCGCCGTTGGCGCGGACCGATGGGCCCGCACCGCCTTGGCGCGTTGGCGCTCCTCGAACCATGACACGGCCGCCTCGCGCACTGCGAACAGACCGCCCAGCGCCACGACCAGAGCGAAGCCCGTGGCCAACGGAACACCCGCCTCTTGCAGCCCCTGTTCGCGCGTGGGCGCCGCAAGGGGATGGCCCTGTGGATGGGTACCGCCAGCCGCCGGCAGGGGCTGCGGGTCCTGGCTTTTCATCGGGGTCTCGGGCGCCTCGGTGGGGATCTCGTGGCGGTGGGACCCGTATTCGGTGGCGTAGACCTTGGTGAACTCGGCACCCAGCAGGAAGATCTGCGCGGCGTAATACACCCAGATCAGGATGATGGCGATGGAGCCGGCCGCGGCATAGGTGGAGCTGATGCCGGCCTTGCCCACGTACAGCCCGATCAGCACCTTGCCCAGTTCGAACAGCGCTGCCGTGACGGCGGCGCCCACCCAGACATCGCTCCAGGCGATGCGCGTGGAGGGCATGAGCTTGAAGATCATGGCGAACAGCAGGGTCTCGACCACGACCGAAATCGCCATGTTGAGCCCCTGCAGCACGATCTCCCAGCCCGGCAGCAGGGCCGAGAACCAGGTGCCCAGCGCGGCCACGGCGGCGCTCACGGCCAGCGAGGCCATGAGCAGGAAGGCGAGCCCCAGGATCAGGCCGAACGACAGGAAGCGCGCGCGCAGCAGGCCCCACAGGCCGCTGGGCTTGGCCTTTTCGGGCACATGCCAGATGCGGTCGAGCGCGCTCTGGATCTCGGCAAACACCGTGGTCGCGCCCACGACCAGAAAAACGATGGAAATGCCGCTGGCGACCACGCCCTCGGTGGGCTCGCGCGCGCTGCTGACCAGGCCCTGGATGGCGGCCGCGCCATCGCTGCCCACCAGGCCCGATATCTGGCCCTGCAGTGCGCCGCGCACCGCCTCCTCGCCAAACACATAGCCCGCGATCGCGATCACGATGACCAGCAGCGGCGCAATGGAGAACGCCGTGTAGTACGAGATGGCGGCCCCCATGCTGGGGGCGTAGTCGTCCACCCAGGCCATGGCGGTTTTCTTGCAGATGTCGAACAGGGTGGAGGGCTTCATGGTGGGCGGGTGCAGTGTCTGGGCCATTTGTACCTGCGGATCAGCCCCCTGCGTGTAGGCAAGGAGCGCGGCCCTCGTCCGCTCTGACGGGGGGCATCCGAATGGCGGGTGGGTGGGGGCCCCGCCGGAGTGAACGCGAAGGGCTTGCACTCCTACATACGCCAACGGATCGCACGCATAAATTGGATCCTTTGCCCTGAAGGAGAACCATGACAGCCGTATCCGAAGTGATGACCCGTGGCGTGCGCAGCCTGGCGCCGACCGACAACGTGCTGCTGGCAGCCCAGGCCATGGAAGAGCTCAACGTGGGAGCCATCCCCGTGTGCGAAGGTAATCGGCTGGTGGGCATGGTGACCGACCGCGACATCGTGCTGCGCTTGGTGGCACAGGAGCGCAATGCCGGGACGACCCAGCTCAAGGACGTGATGACCACCGACGTGCAATGGACCCGCGAGGGCGAATCGATCGATGAGGTGTTGCAGCAGATGTCGCGCGCACAAATCCGCCGCCTGCCGGTGTTGGGCGACGACAAGCGCCTGGTGGGCATTCTTTCGCTGGGCGACGTGGCGGTGAAAGAGCGTGGGGAGGCCCTGGACGTGGCCGCCTCCCTGTCCGGTATTTCCGCACCGGCCCGGCCGGACCGCTCAGGTCAATCCTAATCCACCTGCCGCACCCCTCTGCAGGCCGGAAAGGTAGAGCAGCCCCAGAACGCCCCCCCGGCATTGTTGCCAGTGCGCGCGATGCGGCGGACCATGCCGCAACCGCACTTGGGGCAGCCGGGCTGGGTGCCGCTGGCGGTGACGCTGGCCAAGGCACCTGCGGCCGCCCGGGCCGGCGCAGCCGCCGGGGGTGGCGCCGGTTCGTGGTGCACCCCGCCATGGGCGGCGATGACCGCCGCCACCGCCGAGCGCGACTGCTGCGCCTGCTGCAGCATGGCCAGCAGGCGCGGCCCATCCACCAGCTGCAGGTTGCGCCCCTGGGTGAAAAGCTTTGCATCGTTGGTGAAGCGCCCCGAAGTCACCACGAAGCCACCCGTGGCACCCCGCGCAGCCATCACACCATAGAGCTCGCGCACGGTCTCCACGCCCACCTTGAAGGCCTTCCACTGCTTGCACTGCACGAAGAATGTCTCGCCGCCCCGGGTCAGCACCAGGTCCACGCCGCCGTCGGGCCCGCCACCACCAGTCTCGGTCACCTGAAAGCCCTGCAGGCGGTAGGCCTCGCCCACCAGCATCTCGAACTCGGTCCAGGACATGCCGTCGATGGTGCTCGCGGCGGGGGCCTGCGCCACTGCATCCACCAGGGCCCGGCGCTGGCGGCGGCGCCAGACCGACAGGGAGGCGCCGGCCAGGCAGACCACAGGCACCACGTACTGGGCTATCGTGGCCAGGCCGCCGATCAGTGCGCCCTGCACCAGGGCCCCGATCTGGCCGGGCCTGGCCGCCGCCGGCTGGCCGAAGGACGCCGCCAGCTGGCTGAACAGCAGGTAGCTGAGCACTGCCAGCCCCAGGCCGGCCCACCAGGGCAGCAGGGCGACGAGGTCCATGGTGTCTTCCAGGGGGCTGGTTTTGGTGCGCCGTGCCATGGTGGTGTGCCTCCTCGTTATGGGTATGTGCCGCACCATTATTCGAAACAGAGGGATCTTGACCAGCTTTGAATTGCACGCAGCCGGCCGCGCGTACCGCGCCACTATTTCTCTTGACGCCCCGCCCGCGCGCCCAGACCATCGCGCACTGGCAGTCGCCTGCGGCCGCTGCACCACCGGGAGCGCGATCGACATGCCTGCAGCGACCTACAAGGCACCCTACTTCCCCATCGTCTACGTGCGCGGCTACGCGATGGCGCAGGGCGAGATCGACCAGACCACGGCCGACCCGTTCTGCGGCTTCAACGTGGGGTCGACCGTGCACCGCGCCGTGCCGGATCGGCGCAGCAAGCCGCGCAAGCACGTGTTTGAGTCGCCGCTGGTGCGGCTGGCATCGGAGTACGGCTATGCCGACGTCTACGAGGACGGCTACGACATCGTGGACCCCGAGTGGGAGACCACGGCCGACGGCAAGCCCACGGGCAATGTGCTCTCGGGGCAGAGCATCATCATCTTTCGCTACTACGACAGCGCCTCGACCCTGCTGGGCGACGGGCAGACACCGGACATCGAGGACTTTGCCAAGGAGCTGAGCCAGCTTTTGGCCCGCGTGCGCGATCTGGTCTGCGGCAACCCGGCGAACGCGGTGGCGCCTGCGGACTTTCGCTGCTATCTGGTGGCGCATTCCATGGGCGGGCTGGTGTGCCGCGCCATGCTGCAGAACCCGGCACTCGACTCCCAGCGCATGCGGCCCCACGTGGACAAGTTCTTCACCTACGCCACGCCGCACAACGGCATCGACGTGGCGGGCATCAACGCGCCGGCCTGGCTGTCCACCACCGACATCAACAACTTCAACCGCGGCAAGCGCATGGTGCAGTACCTGGACCTGGCGGGCGCGTACGCCACGCACCAGCGCGTCGACCTGCTGCCCGAAGCCCTGTTCCCCGCAAGCCGGGTGTTCTGCATGGTGGGCACCAACCGGCTGGACTACGAGGCGGCGGCCGGCCTGTCGCGCACCTTCGTGGGCAATGGCAGCGACGGGCTGGTGCGCATCGAGAATGCCACGCTGCACGGCCTGAAAGCAGATGGCACGCTGGGCGAGCCCTGTGCCAAGGCGTTTGCCTACCGTGCGCATTCGGGCTTCTACGGCATCGTGAACAGCGAGGAAGCGTTCCAGAACCTGGCGCGCTTCCTGTTCGGCGACGTGCGCGTGGACCTGTGGGCGGACATCGAGGACGTGCGCCTGCCCACGGCCGTGCAGGCCCAGGTGGATGCCGGCCACAAGGTCAATGCGCTCTACCAGATGGAGCTGCGCGCCTCGCCCCGCGGCAAGCTGTGGTACCTGACCCGGCGCACCGCCGAGGAGGATTCGGTCGCCTGCATGGCCCATGCCCAGTGGCAAAGCGACCGCCACCACTACCTGTCGAGCGTGTTCCTGGCCAACAGCGCGCGCGTGAACCCGCGCCGCCGCTCGCTGGCCTACGGGCTGGAGTTCGGGGTGCGCGCACCCGACTACGAGATCGAGCGGCGCCTGTGGATCAACGAGCACTACGAGGGTGGCTACCTGTTTCGCAATGCGCTGATCCTGGAGATGGAGCCCCCACCCGACAACGCCACGCCCTGGAAGGTGAAGTACTCCTGGCAGGGCACGGGCATGGTGCAGGCGCAGACCGTGCTCGACGTGCAGCCGCTGGGCGACGGCCGGGTGGAGGTGGTCATCCCCTTCGACAGCCACACCGTGGACGGCCGGGGCACGCACAAGCCGGCCCACCCGGGCGTGCGCGGGCAATTGCGCTTCGTGATATCGGCCTGGAACCCCTGACGCCGTTCGACAGGCGCCAAAAGCCCGCCCCCGCTGCCATGGCAATAAACAAGGCGGTTTTTTGAACGGCCCATGGTAAAAGTCGAGGCACATCATTGGCTTGTCCCGCAACCGGCCTGATCTGTCAGCGCCGTCTGACAGCGAGGACCGCGAGGGGCGTTTATTTTTTGGGGAGGTGGCATGTGTCTCCGGGGGCGGAGACCTGCTCACCCAATGGAGTTCCACATGAAGTGCCCCCCTACCCTGCCGGCCGAGGAGGCGCGGCTGCAGGCCCTGGAAGACCATGGGCTGGGAGATGAACAGGCCCTGCCCAGCCTGGACCCGGTGGTGCGCATCGCCGCCCGCATGTTCGGCATGCCCGTATCGGCGGTGAACATGATCGGCAGCGACCATGTGTTCTTCGCCGCCAGCGTGGGTGCAGGGACCATGGACATGGGCCGCGACGTGTCTTTCTGCGCCCATGCCATCACCCAGAACGGCGTGATGGTGGTGCCCGACACGCTGCAGGACGAGCGCTTTCACGACAACCCCCTGGTCACCGGCCCGTCCAACGTGCGCTTCTACGCCGGTGTGCCGCTGCTGTCGCCCGAAGGCCACGCCATGGGCGCGCTGTGCGTGCTCGACGACCGGCCGCACGACGACTTCGGTGCCGAAGACCAGGAGCGCCTGCGCGAGCTGGCGCGCATGGCCTCCGACCGGCTGGAGCTGCACCGCATCGAGACCTCGTCCGAGCGCACGCGGCCCTCGTTCGACGAGTACGCGGGCAACTCCACCACGCCGGTGGTCTGGTTCGACGAGCAGCGGCGCGTCGTGGCGATCAACACCGCCGCCGCCGCGCTGCACGGCTACCACCCGGCCGAATGCGTGGGCCAGCCGCTGGACATGCTCCTGGCCGAGGAGGAGCATGCCACCTTGCGCGAGGGCATTGCGCGCGCGGTGGAGGCGGCCTCGATGCAGGACCTGAAGATCCCCACCGAAGTCTGCGGGCGGCGCAAGGACTTCACGCACTTCCTGCTGGGGATCTCGCTGTTCATCTGGCGCCACAACGGCCGCCTGCGCTTCGAGGCCGTGCTCAAGGACCTCACGGCCCAGCGGCGCGAAGAGGACGATCTGCGCCGCCAGGCCGCCAGCGACCCGCTGACCGGGCTGGCCAACCGCGCCTGCTTCTACCGCCGCGTGCAGGATGCCCTGCTCAAGCCTGCGCCCGATGGCGCGGCCGCCGTGCTGATGCTGGACCTGGACGGTTTCAAGGACCTCAACGACACCCTGGGCCACGCCGTGGGCGACAGCCTGCTGCAGGAGGTGGCGCGGCGATTGGCGCGGCTGGCGGGCCACACCCTGTTCGAGGCGCACCGCAGCCGCGGCCCCATCGCCGCCCGGCTGGGAGGCGACGAATTCGCCCTGCTGCTGCCCGGCGTGGGCGAAGCCGAGGCCGCCAACCAGCTGGCCCAGCGCGCCATCAGCGCCATCCACCAGCCGATCACCATTGCCGGGCACGAGGTGCGCGTGGGCGCCAGCTGCGGGGTCTCCGTGGCGCCCCTGCAGGCCCATGAAGCGCTGGAACTGGTGGGCAATGCCGACCTGGCGCTGTCGCAGGCCAAGGCCGAGGGTGGCGGGCGCAGCTATGTGTTCGTGCCCGCGCTGCGCATGGCGGCGGTGGCACGGCGCCTGTACGGCATGGAGCTGGACCGGGCGGTGGACAAAGGCGAGCTGGTGCTGTTCTACCAGCCCCAGGTGCACCTGGAGGATGGCTCCCTCTCGGGTGCCGAGGCCCTGCTGCGCTGGCAGCATCCGCAGCGCGGTTTGCTGGCGCCGGCGGCGTTTCTGCCCGCGCTCGAGAGCGGCCCCCTGGCCGCCAGCGTGGGCTCGTGGATCCTGGACGAGGCCTGCGCGCAGGCTGCCTACTGGCGCCGCCATGGCGCGCCGGGGCTGCGCATGGGCGTGAACCTGTTCGGCGTGCAGTTCCGCGTGGGCGACCTGGTCACCGAGGTCATGGACACCCTGGCCCGCCACGGCCTGCCGCCCGATGCGCTGGAGCTGGAGATCACCGAGAACATCGTGCTCGACCACGACGACGTGGTGCCCGGCATGCTGCGCCGCCTGCGCGACCAGGGGGTGGGTATCGCCTTCGACGACTTCGGCACCGGCTATGCCTCGCTGAGCCTGCTCACCAGCTACCCGCTCACGCGCATCAAGATCGACCGCGGCTTCGTGCAGGGCATGCTCGAATCGCGGCGCGAGGCCTCGGTGGTGCGCGCCATCCTGGACATGGCGCGCAGCTTCGACCTCAAGACCATTGCCGAAGGTGTGGAGACCGAGGCCCAGTGCGAGCGCCTGCGCAGCGAGCGCTGCGGCGAAGCCCAGGGCTACCTGTTCTCGCGGCCCCTGTCCGTGCAGCAGTTCGGCGAAGCCTACAGCCTGGGGCCGCTGCGCAAAGCGACTGCCTGAGCACTCCGGGCACTTGGCGCCCCGGTGCCGTCCCGCAACGCAGCGCTCCGCAGAATTACCTATTGTTTCAAAGGCTAATGAGACACATTCTCATTTAATGCTCTATACTTCACCCATACCGCAGAACAGCACCAGCCAACAGTCATCACCAACCAACCGATTCCTGCACACCATGTCGACACTTGCCATGCCCCGCCCCGTCCTTCGACTGCAGCGCCCCGTGGCGCCGCGCGTGTCGGCCGTTGCCGATGACGCGGTGGTGCAGGCACCGGCCGCAGAGTCGACTGCCGCGGGCTTCCTGCGCAGCATCAACAGCGCCACCATGCTCGGCACGGCCAAGGTCGTGAACATCCTGCACAACGGCTCGGTCTACCAGCTCAAGACCACCAAGCTTGGAAAGCTGATTCTGACGAAATAGGTTTCATCGTGGGGAGACTCCCGGGACCTCGGTCTCGAAGGGTCTTTTTTTGCTAGCCACCCGTAACCCGGCAGCCATGCTTTTTTTCCCCACCAACGGCATTCCCGTCCCCGCAAGCCCGATCACGGACAAGTGATACGCCGCCAGGGGGCGAGCCTCTTTCGCCACGCCCGTGCGGTTTGTGGCGCCTTCTCTCTGTACCCCCCATTTCTCGGTGGCGCGAGCGCATGCGCGCGGCGTGACGCATGGCGTTACACGCCGGCGCCTGCGCTGCCTTGCAGGGCCGTTTTGCGCCCCGCCCCGGGGCCGCACACCGTGCTGGTTGCAAGCATCTGCAACAGTCCCTGCGCACCGCCTGTTGCAGGCCTTGCAGGTTGGCAACAACGCGCCCGTTGCAGCATGGCAGAGTGGATCTGCGGACCCGCACGCAACCACCCGTAACAGCAGTCACAGACGTCATGAATCGCTGTTGTCTTACACGCGGAACTGAGACACTTTGCTGAAATCAAACCACTGGCCATTGAGGCTGGTATGGGGTCATTGAGGCCCCTGTCCCGGATTGTTTTCTTGCTCTTTTGACCACCAGGAGTCATGCCATGAAGTTCCACCACCTGCCTCCCCGCATGCGTGCCGTTGCTGCGTTTGTGGTGACCGTCGTGCTGGCCTTCCTGGCGGCCGCGGCCCTGCTCATGCCCGACATCATGGTGCAATCGGTGGACTCCATGGTCCGCCTGCCCGGGGGCGTGGAGCAGATCCTCACGCAAGGTTTCTCGCAGTAAGAGTGCGCACCCGGGTGTGTGTGCATGGGTGCCTGCAGGCACCCGGTGGTCCAGGCGGTTCGTTCATTCATCCGCCCCCCGTTGCCCCCGTTTCCTCCTGCGCATCCGCCGCAGGATTTCCCCTCCCCCTTTCCTGGCCGAACCCGTGGCGGCAGCGCTGCAGGCCCGCTGCCCCCCAAACTGGGCGCAAACGCAACGCCCGCGCGGAACCTGCTGGCAAAAAGAGGAGCACGCGAGTACCATCTGGCGCTGCACACCGGAATTTCCGGCGCTGCATACCGTAGGAGGAACACCGTGAACCCACGTTTCCTGACCCTTGACCGCACCACTGCGGCCGTTCTGGCCGCCACCCTGGCGGTCTCGCTCTCGGCCCTGATGGCAGGCTGCTCCAGCCCCCGCGAAGGCTCCCTCGACGAATTCGCCCGCTGGCACGACAACGCCAAGGCCCAGGCCCAGGCCGGCGCGCTGGCCTGGAGCGAGTTCTACAAGCAGAGCTTCGACCGCCTCACCGCCCTGCCCCCCTCCATCCAGCAGGACACGCGGCTGGAGAACACCGTGCTGCTGCTGTCCACCGCGCGCAAGTACGAGTCCAGCGAAATCACCGCCCTGCAGTTCAACACCGAACGCGAGCACATCGAGACCCAGCTGCAAGCGCGCCTGCGCTGAGCTTGCCCGCCCCACCCCTGGCCCCGCGACGATGAAGCGCGGTGGCCCATGGCATGCCAGGGCGAAGCCTGCCTGGTCCCTGGCCTCCATCCATGCACACCCATCTTCGAATAGCACGCCCCGTCGGCGATCTGGCACGCGCCGTGGCCCAGTACACGCAAGGCCTCGGCATCGAGCAACTGGGCAGCTTCAAGGACCACGCGGGCTTTGACGGCACCATGCTCGGCACACCCGGGGCCGGCTTTCACTGGGAGTTCACCCACTGCACCAGCCACCCGGTCGCGCCGGCCCCCACGCCCGAGGACCTGCTGGTCTTCTACGTTCCAGAGCCCGGGGCCTGGCAGGTGCGCTGCGACGCCATGCGCGCTGCCGGTTTCATCGAAGTGCCGCCCTTCAACCCCTACTGGGCAACGTCGGGCTGCACCTTCGAGGACCCTGATGGCTACCGCGTGGTCATCCAGCGCGCTGCGTGGGGCACAGGGTCCCTAAATGCGCACGGTGGAGAGTGGGTCGACCAGCAGCAACCCCCATGAACAACGATCACCCTGAACGAACTCCGTCTGCGTGGGCAAGAGAGTGCCTGGCGATACTTCAGCAAATCGACCCGGGCTACCGCAAGAACCGTGGAGTGTCGGGTCGATTCATGGAATTCGTGCGCCCGGATCCCAGCGGCCTCCTCGTTTCGCAAAACTTCCTGCGCGTCAGGGAGGACTACTACCTCAGCTACGCGCTGACCTTCACGGAACTCCCCCCTGACCGTGCGCCTTCACCACCCGCTGGTAGCGGGCGCACGGTTCGAGAACAGCGGCGTCTCACGGCAGTGGAGCGACGACTTTGGCATGCGCCGGGGCGATCCCGGCTACCCCAGCGGCCTGTGGTCGTTCGGACCCTGGCGCTCCAATACGCTGGAGAACATCGCCCAAGGATTCGCCTTGAACGACCAGTTCATGTACCCCCGGTACAGGCAGGCACTGGCAGAGGGCAAGGCCCACCTGGTCACCCTGTTCGAGGCGGCACAGCGCATCATTGCGCAGCTGGACCCCTCCATTCCTGTTGCGCAGCAGGCTGCCCGGTTCGGCGTGGACCCGGGTGTCCTCGCTGCGTACCCGCTGGTGTCGTCGGCGCTCGACGCCTTCACCATCGCCCGACAGGGCCAGTGCTACGCCGGATTCGGCCCCGCAACCAACACGGTGGACCTGGCCAGCATCGCGCCGGAAGTCATGGTGCTGCACTTTGCCAGCGAATTTCTCCTGGTGCGCGAGCGGCTTTCGGATATCCTGGCTACCGCGAAAGCGCTTTGAGGAGGATTGGGGACCCTGGGTAGCGCGACGATGCCCGGTTGGAATGGAGAACGAGTTCCAGTGCTCCTGGGCAAGGATCAGCCAATGGTTCGAACGCTCTTCTGCGCAAAGTAGAACCATTCGTTGCCCGGCATCGCTCCAGGGTTCGGGAAGACCACAAAGCCATCGGCAGGCGCCTTCACTTCGCGGCCATCGTGCCGCAGCCCGATGAGTTGCCCGGCCACCACGGGATCGAAGCTTTTCCACGGCTGGGCAAAGCGGTCATCGTCATGTTCGCGATCCACCACATCCTGTAGGCGAAGGACCTGGAACTCGGAAGCTGGCGGCTTGAGCGCAAGCGATGTCAGTCCAAGCACCGCGAGTGTCTGCCGGATCGCGCGATAGGCGACACCGACCGCTTCAGGGTCGTCATGCTGCCCGCATTCCAGCGTCACGCCGTAGCCACCACGCGAGCGCATGTACTCGGACGTGCCGATGCCATACCCCGTGTCCAGAAGAGCGGCGTTGGCAGACTGTTGGGCCTGCCGTCGCCGCTGCACGCCACGGGCATACACATCCATCCAGCCTTCCACCACCCGCCGAGGCCCGAGGTGCGCAACCAGGCGCTCCTCCTGCGCTGAATGCTGGAACGGCTCAAGGGTGCCGGTGTTGTTGGTGGGGCCCACCATGGTGAAGGGTTGCCCCGGGGTGTGAAACGAGTGCAGGTCGAGCAACACGTCGTGCGCGTCCAGCAAGGGGCACAGGACATTCGCGATATGGTCCTCGTAGTCGGTCGGCTCAGCGCTGACACGCAGATTGCGGTTGAGATTGCGGTCCCCTTGCCGGGTGCGCTGTTGATAGGCGCAGGGATTCGTCACCGGCACCATCGTGAGGACACCCCGTTCGATGCCAAAGGCTCCAGCCGCCAGTTCGTCCACGACCTGCGCAATGGCCTGGGCACCGCATCGCTCATTGCCGTGCACGGCACCAAGGACCACGACTCGCGGACCTGGCTTCAGTGCCATGAATTGGTGAACATGAAGAAATGACGGGCGGGTCGAAGAGGTCATGGGAGTTGGCAGCGTGGCGAGCAAAACGGTGTAGATGCAAATGTCACGCCACGACTGGAACTTTGTCAAACCCTGCAGGGGCCTTTCCAAACTGGTGAAGCAAGCGCCAGCAGTGCCAGAAACGCCGCAGCCCCCAGGCCTGCAGAAACCCACAGCGCCCCCGCACCCAGGCGGTCCAGGCACAGCCCAAACAGCCATGGGGACGCCGCCTGCGCAATGCGCGCCGGCACCATGAGCAGGCCCTGCCGATGCCCGTAGCCTGCGGGCCCAAACAGCACCAGCGGCAGCGTGCCCTTGGCAATGGTCAGGATGCCGTTGCCCGCACCGTGCAGCAGCGCGAACACTGCCGCCAGCGGCGCACCGGCCACGACCAGCAGCCCGGCGCCCAGCGGGTGCATCAGCGCCGCCAGGCGTGCTGAGAGCAGCGGGTGCACATGGCGCAGAAAGCCGAACTCCAGCAGGCGCCCCCCCACCTGGGCCGGCCCGACCAAGGCGCCCACGGCCACGGCAGTGGCCAGCGTGGCGCCGCCCTCCTGCAGCAGGCGCGGCAGGTGCGCCGCCATGGCGGTGCTGGTGAACCACGTGGCCGCGAAAACGAAGGCCAGCAGCAGGGAGGCCCGGCGCGCATGAGCAGGTTCAGGATCTGCAGCCAGCACTTGCACGCCCTGTGGTGTTGCGGTGTTCGCGGCCAACGCTTCGGCCTGCGGCCGGCGTGGCGTCCAGGCGTTGAGCGGCAGGCCCACCAGCAGGTGCAGCGCGGCCCAGGCCCAGCAGGCGCCGCGCCAACCCCATTGCGACTCCATCCACATCGACAGCGGCCAGCCGACGGTGCTGGCAAAGCCGGCGATCAGGGTGATGCCCGTGATTGAATTGCGCGCGTTCTTGCCATGCAGGTGCACCAGCGCGGCAAAGGCCGCCTCATACAGCCCGCTGCCCATGCCGGCGCCGATGAGCACCCAGGCGGCAAACAGCCCCCACGGGCCCTGGGCCATCGCCAGCGCGGCCAGGCCCAGCGCAAAGACCACGCTGGTGGCCATCAGCACCGGCCGGCCGCCCCAGCGGTCAATGCTGCGGCCGGCATAGGGCCCCAGCAGCGCAGAGACCACCAGCGCGCACGAGAACGCAGCGAACACCATGGCCACCGAAACACCCAGCTCGCGTGCCATGGGCGCGGCCAGGATGGCCGGCAGGTAGTAGGTCGATGCCCAGGCCAGGGTCTGGGCCGTGCCCAGGCTGGCGACGGTGGCCGCGGGATGGTGCCAAGTCACCGGGCGCAGCATGCGGGTGCGGCGGTCGCGGTGCGGCAGCACGGCGCGGCCGGCACCGCCTGTGGCAGCTGCACCCGGCGTTCCAGCGCCGCAGCCGACTCCTTGCGCTCGCTGTAGCGGTCCACCAGGTAAGGCGACACGTCGCGCGTGAGCAGGGTGAACTTCATGAGTTCCTCCATCACGTCCACGATGCGGTCGTAGTAGGCCGACGGCTTCATGCGGTTGTCGTCGCCAAACTCCTGG
The DNA here is from genome assembly GCF_059418305.1 of Acidovorax sp. GW821-FHT09B03. Classification (NCBI taxonomy): domain Bacteria; kingdom Pseudomonadati; phylum Pseudomonadota; class Betaproteobacteria; order Burkholderiales; family Comamonadaceae; genus Acidovorax; species Acidovorax sp. GW821-FHT09B03. The sequence goes on from NZ_JBWKPP010000022.1 coordinate 58,484, forward strand.
AAGGCCTTGGCCACGGACGATTGGTTGGGGATGGTGAGCATGCGCATCCAGCGCCCGAGCACGCGCATCTGGTTCACGGCGTTGAACGACTGCGAGCCGCCGCAGACCTGCATCAGCGCCAGGGTCTTGCCCTGCGTGGGGCGCACCGCGCCCTGGGCCAGCGGGATCCAGTCGATCTGGGTCTTGAGGATGCCGGTCATGGCGCCATGGCGCTCGGGCGAGCACCAGACCATGCCCTCGGACCAGGCGGCCAGGGTGCGCAGCTCCACCACCTTGGGATGGGTATCCGGCGCGCCATCGGCCAGCGGCAGACCGGTGGGGTCGAAGATTTTCACCTCGGCGCCCAGCGCTTGCAGGATGCGCGCCGCCTCTTCGGTGGCCAGGCGGCTGAACGAGCGCTCGCGCAGCGAGCCATAGAGCATGAGGATGCGCGCCGGGTGGGTCGAGACCAACGGGGCCGACAGGCGGGCGATGTCGGGCCGCTGCAGCAAGGGGACGTGGATGTGTGGCAGGTCGGTCACGGAAGAACTCCTGGGTGGTGGATGCAGATCGGGTCTGTAGGCATTCAATATTTCATCGAATGTTGAATCGACGAGCAGGCTGCGGCCTCAACGGGATGCGGCCCCTCAGGCCGCCGTGGCAGTCTTGCGGCGCTTGCCGGTGCCTGCGGAAGTCGCTGGGGCCGCGGGCGCGCAGCCCGCCCTGCCGGGCAGTTCGGCGCACAGGCCCGGATTGCCCGCGCAGCACTCTTCGGTCAGGTAGCCGATCAGCTCGGCCATCAGCGCCAGGTTGGCCCGGTAGCGCTGGTAGCGGCCCTCCTGCTCGACAGTGAGCAGCGTGGCGTGCGTCATGCCCTTGAGGTGGAAGGACAGGTTGGTGGGCGGCACGTCCAGCGCGGCAGCGATCTCGCCAGCCACCAGCCCACCCGGCCCCTGCCGCACGAGCAGGCGGAACACATCGAGCCGCACGGGCGAGGACAGCGATTCGAAGACGGTGGTGGCAGCGGCTTTTTGCACGGGCTGACTATACAAGACGGGTTGAAATGGGCGCGCGACCAGGGCGGTCAAACGACCCGCCGCCCCTGGGCGTCGATGACCAGCTCGCCGTCTTCCTTGGAAAAAGGCCCGGGCAAGGGGGGCAGAAGGTCCAGCACCGCTTCGGAGGGCCGGCACAGCCGGGTGCCCAGCGGGGTGACGACGATGGGCCGGTTGATCAGGATGGGGTGGACCAGCATGACATCGAGCAGGCGTTCGTCCGACAGCGCCAGATCCTGCAAACCCAGCTCGTCGTACGGCGTGCCCTTTTGCCGCAGCAGGGCGCGCACGGGGATGCCCATCGCCGCAACCAGCTCCTTGAGCTTCTCGCGGTCCGGGGGCGCCTTCAGGTACTCGATGACCGTGGGTTCGATGCCGGCGTGCCGGATCATGGCCAGCACGTTGCGCGAGGTGCCGCAGGCCGGGTTGTGGAAGATGGTGTGGGCGGTGGAAGCTTGCATGACATCAATAATACAACTATTATTGAAATGTTCAAGTGACTGCCTGCAACCCCGCTCCGAGGGCGCTTGCAGTGCCCCACGCCCCCTCTTCTCCTCCCCTTCAGAAAGACCACCGGATGCTTCTGGCCCTGTCGATATTTGTCGCCACCATCGCGCTGGTGATCTGGCAGCCGCGCGGGCTGGGCATTGGCTGGAGCGCCAGCGCGGGCGCTGCCGTGGCATTGCTCACCGGCGTGGTGCAGTGGGCCGACATGGCCGTGGTCTGGCAGATCGTGTGGAACGCAACGGCCGCCTTCATCGCCATCATCATCGTGAGCCTGCTGCTCGACGAGGCCGGCTTCTTCGAATGGGCGGCCCTGCACGTGGCGCGCTGGGGGCGTGGCAGCGGGCGCATGCTGTTCGCGCTCATCGTGCTGCTGGGCGCGGCCGTGGCGGCGGTGTTTGCCAACGATGGTGCGGCGCTGATCCTCACCCCCATCGTGGTCGCCATGCTCGCGGCCCTGGGCTTCGGGCCGGGCGCCACATTGGCCTTTGTGATGGCCGCGGGTTTCATCGCCGACGCGGCCAGCCTGCCGCTGGTGGTGTCCAACCTGGTGAACATCGTCTCGGCCGACTTCTTTCGCATTGGCTTCAACGACTACGCAGCCATCATGGTGCCGGTGAACCTGGCCTCGGTCGTGGCTTCGCTGGTGGTGCTGCTGCTGTTCTTTCGCAAGGAGATCCCCGCAACCTACGACCAGGCCCAGCTCAGGCTGCCGGCCGCCGCCATCCGCGATGCGGCCACCTTCAAGACGGGGTGGGTGGTGCTGGTGCCGCTGCTCGTGGGCTTTTTCGGGCTGGAGCCGCTGGGCGTGCCCGTCAGCGCCACGGCAGCCGCAGGCGCCGCGCTGTTGCTGGCCGTGGCCGGCCGGGGCCCTGTGATCAGCACGACCAAGGTGCTGCGCGAAGCGCCCTGGCAGATCGTGGTGTTCTCGCTGGGCATGTACCTGGTGGTCTACGGACTGCGCAACCAGGGGCTCACGGCCTATCTCAGCCAGTGGCTCAACGCCTTCGCGGGCTACGGCATCTGGGGCGCCGCCATCGGCACCGGCGTGCTGACCGCCGTGCTGTCCTCCCTCATGAACAACATGCCCACGGTGCTGGTGGTGGCGCTGTCCATCGATGCCTCTGCGGCCACCGGGGTGGTGAAGGAGGCGATGGTCTACGCCAATGTCATCGGCAGCGACCTGGGGCCCAAGATCACCCCCATCGGCTCGCTGGCCACCTTGCTGTGGCTGCATGTGCTGGAGCGCAAGGGCATCCGCATCGGCTGGGGCACCTACTTCCGGGTGGGGGTGACCCTCACCGTGCCCGTGCTGCTGGTCACGCTGGCGGCGCTGGCGCTGCGGCTATCGATCAGGTAGCCCGGCGGCTGCCTGGCACCAATCAGGTAGCCCGGCGACTGCCTGGCACAAATCAGGCAGCCCGGCGACTGCCTGGTGCAAAAAAAGCGGGCCGGCACCCGTGGGTACCGGCCCGCCATCAGGTCGCCAGGTTCAGGCGATCAATCGCAGCAGCCCAGCATCTCCAGGCAGCACTCGGCGAGTTCCGCGCAGCAGCCGGTCTGGGCCATGGCCATGCCCGCCATCGACAGCAAGACAGCGGCCACGCCGAATTTGAAAAGTTGTTTTTTCATTGGAAAATTCCTGTTGGGGTTGGATAGAAAAGAAAAAAAAGAATCCCTCCAAACCTCAATCCGGCGGCCTCCATACCGGGGCATTCCAGGACGCCCACTGTGGCCCCGTGCCCAAGGGCTGGCCCGACTGGCGCGGCACCTCGCTCAGCGGGGTGCGTGGGGCCGTCATCAGCGACATGCCGCAGGGCTGGCAGCCGGGCATGGCGCAGGCTGCATCGCCATCGCCGCAGTCGGCGATACAGCAATGGTCGTAGGCTGAAACGCTGGCCGCCACCACCTGGTTCAGGAACACGCAGCCCAGCAGCAACAAGCAGATGGCAAGAAATCTTCGCACGGCTGCAATGTACCCCAGCCTACTTGCTGTTGCCCCCGCCCTGCTCCACCACGGCCACGCGCCTGCGCAACCGGTCTGCCGCGTCCTTGTCGCCCGCCGCCTCGGCGCGTTGCACCTGCAGCAGCAGCCAGGCCATGAGCGGGCGGCGCCAGCCCTGGGCGGATGCGGTGTCGGTGGCCGTGGCGATGGCGGCCGGGTCGGCCCGGCCGGACTGCAGCAGCACGCCGGCCGCCACCAGGCGCGAGAGCGGGTCTTCGATGCCGGCCAGCGCGGCACCGCCCGCGCCTGCGGTGGCCACGGCCCGCTGGGCCGGGGGCAGCAGCGCCACATCGGGCGCGGCCAGCGGCTTGCCAGCCAGGTGGTCGGCATAGGCACGCTCGGGCGGCGCGGCATCCTGGCGCAGCGCCTCGAAGGCGGTGCAGGGCTCTCCCACCAGGCTGGCCACCTGGGCCGCGCAGCGCAGCAGTTCCAGCCGCGCCAGCAGGTCCGGGCGGCCAGTGCGGGCCACCTCGGCGCGGGCGCGCTCCCACTCGAGCTTTTCGACACGGGCATTGCCCGACAGGTAGGCGTCGAGCGCCTTCTGCGACGCACCCTGGGCGTTCATCTCCCATTCGGGCTCGGGCGGCTTGCTGGCGCAGCCAGCGAGCAGCATGCCGATGGCGAGCACGGCCCAGGTAACGGTCGTCGTTGTCATCGTCTTCATGGCAGCTTGATCTCCCGGTCGCGTGCAAACGGCCATTTGCGGTTGATCTCGGTGACCAGGCTGTCGATCTTGCGCAGGTTGCTCTCCACCTCGGCACGCAGGGCGCCGAGGTCGTTCGTGGCCTCGCGGGCATTGGCGCCCACGGCCTGGGCCTCGACCAGCACGGCGTCGACCTTCTTCAGGCTGGCGCGGGTGTCGGCGAGCAGGTCGTTGACTTGGCCCACGGCGGCACGCAGCTCGGGCACCAGCGCATCCTTGCTGTTGCCGTCGGCGCCGAAGACCTGGCGGTCGGCGCGCGCGGCCAGGGTATCGAGGCGCGCCAGCAGCGTGTTGGTGCGGTCCAGCGTGGTCACGAGCTTCTTGGCATCGGCCTCGCTGCCCATGAGTGCGCCCAGCACGCCGCCCGGGCCTTTCAGGCGCTCGGTGAGTTCCTGCACGTTGGACAGGGTGCTGCCCAGCGCCGCGTCCTGCGCAGTCAGGTTGTTCAGGTTGCCCAGCAGCTCGCGCGCCGAGGCCATGAGTTGCGGGATCTCGGCCGTGGCATCGCCGCGCAGCACCGGGCGCACGGCGCCGTCGGGCAAGGGCGGATCGGTCAGGATGCCGCTGTAGGCGCGGATGTTGGTGCCGCCCACGATGCCGCGCACCAGCGTGAACACGCTGGACTGGCGCAGCCAGTGCGCGTCCTTGCTGGGCACCTCGACGGTGATGCGCGCGTTGCCCGCATCGGCCAGTTCGATGCGGCGCACGCGCCCGATGGGAAAGCCCGAGAACGTCATGTCCATGCCCACCACCACGCCTTCGGAATCATCGGCCGTGAGCACCAGGGTCTGCGTGGGCTCGAACACGCCGCGCGCATACATCAGGAACAGGCCCGAGCCGACGATGAGCGACAGCGTGAAGAGCAGCAGCGCCGCGGCCTTGATCTCCAGGTAGGCCACGGGGCGCAGCGTCTCCTGCGTGGAGCCTTCGGTGCCGGGCGGCGGCGGTGCAGGCGGTGGAGTGCGGTCGGTCATGGGGGGTGTTGTTGTTATGGGTTAGTAGTAGTTGCCCATCAGCGAGGCCACCTCGATCAGCAGCAGCACGGCGAACATGCGCGCCAGGCCACCGAGCTCCGAATCGGGCTGGCCCCGGCCCTCGGCGTCGTACAGCCCGGCGGCCATGGGGATCAGCGCCACGGTGAGGCTGAAAAACAGCGTCTTGAGCGCGAACAAGGTGGTCACGCTGGGCGTGAACACGCGGCCGAACATGCGCGTGTAGCCACCCGCCTCGGCCAGGTTGAAGCCGTACACGCCCAGGTAGCCCATGACCAGCGCCACCACACAGCTGAGTGCGGCCAGCGTGATGCTGGCGAACACGCCGGCCACCACGCGCGGCAGCAGCTCCACGCGCACCGGGTCCGATCCCTGGCGGCGCAGCTCGTCGAAGCGGCCCGACTGGCGCAGCAAGGCCAGTTGCGTGCCATTGGGGATGGTGGCGCGCATGGCCACGAAGAGCGCGGCGGTGAGCGGGATCAGCTCCAGCACCAGCACGCGGATCACCATCTCCATGGCGTAGCGCGACAGGCCGTAGCTGAGCGCCGTGACCACCACGATGCGCGTGAGCACCAGGCTGATGAGGGCCGCCAGCACCGTGAAGCCCAGCAGCACGGGTGCCGTGTCCAGGTACAGGTGGCGCGCCAGCGAGCGGCGCGTGGCACGCCCGTAGCTCGACGGCGACAGCACCAGCACCAGCACCACCGCCCCCAGGTACAGGATGCGCCACCACGCCACGGCCCAGCGGCGCACCGTGCTCCAGGCACGCTCGGGCAGGGACAGGCCGGGCAGGCGGTTGATCATGAATTGATCATAGCCGCCGGGCCACGGGTTCCCAAGCGGATGGCCCGTCGGGTCCATCGGGCATTTGCACCAGGGCTGGCTTGTGTGGCATGGCCGTGCAGCTACACATTGCATAGCAGACGATACATGCGCTCACACCCCAGCCACGACACTGCCGGCTACCCCGCCTGCTTGCGCGGGCCCTGCTGTGCCGCCGGCATGCGCCCCACGTAGCGCCCGCGCGGGCGGATCACCTGGGCCACGCCCAACTGCTCCAGGGCATGGGCCAGCAGGCCCACGCTGCGTGCGGTGGCGAACAGGGCGAAGGCCGCGTCCGCCGGCAGGCGGTAGTGCGCGGCCAGGGCGGCCAGGGCCACGTCGATGGTGGGCTGCAGGCCCGTCTGCTCCTGCACCTTGGCGATGAAGCGCACGATGGCCTCGGGCGGCTCGAACAGCGCGAGCAAGGCCGCCGCGCGCGGGTCGCCATCGGGGTAGATGGGGTGACCAAAGCCGGCCAGCGGCAGGCCGTTGGCCAGGTAGTGGGCCAGCACCTTGTCCTCGCCCAGGCGCTCCACCTCGCTGAACAGCGCCTGCACGCGGCCCGAGGCATCGCCGTGCAGGGGCCCCGAAAGCGTGCTGAGCCCCGCCAGCACGCAGGCGGGCAGCGAGGCCCCGGTGGAGGCCGCGATGCGCGTGGCAAAGGCCGAGCTCGTGAGCTCATGGTCGGCCAGCAGCACCAGCGCCGTGCGCAGCAGTTCGGCCACCGGGGCGCCCTGCTTCCAGCCCTTGGCAAAGCGCAGGTGCAGCGCCTGCTTGCCGGGCTGGGCACCGAAGGCATTGGCCAGCTGGCCCACCAGGGTCTGGCCCTCGGCATGCAGCACGCGCGTGAGCCGGCCGCTGGTGGAGTGCCCGCTGGCCGCCAGCCCGGCGAGGGCCACGAATGCCGGGCCCCGCCCTGGCGCCCCTGCGCCCGGCGGCGTGGCGCAGGCGAAGTCCACGGCCTGCTCCGCCCCCCACAGCAGTTGCGCCGCCTCTTCGAGCGTGGCGGTGCGCGCCAGGGCGATGGCGTCTTCGCCGCGGTAGTGCGGGCGTTCGCGAAAAAAGGCTGACAGCGCCGTCGGAATGCTGGGCTCGGCGCCGAACAGCGTGTTGGTGGCCAGCGTCTCGCGCTTGCTGCCAGCCTTCTTGCGCCGGGCCAGCCCGCTCAGGTCCTCGGCGCGGTACAGGCTCTTGCGCGTGTCGGTCGGGTCGGGCATGACCTCGAGCTTGCCCCGGCTCACGTAGGCATAGATGGTCTGCGGCTGCACGCCGAGGAGCTGGCAGGCCTCGGTCATCGAAATCCAGGAAGCCATGGCAGTGGTGGTGGTGGTCGTTGAATATATACATTGATTTTACACGTCAAGATTGACCAATTCATCAACACAAAACTACGATGCCCTCCAACGCAATGCATAGCCCACCGCACCACCGCCATGACGAAACCCCAGGTCCTGCAGCTCAACCCCATCCTGATCCCCTCGGTCAACGACCAGCTCGCCGCGCTCTACACCGTGCACCGGTACTTCGAGATGGCCGACGGCCCGGCCTGGCTGGCCGCGCATGGCGCCGCCATTGATGCCGTGGTCACCGGTGGGCACACCGGCATTGCACGCGCCATGCTGGAGCAGTTGCCCGCCCTGAAGGTCGTGGCCGTCAACGGCGTGGGAACCGATGCCGTGGACCTGGCCTACTGCCGCGCCCGCACCCTGCCCGTCACCGCCACGCTGGGCGCGCTGACCGAGGACGTGGCCGACCTGGCCATCGGCCTCCTGATCGCGGCCTGCCGCAACATCTGCACCGGTGACCGCTTCGTGCGCGAGGGACAGTGGGAGCAGTTCCCGCAACCCGGCGCCATTCCCCTGGCGCGGCGCTTTAGCGGCATGCGCCTGGGCATCGTCGGCATGGGCCGCGTGGGCCGCGCCGTGGCCACGCGCGCCGCCGCGTTCGGCTGCCCCATCGCCTACACCGATTTGCGCGCAATGGACGACGTGGCGCACCGCTTCGTGCCCACCCTGCTCGACCTGGCGCGCGGCTCGGACGCGCTGGTGCTGTGCGCCGCGGCCGACAGCGCCGAGGGCATCGTGAACGCGGCCGTGCTCGATGCCCTGGGCCCGCGCGGCTACCTGGTCAATGTGGCGCGCGGCCGCCTGGTCAACGAGGCCGACCTGGCCGCTGCCATCGGCGCGGGCCAGATCGCGGGCGCGGGGCTGGACGTGTTCGTGGACGAACCGCGCGTGCCCCTGGCGCTGCGCCAGAGCGAGCGCACCGTGCTGCAGGCCCACCGCGCCAGCGCCACCTGGGAGACGCGCGCGGCCATGGGCCAGATGGTGCTGGACAGCCTTGCCCAGGCGCTGGCCGGCGAACGCCCCGCGATGAGCCTCACGACATGAGCTAGCTGATGGCAGCGGCCCTGCCGCACTTCCTTCGATTTCAAAGAACCACAACGGAGACAAGACACCATGACGTCCACACGACGCGCCGCATTCGGCCTGGCCATCGCCCTCGGTGCCACGGCCCTCGCCGCACCCGCGGCCTTTGCCCAGGCCTTCCCCAACCGCCCGGTGACCCTGGTCGTACCCTTCCCACCCGGGGGCGGCACCGACACTGGGGGCCGCGTGATCGCCGAGCAACTCGCCCGGCGCTGGGGCCAGCCCGTGGTGGTGGAGAACAAGGGCGGCGCGGCCGGGCAGATCGGGGCCGACTACGTGGCCAAGTCCAAGGCCGATGGCTACACCCTGCTCTTGGGCAACATCGGCACGCAGGCCATCAACCCCGCGCTGTACGCCAAACTGCCCTACGACGCGGACAAGGCCTTTGCCCCGGTGTCGCTGGTCGCCGAGCTGCCGCTGGCGATGATGGTCAACCCCTCGGTTGCAGCGAAGACGCCTGCCGAGTTCATCGCCCTGGCCAAGGCGCAGCCGGGCAAGCTCAGCTACAGCAGCTCGGGCGCAGGCGGTGCGCCGCACCTGGCGGCCGAGATGTTCAAGGACCAGACGGGCAGCTTCATCCTGCATGTGCCCTATCGCGGCGGTGGCCCGGCCATTGCCGACCTGCTGGCAGGGCATGTGCAGCTCTCGTTCATGACGGCGCTGGAGGCCTCGGGCCACATCAAGGCTGGCAAGCTGCGCGCCCTGGCGGTCACCGGCGACAAGCGCCTGCCCGCGCTGCCCGAGGTGCCCACGCTGGGCGAAGGCGCGCTGCCGGGCTTCAACGCGATCTCCTGGATCGGCCTGCTGGCCCCCGCAGGCACACCGCCCGAGGTGGTGGACAGGATCTCGGCCGATGTGCGTGCCGTGCTCGCGGACGAAGCCGTGAAGGCCCGCTTTGCCGGCCTGGGCGGCGTGCCGCGCGCCACCTCGCCGGCAGAGTTCGGCAAGCTGATCGCCACCGACCGGGCACGCTACGCGCAGATCATCCGCAGCCGCAAGATCACCGTGGAGTGAGCTGGCGTGGTGGACTTCACTTTTTCCCCGCCGACCACGGTCACCCTGCCCGTGGCGGGCAGCAGCGCACGCTTTCCCGTGGGCCGGGTGTTCTGCATCGGCCGCAATTACCGCTGGGCACCCGACGAGGCAGCCCCCACGCAGATGCCCGCCTGGTTCATGAAGCCCGCCAGCGCCGTGGTGCCGGCCCGGGGCATGCTGCCCTACCCGCCCGCAACCCGCGACCTCTGCCACGAGGTGGAGCTCGTGGTGGCCATCGGCCGCGGCGGGCGCGACATCGATCCGGGTCAGGTCGAGGCGCGGCATGTCTGGGGCTATGCCGCCGGGCTGGACATGACACGGCGCGAACTGCAGCAGCAGGCCAAGCGCGACGGTGGCCCCTGGGAGCCCGCCAAGGCCTTCGACCATGGCGCGCCTTGCACGCCCATCGTGCCGGCCAGCGTGTGCGGCCACCCGCGCCAGGGCGCCATCTGGCTTAGCGTGAACGGCGTGGAGCGCCAGCGCGCAGACCTGTCGGGTCTGCTCTGGCCGGTGGCGGACCTGGTGGCCATGCTGTCGCGCTCCGTCACGCTGGAGCCTGGCGACCTGGTCTACACGGGCACACCGGCCGGCGTGGGCCCGCTGCAGCCGGGCGACCGGGTCAGCGCAGGCGTGGCCGGCATCGGCGAGCTGGCCCTGGTCGTGGGCGACGCCCCCGTGCCCGCATCCGGCCATTGATTCATACAACGACACCAGGAGACAAGCATGCAGACCCCTTCTTTCAGGTTCAAGCGCCCCCTCGGAGCCCTAGCCGCCGCAGCCATGCTGGCCGTGGCGCCCTTGCTGGCATCGGCCCAGGCAGCCTGGCCGGCGCGGGCCATCAAGATCATCGTGCCGGCCCCGCCGGGCGGCGCCATCGACACCATTGCCCGCGTGGTGGGCGACAAGCTCGCGGCAGCGCTGGGCCAGGCGGTGGTGGTAGACAACCGGCCCGGCGCCTCGAACAACCTGGGCACCGACGTGCTGGCCAAGGCGCCGCCCGACGGCTACACCATCGGCATCGTGGGCGGCAGCCACAACATCAACAAGTATCTGTTCAAGAACCTGGGCTGGGACCCGGAAAAGAGCTTCGAACCAATCGTCTACACGCACGAGGTGCCGCTGGTGTTCGCCATGTACCCGCAGATCCCCGCCAAGACGCTGCCCGAGTTCATCGCCTGGATGAAGGCCAACCCCGAGCAGGCCAAGATCGCCACCTCGGGCCGCGGAAGCGCGCAGGAGATGGCGGCCGAGATGTTCCGCATGGCCAGCGGCACGCAGATGCTGCTGGTGCCCTACAAGGGCTCGTCCGCCGCCCACCCCGACCTGCTGGCCGGGCGCACTGCGCTGTACATCGACACCATCAGCGCCATCCAGGCCCAGGTCAAGGCCGGCAATGTGCGCGCCATCGCGGTCTCCACGCGCAAGCGCACCGCCGCCCTGCCGGATGTGCCCACGGCCGAGGAACAGGGTCTCAAGGGCTACGACGCCAACACCAACGGCGGCTTCCTGGCCCCGGCCGGCACGCCCAAGGCCATCGTCGCCCGGCTCAACACCGAGATCAACGCGGCCCTGAAGCTTCCAGACGTGCGCGCCAAGCTCGAGGCCGCCGGCATCGAGATCCAAGGCGGCACGCCGCAGGAGTACGCCGCGCTGATCAGGTCGGACCTGGCCAAGTGGGGCAAGGTGGTCAAGGAGGCGGGCATTCAGCCCGAATAAACGGCCCTAGCCCCGCGCCCGCACGATCTCGTCCTCCACCTCGCGCAACCTGTCCTTGCCGAAGAACATCTCGTCCCCCACGAAGAAGATCGGCGAACCGAAGGCACCGCGGGCAAAGGCATCCTGGGTGCTCTGCAGCAGGGCATTCTTCACCTCGGGCTCCTGGCTGGCGGCCAGCAGCGCCGCTGGGTCGAGTCCGGCCTGGTGCAGCTCGGCAGCGATCACCTGCGGGTCGTCCATCTTCTTGCCGCGCTCCCACATGCTGGCGTAGACGGCGTCGACATACGGCTCGAAACAGCCCAGCCTGCGGGCCGCGACCGCGCCGCGCATGAGCGCCAGGGTGTTCACCGGAAAGTGCGGGTTGTGCGTGAACTTCGACAGCCCATGCCTTTGCACGAAGCGGTCCATCTCCCGTTGCTCATAAGCCCGCTTGGTCGGGATGCCGGCGTTGCTCTCAGCCGGCGAGCGGTTGTTGGCCAGCTTGAACAGGCCGCCCAGCAGGACGGGCACATACTCGAATGTCGCGCCCGTGCGGGCCTCGATAGCGGGCAGCACCTTGTGGCTGAGGTAGGCGTTCGGGCTGCCGAAGTCGAACAGGAATTGCACTGTCACGTTGCTCATGGGTCTTTGTCTCCTTGTGGATTTTTTGTGATCAATGGCGTTCAGGGGAATGTCACCAGGTCTCCATCCATGGGCGAATCTCCGTCTCATGGGTCCAGGCATCGCGGGGCTGGTTGTGCAGTTGCCAGTACACCTCGGCAATGCTCTCGGGGCTGACGATGCCGCCTTGCTCCTTGGTGGCGTAGCGCTCGGGGAAGTTGCTGCGGATGAATTCGGTATCGATCGCACCATCGATCACCGGGTGGGCGACATGGATGCCCTGGGGCCACAGCTCCCGGGCCATGCTCTGGGCCAGTGCGCGCAGCGCATGCTTTGCGCCCGCAAACGCCGCAAAACCCTCGCGGCCGCGCAGGCTGGCCGTGGCCCCCGTGAAGAGAATGGTGCCCCGCCCGCGCGGCAGCATCACCTTGGCCGCCTCGCGCCCCATCAGGAAGCCGGCGAAGCAGGCCATCTCCCATACCTTGAAGTACACGCGCGAGGTCGTCTCGGTGATGCCGAAGCGCACATTGGCCCCGATGTTGAACACCGCGACTTCGATGGGGGCGATCTCCGATTCGATCTTGGCGATGAGTGCGACCATGTCCTCCTCCTTGCGCGCATCCGAGCCAAAGCCATGCGCCTCCCCGCCCGCAGCGCGGATCTGGTCGACGAGGGGCTGCAGCTTGTCCGCGCTGCGCCGGGTCACGCAGGCGATATAGCCCTCGCGGGCGAAGCGCTGGGCAATGGCGCCGCCCGTGGCGTCGCCTGCGCCGATGACCAAAATTGCCTTCTTCCTGCTGTCTGCCATGGGGTCTCCTGGGGTTGCAAAGGGATGGGAACCGGCACTGCGCCCGTGTCCATCTAGTTCATTTTTTGAACTGACTGCACGATAAGTTTGAAAATTGAACTCGTCAAGGGTAGAGTTGCGGACATGAAGTGGAACGACCTGGAACAGGAACATTGCTCGATTGCCCGCACCGTCTCGGTGATCGGCGACCGCTGGACGATGCTGGTGCTGCGCGACAGCTTTCTCGGCGTGCGCCGGTTCGACGAGTTCCAGCAGCGCCTGGGCATCTCCCGCCCCATGCTGGCAGACCGCCTGGCCAAACTCGTGGAGGCCGGCGTGCTGCGCAAGGCCGCCTACCAGGAGGCGCCTGTCCGCCATGAGTACCGCCTGACGCCCAAGGGCCTGGACCTGCACCCCGTCATCATGGCCATCGTGCACTGGGGCGACGTGCACATGGCCGGCAAGGCCGGCCGCCCCCTGCTGCACCGGCACACCGGCTGCGGCCACCTGTTCGACCCGGTCACCACCTGCTCGGAATGCCAGGCGGAGCTGCGCGCCAGGGATGTGTCGGTGGAGAGAGGGCCTGGGGCATTTCCGATGGTTTGAGGGCAGAGGTGTTGGCGCGTCAGCGGTCGGCGAAAGGCGGATCGTTCGGGATATCCATGCCCGCACAATCTCCTGCCGCCTGGCCCATCCCTGTAGCAAACAGTTGCTACGTGGGGAACGGCCAACACACTCCAAAGCCAGGCGGATGCGATAGCCTTTGCGCATCACAAGAATCACCCCGGGAGGTCGAAGATGCCTTTGCAGATAACCGGCGCACACGCCACCGTCAGCATGCTGAGCCGTTTGCTCTTGGAGCAGCCGCTGTGGTATGGGCCGCATTCGTATGGATACCACGTGGCCGCGGTAGAAGCGAAGGGGCCCGAGGCGGTGGCACTGGAGTTCGGCAAGGGCTATGGCGATTCCCCCTGGCCCGAAGCCTATCTGTCGACCATGCTGCTGGAGAAGATGGGCCTGTTGCCCAACCCCGCCTTGCAAAACGAACTGACGAACTACCTGACCGCGGTGGGCAAGACCAATCTGGGCATCGTCGCGCTGCAGCTGGGGCAAATCCTTTCGGGCCTGGAAGGCGCCACGGGCGACCTGGCCATCTACGCGGCCGCCGCGGTGCGCTGGAACGACAAGATCGCGGCGGCGCATGCGTACTCCACCAACCCTGCCAGCGTCGGCTTTGCGACGGGAGGCTACCCGGTGGGCACGGGTGCCACGTTCGAACTGACCAGCGATGCCGACACGCTGAAGGGCACACCGTATGAGGACGTCTTTCTGGCCATGACGCCCGGCCAACTGGGTTCGGCAGACGTCATCCAGAGCGGCGGCAGTGGCATCAGGGGCGATGTGCTCAAGGCCACGCTGGCGGCTGGCGAGAAGGTGGCGCCCACCCTGCGCGGCATCTCGTCCGTGTTCATCACCGCGGGCGCGGGGGCGCAGTTCGGTGCGGAGAAGTCGCCCGAGATCAGGGGGCTGTGGCTCGACGCGGCCCCGGGCGGCAGCGCCACCTTCACCGGGGTGACCAGCGAGGCGCTGGCAGGCATCCAGAACTCGCTGGCCGGCACGGCTCTCACGGTGCTCTTCAAGCCCCCTGCGGACAGAACTGCGCCGGTGAATCTTGCGCTGGTCGATGCGACGGGGGCCGACGAACTCATCGTGCCCGATATGTTCGCCCTGCGCATCGCCAGCATGCCCGGCAGCGTGGCCGCCACCACGGTCAACAGCGCAAAGATCACGGCGGGGGCGACCAAGGAGATCATGCTCTACGGCAACCAGGCCCTCAACACCACCATCACCGGCGCCCAGGTGGAGGTGATCCATGCCGCCTACCTCCAGGCACCGCTGGACCTCACGTTCGCCACCACGGGCGCCACGCCCATCGGCATCATCGGCGGCATTGCGGCAGACCGGATCACGGTGAACGACGCCTCTGGCGCGCGCGCGGCCATCGACGCGGGTGACGGGGCAGACACCATCACCATCGGCGCCCGCAATGCCCACAGCATCACCCTGGGCGCTGGCGCGGACGTACTCGCCCTCACCGGCCTGGCCGGCCCCACCAGCGCGGCCCAGGGCCTGGACAATGCGGCCGCGCTGCGCCGCTTGGCCATTGAGGTGACCGACTTTGCGAGCGGCACCGACCAATTGCGCCTGGCCGCCACCATGCCAACGGCCAAGGCCACGCCCAGTACCTTGCAGCTGGCCAGCATCGCCGCGTCCACCTCCCTGTTGGACGCCGCCACACTGGCTGCCAGCACGGCAGGTGCGAACAAGGCCATTGCTTTTGGCTATGGCGGCGACACCTACATCTTGGTGAACGACGCCACGGCGGCGTTGGGCAGCCATGACAGCCTGGTCCGATTGAACGGAGTGTCGGCGCTGGGGGATGGGGATTGGGGGGTGGTGTAGGGAGCGCTGAACTGGGCCGAGGAGATATCCCGGCTCGCGGTCTCGTCGCTCTACCTGGCCTGGCCGCACCGACCCGATGACGGCATGGTCGAGTTCGACGGGCCGGACGAGTTTCGGCTGTGGCGGTGCGGCTATGTGAACCGCACGCCGACGGGACCGGTGGGGTTCGACAGCTAGATGTGCTGCGGTGGTCGCACCACGGCACTCAGCAGCGAGCCTGGCTCCAGACTCAGGCTACCTGGGGCAGGTAGCTTGGCCGGGGCGCCGTCAGCCCGATCTTGACGTGCTGGGTGAGCTCATCGGCCAGCACTTCATCCAGACCCGATTCCAGCCCGTTCAGCGCCCGCTTGACGATCTGCTCGGGACTGGTCTTGGGCACGTCGAAGCCGCGTGTGAGGTCGGTGTCGACATAGGCCATGTGCAGTCCCAGCACCTGCGTTTTCTGCGCTGCGAGCTCGTTGCGCAGGGCATTGGTCAGCGACCAGGCAGCCGACTTGCTGGCCGAGTAGGCGGCCAGCTCGCCGCCATTCACCCAGGAGGCCACCGACAGCACATTGAGCAAGGCGCCGCCGCCGTTGGCCGCAAGAACGGGGGCGAAGGCCTGGCTCACGCGCAGCACGCCGAAGACATTGGTCTCGAAGATGCGCCGCATGACCTCCTCGCTGTCGGGCGCGAGAAAGCCGCCGGGCTGGGCGATGCCGGCATTGTTGATGACCAGGGTGACGTCCTGCGCCAGTGCTGCGGCCGCGGCCACGTCGCCGGGGTTGTTGACGTCCAGCCGCAGGGCCTGTACCCCGGCCTGGGGGGTGATGCTGGCGGGATCGCGCGCGCCGGCGTAGACCTTGCGCGCACCGCGGGCGAGCAACTCGCGGGCAAAGGCCAGGCCGATGCCGCGATTGGCACCGGTGACAAGGACAACAGCGTTTTCAATCTTCATGGTAACTCCAGGGGTGGATGCAAAGGGGCTCACTTGAGCTGGATGACGACCTTGCCTTTGGCACGGCCGGATTCGACATACGCCAGGGCCTCGTTGGTGGCCTCGAAGGGAAACACCTTGTCGACCACCGGGCGGATGGTTCCGGCGTCCATGAGGCGGGTGATTTCACGCAGTTGACTGCCCTCGGCCCGCATGAAAAGGAAGGAATAGCCAATGCCCAGGCCTTGTGCCCGCCGCCGCACGCCCGCGCTGAGCAGGCGCAGCAGCAGCCGCACGATGCCGGGCGCCCTGCTGCCCTTGGCGAATGCAGGGTCCGGCGGGCCCGAGATGGAAATGAGCTTGCCACCCGGCTTGAGCACGCGCAGGGATTTTTCGAGCGCCTTGCCATCCTGGCTGTGCAGGACCAGGTCGTAGCCGCGCAGCAGGGCCTCGAAGTCCTGCGTGCGGTAGTCGATGGCGAGGTCGGCTCCCAGCTTGTGCATGGCCAGGGCACTGGCCGCGCCTGCGGTGGTCGCGACACTGGCACCCAGGTGTTTGGCCAGCTGGATGGCAAAGCTGCCCACCCCGCCGGAGCCAGCCTGGATGAAGACCTTCTGCCCCCGCCGGAGCCCGCCCTGCTCCACCAGGGCCTGCCAGGCGGTGAGTCCCACCAGGGGGATGGAGGCCGCCTCGACCATGGAAAGTCCACGGGGCTTGGGCGCCAGCGAGGACTCCCTGACCGGCACAAACTCGGCAAAGGTGCCGATGCGGAAATCGTCCGCCCGGGCATAGACCTCGTCGCCGATCTTGAACTGGCGCACCTGGGGGCCGACCTGCACCACCACCCCGGCCACGTCGTGGCCCAAGACGAGGGGCAAGCGGTAGGGCAGGATGGGCTTGAACTCTCCGTTGCGGATCTTGGCATCCAGCAGATTCACGCCCGCCGCATGCACCTCCACCAGCACCTCGTCATCGCGCAGTTCGGGCCGGGGCAGGTCGGCCAGGCGCAATGCGCGCTGTTTGCCGTAGCGCTCAAGAATGAAGGCTTTCATGGGGTCTCCTTGCGGGCGGGCAAATTTCGAATGACGATCATCATATTAAAAGGCAAAAAAAAAGCGCACGGCCTGCACGGGCGGTTCAGGGTGCGGAAGGCGCCAGGTGCTTGAGCGCCGCTTCGCGCAGGCCGTCCGACAGCGCAGGCTCATCCACCGCACGCGCCAGCAGCAAGGCCCCCACCATGGTGGCCACGGTGGCCAGCGCGCGCTCGTGGGCGCCGGGTTGCCCCCAGTCCGGGGACTGGCGGGCGATCAGATCGACCATTTCCTTGATGTGCCGGGTAGCGACCCGCCGCACCTCGGGGGCCTGGCGCATGGTTTCGGAGCCCAGCGCGGCCAGGGGGCATCCCAACTCCACCTGTTCCACATGCCCCCGGGAGAGATAGCTGCCCAGCATGGACGCCAGGGCCGTGCCCGGCGGCACGCTGGCCACCACCTCGGCGGCAGCGGCTGCGGACTCCGCGCAGGCCTTCGCCGCCGCTTCGGCCAGCATGGCCTCACGCGAATCGAAATGGGCGTAGAAGGCGCCATGCGTGAGGCCCGCCTCCTTCATGATGTCCGCGACCCCGGTCCCGTCGTAGCCACTGCGGCGAATGGCGCGGGCCGCCACGGACACGATGCGCTCGTGCGTGGCCTCCTTGGCAGCGCTTCTGGCAGTGGTCTTGCTATTTCGCATGATGCATATCATACAATTTTAGGATGCAAGGCGCAAGGCAGCCCTGCTCACACATGCCGCTTGGCCGGCGCCGGCCCCGGCGGCGCCACGGGCTCGGCATCAGCACGCTCGTGCAGCGCCTCGATCACATGGCAGTGCCCGTCGGTGCCATCGCAGCGGCGGCGCAGCGCGATCAGGTCGCGCTCCAGGGTCTTCAACTCCTGCAGGCGGATGCGCACGTGGCTCAGGTGCTCGTCCAGCGTGTCGCAGGCAGTGTGGTCAGCGGCGGCGCTGTCCCGGTCCAGCGCCAGCAGCGTGCGCACCTCGTCGAGCGACATGTCCATGGCGCGGCACAGGCGGATGAAGCGCAGTTGGTGGATGTCGGCATCGCTGTACAGGCGGTAGCTGCTTTCGCTGCGCGGGCCGGCGGCGAGCAAGGCCTCTTTCTCGTAGTAGCGGATGTTGGCGGTGGAGACGCCCGAGCGCTGGGCGGCCTCGCCGATGCGTAACCTTGCTATGTCTGTTGGCATGCGCTTGACCTTCAAGTGACTTCAAGGATTCCAATCATGGCATGGCGGATCGACATCCGCCCCCGCAAAGGAAAAGACCATGACCACGGAATCGAGCCGACACACCCATCCGCAGGGACCGCCAGAGCCCTCCGCGCCCGTGGCGGTGGCCCTGCCCCTGCCCCGGGCATCTACCCCGCGCCGCCCGCTGCAGGTCAATGTGTCCTGCTGCGCGCCCGATGGCAGTTGCTCTGCCAATGCCGCGCCGGTCAAGGCATCCGCAGCGCCGCATGACCACACGCACGGCGGCGCCCATGACCACACAGGCCACGACCACGCCAGCCAGGGTGGTGCAGACGAGCATGCAGGCCACGACCACGGCGCCCTGCCCGGCTGGGGCCGCATCGGCGCATCGCTGGCGGCGGCCACGGGCGCCGAGCTGGCGCACCTGCTGGGCCCGGACACGCCGGTGTGGCACTACGGCGGCATGGCGCTGGCGGCGGTGGCCATCTTGCTGGCGGGCCTGGGCATCTACAAAGCCGGCCTGAAATCGCTGCTGCGCGGGCAACTGGGCATCAACACCTTGATGGCTGTGGCCGTCACGGGCGCCTTCGCCATCGGCCAGTGGCCCGAGGCGGCCATGGTGATGGCCTTGTACGCCCTGGCCGAGCGCATCGAGGAAGGTGCCGTGGGCCGCGCGCGCAACGCCATCGGTTCGCTGCTGGCGCTGAGCCCGGAGCAGGCCGATGTGCAGCAAGCCAATGGCCAGTGGCGCAGCGTGCCCGCGGCCGAGGTGGCGCTGGGCGCCACGCTGCGCGTGCGCCCCGGTGGCCGCGTGCCGCTGGACGGCACGGTGACCACCGGGCGCGGCGCGGTGGACGAATCCAGCGTCACCGGCGAAAGCCTGGCCGTGGACAAGGTGCCCGGCGACAAGCTCTACGCCGGCACGCTGAATGCCCAGGCCGAGTTGCTGATGCAGGTGACCTCCGCCGCCGGCAACACAACGCTGGACCGCATCATCCGCGCGGTGGAAGAGGCCCAGGCCAGCCGCGCGCCCACGCAGCGCTTCGTGGACCGGTTTGCTGCCATCTACACCCCCGCCGTCTTCGTGCTGGCGGTGGTGGTGGCCGTGGGCGCACCATTGCTGCTGGGCTGGGGCTGGCTTGATGCCATCTACCGCGCACTGGTGCTGCTGGTGATTGCCTGCCCGTGTGCGCTGGTGATCTCCACGCCCGTCACGGTGGTCAGCGGCCTGGCCGCGGCGGCGCGCCGCGGCATCCTGGTCAAGGGCGGTGCCTGGCTGGAGCAGGCGCGCGGCATCCGCGCCGTTGCCTTCGACAAGACCGGCACCATCACCGCCGGCAAACCCGTTCTGGTGGGCCAGGCGCAGTTTGGCGACGATGCTGCCACCGACGTGGCGCGCGCGCTGGCGGGCCACTCGGACCACCCGGTATCGAAAGCCATCGCGGCCGGCCTGGGGGACGCCGCAGGCGCCGACCTGCCTGCGGTGGAGGACTTCACCGCCCTGGCCGGGCGCGGCGTGCAGGGCCGCATTGCCGGCAGCACGTGGCAGTTGGGCAACCGCCGCCTGATGCAGGAGCGCCAGCTGTGGACCGACGCCGTCGAGGCCGCCGCCGCAGAGCACGAGGCCCTGGGCCGCAGCGTGACCCTGCTGGCCGACGCCGATGCCGTGCGCGCCCTGTTCGCCGTGGCCGACACCCTGCGCCCGCAGGCCGTGCAGGCCGTGGCCGACCTCAAGGCCCTGGGCGTAGTGCCCGTGATGCTGACCGGGGACCATGCCGCCGCCGCCCAGGCCGCCGCCAGGGAAGCCGGCATTGCCGAAGTACAGGCCAGCCTGCTGCCCGAGCACAAGCTCGCCGCCATCGCCGCCCTGCAGCACAAGCACGGCATGACGGCCATGGCGGGCGACGGCATCAACGACGCCCCCGCGCTGGCCAAGGCCGACATCGGCTTTGCCATGGGCGCGGCCGGCACCGATGTGGCCATGGAGACGGCCGACGTGGTGATCATGAACGACGACCTGCGCCGCGTGGCCGAGACGGTGCGCCTGTCTCGCCGCACGCACCGGGTGCTGGTGCAGAACATCACGCTGGCGCTGGGCATCAAGGCCGTGTTCTTCGGCCTGGCGCTGGCCGGCCAGGCCACCATGTGGATGGCGGTGTTCGCCGACATGGGCGCCAGCCTGCTGGTGGTGGCCAACGGCCTGCGCATGCTGCGGCCCGAGGGCGGCACCGCCACAGCGGAAAAGACAACCGCATGACCGACCGCCACCCCACCGACCCGCAGGCCGCCGTGCCCGCCGCCCTCGGCACCGCCGAGATGGGCCCGCCCGCCTCCACCCTGCAGCGCCCGCCCGGCAGCCTGCGCGTGTGCCTCACCACCACCCTGCCCGCCCCGGCCGACTGGGTGGCTGCGCAGCTGCAGACCACAGCGCTGTTTCGCCATATCACCGCGCCGCTGCTGCGCTTTGGCACCATGCAAGGTCCCTGGCCCGCGCACTGGCCGCTCGGCGACACGGAGCTGCGCTTCGCGCTCTTCGGCCTCGTGCCCATGGGCCGGCAGACCGCGCGCATCAGCGTGCACGCCTGCGACGGCATCCCCCGCGCCTGGCCGCTGCTGCGCGACAACGGCACAGGCCAGCTCATGCGCGCGTGGGACCACCGCATCACCGTGCACAGCCTGCCCGGCACACCTGGCACGCCCGAGCGCACCTGCTACACCGACGAGGTGTTCGTGCGTGCGCGCCATTTGCCGTGGCTGATGACACCGCTCAGCGCCGCATTTGCCTGGGTGTTCTACCTCCACCGGCAGCGGCGCTGGCGGCAGCTTGCGCGCGGCCATGCCCACGCGCAAGGCCGCGGGACAGCCGCATGAGCGGCCCGCCACCGCTGGCGCCCGTACCTGTACCCGCACCCGCGTTGCAGCGTCCGGCATTCGATCATCTCCTGGCCCGCTTCGAGGCCAGCGCGGGCGAGCCGCCGGCCGCACGCTGGCAGTGGCTGGAGGCGGCCCACGTGCTGGGCCAGACCCGGCTGGGCCTGCACTGGCGCTCGCACACCGCCATGCTGCGCTACGCCCTGCAGCTGCGCGACGGGCGCGAGGTGCTTGGCCAGGTGCTGCGCCTGGCGCTGGTGCCATTGGGCCACCTGCTGCAGCGCCTGCCCATCGGCAACATCGGGCGCGCGCATGTGCCAGCACTGCGGCCCATGGTGCCGGCGGCGGACACCACGGCGCGCATCCATGCCGCGCTGCGGGCCGCGGACATCGGGGCCACTGTCCGCCCAGGGTGAAGGGACGCAGACCTGCCCGACGCGCGGATGGGCAGCTCTCCGACAGCCAGGCGCCTGCAGCACTTCCATCCTTGGGGTACCGCACGTTTCGCGGTGCCAACCAAGGAAAGCGAACCATGAACAAGGACCAAGTAGCAGGACGTGCCACCGACATCAAGGGCCAGGTGAAGGAAGCCGCTGGCAAGGTTGTCAACAGCCCCAAGCTGCAAGGCGAGGGCCTGGCCGACCAGGCCGTGGGCAAGACCCAGGCGCAGGTGGGCGACGCCAAGGAGGCCGTGAAGAAGGCCATCGACAAGATCTGATCGATCCTTGCGCGGAACAAGCGGCCTGCGGGCCGCTTTTTTCTTGCGACCATGCGAACAGGGGGTCAAGCGGGGTCTTCAACCGCCGCCGGGTCCCGCTTCTTCTCGCGCAGCACCGCGTTGACTTCCGCGCCAAAGATCAGCGTGGTCGCGCTGATGTAGAGAAACACCAGGGTGGCCACGATGCCCGCGAAGCTGCCGTAGACCAGCGCCAGCTTGCCGGCCGTGCGCAGCGAGTACGACAGCGTGGCGGCCGCGACCACCCACAGGGCCGCCCCGATGAAGGCGCCGGGCAGCACCGTGCCCAGGCGCTGGCGTATGTCGGGCAGCCAGCCGTAGAGCAGCGCGTACAACAGGCTCAGCGTGATGTAGGCCGCGCCGTAGCGCACGCTGTCGTACAGCCAGACCACCTCGTCGGCACCGTCGACGCTGGACACCACGAACTGCCAGATGCGCGGCATGATGATCACCGAGCTGAAGGTGGCCAGCACGCCAGCGCCCACGATGACGGTGAACAGCGTAGCCTTGATGCGCGCCTTCCAGAACGGCAGGCCGCGCGTGATGCCGTAGGAGCGGTTCAGCGCCGAGCGCACGGCCTGCATGCCGGACGAGCCGGTCCACAGCGTCACGATCAGGCCCACGGTGAGCAAGGCCTCGTTGCGCTGCGCGAGCACCTGGCGGATGACGGGCTGCATGGCATCGCGCACCACCGGTGGCGCGTAGCCCACCACGCGCTCGGCCAGTGCCGCGGCCTCGCCGGGCTGGCCGAAGAAGCCGGCAGCGGCGGACAACAGGATCAACAGCGGAAACATGGCCAGCAGCGACGAGAACGCCAGGCTGCCCGCCTGGTTGGCGCTCTGGTGCAGCACATAGTTGCGCACCGCCAGGACCAGCACGCCCAGCACCGGCATGCGGATGCATGCCCGGCCCAGTTGCCGCAGGCCCTGCATGGCCACGGTCAGCACAAAGCCGCCGGGCGCGTCATGGGCGAAGCTGCCCTTCGATGGAGTCGTCCAGCGTCTTGCCGATGGCAGCGCCGATCACCATCTTGGTGGCCGCCACCAGGCCGCCATGCTTGTTGTCCCAGTAGTAGCCGGAAGCCGGCACAACCTCGATCACTGTGATGCGCGGATCGTCCTTGCCCGCGGTGAACCAGGTCTTCATGACCGGGTTCCACAGCCCGTCGATCAGCGCCTTGTCGCGGTGGATGGTGGCGGTGCCTTCCAGCACCAGAAAGCCCGAGTGCTTGGCCCCCTGCAGGAAGATGCGCACATGGGGGTCGGCCTCGATCTCGCGGTTCTTGTGGCTGTCGGATGCGCTCAGGAACCACAGGTGGCCTGCCCCATCCGCCTTCTCGATGCTCATGGGCCGCGTTCCCTTGGTGTCGCCGCCGGGCGCGTTGGTGCAGAAGAAGCAGGCCCCGGCATCCTCGGCCATCGCCTGGATGCGCCGGGCTGCCTCGCCGCCCGCCAGGTGCTGGTGCGTGTCTTCGGGCTGGTTCTGGTTGATCGAGTCCACGGCGTTCTCCAGGCAGGGATGGGGATGCCGAAATTGGGCCTGACCGCACAGGGCCGTTGTGTAGGAGCCGATCCGTTGCCCGCGCCATCCAACACGACATGGGCCCATCGGGCGCACCTGCCGCTGCGCACCCTTGTAGGCCGACAGCGCGTCTACGGGCGCTTGTACCCACCTCGGCAGGCGATCTGGTTAGAGTGGAAAAAAACACCGTTTGAAAGAGAGGCAAGAAAATGAAAGCCCTTTGTTTTGCCGTTGCCTGCCTTGGCTTCGCCGGGTGCAGTGGCACCGGTCCCGCACCCACCCAGCGCACGGCGGCCGAAGATCCTACGGCCATCTGCCTTGCGGCACTGGACAGCCACGCCAGCCTGGCCACGCTCAAGCCCCGGGTCGGCAGCATCGCGCAGCCCGAGGCGGCACCCCTGGCGCTGCGCTCGAGCACCGAGGTCGCGACGGTGGGGGACGAAAAGCAAGCCATCCAGTCGTGGGCAGGCCTGCGCAAGGACTGCGTGAACGCGGGTGCGGAGTTCCGCCTGAAGAACGCGCCGCCCGCCTATGCTGACATCGTGGAAGAGGAGAACTCGCGCTTCACCGTGCTGCTGTCGCGCCTGTACACCGGCCAGGTCGGGTACGGCGAATTCCTCAACGAGCGCATCGCCCTCGACGCCGAGATGAAGAGCCGGCGCAACAACGCACGCGAGCAGCACCAGCGCGCCAACGCGCCCATCCGGGAAGAAGAAGCCCTGCGCCGGCGAAGTGAGCTGAGCAATGCGCTGGCCGCGCTGCAACTGCCCCCTCCCCCGCCCGGCAAGAACTAGGACTCAGTCCTAGGATTCGGCCGTGAAGCCGATGGCCTTGACGATCGGGCCCCAGCGCTCGCCATCGGCCTTGAGCAGCGCCGCCAGCTCGGCCGGGCTCGACGAGCGCGCCTCCAGCCCCATCGCCGCCAGCCCGGCGATCACATCCTTGTCGGCCAGCGCGGTGCGGATGGCGGCATTGGCCTTGGCCACCAGCTCGGCCGGCGCCTTGCCCGGCAGGAAGAAGCCGAACCATTCGTTGTAGGCCATGTCCTTGTAGCCCTGCTCGATCAGCGTGCTGACACCCGGCATGAACTTGTTGCGCGTGGCGCCCGAGGTGGCCAGCACGCGGATCTTGCCGCCCTGGAGGTGCGGCAGGAACTCACCCACCGGCGCCGAGACGGCCGCGATCTGCCCGCCCAGCAGGTCCAGGATGGCCGGCTGCGAGCCGCGAAAGCCCACGTGGCGCATGTCCACCTTGCCGGCGCGGCTGATCAGTTCACCCACGAAGTGCGGCACCGAGCCCGGCGCGGGCGAGCCGAAGTTGGCGCCCGTGGGGTTGGCCTTGCACCATTCGAGGAACTCGGGCACGGTCTTCACCGAGGCCGGCACCTGCGGGCCCACGGCAAAGCCCATGTCGAACACCACGCCCAGCGAGACCGGGGTCACGTCGGCCACGGGGTCGTAGGGCAGCTTCTTGTAGGTATGGGGGTAGATGCCCAGCATGGACATGGGCGTGGCCAGCAGCGTGGCGCCGTCGGCAGGGGCGGCCTTGAGCGTGGTGATGGCGATCTGCCCGCCCGCGCCGGTCTTGTTCTCCACCACAGCCGACTTGGCGTAGCCACCCGTGATCTGGGTCGCCACGCGGCGCGCCAGGGTGTCCACGGTGCCGCCGGCGGCAAAGCCGGCCAGGATCTTCACGGTGTCGATGGCCTGGGCCTGGGCCATGAAGGGCAGCGTGCCTGCGGCGCCGGCCAGGGCCAGTTGCAGGATGTCGCGGCGGGAGGTTGCGGGGGAAAGGCTCATGGTTTGTCTCCTGTGCTTGTTGTGCAATCAGTGCGTGCGAAGCGGTGGCGGCAATCCCCTGCCCGGTGGATGCCACGGCCCGGCGATGGTACGTGAAAATCGGGCCCGTCCGCCCTAGAAAATACCCGTCAGTGGACCAGGTCGCCAAGCCCCAGGCCCGCCCGGCGCACCGCGGCCCAGAACAGCTTGGCATGCAGATCGTTGTCCGGGTCGGTCAGCCCCACGTCGCGCGACGACACCGCGAGCGCCTGGGCCGGGATGGGGGTGTTGGCGCCGGCCATGGAATCGGCCAGCACCTGCACCTCGCAGGCACGCTGCAGCACGTAGTTGAAGTAGAAGGCCTCGGGCAGGCTGCGGCCCGTGACCAGCAGGCCGTGGTTGCGCAGGATCAGGCAGTTGCTGGCACCCAGGCTGTGCACCAGGCGGTCCTGTTCGCCCGGGTGCACGGTGATGCCCTCGAAGGCGTGGTAGGCCACGTTGCCGCTCAGAAAGGCCGAATAGAAATTGTCGAACTTCAGGCCCTCGGCCTTGCACGACACGGCCACGCCCGCCGTGTGGTGGGTGTGCATGATGCAGTGCGCGTCCTCGCGCGCCGCATGGATGGCGCTGTGGATCACGAAGCCGGCGCGGTTGACCGGGTAGTCCGCAGCCCCCACCGGCTGGCCCTGCAGGTCGATCTTCAGCAGGTTGTTCGCCGTCACCTCGCCGTAGTGCAGGCCGAAGGGGTTGATCAGGAAGTGCGCCTCCCGCCCCGGCACGCGCACCGTGATGTGGTTGAAGATCTCCTCGCTCCAGCCCCGGGCGTGGAACACGCGGTAGCAGGCCGCCAATTGCACGCGCAACGGCCACTCCATCGCATCCATGCCCTCGGGGCGGGTTGCCGCCAACTCTCGTTCATCGAACATCGTCATCTCCTTTCGGCCGGGAACGTTCTCAGACGCTCTCCAGCATGATTGTCTTGCGGGCACCTGCCGCAATGCGCTTTTGCCACTCCGCCGGCCCGGTGATGTGGGCGCTGGTGCCCCCCGCATCCACGGCCACCGTCACCGGCATGTCCACCACGTCGAATTCGTAGATGGCTTCCATCCCCAGGTCCGCAAAGCCCAGCACCTTGGCGGTCTTGATGGCCTTGCTCACCAGGTAGGCGGCGCCGCCCACGGCCATCAGGTAGGCGCTCTGGTGCTTCTTGATCGCCTCGATGGCCACCGGGCCGCGCTCGGACTTGCCGATCATCGCGATCAGGCCGGTCTCGGCCAGCATCATCTCGGTAAAACCGTCCATGCGCGTGGCGGTGGTCGGGCCGGCCGGGCCCACGGCCTCGTCGCGCACCGGGTCCACCGGGCCGACGTAGTAGATCACGCGGTTGGTGAAGTCCACGGGCAGCTTCTCGCCCTTGGCCAGCATGTCCTTGATGCGCTTGTGCGCGGCGTCGCGTCCGGTGAGCATCTTGCCGTTGAGCAGCAGGGTGTCGCCCGGCTTCCAGCTGGCCACTTCTTCCTTGGTCAGGGTATCGAGGTTGACCTTCTTGCTCTTGTTGTAGTCGGGTGCCCAGTTCACGTTGGGCCACAGGTCCAGCGAAGGCGGCGTCATGTACACCGGGCCCGAGCCATCCATCACGAAGTGGGCATGGCGCGTGGCCGCGCAGTTGGGGATCATGGCCACGGGCTTGCTGGCCGCATGCGTGGGGTACATCTTGATCTTCACGTCCAGCACCGTGGTCAGGCCGCCCAGGCCCTGCGCGCCGATACCGAGGGCGTTGACCTTGTGGTACAGCTCCAGGCGCATCTCCTCGACCTTGTCGAGCTTCTCGCCGCGCGAGGACTTGGCCTGCAGCCCGTACATGTCGAGGTCGTCCATCAGGCTTTCCTTGGCCATGACCATCGACTTCTCGGCGCTGCCGCCTATGCCTATCCCGAGCATGCCCGGAGGACACCATCCTGCGCCCATGGTGGGGACCGTCTTGAGAACCCAGTCCACCACGCTGTCGCCAGGATTGAGCATGGCGAATTGGCTTTTGTTCTCGCTTCCTCCCCCTTTGGCGGCGATGAACACTTCCAAGGTGTTGCCGGGAACGATCTCGGCAAAGATCACCGCAGGCGTATTGTCCCTGGTGTTCTTGCGCTCGAACTGGGGGTCCGCCACTACGGACGCCCGAAGCGGATTGGCGGGATCGGTGTAGGCGCGCCGTACCCCTGCATTGATGGAATCATCCAGGGTACCCTCGAACCCCGCCCACCGGACATCCATCCCCACTTTCAGGAACACGTTCACGACGCCCGTGTCCTGGCATACGGGGCGCCGGCCGGTGGCGCTCATCTTGCTGCTCGCCAGGATTTGTGCAATCGCATCCTTCGCGGCCCGGCTTTGCTCTTTCTCATACGCCCTCGCCAGGTGAGCGATGTAGTCCGGTGGATGGTAGTAGCTGATGAACTGCAGCGCAGCAGCAACGGACTCGACGAGATCGTCGTATTGGATCGTGGTGGTGGTCACGGGCACCTCAATCGACCTTGATGCCGCGCTCGCGGATCAGCTTGCCCCAGCGCTCGCGCTCGGTACCGACGTAGCTGGCCATCTGCTGCGGGGTGCCGGGCGTGGGCTCCACGCCCATGGCGAGCAGCTTGCCCTGCACCGCCTCGGACTGGAGCGCCGCGACCAGCGCGGCGTTGAAGCGCTTCACGTCCTCGGCCGAGGTGGCCGTGGGCACCGTGAGGCCCTGCCACGAATAGGCGTCGAACCCGGTCAACCCCTGCTCGGCCAGCGTCTGCAGCTGGGGCAGCACGCGCGTGCGCTGCTCGGTGGTGACGCCCAGCGCCCGCAGCTTGCCGCCCGCGATGTGCGGCAGGCCGCTGGCCGAATCGATCAGCATGCAATCCACCTGGTTGCCCAGCAGGTCCTGCACCGCAGGCGCGGCGCCCCGGTAGGGCACGTGCACGAGGTTCAGGCCCGTGCGCTCGCGCAGCAGCTCGGTGGCCAGGTGGTGGGCCGTGCCGGAACCGGGCGAGGCGTAGGTCACCCCTTGCGGAAGTGCTTTGGCCCAGGCCAGGAACTCCTTGAAGTTGCTGGCCGGCACCCGGGGCGCGACCACCAGGATCAGCGGAAAGCGCGCCATCATGCCGACCGGCGCGAGGTCTTTGGCCGCGTCGTAGCTGAGCTTGTCGAACAGCGCGGGGTTGGCCGCCAGGGTCGCAAAATCGCCGCTGAACAGGGTGCGGCCACGTTCGCGCGAGCGGGCCACATAGTCGGCCGCGATATTGGTCGCCGCCCCGGGCTTGTTGACGATGACGATGGCCTGCCCCAGTGCCTTGCCCATGGATTCGGCCAGCAGCCGGGCCACCACGTCGGAGCCGCCGCCGGCGGCATAGCCCACCACCCATTCGATGGGCCGGGTGTCGGCGCCGTTGGCCCGCGCCAGGCGGGACAGGGGCAGCAGGCAGGCGCCCGCCAGCAGGGCGCGCCGTTCGGGCATTGCAGGCACTGAAAAGGGTTTGGTCATCATGGTCTCCTGGTGGTTCTTGTAGGGGGGTTGTCAGCGCGCATCCACCTGGCTGGCGGGCTGGGCGCGCTGGAAGGCCGGCAGCGCCATGCAGGCCTGCTCGATATGCCGCACGCGTTCATAAGGTCCGAGGTCGAGTTCGAAGCGCCGCGCATTGAACAGCTGCGGCACCAGGAAGCAATCGACGATGGAGGGCGATGCGCCCAGCGCGTAGTCACCGGCGCAAGGTACGGCCTGCAGCTCTGCCTCCATGCGGGCCAGGCCCTCGGCGCACCAGTGGCGGTACCAGATGCCGACCTCGGACTCGGGCAGGCCCAGCGTGCCGCGCAGGTACTGGAGCACGCGCAGGTTGTTGAGCGGGTGGATCTCGCAGGCCACGAGCTGGGCCAGGGCGCGGGCGCGGGCCTTCTCGGGCTCGCCCACAGGCAGCAGCGGCACGGCCGGAAAGCGCGCATCGAGGTACTCGATGATGGGCATCGACTGCTGCAGCCGCAGCCCGTCGATCTCGAGCAAGGGCACGAGGCCGAAGCTTGCGATCTCGCGGTAGGCCTCGCCGCAGTGCGCGCCGGCCGCCAGTTGCCACGGCACCGGCTCCCAGGCCAGGCCCTTGAGCTCCAGCGCAATGCGCACCCGAAACGCCGCCGAGCTGCGAAAGTAGGTGTGCAGGCGCAGGCCCGGCCCTGCGCTCATGCCGCCGCCCCCGTGCGCACGGTCTGCTCGATGGCGCCGAACAGGCTGTGCCCCGCCGCATCACGCACCTCGATGCGCACCCGGTCGCCGTGGCGCAGAAAGGGAGTGAGCACGCTCGCCCCGCCCAGTTGCTCGCGCACCCGGCGCTCGGCCAGGCAGCTCACGCCCGCGGCCGGGTCGCGGTTGGAGACCGTGCCGCTACCCACGATGGTGCCGGCCACCAGCCGGCGCGTGCGCGCGGCATGCGCGATCAGTTGCCCGAAGTCAAAGTCCATGTCCACGCCGGCATGGGGCGCGCCCAGGCGTTCGCCGTTGAGCGTGGACACCAGCGGCAGGTGCAGCTTGCCGCCGCGCCAATGCGGGCCCAGCTCGTCGGGTGTGGCGAACACCGGGGACAGGGCCGTGGCGGGCTTGGACTGCAGGAAGCCGAAGCCCTTGGCGATTTCGGGCGGGACCAGGTGGCGCAGCGTGACGTCGTTGGCCAGGCCGACCAGGCGCACCCGGCCCAGCGCGGCTTGCGCACTGCAGCCGATGGGCACGTCGCCCGTGACGACGACGACCTCGGCCTCCAGGTCGATGCCGAAAGCCTCGTCGGCGGCTTCGATGGGGTCGTGGGCACCCAGGAAGTCGTCCGATCCGCCCTGGTACATCAGCGGCTCGCGGCGCAATTCATCGGGCGTGTCGGCGCCGCGTGCGCGCCGCACCAGCTCCACGTGGTTCAGGTAGGCCGATGCATCGAGCCACTGGTAGGCGCGCGGCAGCGGCGCCGCGCAGGCCTCGGGGTGGAAGGCCTCGAAGGGCCCCTGCCCCGCGTCCAGGGCGTCGGCGGTGCGCTGCAGCGCGGGCGCCATGGCGTCCCACTGGTCCAGGGCGGACTGCAGGGTGGGGCATTCGGGCACGGCGCGCATGCGCTGCAGGTCGCGGCTGACGACCACGAGCTGGCCGTCGCGGCGGTGGTTTCGGAGGGTGGCGAGTTTCATGGAGTGGCTGGGGAATCGTTGGTTTCAGGACTGGATGGCGGCCCACATCTCGCGGTCACGCACGTCGGTCCAGATGCGCGGGTTGGCGATGCCCCGGGCTTCGTCGTAGGCGCGCGAGACGTCGAAGGGAATGCAGTGCTCGTAGATGAAGACCTGGCCGAACACGGGGTCCATCACCCGCCGCGTGTCGGCATAGACCTGCTGCAGCGTGTGGCCCGCGGCCACCCCGTCGCGCGCGCACTGCAGCAGGGTCTGCACCCAATCGCGCGTATAGGCGATGGCGTTCAGGCTGTCGGCCGCCGTGCGCAGCGCCGGGCCGCGGCCGGGCACGAGCTGCTCGGGCTTCAGGGCGGCCAGGCGGTCGAGCGTGGCCGGCCAGGCCGCCAAATGCGCGTCGCCGGTGTAGACGCCGGCATTGAACTCCACCAGGTCGCCCGAGAAGACGATGCCCTGCGAGGGGATCCAGACGATGGAGTCGCCGCTGGTATGGCCGGCGCCCAGGTGCAGCAACTGCACTTCGAGGCTGCCCAGGTGCAGGGTCAGCTCCTTGTCGAACACGATGGTTGGCCAGGTCAGGCCGGGAATGCTCTCCTGGGCCTGGAACAGCCGCGGGAAGCGGCCGATCTCCGAGGCCATGTCCTCGGCCCCGCGCTCCACGATCAGGTCGCGCGTGGCCCGGCTGGCGATCACGTTGACCGCCCCCTCGGGCACAAAGCCGGCGGCGCCCAGCACCCGCACGGCGTGGTAGTGGGTGAGCACCACGTGGCGGATGGGCAGGTCGGTCACCTCGCGGATGCGGCGCACCAGGGCCGCGGCCATCACCGGGGTGGCCGTGGCATCGATGACCATCACGCTGTCGTCGCCGATGATCACGCCGGAGTTGGGGTCGCCCTCGGCGGTGTAGGCCCAGGCGTTGGCGGACAGCTGGGTGAAGCTGGTCTTCTTCTCGGCCAGGTCGGCCTGCGAAGCGAATGCGGGGGAATGGCTCATGCGTTCTTTCGATTCAAGGGGGAAATTCAAGGGAGTGCGGGTTGCAGGCTGCGGCCGGCGGAGCGGGCCACACTGGCGATGGCGGCCTGCAGCCGCGCGGCGTCGTCCACTTCGGCCGCGAGCGCCAGCACCAGGCGGGTGAGCAGATCGCTCTGCACCGCGGGGGTGGCGGCGTCGGTCAGCGCGATCAGGGACTCCAGTACGTCATCAAGCTGTTGTTGCGTGCAGGTCATGGGCAAGGGCGGGTGGTGGATCGGTGGGAAGGGGCGCGAGGGCGGCGGCCAGCAGGGCCGGCACCAGCGCGGGCTGCAGGTGGGCCTGGCGGGTGGCGACATGCTGGTCGGGCCGCACAAGCCAGCACTCGCCGCTGTCCGCCCCCACCCCGAGCTGGCGCAGCAGCGCCGCGCGGCCCTGCCCATCGCAGGCCGGGGACACCAGCACCACCGCCAGCAGCGGGTGCTGTACCGAGGCCAGCGCACGCGGCAGCCGGTCGCCAAACACCAGCAGGGTGAACCAGGGGCCCAGCAGGTGGTGCAGGCTGGTGCCGCCCAGGCGCACGTCGGGCAGCGCGGCACCCGCCCCGGCATCGCCGGCCAGCAGCGGCGAATCGGTGTAGCGGCACGGGGCCGACAAGCGGCCGGTGTTGATGCAGCGTGCCGCCCAGGGCAGCTGCGGCGCCATGGAGATGATGGCCTCGCGCCAGAGCCGGGCCGAGGCATGGCCCTGCGGGTGCACGAAGCGCGAGGAGCGCCGCGCCTGGCGGATGTTCTCGAAGGCGCCCTGCTTGCGCTCGGTGGAATAGGTGTCGAGCAGCGCCTCGTCGGCGCCATGGTTCAGTACCAGGGCCAGCTTCCAGGCCAGGTTGTCTGCGTCCTGCACGCCGCCATTGCCGCCGCGCGCGCCAAACGGCGCAACCAGGTGGGCGGCATCGCCGGCAAACAGCACGCGGCCGGCGCGCAGGTCGGCCAGGCATTCGTGCCGGTAGGCCCAGACGCCGGACCAGGCGATCTCGAACACCAGGTCGTCACCGAACAGGGCATGCACGCGGCGGCGCATGGCCTCGGGCGTGGCAGCGGCCACGGCGTCCTCGTCCTCGCGCAGCTGGAAATCGAGCCGCCAGGTGTCGTCGGCCATCTTGTGGCGCCAGACCGCGCGCCCGCCGTTGGCCGAGGCGTCCAGCCAGGTCCAGCGCTCCTGGGCCCAGTCGCAGCCAGGCACCGTGATGTCGATGATGATCCAGCGGTCTTCGGTGCGGTCGTGCACCACGGGCGCCAGGCCCAGCGCAGCGCGGCTGGGGCTGGAGGCCCCGTCACAGGCCACGGCCCACTGCGCGTCCAGTTCATAAGGCCCATCGGGGGTGCCCACGGTGAGGCGCACGCCGCCCTGGTGCGGGGCCATGTGCTCGACCTTGTTGAGCCAGCGCACTTCGGCCAGCGGCTCGGCCTGCAGCGCCTCGACCAGGTACTGCTCCACGTAGTACTGCTGCAGGTTGGCAAAGCCGTTGTGGCGCAGGTCGGGCTGGTCCTGCAGGGTGTAGGAGGTGACGGGCTGGTCCCTGGCCAGCACGCGCGCCACGTTCCAGGCCACGCCCTTGGCGGTGATGCGCCCGGCGACGCCCAGGCGCTCGAAAATGTCCAGCGTGCGCTGCGCCCAGCACATGCCGCGCGAGGCCAGGCCGCGCACGCCCACGGTATCGTCGTCGTCGAGCACCAGCACGGGCACGCCGCGGCGCGCCAGGTCCAGGGCCAGCGACAGGCCGGTCAGGCCACCGCCGATGACCACGGCGGGGCGGGGATCTTGAGGGCGCCCGTCCAGTTCGGGCGGGCGGCGGTAGGGGTAGCGGGGCAGGACGTGCATGGCATCTCGGCGTTGACTGAGCTGCCATTCTCGAAAGCACCGTGTCCCCTGTCTGTCCCCTCGCAGGGGGACATGCGTGCGGCCATGGTCTGTGGCATCATTTCAGGAAAGCGCGCCTGCGCACCCCACGCAAGGCAGAGCGCACAGGAGACAAGACAATGGATTGCACAACCGCGCTAGCGACGCGCGATGCCTGGCTGGGGCAATGCGTGGCGGACATCGGCAGGCCGCGTTTTCATGCCCGCCTGCTCGAAGGCATCCACGCGGTGCTGGGCGCCGACCACTTCAGCCACCTGAGCTACGACCCCGAGGGCCGCATCCGCCATGCGGCGGCGGCTAGCGTGTGCAACCAGCCGCTGATCGACTCCACCACCGACATCTACGTCAAGCACCTGTACCGGCGCGACCCCAACTACCCGCTGGTGCGCGATGGCAGCACACCCGAGGCGCCCGCGCGCAGCGGCGCCGACCTGCGCCTGCTGGGCATGTCGCCCACGGGCATCGGCGATGCAGAATACCGGCGCGTGCTGTTCGACGAGCCGGGGTTCACGGGCAAGGTGTCGCTGCTGGGCCTGCAGGGCGGCCACCGCTGCTACCTGAACTTCTACTTCTCGCGCGTGCCACTCGACATGGGGCATGCCGCCACGCTGCTTGGCCAGTACGGCAGCACGCTCATGGGCCTGGCCTGCCGGCACGACGAGCTGGCGTTCCCGCAGGAGGAGCAAAAACAGGGGGAGCGTGATCCCTGGAGCACACTGTCTGCGCGCGAGCGCTCCACCGCAGAATGGCTGATGGAGGGATGCACCGCCAAGGAAATCGGCCGCAAGATGGCCCTGTCGCCCGCGACCATCGTCACCTACAAGGAGCGCATTTTCTCCAAGCTCGGCGTGGGCAGCCTGCGGGAGTTTCTGGCCTTGGGTGGCCCGCCTGAGCGCAGGCCCGCATCCCTGGGCCCGCGGCAGCTGTCATAGCAGGGTTGCGATGAGCAGCCCCGTGGCACCGCACGCCAGCAGCGAGGCCACGATCATCAGCGCGCCGTCGCGCACCAGCAGAGCCAGGCCGATCAGCGCAATCGCGCCCATGGGCACCGAGCTGGCGAACGGAAACAGCTCCAGTGGCGGCACCATGCAGGCCAGCGCGATGCAGGCCAGCGCCGCCAGACGCATCCCCAGGCCCGAGGTCAGCCAGCGCAAGCGGCCGTGGAACCAGCGGTCCAGGCGCGTGGCCATGGGGCGCGCGCCGGCCACCAGGCGCTTCATCCTGGCCGCGGCCACGTCGCGCCGGGCCACCCACGCGGGCATCCACAGGCGCTTGCGGCCGCTGAGCATCTGCGCCGCAAACAGCACCACCACCACGGCCAGGGCCGTGGGCACGCCGGGAATGCCCCCCAGGGGCGATATCTCGATCAGCGCCGGTACCAGCAGAAACGGCCCGTAGCTGCGCGGGCCCACGGCGTCGACTAGGTCGGCCACAGCCACCCGCCCGTGGCTCTGGGCCAGGGCGTCGAATTCGTCGAGGATTTCGCCCAGGGTATCGGGCTGCTGACCGCCAGCGGATGGGGACAGTGCGGCGGAACGGCTTGCAACGGAAATGGTCATGCCCCAGCATGCGCACCGTGCAAGGCCGTGCGTGCCAGACAGCACCGCATCTGCAGGTGGGACCCTCACATCAACGACGGCAGCACCTGCACGATGAGCGCCCCGGCGATGCCCTGCACCGTCACGTAGTGCCAGAACAGCACCGTGTTGTCGAGCGTGGCGCGCGCACCCTGCTGCAGGTGTCCGGACAGCGAGCGCGCCAGCAGATAGGCACCCATGATGGCGAGAATGCCCACGTGCATCGCCTGCCAGCCGAGCAGCGCGGCGACGGTGGCACTCCAGGCATCGGCACGCGGGTTCAGGCCCGCCTGCAGGTGGCCCGTGAACTCCAGCGCGATGGCACCACCGGCGCAGGCCATGGCCAACACGGTGGCCACACGCAGCCAGGCCTGGCCTGTGGCCTGCGAGAAGGACCGCTGGGCCACCCACAGCGCGGCCGACCCGACCAGAAGCAGCGCGCCCGATGCGAGCGGCCAGCCGGCCTGCGGCAAGGCAGCGCCCGGTGGCGGGCAGACATCGGCTGCCATGGAGACATGCAGGTGGGCGAAGGTGGCCGAAGCGAACACGCTGGCGTCCACGCACAGCAGCACCACCACGGCCCACCACGAGTGCGAGTGGCGCCCCACCCGGCGCGTGGGCAGAAACACGCCCTCGGCCACCTCGGCCTCTGGCGCGGCCACGGGCCGGTCGGACTGCCAGAGCCAGACCACCATGGCCACCAGGGCGATCACGCCGCACAGCACCGCGGGCACCACCATCGATACCGTGAGCAGCAGGAAGAACCCGGCCGTGCCCGCCGCCGCGATGAAGGGCGACCAGCCGTCGCCAGGCAACAGCAACAGCTGGCGCGGCGTGGCATCGACCGGGCTGGTGATCAGCGACTCGCGCCCGCCGAAAATGGTGCGCGGCAGCCAGTAGGCGCCCAGCTCCGCCGCTTCGCGCAGGCCTGGGTGCTGCCACAGCGGCTCGCGCGAGCCCACGGGCGGTATGCTGCGCAGCCCGTACTCGCCGCCCGAGGCCCATTCGAGCGTGGGCGCGTTCCAGGGGTTGGCGGGCGGCCCGTCTTCGCGCAGAAACGTGCGCACCAGGTCGAAGAAGCACAGCACCACACCGAGCGCGAAGACGAAGGCCCCGGCGCTGGACAGCAGGTTGGGCCACTCCCAGCCCAGGCCCGCGTCGTAGGTGTACACCCGGCGCGGCATGCCCATGAGCCCGGCGATGTGCATGGGGAAGAAGGCCAGGTTGAAGCCCCCGAACATGAGGCCGAACACCCAGCGCCCCAGGCTCTCGGACATGCGGTGGCCATTGATCAGCGGCAGCCAGTAGTACAGCCCCGCGAACACCGGGAACACCATGCCCCCGATCAGCACGTAGTGCAGGTGGGCCACGATGAAATAGGTGTCGTGCACCTGCCAGTCGAAGGGCAGCACCGCCACCATGATGCCCGTGAGCCCGCCCAGCACGAAGATGGCGTGGAAACCCACCAGGAACAGCGTGGGCGCGTTGGCCTCGACCCGCCCGCGCCAGAAGGTGGCGATCCACGCGAACACCTGCACCGCGCTGGGCACGGCCACGGCAAAGCTTGCGGCCGACACCAAGTGCATGGTGAACGAGCCCAGCCCGGCCGTGAACATGTGGTGCACCCACAGCGCAAAGCTGAGAAGGCCCACGCCCAGCAGTGCGGCCACCACCCAGCGGTAGCCCACGATGGGCGTGCGCGCCAGCGCCGGCACCATCATCGACACC
This sequence comes from Acidovorax sp. GW821-FHT09B03, assembly GCF_059418305.1. Taxonomy (NCBI): domain Bacteria; kingdom Pseudomonadati; phylum Pseudomonadota; class Betaproteobacteria; order Burkholderiales; family Comamonadaceae; genus Acidovorax; species Acidovorax sp. GW821-FHT09B03. Next base: position 95,014 of record NZ_JBWKPP010000022.1, read on the forward strand.
ATGCCTGCGGCGGGCAGGAAAATGATGTACACCTCGGGATGGCCGAAAAACCAGAACAGGTGCTGCCACAGCACCGGATCGCCCCCGCGCGCGGGGATGAAGAAGGGCCAGTCGAACGCACGCTCCATCTCCAGCAGCAGCGTGCCCGCGATGATGGCCGGGAACGCGAACACGATCATCAGCGCCGTGACCAGCATGGCCCAGGCGTAGATGGGCATGCGCATCAAGGTCATGCCCGGCGCGCGCGTGAAAAGGATGCCGATGATGATCTCGATAGCCCCGGCGATGGCCGATATCTCGATGAAGCCGATGCCCAGCAGCCACCAGTCGGCCCCCACCCCGGGCGAATGCTCCTTGCCCGTGAGCGGCGGGTACATGAACCAGCCACCGTCGGGCGAGGCGCCGAAGAAGATGGTGCCGAAGAACACGGTGCCGCCGATGGCATAGGCCCAGAAGCCATAGGCCGACAGGCGCGGGAACGGCATGTCGCGCGTGCCCAGCATGCCGGGCAGCAGGTACACGGCCATGGCTTCGACCACGGGCACGGCGAAGAGGAACATCATCACCGTGCCGTGCATGGTGAAGATCTGGTTGTAGGTGGCGGCCGATACCAGGCCGGCCTGCGGTACGGCCAGTTGGGCACGCATGATGAGGCCGAGCACGCCGGCGAGGATGAAGAACATCAGGGCGGTGGCTATGTAGAACAGGCCGACCTGGGTGTTATTGACGGCGGAGAGTCTTCTCCAGCCTTTGGGTGGAGGTTGCCAGGCGCGCTCCAGGGCCTCGCGTTCGCCTGGGGGGCGGGGTAAGGGGTTGAGGGCTGGAGGGGCTTCTGTCATGGTGTTCCCCGTGGTTGCCCTGTGCTATGGCCGTTTTTCTGTGGTTGCTTTGTGCCTTGGTTGAGTGCGGGGGCCGGGATGTGCGCCCGGCGGCGCAGTAACTTTCTCTTGCGTCGCCAAGAGAAAGTCACCA
>NZ_JBWKPP010000023.1:0-92255 GCF_059418305.1 Acidovorax sp. GW821-FHT09B03
GTGTCAATCAGGTTGACGCGAACCATAGAACCTCGATCCTGGGGTGGCGTCGCAGAACTCGCTGCGTTCTTCGAACTTCGCTCAAACATCTGCGACGAGCCAGATCAAGAAGCGTGTGTGTCCTTCGGCACACACGCCCACCCCAGGCCCTGCGCTTCTCGGCGCAGCCAGAAGGGGTGGGGAGCGGGGTCAAAGACGGCTGCTGCTTCGCAGCTACGCCGGGTGTCGGTTACGCGCTGCGCGCTGCCGACGCCGACGCCGACGCCGACGCGCAGCGAGGCGCAACGGGCCGAGCGAAGCAATGGCCCGTGTGGGGCCCGTTCCCACCCCCTTCTGACCGTGCCGAGAAGCGCAAGGCCTGGGGTGAGCGCGTGCCGAAGGACACGCGCCTCGTGAACTGACTCACCGCGGTTGTCCGAGCGGAGTTCACCCGCAGGGGGAACGCAGCGAGTTCCGCGGTGCACCCCAGGACAGAGCATCGCAGGCTGCCCCCAGCGCCCGACAGGGCGATGGGGGACACGGGCAGCGGGGTCGCCTTTTCTTGGCCTACCTTCTTTTGGCGAAGCAAAAGAAGGTAGGTGCGCCGCCGGGCGCACACCCCGGCTCCCGCCCTCAACCAAAGCACACCACTAAAACAGCAACCCCGCCGGACGGACGATCAAAGCGAGGCGGCCAACACCCGCCCCGCGCCACATTGCGTTGCACTTGGCACGGGCCGTTAAGGGATTCTGGCGGGGTGGACTGTCACACGGGCTTATCATTCTGGTGGCAGGTGGTCCGCAAACCACCGCCGCCCATGCGCCTTCCCGACCGCCGCCCTTGTTGATGACCAACGCCACACCCTCTTCCTCTTCTTCGTCCTCCACCGCCTCTGCATCCCCTGCGCTGCAAAAGCCCAACCTCTTCGTTCGCATCCTGCGGGTCATGATGTCCCGGGTGGCCCGGGTCACGGTGACGGGGGCCGAGCACCTGGATACCCCGGGCGGCAAGATCGTGGTCTGCAACCATGTGGGCTGGTCGGACCCGCTGTGGGTGGGCTATGCCGCGCTGCCGCGCAAGCTGCACCAGATGGCCAAGAAGGAACTGTTCGAGACCAGGCTGGGCGCCTGGTTCGTGGGCTCGGGCGGTGGCTTTCCGGTGGACCGGGGCAGCCCGTCGACGGCCACCATCCGCCACGTGGTCTCGCTGGTCAACCAAGGCCAGCTGGTGCTGATCTTCCCGGGCGGCACGCGCAATGCCGAGAACCCCGAGGCCAAGCGCGGAGCGGCCACCATTGCGCTGCGCGCCAAGGGGCAGATCGTGCCCGCGCACTACGACGGGCCGGGTGAGATCCGTGCCAGCCACTTCTTCACCCGCCCGCGCATCCGCATCACCTTCGGGCCGCCCATCGTGCTGCCGCCCGACGCCACGGCGAACAAGGAGTCGGCGCTGGCGCTGACGGTGGCGATGGACGAGGCGATGAAGCGCGTGGCGGAGCAGGGCCCCGCCTGAGGCGCGGCGCTGCTGGTTCAGGCCAGAAAGCGTTCGGCCAGCCGGCTCCAGAAGGCGGCCCCCACCGGCAGGTTGCCGTCGTGGAAGTCGTACCTGGGGTTGTGCAGCCCGCGCCCGCCCTCCGATGGCCCGTTGCCGATGCGCACCAGCGCGCCGGGGCAGGACTGCAGCATGTAGGCAAAATCTTCGCTGCCCATCATGCGCGTGAAGTCGCGCTCTACCTGGCTGCTGCCCACCAGTTCGGTGGCCACTTCGCCGGCCAGGGCCACGGCGGCGGCATCGTTCTCCAGCACGGGGTAGCCTTCGATATAGCGGATCTCGGCCTTCGCGCCATAGCCTTCGGCCGTAGCGTGCACCAGGGCGGTGATGCGCTCCTTGAGCAGGGCGCGCACGGCGGCGCTGAAGGAGCGCACGCTGACGCCGATCTCGGCCTCGCCCGGGATCACGTTGAGCGCGTCGCCCGAGCGCAGGCGGCCCACGGTGACCACGGCCGATTCATTCGGGTCCACGTTGCGCGAGACCACGGTCTGCAGCGCCATCACCGTGGCGGCGGCCGCCACCAGCGGGTCCACCGCCAGGTGCGGCCGCGCGGCATGGCCGCCCACGCCGGTGATGGTGATGAACACCCGGTCTCCGGCCGCGAGAAAAGCGCCGGGCCGCATGAGGAAGTGGCCCTGCGGCGCGCCCGGGTGGTTGTGCATGGCAAACACCATGTCGCACGGAAAGCGCTCGAACAGCCCATCGGCCACCATGGCCTTGGCGCCGCTGTCGAATCCGCGCTCCTCCGCCGGCTGGAAGACCAGGTTCAGCGTGCCACTGAAGCGCCGCGTGGCCGCCAGGTGCCTTGCTGCGCCCAGCAGCATGGCGGTGTGGCCGTCGTGTCCGCAGGCGTGCATGCAGCCGGGCACGCTGCTGGCATAGGGCAGGCCGGTCTCCTCCTGGATCGGCAGGGCGTCCATGTCGGCGCGCAGGCCCAGGCGCCGGCTGCCGCTACCCACGCGCAGCTGTGCCACCAGGCCCGTCTGGCCGATGCCGCGCGTGACCTCGTAGCCCCACTGCTGCAGCTTGCCGGCCACGAAATCGGCCGTGCCATGCTCGGCAAAGGCCAGTTCCGGGTGCTGGTGGATGTGGCGGCGCCAGCCGGCCAGCTCGTCGTGCTGGGGGGCCAGGTCGTCGATGCGGGTCAGCCCAGGCAGCAGGTTCGTCGTCGTCATGATCATCAATTGGAGTCCAGCTCGATCTTGTTGTCCCGGGCGATGCGCTGGTAGAAGGCGATGCGCTCCGCGATCTCCTTGCGGTAGGCGGCCGGGGTGATGTCCTGGGGCACCATCATGCCCTTGTCCACCCACACGGCCTGGTTGGCCGGGTCGGTCACGATCTTGCGCGTGGCCGCGTAGAGCTTCTGCACGATGGCATCGGGCGTGCCCGCAGGCGCGGCCAGGCCGTTCCACGAGGTGAGGTTCAGGTCGGGCAGCTTGAGCTCGGCAAAGGTCGGCACGTCGGGCAGCTGCGGCACGCGCGCGGGTGCGGCCACCGCCAGGGCGCGCAGCTTGCCGTTCAGGATGTTGGACAGGTTGGACGAGAGGTTGTTCCACGTCAGCTGGATCTGGCCGCTGAGCAGGTCGTTGAGCGCCACGCCCGCGCCGCGGTAGGGGATGTGGGTCATGGGGAATTTGGCCTGGTTCTTTAGCAGCTCCATGCTCAGGTGCGACACCGAGCCCGTGCCCGCGCTGGCGTAGTTGAGCGCCGTGGGGTTGGCGCGCGCGTACTTCACCAGCTCGTCGAAACTCTTGATCGGCAGGCCCGCATGGATCACCAGCACATTGGCCAGGCGGCTGACGAGGGTGATGGGCGCGAAGTCTTTCACTGCGTCGTAGGGCAGCTTGGGGTTCATCGCAGGGTTGACCACGTGGGTGCTCTGCGATGTCACGATCAGCGTGTAGCCGTCGGGTGCGGCCTTGGCCACATAGGCCGAGCCGATGGCGCCGCCCGCGCCGCCGCGGTTGTCGACCACCACCGGCTGGCCCAGGCTGCGCGCCAGCCGGTCAGCGATGAGCCGGCCCGAGACATCGACCGAGCCGCCGGGCGTGAAGGGCACCACCAGGTTGATGGCCCGCGTGGGGTAGGGCGCATCGGCCGCGAAGGATGGCAGTGCCAGGCCGGCGGCGGTGGAGGTGAGGAACTGGCGGCGGTCGATGGTCATGGTGTTGGCGGACGGTGAGAGGTGGGGGGTAGGAATGGGCGAATGCTAGGCATTGCGTGCCCGCTCATCAAACGACAAAATCGTGGTCCGTGATGACACAATGTCATCACCTTCCCGTTCTTCATCCATGAAACTGCGCTCCCCCTCGCTGGTCGAACTCCATGCCTTCCTGGCCGTGTGCCGGCTGGGCAGTTTTCGCCAGGCGGCTGAGGACCTGTGCGTCACGCAGGCCGCGGTGAGCCGCGCCGTGCAGCGGCTGGAGCAGCACCTGGGCGACTGCCGCCTGTTCGAGCGCTCGCCCCAGGGCGTGCTGCTCAGCGAGCGCGGGCGCCAGCTGCGCCAGTTGACCGAGCGGCACGTGATGGCGCTCGAATCGGCCACGGCGCTGTTCGTGGCGCCGCGCGCGCCGGGCACGCTGCGGCTGTCGGTCATCCCCACGCTGGGCACCAAGTGGCTGCTGCCGCGCCTGCCGCGCTTCCAGGCCCGGCACCCGGGCCTCGATATCGAGATGCGGCAGTTTCGGCATGACGAGGATTTCAGCCGCGACGACGTGGATGTGTGGATCGACGTGAAGCGCCCACGCCGGCGCTGGCCCGCGCGCCTGCAGGCCAGCTACCTCATGGGGCGCGACATCATTCCCGTGTGCGCGCCGCAGGTGGCGCCGCGCCTCCAGCGCCCGGCCGACCTGGCGCGCGAGGTGCTGCTGCACCACACCAATTTTCCCGACAACTGGGCGCGCTGGGCCAACGTTGCCGGCCTGCAGCGCGAGCTGAAGCTGGGGCCCGGCTATGACCTGAGCATGAACCTGATCTTCGCGGCCAAGGAGGGGGTGGGCATCGCCATCACCCAGCCCTGCCTGATCGAGCGCGAGCTGCACAGCGGTGAGCTGGTGATCCCCTTCGACCTGCCGGTCTCGACCGCGCGCGGCTATTTCCTGTGCACCGACAAGGACCGCCCGGCCACGCCGGGGCAGTTGGCCTTCATGGAATGGGTGCAGGAGGAGGCCCGGCAGATGGCCGACCCGGTGTGAAGTGAAGCACCCCCTGAGTCGCTTCGCGCCTCGGTGCCACCGCCAGAGGCGGCGGCTCTTCGGGCACGTCCAAGCCTGCGCAGGCAGGCTTGGAGCCGCGGCCCTCAGCCCCTCTCTCGACTCGCTGCGCGAGTCGGGAGGGGGACGCCCCCAGTGCGGCGGGGCGGCCCTTGCACGGGGGCACTGGCCTGGTTCGCGCCAGTTTCATGCGTCGTGGGTGGCGCGCAGCGCAATGAATTTTTGATACGGATTGCCTTCACCGTAAGCGATAGTTGGTTCGCCTTGCCTTGCTACGGCACTGTCTGCGGCTCCTGCCTGGCTATGCGATCCAAGGCAAATCCGTACGAGTGCCGGTCAGCCCACCAAAGTACGCAGGCTCGGCACCGCCTGCGCCCACCACAGCCGCCAGCGCATGCCCCAGCCCGGGGTGTAGCCGGTGGTCGCAAAGCGCACATCGCCGCGCGCATCCACCACCACCAGGGCCGGCACGCTGCGCACGCCCCAGGCGCGCGACAGCTCGGCCTGCGGGTCCACGGCCGTGGGCCAGGGCATGCCGCGCTGGCGCTGCACCTGGGCCACGCGCGCGGCGGGGCCGGATTGCATGGCAATGCCCAGCACCGGCCAATCGGCCGAGAGGCTGGCCACCGTGGGTTCTTCGAGCTTGCAGATGGCGCACCACTCGGCCCAGAAATGCAGGGCCACGGCCCGACCGGGGTGCCGGGCGCGCCATTCGGAGAGTGTGGTGCTGCTGCCATCGGCCAGGGTGATGGCGGCATCGGGCGCCGGACCCGAAGGGAGGTCGCGCGTGCGCCAGGCATCGACGCCGGCCACCACCAGCAGGGCCAGCAGCAGCGTGCCCAGGTGCTGGCGCCAGTCCCGGCGCAGGGACTGCCAGGCGCGGCGGGGCAGGGGGGACGGGTTCAGCGCAATACTTCCAGCAGCCTGTCGAGGCCGCCTTCATTGATGGCCACCTTGGCCTGGGCGCGCACCGTGGGCTTGGCGTGGTAGGCCACCGAGAGGCCGGCCGCGCCCATCATGGGCAGGTCGTTGGCACCGTCGCCCACGGCAATCGCCTGCGACGGCGCGATGCCCATGAGCGAGGCCACTTCGAGCAGCGTGCGGCGCTTTTCGGCACCGTCGCAGATATCGCCCCAGGCCTGGTCCACCATGCGGCCGGTGAGCAGGCCGTTCTCCACTTCGAGCATGTTGGAGCGCGCGAAGTCGATCCCGAGGCCCGCCTTCACGCGGTCGGCAAAGAAGGTGAAGCCGCCCGAAACCAGCAGCGTGGTCAGGCCCGCGGCCTTGGCCGCGCTGACCAGCTCCTTGGCGCCGGGGTTGAAACGCAGGCGCTCGCTGAACACCTGCTCCATGTGGGCCACGGTCACGCCCTTGAGCAAGGCCACGCGCTGGCGCAGGCTTTCCTTGTAGTCGGTGATGATGCCCTGCATGGCCGCTTCGGTGATGGCGGCCACCTCGGCCTTGCGGCCGGCGGCGTCGGCGATTTCGTCCACGCACTCGATGTTGATCAGGGTGGAGTCCATGTCGAAGGCGATGAGCTTGTAGGTCGACAGGGACAGCGGGGCGTCAATGCCCTGGACGACGAGGCCGGGGGCGAATTCGGTGGCGTTTTTCATGGAAAGAGGCGGGTGCGGGGATCGGAAGCCCCAATGGTATCGCCCGCGCGCATTCCCCCAGGGTGCGGCAGGCATGGCTGCTGTGCCGTATTTGTATGCCAGTGCGCAGCTATGCCGTCTGGGTATATCTCCAAGTGCGCTGGCGCCGTAGCTGCGCGAAGGGGGTTTTGCCATAGTCCACGGCGAGCAAGGGGGCCGCGCCGCAGCCCCCGCCCCCAAGACGAAGAACCCGGAGACAAGAACCATGCGACACCCTACCGGCGCTCTGGCAGCGCTGTGCCTTACCGCCCTTGCCACCCTCCATTCCCCGGCCGCCGTGGCGCAGCCAGCGGGTGGCGTGTCGATCTACGGCACACTCGATACCTATGCCGGCTCCATGCGCCGCAGCGACCAGCCGGGCCGCACGTCCGTGCTCAACAGCGGTGGCCTCACCACCTCGTTCATCGGCTTTCGTGGCACCGAAGACCTGGGCGGCGGCATGCGCGCGCTCTTCGTGCTCGAGAGCTTTCTGCAGGTGGACACCGGCCTGGCAGGGCGCACCACGGCCGACCCGTTCTTCTCGCGCAACTCCTTCGTGGGGCTGTCGGGCGGCTTTGGCCAGCTGACGCTGGGCCGCCAGACCAACCCGATGTACGCGGCCACCGGCGCGTTCAACCCGTTCCAGACATCGGCCAATCTGAGCCCGGTGCTGCTGCACGTGTGGAGCGCCAACTACAACCGCACCGTGGTGGGCGACACGGTGTGGGACAACAGCGTGCAGTACGCCACCCCCAGCCTGGCCGGCTTCACGGGCTCTGCCACCTATGCCTTCGGCGAAGTGGCCAGCAACAACGGGGTGAGAAACTTCAACCTCACGGCCAACTACGCCAGCGGGCCCTTCGCCGCCGCGGTATCGGCCCAGCAGGTGAAAGTGGGCCCGGGGCTGACGGCCGCCATGGGCAGCGAAAAGGCCGTGATGGCCGGTGCCTCCTACGACCTGCAATGGCTCAAGCTGTCTGGCCAGTACTTCCACACCGACACCCCCGGCACAGCGCTCAAGACCAAGACGGGCCAGCTCGGCGTGGCCGTGCCCCTGGGCGCGGGCAACGTGATGGCATCGGTGGCCCACACCCGGCGCGACGCGCCCAATGTGGATGCCACGCGCACCACCGCAGGCCTGGGATACGACTACTTTCTGTCCAAGCGCACCGACCTCTATGCCGTCTACCTGAACGACAAGCTGACCGGCTTCTCCAGAGCGGGCAGCCTGGCGCTCGGTGTGCGCCACCGTTTCTGATACCGCATCTCTAGAGTACACAGCAGCATGATGAATATCCTCAGCTTCAACAGCAGAACGCGGCGCTCGGCCCTCCTGGGCCTGTTGGCGGCCGCCGCCAGCATGGGCGTGGCAGCGCAGCCCGCCGACAAGCGCCCCATCCGCCTGGTCGTGCCCTTCGGCCCCGGCGGCGTGGCCGATCTCACGGCGCGCACCGTGGCCCAGAAGATGACCGAGGCCACGGGCCAGAGCATCGTGGTGGACAACAAACCTGGCGCGGGTGGCATCGTCGCGGCCGACACGGTGGCCAAGGCGGCGCCCGATGGCCGCACGCTGCTGCTCATGTCCAACGGCAACGCGGTGAGCGCGGGCCTGTTCAAGAGCCTGCCGTTCGACCCGGTCAAGAGCTTCACGCCGGTGTCCATGCTGGGCACCTTCGACATCGCCCTCATCACCGGCGCCAAGTCGCGCTTCAAGGACATCGCCTCGCTGCTGGCCTATGCCAAGGCCAACCCCGGCAAGCTCAACATCGGCACCATCAACATTGGCAGCACGCAGCACCTGGCGGCCGAGCTGTTCAAGCGCAGCCTGGGCCTCGATGTGACCATTGTCCCGTTCAACAGCACCTCGGCCGTGGTCAGCGCCCTGCATGGTGAGCAGGTGGATGCGGGCGTGGAGATCCTGGCGCCGGTGCTGGCGCAGATCTCGGGCAACACGCTGCATGCCCTGGCCGTGATGGGCGAGAAGCGCTCGCCCGCGCTGCCGAACATCCCAACCGTGGCCGAGAGCGGCGCGTCCCAGTTCAACGTGGCCTCGTGGAACGCCTTTGCCGCCCCGGCCAACACGCCGCCCGACATCATTGCGCGGTTGAACAAGGAGACCAATGCCGCGCTCAACACGCCCGAGGTCAAGGCGCGGCTGCTGCAGCTCGGTGTGCAGGCCAGCGGCGGCACGCCGCAGGCGCAGGCCGACTTTTTTGCACGCGAGATCAAGCGCTGGTCCGATGTGATCCAGCAGGCCGGGATCCAGAAGCAATAGCAGCAGGCAGCAGGGCGGTGTCCGCCCAGGCCCGCAGCGCATCGGCAATGCGCACGGGCTGGTCCTCGGGTGCCAGGTGGCCGGCGTCGCCGCAGGCCTGCACCGTGAGGCGGGCGATGTTCTCGCGGCACCAGGCTTCCATGGCCGGGCCGATCATCAGCGTGGGCGACCCGGTGAAGGTGAGCAGCAGCTTGGGGATGTGATCGGAGTCGGCCAGCCACGCGCCATAGGCCTCGACCCGTGCCACCACGTCGGCGGGCGAGCCTTCGATGGGCATGGCGCGCGGCCAGGCCAGCAGCGGGCGCCGGCTTTCGGGCGTGGGGTAGGGCGCCTCGTATACCGCGCGGTCGGCGGCAGACAGCGGCGTGAGCACCGTGGCCGTGAGCGAGCCCGCAAGGAACTGGTTCTGCGCGAGGGCCAACTGCTCGCCCAGGCCCGGCGTGCGAAACGCCTCGAAGCGCGGCCGCGCCGCCGCAGGAAAGTCAGCCCAGGCCATGGGCTTGACGATGGTCTCCATGAAGGCGATGCCGCGCACCCGGTGCGCATGCCGGCGTGCCCAGTCAAAGGCGAGCGACGCACCCCAGTCGATGCCCACCAGCACCACGTCCTGCAAGTCCATTGCATCGAACCAGGCGGCCAGGTAGCGCGCATGGTCGTCGTAGCCATAGGCCATGTCCGGCTTGCCCGACTGGCCCATGCCGATCAGGTCCGGCGCCAGGCAGCGGCCCAGCCTTTGGACACTTGGCAGCACTTTGCGCCACAGGTGCGAGGACACCGGGTTGCCGTGCAGGAACACCCAGGTGGGGCCGGTGCCTGGGGCACCAGTGTCCTCATGGTGCAGGTGCGAATCGAGAACGGAAATGGTGGGCATGGGGCATTTCTCAAAAATGGTAAGGTACCTGTCTAGTTTATTGAAATAGACAGTTGCCTGTCAAATTCCGCCATGAACCCATCGACGCCCTCCACCACGGTCACCCCTGACACACCCGGCTCCCTGGGCGTGCTGCTGCGCCTGCTGCACCAGCAGTTCGCGGGTGCGGTGGACGAGGCCCTGGCCGAGGCCGGCTTTGGCGATGTGCGCGCGGCGCATGCCAGCGTGTTCACCTTCGTCCCGCCCGAGGGCATGCCCGTGAGCGAGCTCACGCTGCTGGCGCGCGTGCGCAAGCAGTCCATGGCGCAGACGGTGGATGAGCTCGAAAAACTCGGCTACGTGGAACGCCGCCCCAGCCCCAGCGACAAGCGCTCGCGCCTGGTGTTTCTTACCGCGCGGGGCCGCCAGATCCGCCCGCTGGCCATGGCGGCCGGCAGCCGCATCGAGGGGCAGTGGGCGGGGTTGATCGGCGTGGGCGAACTCGATGCCGTCAAGCGCGCATTGGGTGACCTGCTGGCCAGTGTCGGGCGGCAAGGCGCCGATTGAAACCCACCGAAGCTCCGCCACAGGGCGGAAGCCAGGGGGTCAGTGCGCAGCGGCCTCCTGTGCGGGAGACTGCCACGGCATGGCACTCACGCCAGCCAACCGCGCCCCGTCGCGAACAACACCCCCGCAACCACGAGCAAGGCCCACAGGGGCGAGGCGGGGAAGGCCGCGATACCCACCAACGCGGCAACCAGCAGGTACAGGCCGATCAGTCCCAGGGTGTGCACGTCCCCGTTGGCGGCGGCCCGCAGCGCGAGGTGGCCGCACAGCATCAGCACCGGCCCAAGCAGGGTGAACCAGAACGCGAGGCGACGGCTGTCGTCGGTCTTGAATGCGTCCAGCAGGCCGTCGGACAGGGCGGCCAGAAACGGCTGCTTGAACCTTACCAAGCCCATCGCGATATGCAGGACGCCCAAGGCGAGCAAGGCACCGGCGGCGGCGGTCTTCCAGTTGAGGGTCATGGGGGCTGCCTTTTAAATGCTAAATTTAAATAATTACTATTGATTAAAATCAAATAAATTCAATTTTTTAAATAGTAATTTCTTATTGTAGTGCGAACTGCGCTGATTGCGCCATGGGTGTCCTGCGACGTCCCCGGGCCGGCGGGAGAGACCACGATGCTGCGGGGGCTGCCTCAGGCCTGCGCCACGGTACCCTGCAGCACGGTCTGGATGGCGCACAGTTGCCCTGCCAGCCCGTGCGGTACCACGCCCGTGACTTCAAAGGCGCCGTCGAGCGCTGCGGTGCCCACGGTAAAGCCTGCCGCCTGGCCCGCCACCACGGCCGCGATGCGTTCGGCCCGGTCGATGGAGCCCGCAATCACCACCGGCTTGTCCACCGCCGAGCACACGGCGGCCATGAGGGCTGGCACCTCGGCTGCATCGCCTGCAAAGCGGTAGGCCAGCAGGTCCAGTCCGTGCACGCCGTCCAGGGCGGCGATGCGGCGCGCGCTGGCCACCACGTCTTCCACCGTGCCCTGCAACACGCTGGGGTGGCCCACCACTTGGCCGGCAAACGGGTAGTAGCGGATGGAGGTGTTGGCGAGCAGCGGCAGCACCGCCTCGGGCCGGGTGCCGCCCATCAGCACGTCCACCCCCAGCGCCACGGCGGCGCGGGCCGATGCGAGCTCGCTGGCCTCGTCCTGGCTCACCACCTCCAGGTAGCTCACGGCGCCGGCCGCGTGGATGGCATCGGCCAGGCGCTGCAGCGCGGCCCAGGGCAGGCCGATGTCCTTGAAGCCGATGTGCCGCACACCGGCGGTCAGCACGGCGGGCAACTGCTCCAGGGCGTCGGTGATGGTCTGGTCGTGCCGGGTGAGCATGAAGATGAACTCCGGCAACGGCTGCCCGGGTGGCGGCGTTGCCTGCGCGGCCGTGGCCATGGCCACAGCCTGGTCCACCGCATGCCCCAGGCTCGATGCATCGGCCCGCCCCGTGCCCGCGATGTCGAAGGCCGTGCCGTGGTCCACCGAGGTGCGCACGAAGGGCAGGCCCACGGTGATGTTCACGCCCTGGTCCACGCCCAGGTACTTCACGGGGATCAGGCCCTGGTCGTGGTACTGCGCCACCACGATGTCGAACGCACCCTGGCGTGCGCGCATGAACACCGTGTCGCCCGGCCAGGGGCCCGTGGCGTCTATGCCCTCGGCCCGCGCCGCAGCAATGGCGGGGGCGATGATGTCCCGGTCTTCGTGGCCGAACAGCCCGCCTTCGCCCGCATGCGGGTTGAGCCCGGCCACCGCCACACGCGGCTGCGCAATGCCATAGGCGCGGCAGGCGCGGTGCGCCAGGCGGATGGCGCGCAGCTCGCTCTCGGGCGTGACGGCGGCAATCGCATCGCGCAGCGCCAGATGGATGGACACCAGCAGCACCCGCAACTCGCCATTGGCCAGCACCATCGCAAAGTCGGCCGTGCCCGCGCGCTTGGCCAGCATCTCGGTATGGCCGGGGTGCTGTACGCCCGCGGCGCGTAGCGCCTCTTTGTGCAGCGGCGCAGTCACGATGCCGGCCACCCGGTCCGCCAGCGCCAGGTCGATGGCGCGCTGCACGCAGGCGTGCGCTGCGGCCCCGGCACGGGCGTTCACCCGGCCCATGGGCAGGTCGGCGGGCAGCGGCGCGCAGGCCTGCAGCACGGGCAGGGCGCCTTGCTGCAAGGCTGCCTGGAGTCCTTCCAGCTGGTCGCCCACGGTCTGCACCTGCAGGGGCGCGCCCACCAGGGCCAGCGCGCGCTGCAGCGTGCCTGCATCGCCCAGCACCACATGCGGCGGCTGGTGCGTGCCGGCAGCAGCTGCCGCCCACTTGGCAATGATCTCGGGGCCTATACCGGCCGGGTCGCCCATGGTGATGGCCAGGGGCAGGGCGGCGTTCGCTGCAGTTTTCATCGTCATTTGCATGTCAGTCAATCAGAAGCCGTGACTGTGCTCTTTTCCAGTATTGAAGAAAACCGATTTGATCTCATGCATGATTGATAAAAACTCAATCATCAAGCCATGCCCCCAGACACCCGATTGCCCCCGATGTCCGCCCTGCGCGCCTTCGAGGCCACCGTGCGCCATGGCAGCGTCTCGCGCGCCGCGCGCGAGCTGCACCTGACCGACGGCGCCGTGAGCCGTGCCGTGCGCGAGCTTGAGGGCGAGCTCGGCTTCACCCTGTTCCAGCGCAGCAGCCGCGCGGTGCTGCCCACGCCCACGGCCCAGGTGCTGGCCGAGGATGTGGCCGGTGCGCTCGACCGCCTGCGCGCGGGCCTGGCCCGTGCGCGCCGCATGGCCGGGCCGGGCCGGCCGCTGGTGCTGTCGTGCGAGCCCACTTTGCTGATCCGCTGGCTCATCCCGCGCCTGGCGCAGTTGCAGGCCGCCGTGGGCAGCGAGCGCGAGCTGCGCCTGGTATCTGCCGGGGGCGTGGTGCACTTCGAGCGCGACGGTATCGACCTGGCCATCCGCCGCAACGACTTCGCCCTGGCCGACGATGTGCTGGCCGAGCCCTTTCTGCACGAGCACATCGGCCCCGTGTGCCGCGCCGACATGGCGGCCACCCTCGGCCCGCAGCAAGGCGAGCCGCTGCAGGGCGTGCTGCTGCACACCGCCACGCGGCCGGACGCCTGGGGCAGCTGGGCCGCGCTGGCTGGCACGCCGCTGCAGCCCACGCGCGCCATCCGCTTCGAGCACTTCTACCAAAGCCTGCAAGCCGCTGTGGCCGGTGCCGGCGTGGCCATCGGCCCGCTGGCCCTGGTGGCCGACGACCTGGCCAGCGGCGTGCTGTGCGCGCCGTGTGGCTTCTTGGCCGATGGCAGCAGCTACCAGCTCATGGCGCCGCGCGCGGGCGTGCAGGAGGGGCCGGGCGATGCCTTCCACGCCGTGCTGGCCTGGCTGCGTGCGGCCTGCCAGGATCTGCCCGCCACCTCGCCACCCACCGTGGGGAAACGACCACAATCCCCCAAAAGAAGTACCAAGGCGCGTGCTCCCGAGCGCATATGATTTCTGCACAACATGTACCGAGGGAGGCTGAGGATGGCAAGGCACACGCAAGCTGGGGTGGCAGGGGCTGGCACCCCCGCCCCCATCACCCGCAGGCAGGCCACGGCCGTGCTGCTGGCCGGCGCCGCCGCACCGTTCACGGCAGGGGCGCAGCAGGACGCCGCGGCGCCCGCGTCGTCTGCTGCATCGGCAGCAACCACCCCGCCCACCACGCTCTGGCCTGGTGACGACTGGCCCGAGAGCACGCCCGAGGCCCAGGGCATGGACTCTGCCGCGCTGGCCAAGCTCGTCGACTTTGGCGCCGCGCAGGGCATGGACAGCCTGCTCTTCACGCGCCATGGCAGCCTGGTGGCCGAGGCCTTCTACGCCCCCTACCGCGAGGGGCTCAAACACGCCGTCAACTCCACCACCAAGGGCATCGTCGCCACGCTCACCGGCATGGCCATCCAGGACGGGCTGATCGCCTCGCGCGACGCGCCCGTGCTCGACTTTTTTGCCGAGCGCAAGATCGCCAATGTGGACGCCGCCAAGAAGGCCATGACCTTGGGCCACCTGCTCGACATGACCTCGGGCCTGAACTGGATCGAGCCGCTCAGCGATGCCGTGCCCGAGACCATGCTGCAGCTGGGCCGCGCGCGCGACTGGGCCGGCTTCGTGCTTGACCGCCCCATGGCCCAGGCGCCCGGTGCGGGCTTCAACTACAACAGCGGCAACACGCACCTGCTCTCGGCCATCCTGGCACAGAAGACCGGTGGCAGCACCCTGGCCTATGCGCAAAAGCGCTTGTTTGGCCCGCTGGGCATCACCGACGTGCGCTGGAAGAAGGACCCGCAGGGCACCGAGATCGGCGGCTGGGGCCTGTACCTGCACCCGCGCGACATGGCGCGCATCGGCTACCTGTACCTGCGCCGGGGCCAGTGGAACGGCCGCCAGCTGCTGCCCGCCGCCTGGGTGGAACAGGTGTTCCATCCCACCGTGGACATGGGCTTTGGCAGCGCTGCGCCTGCCTTCAAATACGCCAACGGCTGGTGGAGCATTCCGTCCAAACGCGCGTTCTTCACCGCCGGCTTCAACCGCCAGCTCATCGTGGTGCTGCCCGACATCGGCGTGGTCGTCGCCGTCACCGGCCGGCGCCACTACCCGCTGCCCGTGTTCATCGACCACATCACCGCCGCAGTCCGCTCGCGCGAGCCCCTGCCGGCCGACGCGGGCGCGCAGGACCAGCTCGCCGCCCGCATCCGCGACGCCGGGGTGGACAAGCCCAGCCCCAACCCCGTGGGTCCCACGCCCGAGCTGGCCGCCACCGTGTCACGCAAGGCCTGGCTGCTGGAGCGCAACGCCCTGGGCCTGCAGCGCCTGGTGCTGGACCTGACGCCGGCCAACCCGCGCTACGAAGCCAGCTTCGACCCCGGCCGCCCCGATGTCCCGCGCGAGCCGGTCGCTGGCCCGCTGGGGCTGGACGGCAAGTACCGCACCGCGCCGCAGGGCCCCAACGCGGTCGTCGCCGTCAAGGGCCACTGGCTCGATGCGCAGACCTTTCAGTTGATCTCGCGCTCCGTGGCGGATGGGGAGGTCACCGTGGCCACGCTGAAGTTCGAGGACGGCGGCAAGGCGGTGAATGTAGGGTTGGAGAACAACTGGGGGTTCAGGGGGCAGGTGCGGGGGCGTGCTGCCGAGTAAGAGTGGCATGTTGAAGTCCCCTGGGCAAATTTCCACTGCAGTCTTTGCCCGGCTTGGGACATGATGGAGGGACATTCGTGCCAAGACGCCTGCAAAACCAGTTCGACCAGACGCCCATGACCCTCGCTCAGTCCGCGACACAAGTGCCACCCAACCTCACGGGCCGCCTGCGCGGCCTCCAATCCACCGCCCGCGAACTCCCCGACACCCCGGTCGAAATCAGGGGCCAGGTTCCTTCCTGGCTGCTGGGCGGCAGCCTGCTGCTCAATGGCCCGGCGCTGTGGGACCTGCCCCACGGCAGCTACGGGCACTGGTTCGATGGCCTGGCCATGCTGCACCGGGTGCGGCTGGCGCCGGGGGATGTGGGCGGGGCCAGCGCCACCTACCGCAGCCGCTACTTGCAGACCGATGACCTGCGCGAGAGCCTGGCGGCGCGCAAGCCGGCGCGGGCGGCCTTTGGCACGCCGGACCCGGCGGGCTTCTTCACGCGCATGCGCCACCTGCGCCACCCCAAGGTGACGGACAACGGCGCGGTGGTGATGGCGCGCATCGGCTCGCAGTGGGTGGCGCAGACCGAGACGCCGCTGCTCACCAGCTTCGACCCCGACACGCTGGCCACCACAGGGCGCATCGTGTACGACGATGCCGAGGTGGTCCACGTGATGTCGGCCCACGGCATGACGGATGCGCAGGGCACCTACTGGAACGTGGGCCTGGAGGTGGGGCCCAAGTGCACCTACAAGCTGTTCAAGATCGTCCAGGGCAGCCGGCGGCGCGAGGTGCTGGCGCGCTGGTCCGTGCGCCAGGCCGGCTACCTGCATGCGTTTGCGATGACGCCCACTCACGCCATCGTGTGGCAGCCGGCCATGCGGCTCAATGCGATCAAGCTGGCGCTGTCGGGCAAGGGCTTCATCGACAGCTTTGCGTGGAACCAGGCCCAGGGCTCGCGCGTCGACGCCATCTCGCTCACCGACGGCAGCGTGCGCAGCTGGGCCGTGCCGGCGATGACCGGCTTCCATGCGGTGCAGGCCTGGGACGAGCCCAGCCCCGATGGCCGCAGCGCCGCCACGCTGGTGCTGGACCTGTGTACCAACGATGGCCCCGAGATCTTTGCGGCACTGCAGATGGAGCGTCTGCGCGCCGGCCAGCCCGTGGGCGTGCAGCACCGCGTGCAGCGCTACCGGCTGGAGCCCGGCCGCAGCGATGCGCAGCCCCGGACGCTGGTCGAGGGCGCCAGCGTGGAGCTGCCCTCGGTGCATGGCGCCTACTGGGGCAGGAAGCAGTCGCGCCATGCCTGGTTTGCGGGCTTCGACCCCGAGGGCAAGGCGCCCATGTTCGACCGCACCGTGAAGCTGGACCTCGATGGCGGCCGCATCGCCGGCACCTGGCAGCGCGAGGCTGCCGTGCAGATGGAGCCGCTGTTCGTGGACCGCCCCGGCTCCACTGCCGAGGACGATGGCGTGCTGCTGGTGCCCACGCTGGCCGAAGGCGACGCAGGCACGGTGATCGGCGTGGTCGACCCTGCGAGCATGCAGTGCCTGGCCACGCTGCACCTGCCGCAGGTGGTGCCGTTCGGGTTCCATGCGGCGTGGAAGCCGGCCTGGATGCCGGGGTGAGCCGGCAGGCATGTGTGCAGGCAGACATGGGCGTTGTGAAAGACCACCTGCTGTGGATCGACTGCATCGCTGCCGCCGTGGCCGGCGGCACGGTGCTGTTGTTGTTGCCTTGGCTGGTGCCTCTTTACGGACTGCCGCCCCATTGGCTCGTGTTCATCGGTATCGCCAACCTGGCCTATGGCGGCTACTCCTTCTCGCTGGCCTTGCGCCGGCGCAGGCCGCATGTGCTCATCACCCTGCTGGTGGTGGCCAATGGGGCGTGGGCGCTGGCATGCCTGGGCATGGCGCTGCACTTTGCGGGCAGCGCCACCTGGCTCGGGCTGGGGCACCTGGTGCTGGAGGCGGCTTTCGTGGGGGGCCTGGCGGCCCGTGAATGGCGGTGGCGTGCGCATCTGGCCTGCCCATCGCATGCGTGCGGCCATCCCCTCGGTGGAAGGGGCAGGCGCCATGTGGTGCGATGACCTCACGCCTTGATGATCGTGGCGTCAATCTCCACGAGCTGCCCCACGTAGCCCAGTCCGGCAACACCGAGCAGTGTCGCTGGCGGAACCTGGCCACCAAACCAATCGGCGACCGCTGACCATGCCGCAGAGAGGCTTGCTTGATCACCGACCACGTACACGACCACTTGTCGAATGTCCGCGACTTGAAATTCGTGTACGGCGAGGAGCCGCTCCAGGTTGCGCAGGCACTGCAAGGCTTGTGCGCTCGGGTCTTCGGGGCCTACCAAGTGGCCATGGGCGTCGAGAGGCACCTGGCCCGCCACGAACAGGCGATCGCCGAGGCGATCCGCGTAGCGGTATTGCGGCGTCGCTGGCAGTCCTGCACTGAGTTCGGCTTCGTTCATCGGGTTTGATCCAGTTGGCTGAGATGCTGGGGTCGGCGGCTGGTTGCGCCACCTTGACCATGGCGTGCGTTCGCGTGGGGTCACTGCCCCTGTGGTGACGTTCTCGCATGGTAGTGTGCCGAGATCCGAGCGAGGCCAACAACATGACTCTTGCACTTTTCGCAGATGCCCAGTTCGCCAGTCCGTACGCCATGTCCGCTTTCGTCGCATTGCGTGCAGTGGGATGGAAAGCCGCCGTGGCTACCGGGGCAGCGATTGCCGGCTTGCTGGCGGGCGTGGCCCACGCGCAGACCGCCTTGCCCGCCGGGGCAGCGCAGATGCGCCCGGTGCCCGCCGAGACCAGCGCCAGCGCAGAGTTGCCGCCCGATGTGGCCGTGGTGGCGCCCGACGCCACGCTGGAGGGCGGCCGCAGGCTGCTGCCCTGGAGCGGTATCTGGCGTGGCAGTGCCTGCCGCTTTGCGCAGTGCGATGTGAAGGTGGCGGTAGAGAAGCTGTCTGCCGATGCGGCCACCGTGGTCTATGCCGGTGCCAGCGCCACGCAGCGCGTCACCGAGCGCGGCGAAGCGAAGTTCATCGACAACGAATTGCACATGCCCCTGCGCACCGGGGCCACGCTGGTGCTGCGCCTGCGCGAAGACGGCGACATGGAGATGTCGCTGTGGAAAAACGCGACGCAACTGCTCAGCTACGGTGTGCTGACCCAGAAACCCTTTGCCTATGCGCGCAGCGTCGAGCGCGTGCCCACGCCCTGGTCCGAGAACGGGCGCGCACAGACGCTGGAAATGGTGGTCTACCGGCCGCCCGGTGCGGGGCCGTTTCCCACCCTGGTGTTCAACCACGGCTCCACGGGCAACGGGGACAAGCCCGAATGGTTCACCTACACCTGGGCCAGCCCCGAGGTGGGAGCCTACTTTGCGGACAAGGGCTGGCAGGTGGTGTTTCCACAGCGGCGTGGGCGTGGCAAGTCCGACGGGCTGTATGACGAAGGTTTCGAGCCCGACCGCTCGCGCTACGCCTGCCGGCCGGAGCGCTCGCTGCCCGGCCTGGAGCGCGCCATGGCCGACCTCGATGCCGTGCTGGCGCACCTGCGCACGCGCAGCGACGTGGACCTGCGGCGCCTGCTGATCGGTGGCGTCTCGCGCGGGGGCATTCTCTCGGTCGCCTATGCGGGCACGCGCCCGGCTGCACCCTTCCTGGGCGTGCTGAACTTCGTGGGGGGCTGGGTGGGGGACCGCTGCACGCACGCCGACGCCATCAACCCGGTCGCGTTCCGCCGCGGCGCGGCGTTCCCGCACCCCATGCTCTGGCTGTATGGGGACCAGGACCCGTTCTATGCGCTGCGCCACAGCCGCAAGAACTTCGACGCCTTCATGGCCGAAGGCGGCAAGGGCAGCTTCGTGGCCTTCGATCCCTTGCACGGAGCCAGCGGGCACGGCATCCATGCCCAGCCCGCCCTGTGGAGCAGCGCGGTGGACGGCTACCTGCAGGCGGTGGTGCCAAAGTAGCGCCAGCTAAAACAGGTCCTGCTGGGCCGAGGTCAGGTTGGCGAAGCTCTCGCCCAGCGGCTGCAAAATGGCGTCTGCGATCGGCTGGACCTGCTTGTCCAGGTAGTGCCCGTAGTCGATGGGGGAATGGCGCGCTTCCAGCGGCTCCGGCCCGTTGCGGGTCATGACGTAGCGGATCCAGCCACCGCTCTGGTACTGCTGGGGCCGGCCCAAGCGGGCGTTGTACTCGTCGGCCATGCGCGCCGCACGCACCTGCGGGGGCACGTTGGCGACGTAGGCGTCCAGGCGGTGGCGCAGGCGCTTGCGGTAGACGAGCAGGTCGTCCTTGTCGCCGGCCAGGGTGGCCTGCGCGTAGTCGGCCACGAACTCGCGGTAGGGCGCGCCCTGGAACACGCGCGAGAGCAGGCCTTCCTGGAACTGCCGGGCCAGGGGCGTCCAGTCGCTGCGGGCCATCTCCAGGCCGCGGTAGACCATCTCCTCCTTGCCCTCCACGTCCACGCTCAGGCCGGCGTAGCGCTTCTTGCTGCCCACGTCCGAGCCGCGGATGGTGGGCATGAAGAACTTCTTGTAGTGCGTGTCGAACTCGATCTCGAGGTGGTTCTCAAGATTCTGGTCCTCGCGCAGGGTGCGCGTCCACCAGGCGTTGATGTCCTTGACCAGTTCGGCCGCCACTGCGTGTGCCTCGGCATTGGTGTGGGTGCGCTTGAGCCAGATGAAGATGGAGTCGGTATCGCCGTAGATGGCCTCGTAGCCGCGCTGCTCCACGAAGTCGCGGGTGGCTTTCACCATCGCATGGCCGCGCAGGGTGATCGCCGAGATCACCTGCGGGTTGAAGAAGCGGCATTCCGACGCCCCCAGCACCCCGGCGAAGGAGTTCATCACCAGCTTCAGCGCCTGCGACAGAGGCTCGTTCTTGGCGCGCTTGGCCTCGTCGCGCGCGCGCCAGAGGGTGGTGACGATCTCGGGCAGGCAGTGCCTGTCGCGCGAGAAGCGCGTGCCCAGCGGGCCCTGGATGAGCGGCGCCGCGTCGCTGGCGTGCAGGCCTTCCACATACCCCACCGGGTCGACCAGGAAGGTGCGGATGATCGAGGGGTACAGGCTCTTGTAGTCCAGCACCACCACCGAGTCGTAGAAGCCGGGCTTCGAATCCATCACGTAGCCGCCGGGCGAGGACTGGCCCTGTATCTCGCCCACATTGGGCGCCACGTAGCCCAGGCGGTGCATGCGCGGCAGGTAGTGGTGGCTGAAGGCGGCGATGGAGCCGCCGAAGTGGTCCATCTGCAGGCCGGTGGTGTGGGCCCGCTCCATCGCGAACTGCAGCAGCCGGGCCTTGTCGAAGATGCGCAGCACCAGCTCGCAGTCGCGGATGTTGTAGGTGGCCAGCGCGGGCTTGTCGTGCTGGTAGCGCCGCTCGATCTCGGCCATCTTGTCGTACTCGTCGCCGATCTCCTTGCCCTCGCCGAGCAACTGCTGCGAGACGTTTTCGAGGCTGAACGACGCAAAGCTCCACACCGCGGCCCGCAGCGCCTCGATGCCGTCGATGACCACCCGCCCGGGCATGGGCGCGAAGAGATAGCCCTGCTTGCCCGGGTGCGTGCGCCAGGCGATGGGCCGGCGCTCGCGGCCCAGCTGCAGGGGCGTGGCGCATTCATCGGCGGTCTTTTGCAGCACGTTCAGGTCGAACTGGATCACGTTCCAGCCGATGAGCACGTCCGGGTCGTTGCGCTCGAACCAGTCGTTGAGTTGCTCGATCATGGCCTGGCGGGTGGGGCAGTAGATGAGCGCAAAGCCCGCGGGTTCGGCGGCAGGCCCCGGCGGCGGCTCGCCGAGCATGTACACCACGCGCTCGGCCATGCCGTCGAGCGCAATCGAATACAGCGCCTGGTGCTGGCTGGTCTCGATGTCCAGGGACACCACCTTCAGCGCCGGCCGGTAGTCGGGCGCGGGCAGCAGCCTGCAGTCCACGCGGGCGCCGTTCTCGGTGCGCCCGCCCTCCACCAGCACGCCTGCGGTGATGAAGCGCTCCATCAGGTAGCGCTCGTGCGGGCGCACATCGGCTTCGAGCAGGGAGATGCCCAGCTGCTGCAGCGAGCGCGCCAGCCGCCCCAGCTGGCGAAAGTGTTTGGCATAGACCCCGATCACGGGCTCCTGCTGAAAGCTCTTGAGCTCGAGCGGGCGCAGCTCCACGTCCGGCAGGGCCATGAGCTGTGCGTCCACCGTGCCCTTGTGCCGCGCCTCGACAAAGGCCACCGAGGTCTGGCCGGTCAGTAGCACCTTGAGCGGCCCGGTGTCCGTCGCCAGCCAGTACTCGATTTCGGTGCCCGCGGGAGTATCCCGCCAGTGGCGCGTGAGGATGAATCCCTTCATTTGGATGGACGCCACGGGGTTTTGGAAGCAATGAGAGAGCGGGAGGAGGAGGGCGGGCAACGGGGACACCGATTCTCGCCGAAGGCAGGGCATCGTCGAAGGCACGATGCCCACGCCGGTAGCTGCGGCAGAATGGGCCGAAACCCACCGAACCTCTGCCGCGCTGGACCCCGCAGCGGCGAGGGGCGGCAACCGAGCCATTGCCATGCTGAACAGACTGCGCACCACTGCCATCGCTGCCCTGGCCGCCACCACCATCGCCATGGGCAGTGCATCAGCACGCGCCGACACCCCGGCTGCCATCGCAACGGCAGCAGCGCAGCAGGCCGGGGCGCAAGGCGTCTTCCCTGGTGCGGCCTGGAGCACGCCAGCCACCAGCGGGCAGCCGAGCGGGTGGTCGGCAGACAAGCTCCAACTGGCCGACAGCTATGCCGACGCGATGCGCTCGGACGCCTACCTCGTGGTGCACCGCGGCGTGCTGGTGCATGCCTATGGCGACATCCGCCGGCCGATGAACCTCGCGTCGGTGCGCAAGAGCGTGCTCAGCGTTCTGTACGGCATGCACGTGGGCCGGGGCGCCATCGACCTGGACCAGAGCCTCGCCTCGCTCGGCATCACGGACAAGGGCGGGTTGTCGGACGTGGAGCAGACCGCCACCGTGCGGCAGCTGCTGCAGTCGCGCTCCGGGGTCTACCACGAGGCGGCCTACGAGACGCCTGCGGCCAAGAAGCGGCGGCCCGAACGCGGCAGCCATGCACCCGGCACCTTCTGGTACTACAACAACTGGGACTTCAACACGCTCGCCACCATCTTTCAGCGCCGCACGGGCAAGGATGTGTTCGAGGCGCTCAAGACCGAGCTGGCAGAGCCTTTGCAGTTCGAGGACTTCCGCTACCCGCAGGACACGAAGTTCGAGTACGAGCGCAGCTCGGAGCACCCCGCCTACCTGATGTTCCTGTCTGCGCGCGACCTGGCGCGCGTCGGCCTGCTGGTGAGCCGCGACGGCCAGTGGCAAGGGCGCCAGATGGTGCCGTCCGCCTGGCTGCGCGAGAGCACGACCTCGTACAGCGCCGCCTTGGGCGGCAGCGGCTATGGCTATATGTGGTGGCTGCCGTTCGCGGCATTTCCGTCGTGGCGCCTTCCCGGCAACCAGCTGGTGCTGGCAGACGGGAGCGGCGGCCAGTTCATGCTGATCGACCGGGCGCGCGACATCGTGCTCGTGCACCGGGTCGACAACAGCCGGCTCTGGTTCAAGCGCAACGCGGTAGACCTGGGGCAATTCGCGGAGCTTGCGGCGCGGGTCATCGCTGCGGCACCGGCGAGGCAGGCGGTGGGCAGCACGGCACCTTGATTCACCGGCGGGGTGTGGGGCCTTTTGCGGCAGCGAAGGGGTGAGCGCCCGGCGTTAGGATGGCGCCACAGGAGGAGTGCGCGGCGCCTGCCGCGTGGTGCCCCTGCCCATGGAGCATTGCGATGTTCAGTTTTCTGGTCGATATCGTCGTTGGCTTTTTCGAATTCGTGCTCGACGTGCTGCTGTTCCGGTCCCAGCGCGAAAGGCGCGGCAGCCGGGAGCGCAGCGTGGCCGAGGACACGCTGGCGGTGGCGCACTTCGATTTCGTGACGCTGGTGCTGATCTCGTTGGTCAGTGCCGGCCTGATGCTGCTGCTGGCCTTTGTGGTGGGTGTCCCGGTGGGCTGGAGCATTGCCATCGGTCTTGCCGTGGGCGTGGTCTGGGGGTTGTGGCGGTACGCGCGGCTGCTTCGGGCGGAATGATCGCCAGCGGCTGCCTGCCTCGTGGCGCGCGTGATCTTCACGCGGTGAATCCATCACCTCTCGTTCCCTTCGCCTTTTGGGACATGCTGTGCGGCTGGTGCGCCGCGATCGTAGGCTGGGTTCGCATGGAAGCGCTGGACAAGATGGCCCGTCCGATGTCCCAATGGGGTGGTCCACAGCGCGCGTTTCGCGCTCCCGGAGGAGTTCATGGACCTGATGAAGTTGATGCGGAGCCTGGAAGAATTCGTCTTCGAGGCCATCGCACTGCTGTTCTTCTACCCCCGAACGCTGCTGCGCATCATCTTCAAGCCGCTGCAGGCCATGGAGTACGCAGAGCAGGAGGAAGCGTCGGACAAGACCGATGCCTATGACGATGCGGTGAGCCCGCCCCTACTGCTGCTGATCACGCTGCTGCTCACCAGTGGAGTCGGGGTGGCGTTGCACGTCGCACAGGCTTCGGACGCGGCCCCCCTGGCCAAGGAACTCCTGAACTCGCCGCAGAACCTGCTGCTTTTTCGCAGCCTGCTGTTCAGCCTGATCCCGCTGACGGCTGCGGTGCTGCTGTTGCGCAAGCGCAGGCAGGCGGCATCGCGCACCGCCTTGCGGCAGCCCTTCTTCGCCCAGTGCTACCTGACATCGCCCTTTGCGCTGGTTGTTTCGCTGGGCCTTATTGCGACCCAGATGCCTGGGCGGGGCCTTGCCATGGCCGGAGCGATTGCGTGCGCGATGGCATTCGCGTGGATGGTGGGCGTGCAGGCCGCGTGGTTCCGGGCCAAGCTGGGCATTGGACGCCTGGCCGCGCTGGGCATGGGCCTGGGCCTGCTCGTGTGGGCGTGCGCATGGGTGCTTGTCGCCGTGGCACTGGTCGCGATTTTCTGAGCCCCGGCGGTTGGAGAAAACATGCACATTCAACCGCGCTGGTGGGTCGGTCTGGGCGTGTACCTTGCCTACCTGGGCTGGGTCTTCGCTGCATGGACTTACCTGGGCATCGACTACGCATCGCTGGGTTCGCAGGCCAACCTGCTGCGCGGCGTCATCGTGCCGCTGGGCATTGCTGCCATGGCGCTGTGTGCCTTCAATGCGCTGGCAGGGTGGTGGCCGCAGGCGACCCGCGAGTCACCGCTGCGCCGGCCCCTGTACCTGGCCGCAGTGCTGCTGCCCATGCTCGGGTTCATCGGCATGAACCTGTACAGCACGGTCTGGGCGGCCATCGGCATGGAGCACGTGCTGGTGCTGGCCGCCGCCATGCTGCTGGTGGGGTTCTGCGAAGAAATGGTGCACCGTGGCATCCTGCTGGTGGGCCTGCGCCATTCGCTGCGCTCCGAGGCCTGGGTGTGGTTCTGGTCGAGCACCCTGTTCGGCCTGCTGCACGCCACCAACGCCTTCTTCGGCCTGGGCGCGGCGGCCCTGGTGCAGGTGGCTCTGGCCTTTTGCGCGGGCACGGGGCTGTACCTCGTGCGCAGGCTCACCGGCAACCTGTGGGTGGCGATGGCGTTGCACGCCCTGTGGGATTTTTCGAGCATCGCGCACGGGCTGGCGAAGGGCCCCCAGAGCCTTGGCGCGCTCGTCTTTCTGGGCGGCACCTATGTGGCTTCCATCGCCGTGGTGGTGCTGGTCTTGCGCCGCGGGCCGGCGGCGGCACCGGCGGGGACCACCTGACGAGGAGCGGCTGACAGAATCGAGCCAAGCGCCCCTGGCGCCAGCAATGACCGACGCGCCGCGATGACGGGCTTGCCGAAGCCCGGCAGGCATTCATGCAGAATGCCCAATCCATTGTCGTCGGGGGGTCTTCATGGTGCTGCGTTTGCGAGTGGCCGCGCTGCTACTGGGTCTGGCCGTGGTAGGGCCCGCGGCCGCCGGGGAGGAGAGCGAAAGCCACATCAGCCGCCCAGGCCTGTTCTTTGCCTGGCTGTCGCCCGACCTGGGTGCCGTCGTGGTCCGTGCGGACGATGCTGCCCATTTGCGCGCTCTGGCGCGGCACTGCCGTGCGGGTCGGCCGGTGTTTGCCCTGCAGACCGGCGAGAAGCACCTGTGCCAGATCGAGGTGCCCAAGGGCCCGTCGGGTGGCGAACAGTGGGAGGAAGTCAGGGCCACGGTGCAGGGCGGACCGGCCCGGTTCAATACCCGGCAGTACCGGCTGTTCTCCATCCAGCCCCCGCAAACGACGCAGTGGGTTACCCGTCGGGTCACTGCGCCTGAGGTGCAGGCCCTCGAGGGCCTGCTGCAGTCGGACGCACGCAAGTGGGCGGCGGTGAGGAAACAGTCGAAGCTGGCCGCCGCAACGGTGGTACACAAGCCCGGCGGCCAGGGCCTGGCCATTGTGGTGCCCGGCGAGTGGGTGAAGGACAGCGCCGCCGAATACCGCGCGCGCAGACACCATGTGTTCACGAAAGACCGCAACGGCTACGCCTACCAGGGCGAGGTGCCGGCCAAGGTGGCCAGCTTCGTCGACCTGGACGGCGCAGACCTTCCGGGGCTGGTGGTCAGCGAGGGCTGCGACGGCTGGTGCATCACGCTCTGGAGCCTGGCCGGCGGGCTGCGGCAGGTGGGCCGGTTCGGCGGGCATTGAGGGGGGCGGCTACCGCTACTGCGGCACCAGCCCCGCCGCCTTCACCAGCTCCGCATGGACCTTGATCTCCTGCGTGATCGCCTCCTTGAGCTGCTGGCTGGTGCCGGGCGCGACTTCCATGCCGCTGGCGGCCAGCTTGGCCTTGGTGTCGGCATCGGCCAGGGCGGCGTGCGCGGCGCGCTGCAGCCGGTCGATGACGGGCTGGGGTGTCTTGGCCGGGGCGAGCAGGCCGACCCAGGCCGAGAGGTTCATCTCGGGTGCGCCGGCTTCGGCCATGGTGGGGGTCTGGGGCAGGGTGCCGGTGCGCTGCGCCGCCATCAGCCCAAGCGCATGCAGCTTGCCCGACTGGATGTGCGGCAGCGCCTCGGGCAGCACGGCAAACAGCATGTCCACCGTGCCGGCCAGGGCGTCGTTGATGGCCGGGGCGCCGCCCTTGTAGGGCACGTGCAGCAGGTCGGTCTTGGTGCGGGTGGTGAACATCAGCCCCGCCAGGTGCTGCGGGCTGCCGTCGCCCGATGAGGCGTAGGTGAGCTTGCCGGGTGCGGCCTTGGCGGCGGCCAGCACGGCGGCGACGGTGGGGAATTTCTGCTTGTCCTTGACCACCAGCACCATGGGCTGGTTGACGAACTTGGTGACGGGCACGAAGTCGGCTTCAGGATCGTAGGGCAGGGTCTTGAAAATGCTCTTGTTGGTGGTGAGGAACGAGGCCGGCGAGACCATCAGCGTGTAGCCGTCGGGCGCGGCGCGCGACACCAGCGGTGTGCCGATCTGCCCGGATGCCCCCGCCTTGTTGTCCACCACGAAAGGCTGGCCCAGCTCGGCCGCCATCTTCTGCGTGACCACGCGCGCGATCATGTCGGCGCTGCCGCCCGCGGGCAGGGCCACGATGACCTTGACGGGGCGGTCGGGGTAGGGCGCCTGTGCGAAGGCGCTGGCTGTGCTGCCCATGGCGAGCGTGGCCAGGGTGAGTGTGAAGACGGAGCGCCGAAGTTGCATGACAAAAACTCCCCAAAGGAATGGAACAGGGCAGGCGCGCTTTCTTGCAAGCCTGCGTCAATCGGTTTGCGTACCCACAACCCTCACCTGAAAGAGGTATAGCGCAGGTCGATGGGTTCAAGCAAGTCCTGTACCAAAGGGGTGTGGGGAACCGGCGCCGCGGCCCTCAGGCTGGGTCCACCACTGCATCGACCTCCAGCTCGATCCACACCCCATCGGGCAGGCTGGCCACGCCGATGGCGCTGCGGGCCGGCAGGGCCTGCTGCGGGAAGGCAATGGCCAGCACGTCGGACGCGGCGTCGAGCACCTGGGGATGTGCGCCGAAGCCCGGCGCGGAGCGCACGAAGCCGCGCAGGCGCACCACGTGCTGCACGCGGGCCAGCTCGCCGCCGCAGGCGGTGCGCAGCGCGGCCAGGGTGTTGAGCATGGCCACGGTGGCCGCATGGCGCGCGGGCTGCAGGTCGCCGCCTGCCTCGCAGATGCCGGCCAGGGCCTGGCCGGCGATGCGGCTGGTCTGGCCGCTCACCGCCACCCAGTGCTGGCCCGCCACCGCGTGCACGTGGCAGGGCGCATAGCTGCCGCGCGGCTGCGGCGCGGGCGGCAGCGCCAGGCCGGCTGCGGCCAGGCGTTCCTCGGGCGTGGTGTGCGGGGATGGGTGCTTGTTCATGCGGCCACCCCGGCGACTTCGCCGCTGAGCCAGCAGCCCGCGACCGTGCCCTGCGCATCGAAACGGGGGCGCACCGCGATGGCCGATGGGCGGCCCATGGCGTCGCCCTGGCGCACGGTGCAGACCACGGGCGCTGCGGCAGTGCCTGTCGGGATCGCGCCGGCGGCCGCCAGGTGCCCCCACAGGGCGGCGGCGGCAATGCCGGTGGCCGCGTCTTCGGGGTAGCCCGAGCTCTTGGGGAACTGGCGCGCGAAGACCGTGGTGGCGTTCTCCAGCGCGTAGGGGTACAGGCCGGTGGAGGCGATCGCCGCGCAGGTGGATTCCATGGCTGCGAAGTCCGGCGCCAGGGCGTTCAGCGCGGCCACTTCGGGCAGGGGCACCAGGGTCTTCACGCGGCTGGTGGCGGCGTTGGTGGTGGGCCGGGGCGTGGCGTCGTGAAGGCGCAGGGTGCGGGCCACCAGGGCGGCAGCGCTGGCGTCCAGCACCTCTTCGCGCACGGCGGGCTGCGATATCCACACGCGCTGGCCTGCAGCGTCCCACTCCACGTCCACCAGGCCGCTCATCGTCTGCACACGGGCCGTGGGCGTGGTCCACAGGCCCCAGCGGCGCAATGCCCACAGCGTGCCCACGGTGGCGTGGCCGCACATCTCCATCTCGTGGTGCGGCACGAAAAAGCGCAGGCGCCAGTCGGCGCCGGGCACATCGACCGGCAGCACGAAGGCCGACTCGTGCCCATGGGCACGGGCCACCTCCTGCATCTGCGCGGCATCCATGCCGCGCGCATCGGCCACCAGCGGCACGGGGTTGCCGCCGCCCGGGCCGTTGACGAACACGCGGATCAGAACGACCTGGCCGGCGGCAGGCAGCGAGGCGGGAAGGGGGAGGGTGTGCTCAGTCAACGCGGGCTCCCACGGTTTTGGCGATGCGGCCCCAGTAGGCGGTATCGCGCACCACGGCGGCTGCCAGCGCATCGGGCGTGCCAGGTGCGGCGTTCACGCCCAGCGCGGCCAGTTCAGCGGCCACGGCGCGGTCAGACAGCACGCTGTTGAGTGCCTGGTTGAAGCGCTCCACCACCGCCTTGGGTGTCTGCGCGGGAAAGACGATGCCGTACCACAGCGACTGATCGAACCCCGGCAGGCCCTGCTGCTGGAAGGTGGGCACGCCAGTGAGCAGCGCATTGGGCGCGGTGGTGGCCACGGCGTGGATGCGGCCCGCGCGGATGTAGGGCACCAGGCCGGCAGGGTTGTCGAACATCAGTTGCACCTGGCCCGAGATCAGGTCGGTGTAGGCCGGTGCCGCGCCGCGGTAGGGGATGTGCACCAGCGGCACCTTGGCCACGGCTTTGAACTGATCGCCCAGCAGGTGCGAGACCGTGCCCGCGCCCACCGAGGCGAAGCTGAAGCCCTCGGGCCTGGCCTTGAGCGCCGCCAGCAGGGCCTTGGTGTCGGGCTTGCCCAGCGCGCCCGTGGTGGCCAGCACATAGGGCGATGTGCCGATGAAGCCGGCATAGGCAAAGTCCTTGGCCGGGTCGAACGGCAGCTTGGGGTACACGCTCACGCTGACCGCGTGGGTGCTGGTGGTGGCCACGCCGGCGGTGTAGCCATCGGCCGGGGCGCGGGCCACCAGGGCCGAGCCCAGGGTGCCGCCTGCGCCTGCGCGGTTGTCGATCACCAGGGGCTGGCCCAGCTCCTTTTGCAGCCGGGGCTGCAGCGCGCGCACCACCAGGTCGGTGCCGCCACCGGCCGGGAAGGGCACGACCAGGGAGATGGGCTTGGCGGGCCAGGCGGGTGTCTGCGCGAGCAAGGGCGCGCAGGTGCCGGCCAGGGCAATGGTCAGCAGGGCGGCCCTGCGGAGGCGGACAATGGGGGGCGAGGCAGGCATGAGGAACTCCATCACGAAGGAGATCCCATGCTAGGAACCGGCGGGCGATCCGGACAACCAGGATGCGACAGGCCGCGATCCGATTTGCGACAGGCGCCGCAAGCGGGTCAATGGGCTACGGCTTTCAGCAGGCGCGTGAGGTGGCCGCTGGTCGCAAACCCGAGCTGCACGCTCACCTGCGCCAGCGGCAGGCCCATGGCCAGCAAGCGGCGCGCATGCGCGGCCAGCATCTGCCGGCGCAGCGCCACGGGGCTCTGGCCGAACTCGTCCTGGCAGGCGCGCTGCAGTTGGCGTGTGGAGGTGCCCAGCTCGCAGGCGATGGCATCGATGCCGGGCAGGGGCTCGTTCCAGTCCAGCGCCTGGGCAAAGCGCGCCGCCATCTGCCGTGCGGGGGAGCGGGGCCGCGCCAGTTCCAGCGGGCGGGCGCGGGTGATCTGCCGCACCACGGCCTGTACCAGCGGCTCGGCGGCGCGCGGGTCGAGGGCGGGGGCCAGCAGCGCGTCCAGCATGGCCAGCGCTGCGGCATCGAGCCGCAGGGCACCCCGGCCGGTGAGCGCACGCGCGATCTCGGGCGCCAGGTAGAGCTCGCCATGCTCCTGCTGCTGCGTGGTGGACTGTGTGCGGTGGGCCGTTGAGACGGGCAGCAGGATGGCTTGGCTGCGCGTGAGCAGCATCTGCTCGAAGCCACCCGCGCCACCCGGTTCGCCTTCCGGCTGCCAGGCGCTGTGCAGCGCGCCCTTGCGCGGCCACAGCAGCATGGCGCAGTCGTGCACATGCCAGTCGAACTCGTAGTGCGCCTGGCGGCTGTGACGCAGCGCAAAGCCCTGGGCCGCCAACTGGGGCAGCTTGGGGGAGAGCTGGGGTGGGCGCGGGGCAGCGGGGCTCGTCATGTCAACAATGCCTTTGCAGGGATCGTGCCAGATGCGCCCGCCGCCTGCAATCTCAGGCGGTGGCCGGCTGCGGCTGCCCCAGCGAGCGCAGGATGTCGCGCACCATCTGGGCGCGGTCCTTGGGGTCCTTGAGCTCGCGTTCGATGCGCAGCTTCTCGTTGCCCGCCAGCTTGATGTGCTTGTTCTTCTGGATCAGCTCGATGATGCGCATCGGGTCGATGGGCGGCTGCGGCTTGAAGGTGATGTTGATGACGCCCGGGGCGGCATCCACTTTGACCACGCCATAGGGCTGGCTCAGCACACGCAGGCGGTGCACGTCGATGAGGGTCTGGGCCTGCGGCGGCAGCTTGCCGAAACGGTCCACGATCTCTTCGAGCAGGCCGTCGATCTGGTCGGGGTTCTTGGCGGTGGCCAGCTTCTTGTAGAACGACAGGCGCAGGTGCACGTCGCCGCAGTAGTCGTCGGGCAGCAGGGCGGGGGCGTGCAGGTTGATGTCGGTGGTGACCGACAGGGGCGAGAGCAGGTCCGGCTCCTTGCCGGCCTTGAGCGCCTTGACGGCTTCGTTGAGCATCTCGTTGTAGAGCTGAAAGCCCACCTCCAGCATGTTGCCGCTCTGGTTCTCGCCCAGCACCTCACCGGCGCCGCGGATCTCCAGGTCGTGCATGGCCAGGTAGAAGCCGCTGCCCAGTTCCTCCATCTGCTGGATGGCATCCAGACGCTGGGCGGCGTGCTTGGTCAGGCCCTCGGTGTCGGGCACCATGAGGTAGGCATACGCCTGGTGGTGGCTGCGGCCCACGCGGCCGCGCAGCTGGTGCAGCTGCGCCAGGCCGAACTTGTCGGCGCGGCTCATGATGATGGTGTTGGCCGTGGGCACGTCGATCCCGGTCTCGATGATGGTCGAGCACAAGAGGATGTTGTAGCGCTGGGCCACGAAGTCGCGCATTACGCGTTCGAGCTCGCGCTCGGGCATCTGGCCGTGGGCCACGGCGATGCGGGCCTCGGGCAGGATTTCTTCGAGCTTCTGGCGGCGGTTCTCGATGGTCTCCACCTCGTTGTGCAGGAAGTAGACCTGCCCGCCGCGCTTCAGTTCGCGCAGCACCGCCTCGCGGATCACGCCCGTGCCCTCGTTGCGCACGAAGGTCTTGATCGCCAGGCGCCGCTGCGGCGCGGTGGCGATGACCGACAGGTCACGCAGGCCTTCGAGCGCCATGCCCAGCGTGCGCGGGATGGGCGTGGCCGTGAGGGTGAGCACGTCCACCTCGGCGCGCAGGGCCTTCATCTGCTCCTTGTGGCGCACGCCGAAGCGGTGCTCCTCGTCGATGATGAGCAGGCCCAGGTTGTGGAACTTGGTGGATTCGGAAAGCAGCTTGTGCGTGCCGACCACGATGTCCACCGTGCCGTCGCCGATGCCCTTGATGGCCGAGGTGATCTCCTTGCCCGAGCGAAAGCGCGAGACCTCGGCCACCTTCACTGGCCACTTGCCAAAGCGGTCCACCAGGGTCTGGTAGTGCTGCTCGGCCAGCAGGGTTGTGGGCGCGAGGAAGGCCACCTGCTTGCCGCCCGTGACGGCCACGAAGGCCGCGCGCAGCGCCACCTCGGTCTTGCCGAAGCCCACGTCGCCGCAGACCAGGCGGTCCATGGGGCGGGGGCTGATCATGTCCTGGATCACCGCATGGATGGCGGCGTTCTGGTCGGCGGTTTCCTCAAAGCCGAAGTCGTTGGCAAAGGTTTCGTAGTCCTGCGGGCTGTAGCGGAAGGCGTGGCCCTCGCGCGCGGCGCGGCGGGCGTAGATGTTGAGCAGCTCGGCCGCGCTGTCGCGCACCTGCTCGGCGGCCTTGCGCTTGGCCTTTTCCCACTGGCCGCTCCCGAGCTTGTGCAGCGGCGCCTCGTCGGCGCTCACGCCGGTGTATCGGCTGATGAGCTGCAGCTGGCTCACGGGCACGTAGAGCACGGCCTTGTCGGCGTACTCCAGGTGCAGAAACTCCTGCATGGCGGGCGTTCCGTCGGGGTTCTTGTTGCCCACGTCCATGTTGACCAGGCCGCGGTAGCGGCCGATGCCGTGCGCGCTGTGCACCACGGGGTCGCCCACGTTGAGCTCGGCCAGGTCCTTGATCAGCGCCTCGACGTCGCTCACCTGCTCCTGCTTCTTGCGCCGGCGCGTGGTGGGGCCGGCGGCAAACAGCTCGGTCTCGGTGACGAAGTCGATGCCGTCCTCGACCCAGCTGAAGCCCACGGTGAGGCCGGCGGTGGCGATGCCCACCTTTTCGTCGGCCGTGCCCTGGAACTCGGCCAGCGAGTCGAAGGCCGGAGGGTTCACGCCGCTGGCGCGCAGAAAGTCGAGCAGGCTCTCGCGCCGGCCGGCGCTTTCGGCCAGCAGCAGCACGCGGTGTTGCGTGTTGCGGATGTGGGCGTGCAGGCGGGCCAGCGGGTCCTCGGCCCCGCGCACCACCGACAGGTCGCCGAGCTTGTGGAAGTGCGGGTTGTCATCCACGTCCTCCACGCCGGGGCGGATGGACAGCTGCGCATGCTCCTTGGCGCGCGTGTAGAACTGGTCGGCCGAGAGGAACAGCGCCTCGGGCGGCAAGGTCGGGCGCTCGGGGTCGCCCTGCACCAGGCGAAAGCGGTCTTTCGTGTCCTGCCAGAAGCGCTGGAAGGCGGGCTCCAGGTCGCCGTGCAGCACCACGGTGGCCTCGCCGCCCAGGTAGTCGAACACGGTGGCCGTCTCGTCGAAGAACAGCGGCAGGTAGTACTCGATGCCGGCCGTGGCCACGCCAGCGCCCATGTCCTTGTAGATGCGGCTCTTGGTCGGGTCGCCTTCGAGCATTTCGCGCCAGCGGCTGCGGAACTTGGCGCGCGCCTCGTCGTCCATGGGGAACTCGCGGCCTGGCAGCAGGCGCACCTCGGGCACGGGGTACAGGCTGCGCTGGCTGTCGGGGTCGAAGGTGCGGATGCTGTCGATCTCGTTGTCGAACAGGTCCACCCGGAAGGGCACCAGCGAGCCCATGGGGAACAGGTCGATCAGCCCGCCGCGCACCGCGTACTCGCCCGGGCTCACCACCTGCGAGACATGGCTGTAGCCGGCCAGCGTGAGCTGGGCCTTGAATTTCGCCTCGTCGAGCTTTTGCTTGACCTTGAAGTGGAAGGTGTAGCCGGCCAGGAAGGACGGCGGGGCGAGGCGGTACAGCGCCGTGGTGGCGGGCACCAGCACCACGTCGGCGCCGGTGTCCTTGTCCTTCTGGCTGATGCGCCACAGCGTGGCCAGGCGCTCGCTGATCAGGTCCTGGTGCGGCGAGAAGGTGTCGTAGGGCAGCGTCTCCCAGTCCGGGAACAGCGCGCAGCGCAGCGTGGGCGCGAAGAACGCCATTTCCTCGATGAGGCGCTGCGCATCGGTGGCGTCGGCCGTGACGATGGCGGTGGTGCGGCCTGCCGCCTTGTCACGTTCGGCCAGGCGGGCCAGCAGCAGCGAATCGGCGCTGCCCACGGGGCGGGGCAGGGTGAAGCGTTTTCCGGGGGAGAGTTTGGGCAGTTCCATGCGGACGGAGTCGGTCGTCTGGGCCACCGCATCCCCAGGGGCGCGAGACGCGCACGGGCTGGATGGGGGGCAACGGGGCATTTTAGGTGGTGCAGGGCATCTTTGCTCCAGGGCGTGTCAGCATGGATTTCGGCCCCTGCGTACAGGTTGTGACAAGTGCCGCGCCGTTGGTCGCCCCTGGCCTTTCACTCGTCGGCCGGCGCTCCTGGCCGCAGGTGGGCGTCTTACACTCCCGCGCCAGGAGGAGGAAGCCCCTTGAGCACACTGAGCACGCAGCACCTGCACGACCGGCATCTGGACAGCGCCCTGGACGAACTGCTGGCCAATGCCCGACTGGCCGCCGTGGCCGGCCACGCGGGCGAGGCCCTGGCCGCGCTCTACCTGCTGCGCGAAGGCGCATGGCGTCTGCCGGCGCATGGCGCGCTGGTGACGCAGGTGCAGCGGCTGCTGCCCCTGGTGGCCCTGCTGGCCGGCAAGGCTTGCCCTGCGGTGGGCGAGCAGGAGGCGATGGACACCGCGCAACTGGCCGACTGGGCCAGCGAGCAGTCCGGGCAACTGCTGCAGTCCCTGGTCCTGCCGGGCCGCCTGCAGCTGGCGCCCGCGGGCGAAGGCTGGTCGCCCGACTTCCTCGCCACCCTGGTGCAGCGCCAGGGTGCGGCGGGCGAGCCGCAGCCGCACCGGGCTTTTGGCGTTTTTTGCATGGATGCAGAGCTGGTGCTCAAGGCGCGCATCGCCCGGCAGTGGGGTACGGCATCGCACGCCATGGGCGACGAGGTGCCCACGGCCGACGACCTGATCGCCCTGGGCCTGCCCGAAGACGAGGTGGCCGCCATGCTGGCGCAGCTGCAGTCGGCCGGCCAGATCGACGTTGCGCCCGTGGCCGAGGCCACGGACACCTTGGACATCGCGCGTGCCATGGCCGGCTACCTGCGTGCCACGGGCTTTGCCGGTGGCTACCTGGTGCACAGCATCTGGCAGGCCAGCTGGCTGCTGCTGGCAGGGCAGGGGCGTGAGGGCGACGCCACCGAGGTGGCAGCCGCCTGGCTGGCCCACGATGCGCCGGCTGCTGCCAGCGGGCTGCTCGACTTGGCTGTGGTGCCTGCCACTGGCCAGCTGCTGCGCGGGGGCCGCCTGGCGCCGGCCGTGGGCGCGGATGCGCAGGCCGTGGCCGCATGGCGTGCGGCCCTGGCTACCCGAGCGGCCCCCGCACCTGGGGCAGTGTCTGAACCGCCCGTGGTGGTGGCGGGCACGCCCACGGAGTCGCGCGACGCCTGGCGGGCCCGCCTGCAGGGCACGCCGCTGGCGGCACTCGACTGGCTGGCGCTGCCGGTACCTGGCCATGCGGGCGCGGCCAGTGGCGAAATTGCCTGGGCGGCCCAGGTGCCGGTGCTGGAACGCGAGGCGCTGTGGCAGGCGGCGCGCACGCTGGTGGAGCTGGGCAGCGGCCGCTGGCCCGTGGTGACGACCCTCTGGACCGGGAGCACCGAGGCACCGGACGCCGAGGCACTGGCTGAAGACCTGTTCATGCGCTTCCCCTATGAGCAGGGTGCGGCGCGCGATGATGTGTCGCCCCGTTCCTTTGTCTCGACCGCGCGCGTCTTCGACCCCGAAGACCTGCTGGCCGAGCTGGTGGAGGGCTCGTACCCCCTGGAGGAAGAGGACCAGTTGCAGGCCTGGCGTAGCGAACTCGCGGCGGCAGGTGTCTCGCCCGACGCAGCAGGGTTCGACGCCGCCTGGGCCGACTGTGCGGGCGACCGCCTGCGCTTCGAGCGCTGGCTGGCCGCGCTCGAAGCATCCCATGGCGCCGCCGACCCCGAGCGCGGCCGCCAGGAGCGCTTCGACCCCGACAACGCCTGGCTGGTGCTGCTGCCCACGCCCCACAGCGAAGAAGCGCTGGCCTACCTGCACTGGTACGGCATGGAGCGCGGCCCCGCCGACGGCTTCATCGCGCTGCTGCGCCGCTGGCGCGAGCAGCACGGCGCCGAGCTGTGGGCCCACTACGGAACCATGCTCGAATTCGCGGTGCGCCGGCCGCCCGAGGACTTCGACACCGCCCTGGCGCTGGCACGCGAGCACGACCTGGCCGCGCCCTGCACCCTGGCCCTGCCCGGCATCGCGCTGCGCCACCATGCGCTGGGGCTGGTCGGGCATGGCACCTGGTTCCTGCATGAGCGGCCTTGAGGCACCGGGCGTGGAACGGGGTCAACGCTCTTAAAATGGCCCCCTCATGACCATCGACCCGCTGCTGCAACCCTCGCTCGCCACCCCGCACGCCCCCACGTCGGGGCCGGGGCGCTTCTGGGCCCTGGTGCCCTGTGCGGGTACGGGCTCGCGCGCGGTGGCGGCGCCCCCTGCGGCACCGGCGGGCTCCACCATCTCGGCCTTCGGCGCGCTGGCCGGGGCCGCGGGCGAGCCCCTTGCGCCAGCCCCGCAACAGTTGCCCAAGCAGTACCACCTGGTGGCGGGCCACCCCATGGTCATGCACACGCTGGCCGCCTTTGCGGGCGTGGGCCGCCTGGCCGGCACGCTGGTGGCCGTGGCACCGGGCGATCGCTACCTGGATGCGCACGAGCACCCCTCTTACTTCGTGGTGGATTGCGGGGGCCCGACGCGCGCAGCCACCGTGCAGGGCGGCCTCAGGGCATTGCAGGAGCGGGGCGCCCAGCGCGATGACTGGGTGCTGGTGCACGATGCGGCGCGCTGCCTGGTCACGGCCGAGCAGATCGACCGGCTCATCGACGCCTGTGCGCACGATTCCGTGGGCGGCCTGCTGGCCCACCAACTGGCCGACACGCTCAAGACCTCGATCGACGGGCCGGGCGGCGTGCGCGTGGCCTCCACCGTGGACCGCAGCAACAAGTGGCTGGCGCAGACGCCGCAGATGTTCCGCATCGGCCCGCTGCTCGATGCGCTGGCCCGCGTGGGTACCAATGTGACCGACGAGGCCGGCGCCATGGAGGCCATGGGCCTGCACCCGCGCCTGGTGCCCGGCGGCGCGCAGAACTTCAAGGTGACCTACCCCGACGACTTCGCACTGGCCGAGGCCGTGCTGGCCCAGCGCGGCTACGGCACCACGCTGGCGCGCTTTGGCGGCGAGCGCGGGCTGGGCGCCAGCGAAACCGGGCGCAAGACGATTTTTTAAGAGCGGCTAACACAACTCTTCTGGCGTCGTTGCTGCGTCTTGTCGTACTACCCGTACTGCCTGCGACGCAGCGCCTAGCCAGAACCGCTTTGCTGAGTTTTGTTATCCGCTCTAAGACCGCGCAAGCGAATGTATGACTTCGCGCCCCGTGTGGGCGCGTGGAAAGGAACGCATGAATTTCAGAATTGGGGAAGGTTGGGACACGCACGCACTGGTGCCGGGCCGTGCCTTGGTGATCGGCGGCGTCACGATTCCCCACACCATGGGCCTGCTTGGCCATTCCGATGCAGACGTGCTGCTGCATGCCATCACCGACGCCATCCTGGGTGCGGCGGGCCTGGGCGACATCGGCCGGCATTTCCCGGACACCGACGCCCAGTTCCGCGGGGCCGACTCGGCCGTGCTGCTGGCCGAGGCCGCGCGCCGCGTGCGTGCCGCGGGCTACACCATCGGCAATGTCGACAGCACCGTGGTGGCCCAGGCCCCGCGCCTGGCTGCGCACATCCCGGGCATGCGCGAGTGCATTGCGAAGGCGCTCGAAGTGGAGCCCGACCAGGTCAACGTGAAGGCCAAGACAGCCGAGCGCCTGGGCCCCGTGGGGCAGGGCCTGGCGATGGAGGCGCGCGCGGCCGCGCTGATCTACAAGGCCTGAGCTTCGGCAGCCCAGGCTGCCACATAGCCTGGCGTGGCCGCCGTGTTCTGCGGGTCCGCCACGGGCGCGCCGCGCACCTGCACCAGCGGCAGCACGCCGGCCCACACCGGGTGCTGCATGTCTTCTTCATCGTCCACCGGCGGGCCGCTGCGCACCTTGCAGGCGGCTTCGTCGAGGGCGATGCGCATTACGGTGGTGGCGGCAAACTCCTTGTCGTTGCCTGGGCGGATCTCGGCTTGGCGGCCCAGGGCCAGGTGGTCCATCAGCGCTGCCAGCGATGCGTGCTTGTCGGCCACGGGCTCGAAGCGGCCATACACCATGGCCGAGCGGTAGTTCATCGAGTGGTTGAAGGCCGAGCGCGCCAGCACCAGCCCGTCAAGGTGGGTAATGGTCACGCAGGCGTCGATGCCTTTGCCCAGCCACTTGATCAGGCGCCCGCCGTTGGAGCCATGGATGTAAAGGTGCTCCCCTTCGCGCCAGCAGGCCGTGGGGAGGCAGTGCGTGCCCTTGTCGTCGGCAAAGGCTACATGGCACAGGTAGGCCGCGTCGATGATGGCGTGCAGCGTGGCGCGGTCGTAGCGGGCGTTCTCGGCCACGCGGCGCACGCGGGTGCGGTCGGTCGGGGGCAGGGCGGTGGCAGGGGTGTCGTTCACGGGGCGTTTTTCCGATCAGAGTGGGTCAACAAGGGAGCGGAATTTAGGGCCTTCGTGGTGCCAGAATAAGACCCACGACACCACTATTTTTTAGGGCCACAGAAACGCCATGGAATTCCAGTTGCTGTTCACGGCCTTCCAGGCGCAACCGGCGCACGCCCGCTGGCCGCAGCAGCGCCAGTTGCACGAGTGCCTGCGCCAGGGCATCCGCAGCGGCACCCTGGCCAGCGGCGCACGCCTGCCCGCCAGCCGCGCGCTGGCCGCGGAGCTGGGCGTGGCGCGCAACAGCGTGCTCTATGCCTACGAGCAGCTGGCGAGCGAGGGCTTCATCCTCGCCAGCCGGCGCGGCAGCGTGGTGGCACCCCTGGCCGGGCGGCTGGCGGTCGCCGAGCCGCGGCAGGATGCACCCGCACCGCGTGCCAGCCTGTCGCGGCGCGCGCAGAACATGCCGGCGCTGCCGGGCTCCGAAACCTCGGCCGCGTTCGCCCCGGGCGTGCCGGCGCTGGGCGAGTTTCCGGTGTTGCGCTGGCGGCGCACGCTGGACAAGGCCTGGGCCTCGCTCAAGCCCGCAGAGCTCAACTATGCCGACCCGGCGGGCGAGCCTGCGCTGCGCGAGGCCATCGCCGGCCACCTGCGCGTGGCACGCGGCGCGCTGGTGGAGGCCGCGCAGGTCTTCATCACCGACGGCACGCAAGGCAGCCTGGACCTCGTCGCCCGCGCGTTTGCCGATGCGGGCGACAAGGTGTGGATGGAGAACCCCGGCTACCAGGGCGCGGTGGCGGCCTTCCGCGCGGCGCAGCTCAAGACGGTGGGCATCGTGGTCGACGGCGAGGGCATGGCCCCCACCGCCAGCGACTGGCTGCGCCAGCGGCCGCGGCTCATCTACACAACGCCCTCGCACCAGTACCCGGTGGGCAGCGTGCTGAGCCTGGCGCGGCGCCTGGCACTGATCGACGGCGCACGCCAGGCCGGTGCCCTGGTGGTCGAGGACGACTACGACAGCGAGTTCCGCCACGACGGCCCGCCCATGGCCTGCATGCAGGGCCTGGCCCCCGATGCACCCGTGGTCTACCTGGGCACCTTCAGCAAGACGTTTTTCCCGGGCCTGCGCATCGGCTTCATGGTGGTGCCCACGGCCCTGGCGCCCGCGCTGGCCCTGCTGCTGGACCGCGCCGCGCCGCGCGGGCGCACGGCGGAGCAGCGCGCGCTGGCCGAGTTCATCGTGAGCGGCCAGTTTGCCCTGCACCTGCGGCGCATGCGCCGCCTGTACCGCCAGCGCCGCGACGCGCTGGTGGCCGCGCTGGCGCAGCACCTGGGCGACGTGGCCAGCGTGCACGGCGGCACGGCCGGCATGCACCTGGCCCTGCGCCTGCACGATGGTGCGGCCGACGACGTGGCGCTGAGCGCGCGCCTCATGGCGCAGCACGGCATCATGGCCCCGGCCCTGAGCCTGCACGCCGTGGGCCTGCGCGCCCAGCCCTGGCGCGGCTTTCTGCTGGGCTATGCGCAGGTGCCGGTGCAGGCCATGGAGCCGCTGGTGAAAAAACTCGCGGGCGTGGTGCGGGGCTGAGCCGCCGCCATCCTGGCGAGGTTCAGGGGCGCTGGATCAGAGGAGACATCGGCAGGAGCCGGAAGGCCAGCGAAGCCAGCGCCAGCCAGGCCGCAATGGCCAGGCACACCGTCTGGTAGGGCTCGACGCCCCATCGCCCGGCCCAGGCGGCCACCACGCCGGTCACCGATTGCATCAGGGCCACGCCCAGGAACATGGACATGGTGTACAGCGACAGTGCGCGCCCGGTCATCTCGGCCGGATAGGAGGCGCGTGCGTCGCTGTACTGCAGCACGCCATAGCCGGACAACAGCCCCATGAGGAAGATGAGCGCCACGGTGGCCGCACCATGGTGCAGGAAGGCCAGCACCGCGAACAGGCTGGCCATCAGCAGCGAGGCGTTGCCGATCCAGGCGCGGCGGCGGTGGATGCCCGGGTCCATGCGCCCGAACGCAGCCGGGGTGAAGACCGCAATCAACGAAAGCGCCAGCGCCACGTTGCCGCTGTCCAGCAGCGAGAAACCGAAACGTTCGGTCAGCAAAGGCCCCAGCCACAGGCCGCGCAGCGTGAGGAACGCGGCGTAGCACGACATGCCCAGCACCACGATGCCCCAGGTGTGCGGGACGGTGAGCAACTCGGCAAAGCGCGCCAGCGACTGGCCCCAGCTTTCCTGGGGGGTGGGCGCTGCATCAGGCACCGCGGGTTCATGCACCAGCACGAAGATCAGCAGCCACGACAGCGCGCTCAGCACGGCGAGCACGCCGAAGCCCGTGCGCCATCCCCAGTGCTGCACCACCCAGGCCAGCGGCGTGCCGGTGAATATCAGTCCCAGGCTGCCCACGCCCATGCTCACGCCCGAGTAGAAGGCAAAGCGCTCGACTGAAAAATACCGTGCAATGAACAGCGTGCACGCCACGAACGCCGGTGAGTAGCCGACCCCGATCAGCACCTGCCCCGCCATCAGCCAGCCATGGCTGGGCGCCAGCGCCGACAGGGCGGCCCCGGCAATGCCCAGCGGCGCGGCTGCGAGCACCGTGCGGCGCAGGCCATAGCGGTCCAGGCCAATGCCCATGAGCAGTTGCGCCACGCCGAACGACAGGCCGAACAGCCCGGCAAACGCGCCCAGCGACGAGGCCCCCAGGCCAAAGTCGGCCTGCAGCCCCTGGGCCACGATGGAGGCGGTGGTGCGGTAGGCCTGGCTGAGCGCAAAGCCCGACAGCAGGACCAAGAGCATCAGCCAGAGGGGGTGTGTGCGTGGAGAGGGGTGGGACGTGGGAGAAGAAGGCTGCGGTGGCATGCGGGGGATTGTGCAGTGCGCGGGCTTGGCGTGCAGGGAACTGGTTGGTGATCCCCTGGGCGGCTTCGCTGATTCATTCTGCGCTTCCCGCGCTGGCAGGTGGTGCCACCATGAACCTCCTTGAATCCCATTCAGATCGGGTCATTCGGCAAATGAAAGTCGAAGGCCGCTTCGCGCGTGTGAAAGCAAAGCGATAGGGTTGCCTGAGCGGCCAGCCTGTCCTGCAAGATCGCGTCTGCCTCATCTTCGGATCGCTGCGAGAGAGACAGCAAAGAACAGCCGGGTCGCTCGGCAACACGCTGCTGTGGGCACACAGGACATCGCGGTCGAATGACGCTGCGCTTTTGCTAGCGCCTGCTAGTCGTCTTCGCGCACCCGGTACTGCCCCATCAGCGTCTGCTGGACGGCCGGCGGCACGGCCTCGTAGTGCGACAACGCGATGGTGTAGCGGCCCTGGCCGCTGGTCATCGCATTGAGCCGCGACTGGTAGTTGGCCATCTCAGCCTCGGGCACCTGCCCGCCGATGGCCACCGTGCCGGCACCCAGGCCCGACGATGTGCCGGTGACCATGCCGCGCCGCAACGACAGATCACTCGTGACGTCGCCAACGGAAAGCTCGGGCACGGCGATCTCGATCTGGACGATAGGCTCGAGCACGGCCGGCCGGGCCTCGCGAATCGCCGCCATGAAGGCCTTGCGGCCGGCGGTCGCAAAGGCGATGTCCTTGCTGTCCACGCTGTGGTGCTTTCCGTCGTACACCACGACGCGCACATCGACCACGGGGTAGCCGGCGATCGCGCCGCACGCCAGCACCTCGCGCACGCCTTTCTCGACGGCGGGGATGAACTGGCCCGGGATCGTGCCGCCCCTGACTTCATCGGCGAACTCGAAGCCCGCGCCGCGCGCGAGCGGCTCGATGCGCAGGAAGACTTCGGCGAACTGGCCGGCGCCGCCGCTCTGCTTCTTGTGGCGGTGGTGGCCTTCGGCCGGCGCGGTCACGGTCTCGCGGTAGGCGATGCGCGGTGGCCGCGTCTGGACCTCGAAGCGGTACACCTCGCGCAGTCGTTCGAGCACGATGCGCAGGTGCAGCTCGCCCAGCCCGTAGAGCACCGTCTCGTTGGTCGCGGCCACGTGCTCGATGCGCAGGCATGGGTCTTCGGCTGCGAGCTTGCCGAGGATCTCCCAGGCGCGCTGCTCGTCGCCATGGCGCTTGGGCTCCACGGCCAGGCCGTACACCGGTACCGGAAACGCCAGCGGCGCAAGATGCACATGGCTGTCTTCCTCCGCATCGTGCAGCACGGCATCGAAATGGATCTCGTCGACCTTGGCCACCGCCACGATGTCGCCCGGCGCCGCGTGCGACACCTCGACATGGTCCTTGCCCTGGAGCATGAACAAATGCCCCACCTTGAAGGGCTTGCGGCCGTCGCCGATGTAGAGCTGGCTGTCGCGCGTGACCGTGCCCTGGTGCACGCGGAAGATGCCCATCTTGCCGAAAAATGGGTCGATCGTGACCTTGAACACATGCGCCAGCACGTGCAGCGTCGGGTCAGGCTTGGCCTCCATGGGCATGGCCTCTGCGCCCTCGCCAACGATGAAGCTCGGCGGGTTGGCTTCGGTCGGATCGGGCAAGAGCTTGACGATCACGTCCAGCAACTCGGCCACGCCGGCGCCGCTGCGCGACGAGACGAAGCACACCGGGATCAGGTGGCCTTCGCGCAGCGCCTGCTCGAGCGGCGCGTGCAACTCGGACGGGTCCACGTCGCCTTCCTCAAGGTAGCGGTCGACAAAGGCCGCATCGACCTCGACCACCTGCTCGACCAGCGCGCGGTGCGACGCCTCGACGGGGCCGAAGTCGGAGCGCCCGAAGCGGTTGAAGAAGCAGTCGATCACCTGTCGGTTGACCCCGTCGGGCAGGTTCAGCGGCAGGCACTCGCGGCCGAAGGTCGCCTGGATGTCGGCCAAGAGGCCCGCCAGCGAGACGCCCTGCGCGTCGATCTTGTTGACGATGATCATGCGGGTGAGGTGGCGCGAGGCCGCGTACGCCATCATGCGCACCGTCATCGGCTCGATGCCGGTGGCGGCATTGATGACCACCGCCACCGTCTCGACCGCCTCCAGCGCCGGCAGGCTCTGGCCGAGGAAGTCGGGGCCGCCGGGCGTGTCGATCAAGTGGATGCGCGTGCCGCCATGCGTGAGGTGCATCACCGATGCATTGAGCGAGTGCTGCATGCGGCGCTCCAGCGGGTCGTGGTCGCTGACGGTGCTGCCGCGCTCGATGCTGCCGCAAGCGCCGATGGCGCCCGCTTTGTACAGCAATGCCTCGGCCAGCGAAGTCTTGCCGGCGGCCGCGGCGCCCACGAGCGCCAACGTTCGCACGGCTTTCATTTCGGCCGCGAGGCCGTTCGATCGGCTTGGCATGGCTGGACTCCTTTGCACGTCCGGAAGGCCGGCCCGGCGGCCCGAAAGGGCTCAAGCGTTGCGTGTGGACGTCGGGGCAGCGTACGGGATTGGCCGCGCTGATGCAAGTGGATTGA
Source organism: Acidovorax sp. GW821-FHT09B03 (assembly GCF_059418305.1). Classification (NCBI taxonomy): domain Bacteria; kingdom Pseudomonadati; phylum Pseudomonadota; class Betaproteobacteria; order Burkholderiales; family Comamonadaceae; genus Acidovorax; species Acidovorax sp. GW821-FHT09B03. Next base: position 43,694 of record NZ_JBWKPP010000023.1, read on the forward strand.
GCCGCCGACTTCCACTACCTGACCGGCATGCATGCCGCGTTGACCGCCCCCTTGTTGCCAGCGTGCACAGACCAAAGCCCGGCTGCTATGGCCAGCCGCTGGGAAAAAAAACTGGCGGGCATGATGGAAGGGCCCCATCGGAACCTGACACAGCCCGCCACAGCGACCAAGGCACCACCAAAGCCACCAGGAGAGTGCAGTGCCTTGCGCAAACGAAACGGTCCGCGGCCTGGCCGCGCCGCGGTCGTCACTCCATCGTGATCTTGGAGCTGGTCACGATGTCCCGGTACAGCGCGGCCTGGGGCTTGATGAAGGCCTTGAACTCGGGGCCACCCATGGGTGCCACGGTGATGCCTGCGTCCGCCAGCTTCTGGCGCAGCTCGGGCAGGGCCAGCGTCTCCTTCAGGGCCTTGTCGTACGCGGCCACGGTGGCGGCGGGCGTGCCGGCCTTGAGGAACAGGCCTTGCCACAGTGGCAAGGCCATGCCGGTGAAGCCGTCTTCCTCGCCGATGCGCTTTACGTCGGGCAACTGCGGCACGCGCACGGTGTCGGACACGGACAGGGCCTTGATCTTGCCGTCCTTGAGGAAAGGCATGGCCGTGGACAGCACCAGCATGGCGCTGTTCACCTGGCCACCCACCAGGTCGTTGGTGATGTGCGTGCCACCGCGGTAGGGCACGTGCAGCATGGACACCTGGGCCTGCTTGTTGATCAGTGCGCCGTACAGGTGCTGCATGGTGCCGATGCCCGGCGTGGCGAAATTGATGCTGTCCTTGCCGCCCTTGCGCAGCGCGGCCACCAGGTCGGCCAGGCTTGCATAGGGCGCTGCCTTGGGCACGGCGAAGACCATGGGCACGGTGCTCATGCGGCCCACGGGCACCAGGTCGTTCTCCCAGTCGAGCTTGATCTTGGCGTTGACCATGGGCACCACCACCGTGTCGGTGCCGCCCATGTAGAGAAGGCTGCCGTCGGTGGGGCCGCCCAGCACGCGCTGCGCGGCCAGCATGCCGCTGGCGCCGGCCACGTTCTCGATGATCACGGTGCGTGCCAGGCGCTTGCCCAGCTCCGCACCCACGATGCGCGCCACCAGGTCGGCGCTGCCGCCGGCCGAGTAGCCCACGATCAGGGAGATAGGCTTGTCGCCCTGGGCGTGCACCAGGCCTGGGGCCGCCGCGCACGCCGCGGCTGCGGTCATCTGGGTCAGGAGTTGTCTGCGTTGCATGGCATGCCTCCTGGTCAGAACGTGTGCTTCACGCCGAAATCGATCGCCGTGGTGCGGGTGAGTCCGTCGCGTTGGGCCGTGCCCAGATTGGTGTAGAGCAAAGTGCGCTTGCTCAGGTCGTACTGCAGGCCCAGGCCGATCATCTGCGAATCGAGGTGGGTGGCGGGCTTGAGGCTGCCGTACATGATGTAGGTGCGGCCAAAGCCCAGCGGCACCAGGGCCGAGACGCTGTAGGCCGTGGCATCGCCGTTGAGCCCGCCCTTGGCGCGGCTGATGCTGGCCTTGGCCTGCACCACGCCGAAATCGTAGCCGCCCGCCACCAGCGCCATGTGGGTGCTGGCGTCGAGCCGGTCGAAGGCCGCGCCCAGCCACACCGGGCCGTTCTTGTACTGCAGGTTGCCCGAGGTGGCGTTGCTGCGCGTGCCCTCGCCCAGGGCGGCGGCGATCTCGGCGCTCACGCCGGCCAGGGTGGGCGACTTGTAGCCCACGGTATTGGCCCAGCGGATGTTGGAGGCCTCCACCGTGGCGGCCACCGGCGTGTAGTTGGCGTAGGTGTAGGCCGAGCCGAGTTGGCTCACATAGCTCCAGTAGGTCGGGTCGGCGTTCAGCGCCACGGTGTAGGCGGCCGAGTATTCGCGGCCGGCGTAGACCTCGCCCCAGTCCTTGCTGCCCAGGGCCACCACCGAGCGGCCCAGCCAGTACACGCTGGCGTTGCTGGGTGCGCCGGTGTCGGCGGCGAAGCGGTGCTCCAGCTGAAAGCGCGCGTACAAGCCGCCACCCATGTCCTCGCGCGCCGCAAAGCCCAGGCGCGAGGTGTTGCCGGCCTTGAGCGTCCACACCAGCGGCGTTACGCCGCGGCCGGGCAGCAGTGCACCCGGCGTGGTGCCGCCGTTGGCGCGCGCCAGGCCCTGGTCGACGATGCCGTAGATGGTGAGCGAGGACTGCGACTGCGCTGCACTGCAGGCGCCAAGGCCGGCCAGGGCCAGCAGCAGGGCGAGAGGGGTGGAGCAGGCGAGGGTGCCTGCCGGGGAATGCCGTGTCATGGATCTGTCTCCGATTGGATGGGGTTTGTGGCTGACGGGCAAATTGTATGTATTGAATTTGAATTGTGCAATACAATGCAATTCAATCGATGCAGCGCCCATAGCGCCAAGCGACCTAAGGCGCGCCGGTTTTCATAGGTAAATCAATACAATACAAGTGCAATCCAGGGACATACCCTAGATTGTATGAACGGAGCACACATGGCGGTCGGAATGTTCGAATCCTTCATCACGGGCCACTGGTTCAGCGCAGAGGCCAAGGCCCTCTGGACCGATGGCGCCACCCTGCAGGCCTGGCTGGACGTGGAGGCCGCGCTGGCCCGCGCCCAGGCCGAGCTGGGCGTGATCCCGCCCGAGGCGGCGCCGGTGATTGCCGCGAACGCGCGTGCCGAGCTGTTCGACCTGCCGCAACTGGCCGAGGCGATTGCCTTTGCCCAGCACCCGCTGGTGCCGGTGCTGCACCGCTTCGAGGCGCTGTGCGGCGAGCCTGCGGCCGGCTACATCCACTGGGGGGCGACCACGCAGAACATCTTCGACACGGCGAGCGCGCTGCAGATGCAGCGCACGCACGCATTGCTGGCGGGCCACCTGGATGGCGCCATCGGTGCGCTGGCCGCACTGGCCCTGGCGCACCAGGCCACGCCCATGGCCGGGCGCACGCATGGCCAGCATGCGCTGCCCATGACGCTGGGCTTAAAGCTCGCGGGCTGGGTGGACGAGCTCGACCGCAGCCGCCAACGCCTGGCCGAGCGGCTGGCTACCTCCTTCCCGGCCAGCATGGGCGGCGCCATCGGCACCTTTGCGGCCACCGGGCCGCTGGGGCCAGCGGTTCAGGCACGGCTGGCCGCGCAACTGGGCCTGTTGCCGGCGGACATGCCGCTGCGCTCGTCCTACGACCGGGTGGGCGACTACGTGGCGGCGCTGGGGCTGCTGGCCGGCACGGCACAGAAGATCGCGCAGGACCTGGTCTTTTTGCAGCGCACCGAGATCGGCGAGGTGGCCGAAGCCTTCCACCTTGGCAAGGTGGGCAGCTCCACCATGGCGCAAAAGCGCAACCCTTCCACCGCCTTGCAACTGGTGAGCCTGGCGCGCATGCTGCGCACGCGCACCGAGGCTGCGCAGGACACCATGGTGCGCATGGACGAGGGCGACTCATCGGCCACCAACGTGGCCGACACCCTGCTGCCCGAGATCGCCATCATCGCCACCTCGGTGGCCGAGACGCTGGCGCGCCTGGCCCGCGGCCTGGTGGTGGACGAAGAGGCCATGGCGCGCAACCTGGGGCTGACGCAGGGGCTGATCGCGTCCGAAGCCGTGATGATGCGGCTGACCCAGCGCATGGGCCGGCACGAGGCACACCGTTTGCTCTACGCCGCAGCGCAGCGCGCGCAGTCCGAGGGCCTGCCCTTTGTGGATGCGATCCGCGCGCTGCCGCCATTCGAGGGGGGCGCGTTGCCGGCCGACCTGCTGCAGGCGCTGGATGCGGCGGCCTATGTGGGCGAATCGGTCGCGCTCACGGTGCAGACCGTGGCGCGCGTGGCGCCTGGCGCGTAGCTATTTCCCAGGTGCCGCCACCGAAGCGCCCGCGCGCCGCACGACCGGCGTGAGGTGCACGCCATAGGGCCGGTGGGCATCGGCCCAGCGCGCGGCAATGGCGCCGTGCAGCGCCTCTACCTGGTCGGCCACGCTGCAGCCCACCACGTCGAAGAAGTCGGCATGCTCGTTGGCCAGGTCGGTGCGGCCCAGCAGCACCACGCTCAGCCGTGCGGGCACGGCGATGCCGGCCTGGGCCAGCAGGCGCTGGAAGAGGGCCCCGTCCTCGATGCCCCAGGCCACCAGGGCGCTGAAGGGCAGGGCGCCGGCGGCATCGGCACGGGATTGCAGCTGCTGCACCAGGCGCGCGGTGTAGTCCTCGTGCGGCAGCGTGTCCTGCGTGATCTCGGTCAGCTCCAACCCGGGCAGGGTGTGCTGCAGATGGGCAAAGCGCCGCCGACCGAGTTGGGTGGCCAGAAAAGGATGCGCCGTGGTGGCATAGGCGATGCGACGGTGCCCTTGCTGCACCAGCTGTTCGACGGCTGCGGCCAGCGGTTCGCCCCATTCGGTACCCACGGCCTCCACGTCAGCGCCCACCAGCGCTGCGCCATCGACGGCCAGCACCTCGCACTTGTCGCGCAGCGCGGCCAGCAGGGCGATGGGGATGGCCTTGAAGGTGGACTGCACCACGCAGGCATCGAAGCGCGGCAGGCCCTTGAGCACCGTGAGCGCATGGTCGGGGTCGGTGTACGACAGCTCCAGCACCCGGTGCCCCTCGGCGGCCAGGCGGCGCTGCAGCCCCTCGACCAGCACCCGGCCGCGCGCAATGCTGATGGAGCGGCGCAGCAGCAGCACGGATTTCACGGAGGAGGGCGTGGCGCCGGCCGCAGCAGCCCTGGGCCGCTCGCTGTCGACAGGCGCTGCGGCAGCAGGGGCTCGTGCGCTGCCCGTGCCCCGGAAGTAGGTGCCCCGGCCCACCTGCGAGTCGATCAAGCCCTTGTCTTTGAGGCCCTGGAAGGCGCGCTGCACCAGCATCTGCGAGGCGCCAAAGCGCTTCATCAATTCGCGGATGGTGGGCAGCCGGTCACCGGGGTGGGCCTCGTGGGCCAATTGGTCCAGGAACTGTTCAAGATCGGGCGGGGAGCTGCTGCGCATGGTGTCCATACAATACACCACAAATTGCATGGCATCGCCGCCAGCTTGGCCCAGGGCGGGCGTTCTGGGAAGGGGCGGTCGCCGCCTTCAGCGCCGCTTCCAGTCGAACGCCGCGATGTGGATGCGTTGGTTGAACGTGCCGTCCCACTGCACCTGGAGCCCGGCGCGCTGCAGCTCTTCGGTGACCAGCCTGCCGATGCGCGGACCCTCTGTGTCCTCCGTGCGCGCATCCATCGGGCCAAAGGCCAGGAACAGCCCCCCGCCGTCCACGGCGCGTGCCAGGTCCTGCCCGTGGTAGAAGCAATAGCCCACGACGCGCGACCGGTCCGGCGCATCGGCATGGGCCTCCCGCACATCGCTGTAGCCATCGCTTTGCGTGTACCCGGCGTTGTGCAGCGCGATCACGCCGCGCTGTGCCAGCGCCTTGAACGCAGCATCGAGCCGGTCGCAGTCGGTGGTGGCGGGCCAGCTCTTCTTGGCCTGCTCGTGCTCATGTACGGCCGCATCCACAGCCTGCTCGACCGCGTCGGCATCGAGCTCACCGGGTGCGTACATCTCCTCGGTGAGGATTTCGACGATGCGCTCGCGGTCTTCGAAGCCGCCACGCACAAGGCCCTGGATTTCTCGGAGCACGTCGGGATCAAGGGCCATGGCGGGTCTTGGCAAGGGGACGGTAGAGGGGGGGGGGCGCCGCTCAGTACAGCAGGCGCAGGCCGCCGGGCATGCGTATCTCCGCCCGGTAGCGGAATGTAGCGCCCTTTTCGACCTGGGGCGCGTGCGCGATGCCCAGCGCCGCGTACAGGTCGCGGACCATGGCGGGATCGGGGTGCTCGACGGTGAAACTGCCAAGCTGAGCGCCCAGATCCGGCATGGCTGCGATCGGTGGCGGGCGCTGGCCCCGGTCGATCACCGAGGGGGCCACACCTGCGAGCGGCAGCCCGCCCCCGGGCGGAATGGCAAAGAAGTAGGGCGGGGCGGCCCCGGCAGACAGCTGGGTCTTGCGGCCCAGCAGGTGCCCGTGCTGCGCCAGCACCGCGTCCATCTGCTGCGTGCGCGCCACCCAGCCGCGCAGGCGGTGGCTGCGGTTCCATGCCTCCCGCACGGCATCCTGGTCGTCCAGCCCGAACCAGCGCGCCTGCGCCGGGGCGGGGACGGTGGGGTCGATGGCGATGACTTCGAGGTACACATCTTCGCCCAGGCGCAGCAGCCGGTTGTGGGTACCCATGTCGGGGTGTTGGCGGCCCGCGGGCATGTCGATGCCCAGGCACTCGCGCACATGGGCCACGCCTTCTTCGAGCGTGGGGGCGATGAGGGTCAGGTGGTCGAGGGTGAGCATGGGGGCTCCGGCGCTGATGGGTCGGGCCAGTTTCTAGGTATCTGAACGGGCCCGATCGAAGGACAAGCCCAGGTTGAACATTTTCCGGGCCTTGTCCACATAGCGATGGCATTGCTCTCGTGTCAGTGCATCGATGGCGCTGTTGAAGGCCAACTGCCGTTCTCGTGGAGACAGCCGAGGGTCTCCCGTGAGATCGTCCACCGGATGCGCAAGCGCAACCGCCGCAAACGTGTGGATGGCGTCGTGCCGGCCAACACCTTGGTCCTGCAGTCGTTGCAGGGCGCGTGACATCGGGCTGCGCGCGGGCAGGAGCATGTTCTCGACGTTTACGTGCATCAGCGCGTGCCACTTGAGGTTTGGCACCGCGATGCCGTGCTGCACGTGAAAATGCACCACGGCGCGTATGCGTTCGGCGCCGTCCAGTGCGCGCCACTGCAGCGCATGGGGCTGGCTGTCGGCGTCGTAGATCGTGGGGCTGTTCACTGCAAACGTTGGATGTTCGTCGTGCCCGTCAGGGTGCGCAAAACCATTCGTCCTTCAACCCATGCGCCAAGCGCAGGGCGGTGTCCCGCTGCGAATCGAACGGAACCGACCCCGTCTGCCGCAGCCTGGCTCCGTGCTCCGTTGCATAGCGGTGCGCATAGTCCTCCTTCTGCGGCGAAGGGCGGCTGTCCCATTCGTCGGCTGAAAAGCGCCTGTAGTCCACATGGTGGCCCAGCTCGTGCAGCAGGGTTCGGTACAGCACGGTATTGCGCAGACTGGCCGCCGTGGGTGCGATGATGATGGTGCGCCGGGTCTTGCGGATCTGGTGGCCATCGGACTGCAGCCTGTCCAGCTCGCGCCGGTCTTCGGGCCCCAATGAATTGCGCCAGACGGTGGGCTCCAGGTGCTGCGCTTCGAGAACAATGGCCGTCCCGGCATGGGGTGGCATCTCGAAAGAGAACACTGCCCGCCCCCAGACTGGCCGCAGGATGCGCTGCTTGCGCGTGGGTTGGCGCATCACGATGAAATCGAGAACTGCGAGATCCTCTGGCGGCACGTGCTCAAGAAGCGCCAGTGCATCTTCGACGGAGCAGGGGTGGAACCAGCCGGCCAGGGTGGGCTGCACGAAGAATCGCAGGTAGTGACCGCTGACCCGCTGCGTGAAAGTCGCATGGGTGCCCAGGCGCTCGTAGAAGAAGCTGCGGTCGTGCCGGGATTCCGGGATGGCCAGCCGGTTGTCCTCCCCATGGCCCTGGGCCGGGGTGCCGATGTGGCGGTTTCTTCGGACGGGATTCCAGCCTGGGCGCATGCCCCATTATTGCGCGCCATGCCATCGCATGGCGGGTGCCTACCCCAGCTCCCGAAAATCCACCACATGCACCGCGCAGGCATTGCGCCCGCCGTGCTTGGCCGCGTACAGTGCGCGGTCGGCCGCCAGGAGCAGATCGGTAGGGCGCACGGGCTGCTCGCCGGGGGCGAGGTAGGCCACGCCCACGCTGGTGGTCATCTGCCGGGGCATGTGGTGGTGCTGCATCGGCATGGGTTCACGGATGGCGTGCAGCACCTTGTCGGCCACGGTCTGGGCCTCGTCGCACGATGACAGGTGGGGCAGCACCACGGCGAATTCGTCGCCGGCGATGCGCGCCGGGAAGTCCGTGCTGCGCACGGCTTCCCGCAGCCGCTCGGCCATGGTGACCAGGGCCGCGTCCCCGGCGGCGTGGCCCCAGGTGTCGTTGATGGCCTTGAAGTGGTCGATGTCCAGGAACATCAGCGCCATGCCGGTGCCCGAGACCTGGCTGGCCTGCAGGGCCGCGGCCAGGTGGATGTCGAACTGGCGCCGGTTGGCCAGGCCGGTGAGCGTGTCGGTCATGGCCAGCTCCTTCATGCGGCGCTCGGACTGGCGGATGGCGGTCACGTCGGTGGTCAGCGTGTAGATGCCCAGCACCTCGCCCACGGCCAGCATGTCGGGGATGTAGTCGGTCTGCAGGATGCGCCGGATGCCCAGGGCCTCGGACTCCACCTCGAACTGCACACGTTGGCCCGAAAGGGCGCGGCGCAAGGGGTCTGCGCGCTGGGCATACAGGGCCGGGCCGATCACCTCGGGCAGCGGCTTGCCCAGGGCATGCTCGATGGGAAGCCCCGTCCACTCCTCGAAGGTGTGGTTCAGGAACTGCAGCCGGTGGGCGCGGTCGATGTAGGTGATCATCACCGGCAGGTTGTCGGCAATGGCGCGCAGCCGCCGCTCGGTGCGTTCATGGCGCAGCTGCAGCTCCTTGAGGGCGGTGACGTCGAAGGACATCAGGTAGAAGCCCACCACGGCCGGCGGGTCGCCACCCTCGCCAGCACCGGCATCGAACTCGGGGATCAGGTGGCTCTGCAGGTGCCGGGACGTGCCCTCGTGGTCCACGCAGCCCTCGAACTGTGCGCGCCGGCCGGCCAGCGCCTCCAGCAGGTAGGGCAGGTGCAGGGCGTACTGCACGTCGCCGAGCAGCTCCTGGGCGTACAGGCCGACCTGTGGGCGCTCGATCAGCCCGCGCGACTGCAGCGCGTAGTCGTTGGCGAACAGGCAGCGCTGGCGGGCATCGAAATGGCAGACCACGGCCGGCAGGTTGCACAGCACGTCGCGCAGCCGCTGCTCGGTGCGCGCCAGGCGTTGCTCGGCCTCGCGGCGCGCGCGGATGTCGCGCAAGAAGGCATTCGCCACGGGGCCGCTGGCGGTGGACTGCACCGCCATCATCATCTCCACCGGTACCTCGCTGCCATTGCGGTGGCGGCCCAGCAGCTCGGCGGGGCGGCCCGCGGCCAGGCTGCGGCCCAGGTCCAGCAGCTGGGCATGGGCCGTGAGCGGCGCGTGCGGGGGAATGCGCGGCCCGATCAGCGCCACCATGTCCCGGCCGATGGCTTCGGCCGCGCTCCAGCCGAACATGCGCGCCGCCTCGGGGTTCCAGTCGGTCACGCGGCCATCGGCCCCGGCGGCGATGAAGGCATCGCCCGCCGTGCTCAGGATGTCGGCAGTGCGCTGCTGCTCCTGCACCAGCGTGGCCAGCAGCGGCCGCACGCGGCCGCGCAGCGCCCAGGTGCCGGCGGCCACCAGGCCCAGCACCGACAGCGCGATCAGGTGCAGTTGCCCGCGCAGGGGCGCGTACAGCGTGGTGACATCGGTCTTGAGCACCAGGCCCAGGCCGTAGCTGCCGATGGGGCTGTAGCCGGCCGCCACCGGCACGCCGCGCAGGTCCCGGGCATAGCTCACCCCGCTCTGGCCCAGCAGCGCCAGGCTGATGGGCAGGCTGGGCTTGCCCGCGGCCGTCCACAGCGGCACGGTGAAAGGCGCGGTGTAGAGCCGGCTCGGGGCGCAGGCGGCAACGTCGGCGCGGCGGCTGCAGATCACGGCGTCGGCCGATTCGGTGGAGCGGCGCATCTGGTCCATCAGGCGGTCGAACAGCCGAAGCTTCTGCTCCATGACCACCTGGCCCACCACCGCACCGCCCTGGCGCACCGGCACCAGCGTGCGCAGCACATAGCCGGCGTTCCAGCGCAGCTCGGCGTGCTGCGACCCGTCCATGTCCAGCGGCTCGATGGAGCGCGCGCTGTCGCCCAGGAACAGGCCGGCCGAACGCAGCAGGTGCCCGCGCGCATCGAGAAAACGCACCCCGTCCACACCACCCACGAGGAAGTCGGCCGTCTGCGCGTCCAGCTGCTCGCTGGCCTGGGTGTCGCGGGGCGAGGCGTTCAGCCGCGCCATGGCCTCGGCCAGCGCGGGGCGGTCGCCGGCGGCGGCCGACAGCGCCAGGCTGCTGCGCAGTGCGTCGTCCAGCGCCAGCGCATAGGTGCGGGCCGACTGCTCCATGGCCTGCAGCACCGATTTTTCGAAGGTCTCGCGCATGGCGACAAAACCCGCGATGCCCCCGCCCACGGCGACCAGCGTGAGCGCAGTGATGGCGCGGTAGGTGATGCGCCGCTCCAGCCACTGCGGGTCGCGTGTCCGGTCGACGGGGACCCTGTCGCGCAACTGCCAGATGCCCGCACCCAGCACCAGCAGCGCCACGGCCGTGCTCATCGGTATCTGGTTGTGCGAGGCCACGCGGTACAGCAGCTCCAGCCCCATCAGGTGGCCGGCCAGGCCCAGGGTGGCCACGGTGGCCAGCAGCGCCAGGGCCATCCGCCCGGCGCGCCGGTGGCGGGGGCGGCGCATGGGGGCGGCGCACCACAGGGCGGCCGCGCACGCCATGAAGGCCACGCCGCCATTGGGCGAGATGCTGTGGGTCCTCGCGGCCTGCAGGCTGCCGCCGCTGAGGAAGCCGGGCAGGGTGGCCGCCGCATCGGGCCCTGCCAGCGCGCGCCACAGGGCCAGCACGCTGTACAGGCCGGCCGCCAGCGCCAGCAGCGAGGCCGCTGCCTGGGCAGGTCGGTGTGTATCGGGGAAGGCGCGCAGGCACAGGGCGGCGCCCAGCAGCAGCAGGATCATCGCGGCGTGGATGCCGGGCTCCACCGCATCGGCGAAACCCCTGCCCAAGGCCAGCTGCGGGAAGACCGCGCGCAGGACCAGAACGAAGGCAAAAGCACTACCCAGGGCCCCCAGTGCCATGGAGGTCATTGCATACCGGTCGCGCAGCGTGTGGGCCATCGCATTGCCCCCGTGTTTGTGACAACAGGTTACGCTTCGGGCGCTGGTTGCGCTAGGCGGGATAAACCCCCGAAAACGCAACGGTCCAGAGCCCACCGCGGGGCAGGCGCCGGGTGCGCGGCCTGGATTGCGGGTGGAGAGGGTGGTAAAATGGCAGCGCTTGCGCACCCTGCGCCAGCCAGGCCGTGGACGACTTCGGCCGTGTACCGACACCGGGGGACGGCCCTTGTTTTCCCCCTGGTGGACGACATGGACAGGCCGAACCCTCTCACCCCCGCACTCCCCGTACCCCCGGTACCTCCCGTACTTCGCGTCGCAGCGCTGTGGCGCCTTCCCATCCGTCGGTCCCTCCAGCCCCTGAGGCCCGGGCGGCAGCTCCGGGTCCTGCGCGCCTGGTGGCGCCCGCCACCTGGGCCCTGCTGGCCGGCGCGTGGCTGGTGGCCGGTCTCTTCATCGCCTTCGGCAGCACCTGGCTGGCGGCGCCGCTGGGCCCGGGTGTCGCGGCCGTCGCTTTCGGCGTGCTGTTCGCCACCATCCTCGCGGCCTCGTTCGGGGTGGTGCACGAGGCGGACCACCTCGCGCAGCAGCTCGGGGAGCCCTATGGCACGCTGGTGCTCACGCTGTCCATCGTCTCCATCGAGGTGATCCTGATCGCCTCGGTGCTGCTCGGCCCGGGCGACTCCTCGGCCATCGGCCGTGACTCCATCTTCGCGGTGATGATGATCATCATGAACCTGGTGATCGGCATCTGCCTGGTGGCCGGCGCGGCGCGCCACGGCGACCAGGAGTACAACGCCCAGGGCGCCACGGCCTACCTGGGCATGATCGTGCTGCTCACCGGCACGGCGCTGGTGCTGCCCAACCACCTGGGCGGGGCGGGCGCGTTCTCCACGCCCCAGGCGCTGGGCATGGCCGCCCTCACGGCCTGCCTGTACGCGGCCTTCCTGTGGCTGCAGATGCGCAGCCACCGGCGCTACTTCCTGCAGCCTGCGGCCGGCAGCATGGCGGTGCCGGCATCGGCATCGCCGCCGGCGCTGGCACTGGCACCGCAGCAGCCGGGCGCCGGCCGGCGCGCTGCGCTCGTGCATTCGCTGGTGCTGCTGGCGCTGGTGCTGCCCATCGTGCTGCTGGCGCACTACCTGGCCATCGTCACCGACTACGGCATTGCCGCGGCCGGCGCGCCTGCCGCCGTGGGCGGGGTGCTCATCGCCATCCTCGTCTTCACGCCCGAATCCATCACCGCCGTGCGCGCCGCGATGGCCAACGAGATGCAGCGCGCCCTCAACCTGTGCCTGGGGGCCTTTGTCTCCACCGTGGGCCTCACGGTGCCGGCCGTGCTGCTCATCGGCGTGGCCACGGGCCAGCGCATGGCCATGGGCCTGTCGGGCACCGAGGTGGTGCTGCTGGTGCTGACGGTCGCGCTCTCTGTGCTCAGCTTCAACGGGCAGCGCAGCTCGCCGATCCAGGGGCTGATGCACCTCACGCTCTTCGCCGTGTTCGGGCTGGTGCTCTTTCTCCCCTGAGGCGGCGCCAGAGACACCGGGGCCCCGGGATTTCCCGGAATGTCATCGCATCGACAGTCATGCACGGCGGCCATGCCTAGCATGCCGCCATGACCTGTTCACCCCTGCCCACGGCCGTGCCCGGCCCCGCCATCGCACACCCCGACCGCTCGCCCGGTGCGGCCCCCATCGCGGCCCAGCCGCTGCGCCAGGCGGTGGACTGGGCCATCGTCTCGCGGCGCAGCATCCGCGCCTTTTTGCCCACGCCGGTGGGGCTGGACGAGGTGCATGCCATCCTCGACGTGGCGCGCCATGCGGCTTCGGGCATGAACACCCAGCCCTGGCGCGTGCATGTGCTCACGGGTGCCGCCAAGGAGCGGCTGAGCGCCGCCATCGCCGCCGTCGACAACGACGGCGATGCGGCAGCGGCCCTCACCGAGCCCTACCACTACTACCCCATCGACTGGGTTTCGCCCTATGTGGACCGGCGCCGCAAGGTGGGCTGGGACCTGTATGGCCTGCTCGGCATCGCCAAGGGCGACAAGGCGGGCATGCATGCCCAGCACGGCCGCAACTACCGCTTCTTCGATGCGCCCGTGGGGTTGATCTTCACGGTGAGCCGCGCCTTGCAGGCCGGCAGCCTGCTCGACTACGGCATGTTCCTGCAGAGCCTGATGGTGGCGGCCCGCGCGCGCGGGCTCGATACCTGCCCGCAGGTGGCGTTCACCAGGTTCCACCAGGTCATCCATGCCGAGCTGCGCATCCCCGACACCGAGATGGTGGTCTGTGGCATGGGCCTGGGCCATGCCGACCCGGCCTGCATCGAGAACACGCTGGTGACCGAGCGCGAGAGCGTCGAGTCGTTCACCACCTTTCACCCCTGACCGCGCCCCCAAAAATGGAGACCCGCATGAGCCATATCCCCCACCGCAGCCCCTACCAGCAAGGCTTGGAACGTACTCCCGCCAACCACCTGCCGCTCACGCCGCTGGGCTTTCTGGACCGCAGCGCGCAAGTGCATCCCGATGGCATTGCCGTGGTGCACGCGGGCAGCACGCAGACCTGGGCACAGACACGCGAGCGCGCCTACCGTTTGGCCAGCGCGCTGGCCAGGCGGGGTGTGCAGCGCGGCGACACCGTGGCCATCCTCGCGCCCAACACGCCCGCGATGCTGGAGGCGCACCTGGGCATCCCCCTGTGCGGTGCGGTCATCAACGCCATCAACTGCCGGCTCGACGCCGAGGCCATCGGCTTCATCCTGCGCCATGGCGAGGCGCGCGTGCTGCTGGTGGACGGCGAGTTCGCGGCGCTTGCGGCCCAGGCCGTCGCCGGCCTGGCGCAGCCGCTGCTGGTGGTCGCCATCCACGATGCGGGCCTGCCCGCTCAGCCGGCCTTTGGCGTGCTCGACTACGAAACCCTGCTGGCCGAGGGCGACCCGGTTTTTGAAGGCCTGTGGCCCGAGGACGAGTGGGACCCGATCGCACTGAACTACACCTCGGGCACCACCGGCGACCCCAAGGGCGTGGTGCCCAGCCACCGCGGCGCCTACCTCATGAGCCTGCTGCAGATGACCGACTGGGCGATGCCGCGCCGGCCCGTCTACCTGTGGACGCTGCCCATGTTCCACGCCAACGGCTGGTGCTTCACCTGGGCCGTCACGGCAGCCGCAGGCACGCACGTGTGCCTGCGCAAGGTCACGGCCCGGGCCATCTTCGAGGCCATTGCCGAACACGGCGTGGACCATTTCTGCGCCGCGCCCACGGTGTTGGCCATGCTGGCGAATGCGCCGGCGCACGAGCGCATCGTGCTGCCGCGCCCGGTGCGCGTGCTCACGGCGGGCTCGCCGCCGCCCGCCGCCATCTTGCAGGCGATCGCCGCGATGGGCTTCGACGTGGACCATGTGTACGGCATCACCGAAGTCTCGGGCACACCCGTGAGCTGCGTCCAGCAACCGGGCTGGGCCACGGCGCCCGCTGCAGACCGCGCCCGCCTGCAGGCGCGCCAGGGCGTGCGCGCCGCCGCGCTGGAGCAACTGCGTGTGCTGCACCCCGATACGCTGCAACCTGTGCCGGCCGATGGCGTGACGGCCGGCGAGATCATGGTCCGCGGCAACACGGTGATGAAGGGCTACCTCAAGAACCCCGGCGCCACGGCCAAGGCCTTTGCCGGCGGCTGGTTCCACACCGGCGACATCGCGGTGCTGCACCCCGATGGCTATGTGCAGATCACCGACCGCTCCAAGGACGTGATCATCTCGGGCGGCGAGAACATCTCCTCGGTGGAGGTGGAAGACGTGCTGCACCGCCACCCTGCCGTGCTGCTGGCCGCCGTGGTGGCCCAGCCCGACGAGCGCTGGGGCGAGGTGCCCTGCGCCTTCGTGGAGCTCAAGCCCGAGGCCGTGGGCAGCGTGAGCGCCGAGGAACTGATCGACTTCTGCCGCACCCACCTGGCGCGCTTCAAGTGCCCGCGCCAGGTCGTCTTCGACTTGCTGCCGCGCACGGCCACGGGCAAGATCCAGAAGTTCCGCCTGCGCGAGATCGCGGGCAGCCGCGAGGCCATCACCAGGCTGGCGCAGGTTCAGGCAGAGCCCGCAGGCTGAGCGCTCAGCCTTCTCGTGCGATGGCCTGCAGCACCTGCAGGTCGATCACCTCGATGGAACCGTAGCCCAGGCGGATCGCGCCGCGGTCCTGCAGCTCCTGCAGCGCCCGGTTGGCCACCTGGCGTGACACGCCCGACAGGCGCCCCAGCTCCTCCTGCGACAGCGTGATGCGCCGCGCGGTGTTGGGGAACAGCGCATCGTTGAACAGGCCCGACAGGCTGTAGGCCACCTGGGCCGTGGTGTCGCCCAGCCGGTCGGTCTGCACCTGCGCCACGTAGTGGGCCAGGCGCGCATTGAGCTGGCCGATGAGCCACAGCGCAAACGGATGGCTCTCGTGCAGCAGGCGCAGGAACTCGCTGCGCGGCAGCAGGGCCACCACGCTGTCGGTCAGCGCCGTCACGGCATAGGGCCGCGGCTCGTCCTTGAGCACCGATCCCTCGCCGAACCAGGCCCCCGAGGGCACGCCCGCGAAGGTGCTGGTGCGGCCTTCGGCGGTGATGTTGTCCAGCTTGAGCATGCCCTGCATCACCCCGGCCCAGTGCGCCGTGGGCGTGCCCTTCGAAAACACCGCGCCACCCGCGGGGTAGCTGCGCACCGTGGTCGCCTTGCGCACGCGCGCGGCCTCCTCGGCGGTGAGGCTGGGCATCCAGGGCGATTGGGCGAGGAAGAGGTCGAGGGGGTCTGCGGTCATGGTGGCCGTGGCGTCAAAGGTGGGCGCTCGGATTGTGGCGGCGATCACAGTGGACTCCAATAGGGCAAAGCCTGTGAGCCGCCTCCCAGTCATGCGGCTGCGGTTGCTGCGATCAGCTCCGGGCCGGCCGCTCCAGGTTCACGGTGCCGCGCGGGCCGCTGCGCACGTGGTTCAAACCGGTGGTGCAGGAGGGGGCACCGCCCTGGGTGCCAGTGCCGGCGAAGGCGCGGGCGAAGGGATTGGTGAGGGCGCCGGCGGTGGCGCCATGGACTGCAGCATGGCCAGCGCCAGGGTTTCGTACAGCGGCCGCGCCAGCATGCGCGAGACCAGGCTGGCGAGCATGGCGGCGGCCATGAGGCTGAGCACCATGGCGTGCCCGTCGACCATTTCCATGACGATGATGAAGGCCGTGAGCGGCGCCTGCGTGACGGCGGCCAGGAAGGCGGCCATGCCCATGGCGATAAGTGCGGGCGCGATGTCGGGGCCCAGCAACAGCGACACGTTCTGCCCCACGCCCGCGCCGATGGACAGCGAGGGCGCGAAGATGCCGCCTGGCACGCCCAGCCAGGCCGACAGCCAGGTGGCAACGAACTTGAGCGTGACGTAGAACGCCGGCATGTCCGCCTCGCCGGCCAGCATGTGCTTGACCGCTTCGGAGCCGGCGCCGAAGGTCGCGCCGCCGGTGGCCAGGCCGATCACCGCCACCACCAGTGCGCCGACCGCCGCGAAGCGGATCGGAAAGCGCGCGCGCAGCTGGCAGGCGCGTTCCGAAGTGCCGGTGAGCGAGGCCGCCAGCAGCTTGGCGAACAGGCCGCCCAGCACGCCGCAGGCCAGCGCCACGCACAGGCCGGGCAGCAGTGCGTCCCAGCCCAGGTGGGGCACCTGGATGCGGCCGAAGTAGCTCAGGTTGCCGAACACCGAGACGCCCATCAGACCGGCCAGAACGATGGCGGCGATGATGACGCCGCTGCTGCGCGATTCCATCTTGCGCGAGAGTTCTTCGATGGCGAACACCACGCCGGCCAGCGGCGCATTGAAGGCTGCCGCAATGCCCGCTGCCCCGCCGGCCACCAGCAAGGCATGGGCCGTGATGCCCGAGCGGTGGTCGAACCAGTGACGCGCATGGTGCATGACGCCGGCCGCCACCTGCACTGAGGGGCCTTCGCGCCCGATGGACAGCCCCGCGAGGAAGCCCGCGCTGGCCAGCACGATCTTGGCGAACGACAGCCACAGCGAGACGAAGCGCACGCGTCGCGCCGTCTCCAGGCTGGAATCCAGCGCCGAGATCACCTGCGGTATGCCCGAGCCCGCCGCACCCGGTGCCCAGCGTCGCGTGGCCCACACCACGGCCGCGGTGACGGCCGGCATCCACAGCAGCACCGCCCAGCCACCTTGCCAGTGGTAGATGTGCAGGAACACTTCGAACGCGGCATCGGCCAGCAGCGTGAAGGCCACCACGCACAGCCCGGCGGCGCAGGCGTAGGCGAGCACGATGGAGCGCTCCAGCCAGCGCCGACCGTCCCTCAGCTCCTGGCGCAGGTTGTCGAAGAAGTTGGGCTCATGGTTCATGCGGTGCGGGCAGTGCGTGCGGTGTGCGAAGCTGCAGGGCGGCCATGGCCGTGGCCGCATGCAAGAAGCCTACCAAGCCGAGCGGTCCGTATTTCGGAAACAAGGTACAACCCATGCGTTTCGTGCCGCTCGCAGTGCCAGAATGGGCCCATCACCAGAATATGGACGGAACCCCATGCACAGCCAGCGCAGTTTGCCGATCACCCTCCAGGCCGCGCTCTGCATTGCCGCCCTCGGGCTGGTGCAGGGATGCGCCACCCAGGCAGACGGCAGCGCCCGCGTGCAGGTCGTGTGCGCGGTGGACACCACGCCCAGCGAGGCGGTGATGGATTTGCGCCAGCAGGGCGTGGTGCAGCAGAAGGTGGCCTTCAAGGACGACAGCGGGCCGCAGGCGCGCAGTTACGCCGGGGCGGCGCTGTGGCCGCTGCTGCAGGCCTGCGCGTTGCAATCGGCTGCAGGCACGGATGCCCATGGGCAGCGGGCGGCGGCCCTGGGCCGCTATGTGCTGGCCAGCGGGGCCGAGGGCTACAACGCCGTGTTCTCGGTGGGTGAGTTGCACCCGGACTTTGGCAACAAGGGCAGCATCCTCGCCTATGCCGAGAGCGGGGCAGGGGGCGGCGAGCAGGCCGGGCCTGCCTCGCTGCGCATCACCGCGCCGGGGGATGTGCAGGGCAGCCGCTACGTGGCCGGCCTCACGCGGCTGGAGGTGCGCTCGTCCGGCTCGGTGGGCGCGGGCAGCGGTGCCGCCGTGTCGCAGGCCGTGCAGGTGCTGGGCGCGGTGGGCAACACCCTGCGCCTGGACGAGGCTGCGCTGCATGCGCTGCCCGCCGTCACGCACGAGGTGGCCGGGCGCCGCTACACCGGGGTGGACCTGTGGAGCCTGCTGCACACCTCGGCGGCGCTGGAGGCCGATGGCGACAGCGGCGCCAACCTGCAGGCCATGTACCTGGTGGCCACCGGGGCGGACGGCTACCAGGCCCTGGTGTCCCTGGCCGAGATGAGCCCCGATCTCGGTGGCAAGCGCGTGCTGATCGCCTACCGCATGGACGGGCAGCCGCTGGCACGCGGCCTGGCACGGCTGGTGGTGGTGGGTGATGGCAAGGCTGGCCGGTCGGTGTCTGCGCTCGAAGCCATCGAGGTGTTCGCGGCAGCCCCAGCGGTGCCGTAGGCAGGTAGGGCGGCGGGGCCACCCGCGCGGTTGGCGCTGCGCTGCGCCTGGCCTGGATGTTCCTTGGCGGTCAGGCAGGCATCGCTCGGATGCCATTCCGCAAAAAACAGGGAAGTTGTCGCATGACAAAGGGTTTTCCCTATGGTCTGCGCAAATGTTAACGTTAACATTCATCCATTGCAGCCCTTTGGCGCGGTTTGAAGCGAGATCCTGCTCGGCTTCCACACTGCCCAAGCCGGTCTGCTAGTTCGTTGGGCCTTGCATGAATCCCGTGAAACAGGGCACTGCAAGCCACTTGTACGACCTGTTGAAACCCTGACCACCCACCGCCCCGCTACCACCATGAACCCGCAAGACCTCAAATCCATCATGGGCTCCGGCCTGCTGTCCTTCCCCGTCACGGACTTCGATGCCCAGGGCAACTTCAACCCCAAGGGCTACGCCGCGCGCCTCGAATGGCTGGCCCCCTACGGCGCCAGCGCCCTGTTCGCCGCCGGTGGCACGGGCGAGTACTTCTCGCTGTCGGGCCCCGAGTACGGCCAGGTCGTCAAGACCGCCGTGGACACCTGCCGCGGCAAGGTGCCCATCATTGCCGGTGCCGGCGGCCCCACGCGCACGGCCATCGCCCACGCCCAGGAAGCTGAGCGCCTGGGCGCCCACGGCATCCTGCTGTTGCCCCACTACCTGACCGAGGCCGGCCAGGAAGGCCTGATCGAGCATGTGGCCGCGGTCTGCAACAGCGTGAAGTTCGGTGTCATCGTCTACAACCGCGACCGCACCAAGCTCACGGCCAATTCCCTGGCCATCCTGGCCGAGCGCTGCCCCAACCTGATCGGTTTCAAGGACGGCGTGGGCAACATCGAGACCATGTCCTCGATCTTCATGAAGATGGGCGACCGCTTCTCCTACCTGGGCGGGCTGCCCACGGCCGAGGTGTATGCAGCGGCCTACAAGGCGCTGGGCACGCCGGTGTACTCCTCGGCGGTGTTCAACTTCATCCCCAAGACGGCGATGGACTTCTACAAGGCGGTGGCGGCCGACGACATGGCCACGCAGCACAAGCTGCTCAAGGAGTTCTTCATGCCTTACCTGGACATCCGCAACAAGGTGGAAGGCTACGGCGTGAGCATCATCAAGGCCGGCGCCAAGCTGGTGGGCCACGATGCGGGCCCGGTGCGCGCGCCGCTGACGGACCTCAAGCCCGCCGAGCTGGAGCAGCTCAAGGCGCTGATCGACAAGCTCGGTGCCCAGTAAGCGCGGATCACAAAGCTCTCCTGGCGTCGTTGTTGCGTCTTGTCGTACTGCTTGTACTGCCTGCGCCGCAAGCGCCTGGCCAGGACCGCTGCGGCGAGCTTTGTGACCCGCTTGAGCCGCTGCAGAACTATTTCGCAACCCACGCAATTTGCCTGAAGAAGGCCCCGCAAGAGGGCCGTTGACCACCACACCACCACCTCCGGAGACATTCACCATGTTCATGAAGAAACTGCTGCTGGTTGCCAGCGCCTGCAGCCTGGCTTTTGCCGCATCGGCCCAGACGGGCACGCCAGCCGCCTGGCCCGAGAAGCCCGTCACCATCGTCGTGCCGTTCCCGGCCGGCGGCTCCACCGACATGGTGGCCCGCGCCATGGCCCTGCACATGGGCGAGAAGCTGGGCCAGAATTTCGTGGTGGACAACCGCCCCGGTGCCACGGGCACGCTGGGGGCCGGCATGGTCAAGCGTGCGCCGGCCGATGGCTACACGCTGCTGGTGTCCTCGCTCGGTGCCTTCGTCGTGGCGCCGCACCTGCTCAAGAGCGTGCCGTACGACGCGCTCAAGGATTTCGACTACATCACCGTGCCCGTGCAGGCGCCCAACGTGCTGGTGGCCGCGCCCAACCAGAAGGCCCGCACCGTCAAGGAGGTCATCGCCCAGCTCAAGGCCAACCCCGGCAAGGTGAGCTTTGCGAGCTCGGGCAACGGCTCGTCGGACCACCTCTCGGCCGAAGTGTTCTGGCAGCAGAGTGGCACCGAAGGCCTGCACATCCCCTACAAGGGCGGTGCCCCGGCCATCAACGACCTGCTGGGCGGCCAGGTGGAGTTCTCGTTCCAGAACGTGAACGCCGTGCTGCAGCACATCCGCGGCGGCAAGCTGCATGCGATTGCCGTCACCGGCGACAAGCGCAGCCCCGTGCTGCCCGACGTGCCCACCCTGGCCGAGGCCGGCGTGGCCGGTGCCGAGGTGTACTCCTGGCAGGGCATGGCTGCGCCCAAGGGCCTGCCGCCCGCGCTCAAGAAGAAGCTCTCGGACGCAGCCATCGCCGCCATGAACGACCCCGCCGTGAAGAAGCGCATGCTCGACCAGGGCCTGGAGATCGTGGCCAGCACGCCCGAGGCCTTCACCGCCTACCAGGCACGCGAGTTCGCGCGCTGGAAGACGGTCATCGAAACCCGAAAAATCACCGCTGATTGAGCCTTGTCACGGGGCGCCTTTGCGCGCCCATCTTCGTTTCCAGACCACCATGACCACCTCTTCCATCCCTTCTGCCACCAGCACCCCCGTCGTCACCGAGCTGCGCGTGGTGCCCGTGGCGGGCCACGACAGCATGCTCATGAACCTGAGCGGCGCGCACGGCCCCTTCTTCACGCGCAACCTGATCATCCTGCGCGACAGCGCGGGCAACACCGGGGTGGGCGAGGTGCCTGGCGGCGAGAAGATCCGCCAGACCATCGAGGACGCGCGCCCGCTGATCGTGGGCCGGCCCATCGGCCACCACAACGCCGTGCTCAACGCCATGCGTGCCCAGTTCGCCGACCGCGATGCGGGCGGGCGCGGCCTGCAGACCTTCGACCTGCGCATCACCATCCACGCCGTGACGGCGGTGGAGTCGGCCTTCCTCGATCTGCTGGGCCAGCACCTGAACGTGCCCGTGGCCGCGCTGCTGGGCGATGGCGTGCAGCGCGAGGCGGTGCAGATGCTGGGCTATTTGTTCTACGTGGGCGACCGCGCAAAGACCGACCTGGCCTACCGCACCGAGCCCGGTGCCGACAACGACTGGTTCCGCCTGCGCAACGAAAAGGCCATGTCGGCCGACGGCATCGTGCGCCTGGCCGAGGCCGCGTACGAGCGCTATGGCTTTGCCGACTTCAAGCTCAAGGGCGGCGTGCTGCGTGGCGAGGAAGAGGTCGAGGCGATTCGCGCGCTGCATGAGCGCTTCCCGGAGGCGCGCGTGACGCTGGACCCCAACGGCGGCTGGCTGCTGAAGGACGCCATCCGCATCACCCGCGACCTGCACGGCGTGATGGCCTATGCCGAGGACCCCTGCGGCGCCGAAGGCGTGTTCTCGGGCCGCGAGGTGATGGCCGAGTTCCGCCGCGCCACCGGCCTGCCTACCGCCACCAACATGGTGGCCACCGACTGGCGCGAAATGGCGCACAGCCTGGCCCTGCAGTCGGTGGACATTCCGCTGGCCGACCCGCATTTCTGGACCATGGCCGGATCGGTGCGCGTGGCCCAGATGTGCCAGGCCTTCGGCCTGACCTGGGGCTCGCATTCGAACAACCACTTCGACGTGTCGCTGGCCATGTTCACCCACGTGGGCGCCGCCGCCCCCGGCCGCGTGACCGCGATCGACACGCACTGGATCTGGCAGGACGGCGAGCGCTTGACGAAGGAGCCGTTTCAGATCAAGGGTGGCTTCATCGACCTGCCTCACAAGCCCGGCCTGGGCGTGGAGCTGGACATGGACGCCGTGGAACGGGCCCACCAGCTGTACCTGCAGCACGGCCTGGGTGCGCGCGACGACGCCATCGCCATGCAGTACCTGATCCCGGGCTGGAAGTTCAACAACAAGGCACCGTGCATGGTGCGCTGAGTTTCAGGCAAACGGATACGGCCCCTCGAACCGCCCGATGTGGCTCACGTGGCTGACCATGCCGTGCAACGGATCCCACAGGTGCAGCAGGCAGCCCGAAGGGCCGACGACCGAGGCGGGTGCCGCATCCGGGCGCAACTGCAGGCATATTTCTGTGGTGGTGCTGGGCGCGGTGCATACCACCGTGCCGGCCCAGCGGCGCAGCATGCTGCGGTGTACATGGCCGCACAGCACGCGCTCCACTTGCGGGTGGTCGCGCACCACGGCTTCGAGTCCCTCGGTCTCGATGCAGCGGTATTCGTCCATGTACGGAATGCCGCTCATGAAGGGCGGGTGGTGCAGCATCAGCAAGGTGGGCTTGTCGCGTCCTTCTGACAGGGTGGCATCGAGCCATGCCAGCGCCGCAGCATCCACCTGGCCATGGTGCAGCCCGGGGATGCACGAATCCACGGCGATGATGCGCACGGGGTAGTCGTCCACGCAGAAATGCAGGGGACCCGTGCGTGGCAGGCAGGCCTGGTCGTGGAAGGCGGAGCGGAAGGCTTCGCGCTCGTCGTGGTTGCCGGCCATCGCCAGCCAGGGGATGGTGGTCGCAGCCAGCAGCCGCCGTACCTCTTGGTATTCCTCGGGCCGGCCATGGTCTACCAGATCGCCGGTCAGCACGATCAGGTCGGGCCGTCGGTCCAGCGCATGCAGGTGGGCCAGGGCCTCGGCGAACATGCGGTTGGAGTCCACCACGCCCTGGTAGAGCACGCCGGCTTCGCGCACATGGGGGTCGGAGAGTTGGGCGATGAGCATGGGGCTTCCGTTGGCGGAGCAGGGTTGGCAACCCGCAGTCCATGAAGTATCTGGAATCGCCATGCGCTCCTGAATACGCCGGTTGGCGTATTCTTGCCGGCGCACCTCGGGCCCTGGCCTTTGCCGGTGTTCAGCTGCAGCGCCTTGGGTACACCGCAGCGCAGGAAGCCTTGTCGAAAGCCGCGGGCCCCTAAAACGCCCAGCGCGCACTGAGCCGCGCGCTGCGTGGCTCCATGGGGTGCACATGGCGGCCTTCGATGCCGCCGCCCGTGCAGTCACCGCGCGCCGCTTCGCCTGCCGTGCACGATGCGTAGAGGTACTCGATGTCGTTGCCCTTCTTGCCGGCCAGATTGAACACGTCCAGGCCCAGGGTGAGCTGCTTGCTTATCGCATAGCGCACGCCGGCATTGAGCACCGTGTTGGCACGCGAGCGCACGGAGTTGAGCGTGTCCAGCGCGCGCGGCCCCATATAGCGCAGGCGCAGCGAGGCGGTCAGCGGGCCCTGGGTGTAGACCGCGCCCACGGCCAGCACGCGCTCCAGTGCGTTGTCCACGTAATTGCCTTCGCCCTCGGGCGCCTCCCCGCGAAAGCGCGCGCGCGATACGGCGGCATCGGCTTCCAGGCGCCAGCGGGCGTGGGGCTTCCAGCGCACGGTGGTCTCGATGCCGCGCCGGTAGCTGGCGCGGCCCGGCTCGGTGGTGCCTGCATCGCCCACATACACCAGCTCGGAGCCGAGCTTGAGCTGCCACAGCGCCGTGGTGATGGTCAGGTCGTCGCCAGGCTGGTAGCGCCAGCCGATCTCGCTGCCCACGCCCTTGACCAGCGCGGGCACGCGCTCGGCCGGCAGCCCGCTTTGCGGGTCGGTCTGGATGGTGGCGCCGCGCACGTCGTTGCTGTGCGAGCCCACGCCCATGTTCAGGTACAGCTCATGCACGGGGGTGATGGCCCAGGCCAGCCCGGCCTTGGGGCTCACGAGCGCGTCGTGGCCGCTGCCGCTGTTGGCTGCGCCATAGACGGCCTCGCGGCCCTGCACGTCGTAGCGCAGCAGGTCGCCGCGCAAGCCCGCGTAGCCGCGCAGGCGCTCGGTGACGCTCACGAACTGCTGCACATGCACCGACAGCATGTCCTGCGACACCCGGTCATTGCGCACGGTGGACAGGCGCTGGCGGGCGGCCGTGTTGTACAGGCCCACCTCGGCGATGCGGTCGCCGCGCCACTGTGCGCCAATGCTCAATACACCGTCCAGGCCGGCGATCCGGTTGGGCAGGCTGTGCGAGGCCTGGGCGCCGAACACGCGGCGCCGGTCCGACTGCTCGAACTGGTCACCGTTGACCGGGTCGCGCAGGAAGTAGGTGAAGTCGGAGAACAGGTCGAAGCGGTAGTCGATGGCATAGGCGCTGATCTGGGTCTGGCCCTCGGGCCCCTTGTCGAACCATTTGCCTGACAAGCTCAGGCGCCGGGTGCTGCCGCCGTCGGTGGGGTTGAGCGAGCCGAAGCGCGGCAGCTCGCCGCTGTCGATCAGGCGCTCGGGAATCTGGTCGGTGGCGTTCCAGCGGTTGCGGTAGGCCATGCCCGTCACGCTGAAACCCCTGCTGGGCGAGCCCTGCGCATAGCGCACCACGGCGTTGATCTTGCGCAGGCGCTCGGGCACATCCCAGGGGCCGTCGTTGCCTTCGAGCTCGATGGCGCCCAGCCAGGTCTGGTCGTCCCGGGTGCGCGAGCCGGCCGCCAGCAGGCGGCGCAGGTGGTTGGGGCCCAGGGTCACCTCGGCAAACGGCGCGTCCAGCGCGCTCATGTAGTCGAGCGAGGCACTGCCCGCCACGGAGAAGTCGCCGCTGTCGGCGAAGTAGGGGCCCTTGCGGTAGCGCACGCCCGAGACCAGGTCGGGGATCAGGAAGTTCAGGTCGGCAAAGCCCTGGCCGTGGCCGTGCGTCGGCATGTTGACCGGCATGCCGTCCACCGTGACCGAGAAGTCGGTGCCGTGGTCCAGGTTGAAGCCGCGCAGAAAGTACTGGTTGGCCTTGCCATCCCCCGAGTGCTGGGTGGCCACCACCCCGGGCACGGCCTCGACGATGTCGCCGGGGCGCAGCTTGGGACGCGCCTGGAACGACTCCCGCTCCACCGCACCCTCGCTGGCGCTGTCGGCCAGGCCGATGGTCACGTCCCTGGGGCCGCGCACATCGACCTCGGGCAGGTGCGTGGGCTGTTGTTGGGCCCAGGCCGCCGTGGTGGCCATGCTGGCCACCAGAATGCCGAGCGCCAGGGGGCGCGGCGTTGCCGTGCGAGAGAGCTTTTTCTTCTTCATGTCTGCCTTTTCATTGTCCAGGAGTCCTGCCGCGCAGGCTCCCGGCCACACCCTCAGCCAGAGAACGCCACGCGCTGCACCGTCCAGTACAGCGAGAGCACGATCAGTGCCACCGAGCCGCCCTTGACCACCACGGTGCGGTAGCCCGACCAACGCGCCAGCAGCAGGGAGACGCCGCACCAGACAGCGACCACCATGAGCTGCCCGACCTCCACCCCGAGGTTGAACCCCGCCAGCGCCCAGACCAGCAGGCCGCCAGAGACGCCGGCCTCGACCAGCGCGCCCGAGAACCCCAGCCCATGCACGAGGCCAAAGCACAGCGCCAGCAGATCGCTGCGCAGCCCCTTCACCGGGAACAGGTTGAGCAATGCCGAGACGCCGATGCTGATGGCAATCGCCGGCTCGACCCAGTTGCCCGAGACGGTGACCCAGCCCAGGCCTGCCAGTACCAGCGTGACCGAATGGCCCAGCGTGAAGCTGGTCACGGTGAGCAGCAGCGCCTTGAGGCCGCCCCACGGCCCGGCGGCCGCCGTGGCCTGCGCCGCGCCCTGGCGGCGCAGCAGCGTGATCGGCAGCAGCAGGGCCAGCAGAAAGGCCAGGTGGTCATAGCCTTCGAGGATGTGGTGCACGCCCTCCGAGACAAAGTGCAGCAGTGTGGCCGGGCCGCTGCGGGCCGTTGCAGCCTCGGTTGTGGCCGTGCTGCCGCCCACCGCGCGCAGGTCGGTGCGCGAGCGGCCGTCGGGTGCCAGCACGGCGGCCAGCGGCTGTCCACCCAGTTGCCCGCTGACCAGCAGGCGGTGCGTGGGGTCGATGCCCTGCATCAGGCGGTAGTCCAGCGCCAGCGCTTGTGTGGCTCCGCAGTCGAGTGCAGCCGCCATGCGCAGGTAGCGGCCGTCGGTGCGCTGTTCCAGTGCCTCGAAGCGCCACGCGGGGGCCAGCGCGGCGTCGCCGCACTGCCAGCGAATGCCCTGGCCCACCCAGGCGGCCACTGCGGGCGTGGCCTGCTTGATCTCGCCCCAGGTGAGCTGGCGGTTGCCGTCGGCATCGAGCAGGTCCAGCGCGGCATCCACATCCTTGAGCGCCAGCGAGAGCTGCAGCGCCACGGCATCGGTGCGCGCGGCGGGTTCGGCCCCGCCGGCGCCAGTCACCCGCAGGTAGGCATCGCTGGCCTTGTGCGCCCAAGCATTGGGCGCTGCGGCGCAGGCGGCGGCCAGGGCTCCGGCCATCGCCACCCAACGCAGCGCGCAGGTCGTTCGTGGGATCCGTGGCGGGTGCATCACTTGCCTCCCTGTGCTTGCCAGCGGGCCAGGCGCGCGTCCTGCAGGCCCGTGCGTTGAAAGCTCTCCACCACCGTTCGGTGGGCGGCGGCGTCGCCGGATTGCTCGGAGGTCTGCAGCGCCAGCCACCAGTCCAGCGGCTCTTTCTGCAAGGCCAGGTTGGCCTGCGCGGCATGCCAGGCCTCCCGGGGCTGGCCCTGCAGCCACAGCGCCAGCAGCGAGCGTTCTCGGGCGTGGGCATCCAGGGCTTCGCCGCGTGCCGCAAGGGCCGCGAACCGGGCCTGCAGTTCGGTGGCCAGGGCCTGTGACTGCACGGTCTTGCCCATGAGCCGCAGGGCCTGGGCGCGGCGCAACAGCACGGCGTCGCTGGTGGGCTGGGCCTTGAGCACATCCAAGGCGGCGGCCGGGCGGCCCAGGCGCAGCAGCAGGTCGGCATGGGCCAGGGCGGTGTACCCGTCGGGCGCCGCAGCCAGGCTGCTGCGGTAGGCGGCATCGGCCGCATCGTCGCGGCCGGCGCGTTCCTCGCTCTCAGCCAGCAGCGACAGCAGCCAGGCACGGCCAGCCGGATCCGCTGCCTGCCCGATGAGTGCGGTGAAGCCACTGCGTGCCGCGTCGCTCTGGCCCTGCAGCGAGCGGCTTTCGAGCAGGCAGGCCGTGGCGTGCAGCGCAGCCCCATGGCGCGCCACGTTGCGGCAGGCGGTCTCGGATTCGGCATAGCGGGCGGCCACCCGCTCCAGCGTGGCCAGGGTCAGCCAGCCCTGCACCTGGGCAGGGTCGGCCTGCAGGGCGCGCTTCAATGTCGTGCGCGCGGCATCGAATTCATGGCGGCTTTGCTCCACCGTGGCCTGCAGCACCGCCAGTTCGGGCGGCGCGTCGGGCTTGCCCCACCACAGGGCCAGCACGGCTTGGGCGCGGCCCAGGTAGCGGGGGTCGGCGGTCTCGCGGGCCAGGGTGATCCAGCGGCGCGCAGCGGCCGCGGCGGCCTGTGGCGTAGCCGGTGCGAGGCTGACCCGCTCGGGCAGCACCTCGATCACCTCGGTGTCCGACGCGGGGCGCAACTCTTGTACGGCGGCGGCCGTGCCCAGGCAGCACAGGGCAAGGCCGATCCCCCAGAAAAGGCGGGCAGGGTGTGTCATGGGAGTCCGCAGGTGTGAAGGGGTAAGCGCGCAGCAGGCGGTGGCCGCATGCACGAGCATGCGGCCACCGCCCCTGGCAACGTCACAGACGGGTGTCTGGCTCGTCGGTATCGCTGGTGGACAGCACCAGTTGGTCCACGGCCACGGGTTCGGCCGCGTCCTGCACGCTGGCCGCAATCGGCTGGGTGTAGGCAAAGGCGTTCACCGCGCCGGCGCCGCCATCGGGCCCGGCGTTGTCACTGCCGCCGCCGCCACAGGCCGTCAGCGCCATCGCTCCCACGGCCACCAGGGCGGCCTTTTGCATCTTGGTGTTGGGCATGGTGTGCATCCCTCGCATCAGAAGTTCTTGGCGCCAGGCAGCGGCGTGTTCACGTACGGGAAGGCGGTCTTGTAGTCGGTGGCCTTGGTGCGTGCGCCGTCCACGAACTCGACTGCACCGGCAGGCGCATCGGCGGGCTTGCAACCTACCTTGAGCGCATCGGTCGCACCGGTCAAGGTGCACAGCGCACCCATGGCCACGCGCAGCGAGACGTCGACCACGTCATCGCCCAGGCGGCGCCCGTTGGGGAAGCCGGCGGCATCGCCCGCCACCACGCCCAGCGAGTTCTGCGCGCTGGCCGGCGTGGCCGCAATGCCGGTGTTCAGGCGCAGCATTTCCGCCAAAGGCCCACCGGTACCCAGTGCCGTGATGTTGCCCGGGCGGTTGACGGTGGGCAGGCCCGTGAGGAAGGCCGTCATCAGGTCCGTGCGCGGGAAGTTGGTGGGAGCCTGCGCGCCGAACAGCACCTGGACCAGGGCCGGCAGCGTGGGGTGGGTCACATAGTCCGCGAAGTTGGCGGCATCGTCCTTGGGGCGGGAAGCGTTGAACTTGTCCTTGTCCTTGAGGCCGATGACGACTTCGTTCACCAGGGGCATGCCCAGGCGCGACACCTGGGTCCAGGCGCCGCCGGCCTTCTCGCTGGCCTGCAGGCCGGAGTCGGGCTTGCCGTTGAGCACGCGCGCCTGGCGCAAGCTGGCGGTGGTCCAGCCGCCAATGACCTTCTCGCCCGATGCGGCGGTCAGGCAAGCGGTGGGCATCTCGACGGCGAGCGAGGTCACGTTCTTGCTGGCGATCTGGCCCGCGCCGAAGGCCGCCGCATTCGACTCGCTGGTGATCACGGCGGCAGGGGCATTCACGAGGTCGAAGATGGTGCCCAGCGACACCGGGAAGGGGTCCTGCCGCTGGCCCACGAACACCTTGCCCGGCGTGGCGCAGCCGGGCACGTTGATGCCGTACACGTACTTGCCGGCATAGGCGTCGTAGGCGGCGGCGTTGCCCAGCGACTTCTCGCCGATGTAGTCGATGGGCTTGGTGAAGGTGGTGCCTCCACCGGCCATGGTGATCTGTTCGCGCTTGCCGGTGCGCCGGTCGCCACGCACGATGAACATCTCGTACTCTTCGCGGTAGGACACCGGGTCTGTCGCCGCGCCCGTGATCCCGCCGGCATTGCGCAGCGGTATGGCCACCTTCTTGCGGGCGCCGTCCGGGCCGATGTCCAGGGTGATGCCGGCCCCGCCGTTGTTCAGCGTGTTTTTGAAGCGGAACTGTAGCGTGATGTCTTCCGCTGCATCGCCGTTGTTGTCGATGTGGATCTCGTACAGCGCATTCGGGTCCAGGCTGAAGTAGTTGGGCCCGCCATAGGGGTCCTGCAGCGGCAGGTAGTTGGCGATCATGGTGACGAAACCGCCACGCCCCGCCTCGTAGCTGTTGAAGAGGTAAAAGTCCGCACCATCGACCTTGGGCTGGGTGGTGATGAAGGGCGCCTCTCGGTGGCTGGACGCCAGGCTGACGCCTGCCGTGCAGGCGGCAAGCGCTGCAAGCGCCAACAGACTGAGTTTCCTGATTCGCATGGAGATCTCCTCGTGGGTATTCGGCCGTGAGCGCAATAGCTCAGGGGCTGATACGCCCGAGATCTCCGGATAGATGCAGTTGTATGGACGTGCAAGGGTTAACACTTATGCGCAGATGCCGTGGTCCGCACTTCGCGCAGCCTTTGGCAGCACGCAAGGACCGCGCCGAACGCCCTCAGGACTGCGAGGTCGACGGCGCGCCCAGTATCTCCAGTGCCTCTTTCGAGATCGCCAGCGACAGCTCTTCCTGCAGGATGCCGGCCTTGAGCACCAGGTGCTGCAGGCGGCGCTCGCGGCTCAATTCCTTGCCCATGAAGTCGCGCTGCTCGATGCGCTGGTAGACGGCCAGCTTGTCCTGGTGCATGGCCTGCAGGCGGGCGATTTCCTTCTCCAGCCCCGTGGGGCCGACGGCGGCCTCGGCGCGCAGGCGCACCATGAGTTCGTCGCGCAGGGGCGTGGGGTCGTTCTGCTCGGCGATCCAGCGGCGCAGCTCCTTGCGGCCCGCAGGCAGCAGTCGGAACTGGCGCTTGCGGCCGCGGCCCGTTTCGGCCGGCAGGGCCTCGATCCAAAGTGCTTCTTCGAGCCGCGCCAGCTCGCGGTAGATCTGCTGGTGCGTGGCGTGCCAGAAGTAGCCGATGGACTTGTCGAAGCGCTCGGCAAGCTCCGAGCCCGAGCACGGGTGCTCGACCAAGGCGGTGAGAAGGGCGTGGGGCAGGGACATCGGAAGGAAGGCGCGGCAGGGGATGCGGAGTCCGCCATCTTGCCTGAATCGGAATGGCTCTCCATTGTTTATGCAACCAGTTGCATAAATGCAGGATGCTCGCTATATTTGTGCAACTGGTTGCATAAACAAGAAAGAGACCCACGATGAATGCTGTCCTGAAACCCGCCCCGGCCTCCCTGGCCGGTGGCAACAGCCCCTATCCGCACCTGCATGCCCCGCTGGACCTGGGCTTCACCACGCTCAGGAACCGCGTGCTCATGGGCTCCATGCACGTGGGGCTCGAAGAAGTGGCCAACGGCTTCGAGCGCATGGCCGCCTTCTATGCCGAGCGGGCGCGCGGCGAGGTGGGGCTCATCGTCACCGGCGGCATTGCGCCCAACGAGCGCGGCCGGCCCATGCAGGGCGGTGCCATGCTGGTCAACGAGCACGAGGCCGAGCAGCACCGCACGGTGACGCAGGCCGTGCATGCCGAGGGCGGCAAGATCGCGATGCAGATCCTGCACTTCGGCCGCTATGCCTACCACCGCGACCTGGTGGCCCCGAGCGCGCTGCGCGCACCCATCAACCCCCACGTGCCGCACGCGCTCACGGCCGACGAGGTGGAGCAGACCATCGAAGACTTCGCGCGCTGCGCCGCGCTGGCCCAGCACGCGGGCTACGACGGTGTGGAGGTCATGGGCTCCGAGGGCTACCTGATCAACGAGTTCATCGCCGCGCGCAGCAACCAGCGCGACGACGCCTGGGGCGGCAGCTATGCCAACCGCATGCGCTTTCCGGTCGAGATCGTGCGGCGCACGCGCGAGCGCGTGGGCCCGAACTTCGTCATCATCTACCGCCTGTCCATGCTCGACCTGGTGGAGGGCGGCTCCACGCTGGCCGAGGTGATACAGCTGGCCCAGGCCATCGAGGCGGCGGGCGCCACCATCCTCAACACCGGCATCGGCTGGCACGAGGCGCGCATCCCCACCATCGCCACCAAGGTGCCGCGCGCGGCCTATGCGTGGGTGACGAAGCAGGTAATGGGGCAGGTGAGCATACCGCTCATCACCTCCAACCGCATCAACACGCCCGAGGTGGCCGAGCGCCTGCTGGCCGAGGGCTGTGCCGACTTGGTCTCCATGGCGCGGCCGCTGCTGGCCGATGCCGACTTCGTGCGCAAGGCGCGCCAGGGCCGGGCCGACGAGATCAACACCTGCATCGCCTGCAACCAAGCCTGCCTGGACCATACCTTCGGCGGCAAGATCACTAGCTGCCTGGTCAACCCCCGTGCCTGCCACGAGACGGAGCTGGTCATCGCGCCCGCGGCGGCGAAGAAGCGCATCGCCGTGGTCGGTGCCGGTCCGGCCGGCCTGAGCTTTGCCGTCACGGCCGCGCAACGCGGCCATGCGGTGGTGCTGTTCGATGCGGGCAGCGAGATCGGAGGCCAGCTCAACATCGCCAAGCAGGTGCCGGGCAAGGAAGAGTTCTACGAGACCCTGCGCTACTACCGCCGCCAGCTGGAGCTGCATGGTGTGGAGGTGCGCCTGAACACCCGCGTGGACGCGCAGGAGCTGGCCGGCCAGGGCTATGACGAGGTGGTGGTGGCCACCGGCATCCGGCCGCGCACGCCCGATATCGAGGGCATCACCCACCCCAAGGTGCTGAGCTACCTGGACGTGCTGCGCGAAAAGAAACCTGTGGGCCAGCGCGTGGCCGTGATTGGCGCGGGCGGCATCGGCTTCGACGTGGGCGAGTACCTCACGCACGAAGGCGAGAGCGGCGCGCTGGCACCCGCCAAGTTCAACGACGAATGGGGCATCGACACCGGCTATGCCCAGGCCGGCGGCCTGCGCGCCGCGCAGGTGGAGGCGCCCGCGCGCCAAGTGCACCTGCTGCAGCGCAAGGCCAGCAAGGTGGGCGACCAGTTGGGCAAGACCACGGGCTGGATCCACCGCACCTCGCTCAAGGCGCGCAACGTGGGCATGAGCTCGGGCGTGGCCTACGAGCGCGTGGACGACGCCGGCCTGCACATCACCATCGACGGCCAGCCGCGCCTGCTCGATGTAGACCACATCGTCGTCTGCGCCGGCCAGGAGCCGCTGCGCGAGCTGTACGACGCGCTCGTGGCCGCGGGCCAGAGCGCGCACCTCATCGGCGGTGCCGACGTGGCCGCCGAGCTCGATGCCAAGCGCGCCATCCTGCAGGGCACGACGCTCGCAGCCGCGATCTGATTACGTTGAAAACCATCCCAGGAGACATCCCATGACCGAAGCCTTGAAGAACATCCACCCCGCCGTCGCCCGCTCGCTCGACACCTGGCACCACATGGTGGCCAGCCGCGACCTGTCGAACCTGCTCTCCATCGTGCACCCCGATGCGGTGTTCCGCTCGCCCATGGCGAACACGGCCTACACCTCGGCCCCGGCGCTGATGCTGGCCCTGTCCACGGTGATCCAGGTGTTCGAGGACTTCACCTACCACCGCCAGCTGGCCACCGACGACGGTCTGAACATCTTGCTGGAGTTCAGCGCGCGCGTCGGCGACAAGCAGCTCAAGGGGATCGACCTGGTGCGCTTCAACGAGCAGGGCCAGATAACAGAGTTCGAAGTCATGGTGCGTCCCCTGAGCGGCCTGCAGGCGCTGGGAGCCGAAATGGGCGCGCGGCTGGGTGACAAGCTCCCAGCGTTCAAAGCCAAGGCCTGATGCGTTCATAAAAAAGAAGAGACAGGAGACAAGCCCATGACCGCCACCGCCGCACCGCCAGTGCCCTCGCCCTGGGAAGGGTCCTACCCCGAGGCCCTGCGCAACTACCAGCTGGACCTGGCGGCACTGCCCGCCAACGCCGCGCACCTGGCCACGCAGGCCGCCACCGACCATGGGGACCAGCCCGCCTTCACCTTCGTGCTGCCCACGGGCGCCAACGTGGTGCGCAGCTTCAAGGAGATCGATGCGCTGTCGGACGCCTTTGCCGCCTGGCTGGTGCGCGAGCAAGGGCTGCAGGCAGGCGAGGTGCTCGCGTTGCAGATGCCCAACTGCCTGCACTACCCGATTGCAGTGTTCGGTGCGTGGAAGGCCGGGCTCATCGTGACCAATGTGAACCCGCTGTACACCGGGCGCGAGCTGCGCCTGCAGCTCGAAGACAGCGGCGCCGAGCTGCTGCTGGTGTGCGACCTGTTCCTGCCGGTGGCGGGGCCCGTGGCCCAGGCGCTGGGCCTGCCCGTGATCACCGCCAGCCTGTGGGACTTCTTTGACGAACCGGTGGCATCGGCCATACGCGCCAAGATGGCCGGGCCTGCCGACCCCGCCGCAGCGCCGCTGCCGCGCATGGCCGATGCGCTGGTGCGCGGCCAGGCGCTGGCACCCGTCGAGCGCCGCAGCCACCCCGTGGCGGTGTACCAGTACACGGGCGGTACCACCGGGCGCAGCAAGGGCGCGGTGATCACGCACAGCAACATCCTGGCCACCTTGCGCATCACGCGCGATTTCCTAGACGCCTACGATGGGCCGAAGCAGGGCGAGACCATGCTCACCGTGCTGCCCATGTACCACGTGTTCGCCTTCATGGTGAACTTCCTGGTGTTCTTTGAGGTCGGTGCACGCAACCTGCTGGTGCCCAGCCCGCGCCCCATGTCCAACCTGCAAAAGACCTTCGAGCAGTTCGATGTGCAGTGGACCGCCGGCGTGGACACGCTGTTCGCCGGACTGATGGCCGAGCCCTGGTTCCAGGCCAATCCACCGAAGCTGCGCTATGCTTTCTCGGGCGGCACGGCCCTGCGCAGCTCGACCGCGCAGGCCTGGCAGGCCGTGGTCTGCCCCATCCTGGAGGGCTATGGCATGACCGAGACCTCGTGCATCGTCTCGTGCAACCCGCCTTCGGCCACGCCGCGACTGGGCACCGTGGGCGTGCCCATGCCGGGCTGCCGCGTGCGCATCGTCGATGACCAGGGGCGCGATCTGCCCCAGGGCGAGCGCGGCGAGCTGCTGGTACAGGGGCCGCAGGTCGTGGCCGGCTACCTGCATGCGCAGGAAGACAGTGCCAGCGCGATCCGGGACGGCTGGCTGCACACGGGCGACATCGCGCAGCTGGAGGAGGGCGGCTACATCCGCATCGTGGACCGCAAGAAGGACATGATTCTCGTGTCCGGCTTCAACGTCTACCCCAACGAGGTAGAAGACGTGCTCGCCGCCCACCCCGACATCGCCGAGGCTGCCGTTATTGGCGTGCAGGACGCCGGCACCGGCGAGGCCGTGCGCGCCTTCGTCGTGCCGCGCAACCCGGCGCTCACGGCCGAGGACGTGGAGCGCCACTGCCGTACCCAGCTCACGGCCTACAAGGTGCCGCGGCAGATCGTGTTCCGCGAGCAGCTGCCCAAGTCACCGGTGGGCAAGATCCTCAGGGCGTCGCTGCGTGAGGTGGGCTGACCTGATCCAGGTGGGGCGGTCGCACCTACCGCGCACTCCCGGGACTCAATTGCCTCGGGACTCTGGCTAGACCACCGTATCGATCGGGCGGGTTGTGGATGTGCTTGCGCTCTGGGTGGGGTGATTTTCGTGAGCGCTCGGGGGCCATTCGATCCGGTTGCGTCCAGCGGCTTTGCCTCTGTAGAGGGCGGCGTCGGCTTCTCGCATGGCGTCCTCGAAGGCATGTGCGCCAGCGAATGGGTTGGAAACCCCAATCGTGACCGTGCAGTGCAGTGGGTGGGCCGTGCCAGCGGTATGGATTGCTTGATTTTCGATGGCTGCGCGCAAGCGCTCGGCCAAGTGCCTGACGCCGTGAACGTCGGAGTCCAGGCAGATGACCAGGAATTCTTCTCCACCGATACGGCCTGCCAGGTCGCCCCGGCGCACAGCGTACCGAAGTACCTCCGCCATATGGCGCAGCACGGTATCTCCGATTTGGTGGCCATGGGTATCGTTGATGCGTTTGAAGTGGTCGACGTCAACCAGCAGCAGGTGCGCAGGCTCGGCCTTGCGGGAGTTGAAATACAGCTGCAGCGCTTCCGTGAGTCCGCGGCGGTTGAGCAACTGTGTCAGGGGGTCACGCGCAGCGGTGTTGCGCAGCTCATCGGTCAAGCGGCGCAGTACCAGCCAAATGATCGAAGGTGGCAGGACTGTGGCCAGGGACGACATGTAGATGTAGAACACCAGTTGAAAACTGCCGTCCATCTGCAGTGCATCCAGGCCGCCATCCAGAAGCTTCACGAACTTGAGCGCATTGAGTACGCAGATGCCGCCGATGAGGGCTGCAAAAAATACCATCTCCGCGTACAGATCCCTGGCGAATGTGCGCACGCCGTAGACCACGGTGATGACCATGGCCAGGAACAGCAGCGCAGACATGCCGGAGAGCATGGCGTGGCGGGCAACCGGGCCCAGTCCCCACTGCACCAGCACCTGCGCGGCGCTGTAGGTCGCAGCCACTGCCAGCATTGGGCGCCACACAGGGACATGGTGCCCAAAGAAACGCATGGCGCCCAGCCAGTAAGCCACTGGTGAGGCCAGTGTGAAGGTGTGATTGACGACGCTCATCAGGCTCCAGGCGGGGGCTCCTTCAGCCAGTTGCAGCACATAGGCAAAGCCCAGGAGAAGGTTGCCTATCGCAAAAATGTCCATCCCCATCTTTTTGCCGTGCAGGCGTCTGCTGACGAGCCAGAACATCACCGAAAAGCACAGCAGGTGTGCGCACAGCATGCCGACGAGAATGGTTGCAACCATGTTGACGTTGAGAGAGGGACGGAGCAGACGATCTGGGCAGGAGCCTGCGATGCATCGCTTCGCAATGGCGGCTCAAGAACGGTGCGTCCAGGGGGCGGTGTAACGATCAGTATCGCAAAAAATTGTGCGAGTTGAATGATCCTGCGGCCTGGGTGTGCCCACAGAGAGAGCGCTCTTCCCAACGGATGTTTGCGATCGCCAGGGTCTGCCGCTCCATGTGTTCGTGCACAGACTCGTGGATTCTGGAGCCATGCAAATCGCAGGCTCAGATCGAGCTGGTCCAGCCCTGCCTGGACCGCTGCGCTGATTCCGTCCACAAACAAGCGCGTTCTGGCGGGGATCAATCGCCCCGGATGCATCACCGCGTGGATGCCCCCTCCGCCCCATCCCTGCCACTCGGTCAGTATCTGAACCAGTGTGCCTTCTCGCACGGCAGCACTGGCCAGCCAGTCGGGCGTGAGGACGATGCCTGCACCTGCAATCGCTGCCTGCAACAGTGACTCGGAGTTGTCGGCCGACAGCGAGCCGGCAGGCCTGACGGTTCGCTGCTGTCCGTCCTGCGGTGCTCTCGAAGAAAGGCGGGGAAGTGCGGCGCAACCGGTCGTCTGCCAAAGGTGACCGGCAGCCAGATGCGCAGCAAGCCCTGCGGGCTCGGGACCACCGCCGTGAACTGTGGGTGGCCCGCTGTGGGGACTGCCGCTGCCTACACCTTGTCCTCCGCCCTGCGGCGCGGCAGCTGGCGCTTGACGGCGGGGCGCTGCAGGCGCTGCTTGGGGTCCACGCCGTCGGGCAGCTCGCTGGCGCGCTGCAGCTGGATGTGGGCCACCAGGCCGCCGGTGCTGGAGTTGGCCAGCGCGAAGATGCCGCCCATGCGCTGCACCGTCTTGTCCACGATGGACAGGCCCAGACCCGCGCCGGCCGCGGCGGTGCGGGCCGAGTCGCCGCGGAAGAAGGGCTTGGTCAGGTTGGACAGCTGCTCGGGCGGCACGCCCATGCCGTGGTCGCGGATCTTCACCAGCACCCAGTTCTCGCGGCCCTTGGCGGCGATGTCCACGTTGGCCACGCCGGTGTCGTCGCCCTTGCCATAGCGGCGCGCGTTCTCCAGCAGGTTGGAGATCACGCGGGCCAGCTCCACCTCGTCGGCCAGCACGTTCAGGTCCTCGGGGATGGTCATGCTGATCTGCAGCTCGCGGTGGTCCTGCACGGCGTACACGCACGACGAGACCACGGCATGCAGGTTGACCGGGGTGAGCGTCACGTGGTCGGGCCGCGCGTAGTCGAGGAACTTGTCGATGGTGGCGTCGAGCTGCACGATGTCGGCCACCATGTGCTCGCGTGCCACGTCGTCGTTCACGCTCATCTCGGTTTCCAGGCGCAGGCGCGCCAGCGGCGTGCGCAGGTCGTGGGAGATGCCGGCCAGCATCACCGCGCGGTCCTGCTCCAGCTTGGCGAGCTTTTGCGCCATGCGGTTGAAGCCGATGTTCACCTCGCGGATCTCGCTGGTGACCACCTCTTCGTCGAGGTGGCTGGCGGCGAAGTCGCCGTCGCGCACGCGGTTGGCGGCGTACGACAGCTGCTTGAGGGGCCGGTTGATCAGCCGCGCAATGGCGGCCGCCCCCGCCAGCGACAGCGCGCCTGCGGTGATGAGCCAGATCAGCCAGGTGCGCCCGCCCGCCGGGCTGAAGCGCGAGCGGTCCATCAGCAGCCAGTTGGGGTCGCCGTTGATGTTGAAGCCCACCCACAGGCCGGGCTCGCCGTTCACGCTCTGGGCCACGATGGTGTCAGGCCCCAGGCGCTGGGTGAGCTCATCCGTCAGGCGGTTGCCCAGGGCCGTGCCGTCGAGCAGGGCGAACTGGTCCTTGGGCTCGCGCGGGAGGATGCGCACACCCTCCTGGTCGGCCATGGTCTTGATGAGCGAGACGCGCGCGATGGCGTCCGAATGCACCAGAGCCGCGCGGCTCAGGTTGACCAGCGAGGCGATCTGCTGCGCGGTGTGCAGCGTGCGCGGCTCGAATTCGAGCGCGCGCAGCGTCTGCAGCCACGCCAGGATGCTGCCCACCAGCAGCAAGGCCAGCAGGAAGAAGGTGCGCCAGAAGAGGTTGAGCCCCACGCGCGCCTTTTGCTCGCGCGCCAGGCGCACCGCTTCAAGCGGGGCCGGGCTGGTGGCTTCGGTCGGCGCGGTCACGGAGGGAGAAGGGCGCGGTGCAGACCGCCCCTTGGCGCCGGAAATGGACATATCCCTCGATTATCAGCTCGTGCCGTCCGGCACGAACACGTAGCCCACGCCCCACACGGTCTGGATGTAGCGCGGTGCGGCGGCGTCCACCTCGACCAGCTTGCGCAGGCGCGAGACCTGCACGTCCAGGCTGCGGTCGAAGGGCTCGAACTCGCGGCCGCGGGCCAGCAGGGCCAGCTTTTCGCGCGACAGCGGCTGGCGCGGGTGGCGCACCAGGGCCTTGAGCATGGCGAACTCGCCCGTGGTCAGGGGCAGCTCTTCACCGCTGCGCTGCAGGGCACGGGTGCCCAGATCGAACGTGAAGGGGCCGAAGTTCACCACCTCGTTGTCGCCCGAGGGCGCACCCGGTGCCTCCTGTGCGGGGCGGCGGCGCAGCACGGCGTGCACGCGGGCCAGCAGCTCACGGGGGTTGAAGGGCTTGCCCAGGTAGTCGTCGGCGCCCACTTCCAGGCCCACGATGCGGTCCACGTCCTCGCCCTTGGCGGTGAGCATGATGATGGGCGTGCGGTCATTGGCCGCGCGCAGGCGGCGGCAGATGGACAGGCCGTCTTCGCCGGGCATCATCAGATCGAGCACGATGAGGTCCACCGTTTCGCGCAGCAGCAGGCGGTTGAGCGCCTTGCCGTCTTCGGCGACCATCACCTCGAAGCCTTCCTGCGTGAGGTAGCGGCGCAGCAGATCGCGGATGCGTGCGTCGTCGTCCACGACGAGAATCTTGTCGGTGCGGTTGGTTGTTGTGGCCATGTTGATCCCAAGTCCAATTTGTAACAGAGCCGATTCTGACTACTTAGAGCCGCAAAGTTCGGTTTTTGGGGGCATGTTTGACCAACTGTTACAAGTTTTGCGGAGCTTCGCACAGTTGCGGCGCCTGCTTCACGGTGGGGCGGGCGCCAGCGGTTATCGTGGCGCCATCATTGTTTGACGAAGGTTCCACCCCCATGAAAATCACCACCCGCCTGATCGCCACCGCCGCCCTGCTGGCCTGTGCCGGCACCGCCATGGCCCAGGCCACGGCCCCGCAGGAGCTGCGCAATGTGGTGCAGCTGTCGGCCACGGGCACCGTGGAGGCGCAGCAGGACCTGCTGGTGGTCACCCTTGGCACCAGCAAGGAGGGCGCCGACGCCGGCGCCGTGCAGGCCCAGCTCAAGCAGGCGCTCGATGCCGCGCTGGCCGAGGCCAAGCGCAACGCCCAGCCCGGGCAGCTCGATGTGCGCACGGGCCCCTTCGGCCTGTACCCGCGCTATGCCAAGGACGGCAAGATCAACGGCTGGCA
Organism: Acidovorax sp. GW821-FHT09B03; assembly: GCF_059418305.1. Taxonomy (NCBI): domain Bacteria; kingdom Pseudomonadati; phylum Pseudomonadota; class Betaproteobacteria; order Burkholderiales; family Comamonadaceae; genus Acidovorax; species Acidovorax sp. GW821-FHT09B03. The sequence continues at coordinate 83,302 of NZ_JBWKPP010000023.1, forward strand.
GGGCCGCGCCGAGCTGGTGCTGGAGGGGCGCGACTTCTCGCGCATCACCACCACCGCCGGCAAGGTGCAGACCATGGCCATCAGCCAGGTGGCCTTCGCCCTGTCGCGCGAAGCCCGCGCCAAGGTCGAGGGCGAGGCCCAGACCCAGGCCATCGAGCAGTTCAAGTCCCGCGCGGCCGAGCTGGCCAAGGGCTTCGGCTTTGCCAACTACAGCCTGCGCGAAGTGGCCGTGAACAGCAACGAGATGTCCCCCGGCCCGCGCCCGCGCATGATGGCCATGGAGGCCAAGGCCTCGTCGTTCTCCGACTCCGCCGTGCCGGTGGAGGCGGGCAAGGCGCAGGTGGTCGTCACCGTGTCTGGCTCCGTCCAGATGCGCTGAGGCGGGGCAGGGCGGCCTGCCGCCGCCCTGGCGCTCAAAGCGCTTGGCCGCCGGATACCTCGATGCGCTGGGCCGTGACCCAGCGGTTGCTGGCATCCAGCAGGCTGGCCACCATGGGGCCGATATCGTCGGGCAGGCCGACGCGACCCAGGGCCGTGAGCTGGGCCAGTTGCTGGTTCAGCGCCGGGTTGTCGCGCACGGCGCCGCCGCCAAAATCGGTCTCGATGGCGCCGGGCGCCACGGTGTTCACCGCGATGCCGCGCGCGCCCAGCTCCTTGGCCAGGTAGCGCGTGAGCACCTCCACGGCGCCCTTGGCGGCTGCGTAGGCGGCATAGCCCGGCAGGGTCAGCCGCGTGAGCCCGGTCGAGAAGTTCACGATGCGCCCGCCATCGGCCACCAGGGGCAGCAGCGCCTGCGTGAGGAAGAACACGCCCTTGAAATGCACGTCGACCAGGCGGTCGAACTGGGCCTCCGTCGTCTCGGCGAAGCTGGCGTAGTCGCCATGGCCGGCGTTGTTCACCAGGTGGTCGATGCGGTCGCGCTGCCAGGTGGCCTGCAGTGCGGCGCTCAGGCGCTCGGTGAAGCCTGCGAAGCTGGCCACGTCGCCCGTGTCCAGCTGCAGGGCCACGGCCTGGCGGCCCAGGGCCTGGATTTCGGCGACCACGGCCTGGGCTTCGCCGGCCTGGCTGTGGTAGGTGACGACCACGTCGCCGCCGGTGCGCGCAATGGAGAGGGCGGTGTTGCGGCCCAGGCCGCGGCTGGCGCCGGTGACGAGGGTGATGGTGGCTGGGGTGCGGGTGCTGGATGTCATGCGGGGGCTCCTGGTTGAACGGAATCCAGTGTCTGGCGCCGCCCCCCGGGCGTGTTGCGCAAACCACGCCAATCCTTGCCTGATTCTCCAAAATCGATGCCAAAGCTCCTACAAAGCGTTACGCTCGGCACATGACGTCACCTTCTCTGCTGTTCCAGGCCGTGGCCCGGTACACCGATGCCCATGCCCGCCAGCCCGGTGTGCAGCCGACCCCTATCCCGGGCATGACGCTGGTGCGCGCCACCGAGCCCAGCGGGCTGCTGCACGCCATCTCGCACCCGCTCATCTGCCTGGTGCTGCAGGGCAGCAAGCAGGTGACCATGGGGCCGCAGACCTTCGAGTTCACAGCGGGCGAGTCGCTGCTGATCACGGCCGACGTGCCCACCGTGAGCCAGATCACCCGCGCCAGCGCGGCCGCGCCCTACCTGTCGATCGCGCTGGAGCTGAACCTGCCGGTGATCGCGGACCTGTCGGCCCAGATGGGCGCCGCCCCCCTGGGCGACCACGCCCCCGTGCGCGTGGACCCCACCGACAGCGAGGTGGCCGATGTGGCCCTGCGCCTCATGCGTCTGCTGGAGCGGCCCGAGGCCGTGCCCCTGCTGCACGCCCCGCTGGTGCGCGAGCTGCACTACTGGCTGCTGGCCGGCCGCCACGGTGCCGCCATCCGCCGCCTGGGCTGGCCCGGCAGCCACGCCCAGCGCGTGGCCCGCGCGGTGGCCGTGCTGCGCACCGATTTTGCCCAGGCCCTGCCGGTGGAAAGCCTGGCCGCGCTGGCGGACATGAGCCCCTCGTCCTTCCACCAGCACTTTCGGGCGGTCACTTCGCTGTCGCCCCTGCAGTTCCAGAAGCAGCTGCGCCTGATCGAGGCGCGCCGGCTCATGCTGTCCGAGGGCGCCAGCGCCAGCACGGCCGCGTTTGCCGTGGGCTACGAGAGCGTGCCCCAGTTCACGCGCGAGTACGGGCGCCTGTTCGGCCTGCCGCCGGTGCGCGACATCCAGGCCGCGCGGGGCAGGGCGCGCGAGGCGGCGTGAGCCAAGGGGTTCAGGAGGCCTCCTTGGCCTCCTTTGCCTCTTTGGCCTTCTTGCCTTGCGGGTAGATGGTCTCCCCGCGCGCCAGCATCTCCACGAAGGCCTCGATCTTCTTCCTGCGCCCCGCCTCGGTCTTGAGGTTGTGCACCCGAAACGCCAGCGCGAAGCGGTTCTGCTCGGTCAGTGTGGGCAGCATCTTGCGCGCCTGGGGGTGGGCGTCGATGGCGGCCTGCAGCTCGTCGGGGATCTTCAGGTCCTTGCCGCTGCCGTAGGCGCGGTCCCAGCGGCCATCGGCCTTGGCCGCGTCGACATGCGCCAGGCCGTGCGGCGTCATGCGCTTTTCCTTGACCAGCCGGGCCACGTTGTCGACATTGATCTTGCTCCACACGCTCTTCTTGCCGCGCACGGTGTAGCGCTGCAGGTAGCTGGTGCCGTCAAGCCCCTTGCGAATGGCGTCGATCCAGCCCCAGCACAGCACCACGTCGATGGCTTCCTTGGGCGTGATCGAAGGCAGGCCCGAGGCGAGCTTGTGGATCTTGATCCAGACCTCGGTTTCCTGGTCGTGGTGGTGGCCGAGCCAGGTGTAGAAGGCCTTTGCGTCGGCAAACTCATGCACCTTGGTGGGGTCTACGATTACGGCTGCCATCGGAGGGGGTGACTCTTTCTTGCTCGTTATTTGCTGAAGGCGATCAGCGTCCAGACGATGGCCGCCAGCTGCACGATGTTGATCAGGATGGCCGTGAGGTGCGTCCGGCGAAAGCCCGGGATGGCCGTCACGTAGTCGCTCGACGACTGGATCTGCGCGCCCAGTGCATCCATCTTGGGGATGACCTGGCGGCGCAGCACGATGGCCAGCACCGCCAGCGCGGCCGCACCGGCGGCGATGCCCGGTCGGCCTGCCGCCGCAAAGCTGATCGCGGTGGCGGTGGCTGTCACCAGCGCCGCGCGGTAGTACAGGTTGAAGAAGCCGCGCACGAAGCGCGCGTCGAGCGGCGTATCGTGCTTGAGCACCAGCAGCGGGATGGAGCCCATGATGAAGTAGGCCGTGGTGACGAGCAGGGCCACCGTGAAGAACATGGCGGCGAAGAGGGATGCGGACATCGGTGTTTTCCTCCCTGCGGTGGGGATGGTGCTGCCTGTGCGGCAGGTGGCGCCATTTTAGGATTCAGCCCTGGCCAGTACCTCAGGGAATGCGAGCATGGCGGCACCACTCTCTAGGCCGCGCTGCCGGCCGCCTGTTCCTTGGCATACCGCCCGGGCGGCATGCCCACGTGCCGGGTGAAGGCCACGCCGAAGGTGCTGACCGAGCTGTAACCCACCTGCTCGGCGATCCGGGCCATCGCCAGCGCGCCGTGCCGCAGCATCTGCCGGGCCAGCGCCATGCGCCAGGCCAGCAGGTATTCCATGGGCGCGATGCCCACCGCACGGTGAAAGCGCCCGAAGAAAGCGCTGCGCGACATGGCCGCCTCCTGCGCCAGCCGGGCCATGGTCCACGGCTCGCCCGGGTGCTCGTGCATGCGGCGCAGTGCCAGCGCCAGCTGGGGGTCGGCCAGGCCGCGCACCAGGCCGGGCGTGGCCAGGGTGCGGGCCGAGGAGCGCAGCGCCTCGATCAGCAGCACCTCGAGCAGGCGCGCCATCACGATCTGGCGCGCGGGCCGGTCGCTGCGCGATTCGTCGCCCACCAGCTCGACGAGGGTGGCCAGGCGCCGCTCGCCGCGCACGTGCAGCCACTGCGGCAGCAGCGGCACCAGCAGGGCCGCGTCGGGCGACTCGAACACGCAGTTGCCGACCAGCATGCGCACGTCCACCGCGCCCGCCGGGTCGCCCACGCGGGCGCCGCCCGGCATGGGGGCGATGGGGGTGGCCACGGCCTCGCCTTCGCGCGGCGGCTCGCGGCACAGGCTGCTGGTGGCAAAGCTGCGCGCGGCGGGGATCAGCGCAAAGTCGCCCTGCTGCAGCGTGAGGGTGTCGCTGCGCCCGGGGCCGTCGATGGTCAGGTGGCAGCTGCCTTCGAGCACCACGAAGTAGAACGGCCGCCCCGTCTCGCTGCGCCGCACGGCCCAGGGGGCCGAGGCCACCACCAGCTTGGAGAACGGCGCCGCGGGCCGCAGCAGCGCGACGACTTCTGCCAGGGGATCGACGGCCGGGGTGCTCATGGGGGCTGGACGTTTTCGACAAAACGATGGACTGGCGAGTGTATTCAATCCAGGCCGGCGTTCCTACCATGCAGCCATCGCCAACCAACGGAGCCCTTGCCCCATGCCTGCCACCCACCCGTCCACCCACTCCTCCACCGTCCTCATCACCGGCTGCTCGTCGGGCTTCGGCCTCGAGACCGCGCGCTTCTTCCTGGCCCGGGGCTGGCGCGTCATCGCCACCATGCGCACGCCGCGGGAGGATCTGTTTCCCGCATCGGACCACCTGCGCGTGCTTGCGCTCGACGTGGCCGATGCCGACAGCATCCGCCGGTGCATTGCCGAGGCGGGCCCCATCGACGCCTTGGTCAACAACGCCGGCATCGGCGTGCTGGCGCCGCTGGAAGGCATTGCCATGGCCCACGCCCGGGAAGTATTCGAGACCAACGTGCTGGGCACCATCGCCATGGCCCAGGCCGTGCTGCCGCAGATGCGCGAGCGCCGGGCAGGGGTGGTGGTCAACGTCACCTCCAGCGTCACGCTGCTGCCGCTGCCTTTGCTGTCGGTCTACACCGGCAGCAAGGCGGCAGTGAATGCCTTCACCGAATCGCTGGCGCTGGAGCTGGCGCCCTTCAACGTGCGCGCCCGCCTGGTGCTGCCCGGCCGCGCGCCCGGCACCCGCTTTGGGCAGAACGCGCTGCCGCGCATGGTCGGCAGCGTGCCAGCGGCCTATGCGGAGTTCCGCGACGGCGTGTACGCCGCGGTGCGCGACACGTCCACGCCCGTCACCCATGCGCAGGACGTGGCCGAGGCGGTGTGGCGTGCGGTGACCGATGGGGCGGCGCCGATGCGCCTGCCGGCCGGGGCGGATGCGGTGGCTTTGGCGGGTGCGTAGCCAGGGCGGGGAATGTGCTCCTTGTCCCTAGAACTGGGGACAGCGCAGATGCGAGCGCTGTGGGAAACTCCGCAGCTCCTGTTGTCGCCGAGAGTTTTCATTCACGCCCGCCCCATGCCCGCAGCCATTGCCAGCCCCGCTACCATCCGGATTGCCATCGTGGAGGACGATCCGCAGTTCCAGGCCGCGGTCGCCTCGGCGATCCGGCAGACGGACGACATGCGCCTGCTCTGGGTGGCCGATACGCTGGCGCGGGGGCTGTGCGCCTTGAACGACGGGCCGGCGGCCGATGTGCTGCTGGTCGACCTGGGCCTGCCCGATGGCTCGGGCATCGAGGCCATCGCCGCGGCCGCGCGGCTGTGGCCCGCCTGCGCGGTGATGGTCAGCACCGCCTTTGGCGACGAGGCGCATGTGCTGCAGTCCATCGAAGCCGGTGCCAGCGGCTACTTGCTCAAGGACAGCATGCCCGAACGCATCGTGGGCGAGATCCGCAGCCTGCACGCGGGCGGCAGCCCCATCAGCCCGCTGATCGCGCGGCAGGTGCTCATGCGCTTCAAGCAGGCCGGTGCGCCGGCACCGGGGGCCGCTGCTGCCCACGCCGATGCAGACACCGACGCCAGCAACGTGGTCACCTTGTCCGCCCGCGAGCGCGAGGTGCTGCTGTACATCACCAAGGGCTTCACGGCCGACGAGATCGCGCGGGTGCTGGAGGTGTCGCACCACACCGTGCTCACCTTCGTGCGGCGCACCTATGCCAAGCTCAAGGTGCGCTCCAAGGCCGAGGCGATCTACGAGGCGCGTGCGCGGGGCCTCATCTGACGCCGTGGCCGCTGTCCTGCGTTCCGCCTGCCTTGCCTTTCTTGCATGCTGCCTGCTGTGGGGCGGTGTGCTGCAGGCCTCCGAGCCCCCGCAGCAGGCACTGCCCGGGGAGCACAAGGCGGTGCACATCGGGCAGGCGCAGATGTTCAGCCGCCCCAGCCTGGGCTTCACGCCGCCGCCCTATGTGCTGGGCGCTGACCTGCCCGGCGGCGCTTGGACGGTGGTCGACCTGCCCTATGCCGAGTCCCCGCAGGTGCGGATGCAGCCGCCGCAGGACCCGCCGCTGACCACCGAGTTCTGGTACCGCCTGGCGGTGCCCGCGCTGGCGCAGGAGGCCAGCCCCCTGTACCTGTACCTGCCGCGCTGGAAGTCGGACGGCCAGGTCGCCATCTACGGCGACGGACGGCTGCTCTACCAGAGCGATGCGAAGTTTCTGTGGAACGCCGTGAACCTGCCCCTGTGGATCCCCCTGCAGGGCACGGCCGGGGCGCCCGCCGTGCGCGAGGTACAGATCCGCGGCCAGCGCCTGCGCCATACCGGCGCCGCTTTGTCCACCGCCTGGGTCGGCTCCAGCGCGGCCATCGGCTGGCGCTACCAGGTGCGCTACTGGCTGCAGTCCGACTTTCCGGCCATGAGCAGCGCCGCCTTCCTGGCCGCGGGCGTCTTCGCCCTGGGTGTGTGGCTGTGGCGGCGCCGGGAGGCGTTGTATCTGCTGTTCTTCGTGATGTCCGCTGTGGCGTTCGTGAGAACGCTGCACTATTTCGTGAGCCGGCAGCGGCTGCCGATCAGCGATGAATGGTTCGGCTGGATCACTGTCAGTTCTTTGTTCTGGTTGGTGCTGACCGCGCATTTCTTTCTGCGCTACATGCATGGCGTGCGCCACCGCTGGCTTACCATCACGGCCTGCACGATCACCGCGGCGGTGAGCGCCGTGACGCTGCCGATTGTGCCCGCGCTGCCCAACGCGGCTCTCCTTTCTCCGCTGCTGTACGTCGTGCTGCTTGTGCTGGGAACCACGCTTTTCGCCGTGGCGTGCCTCGATGCCTGGCGCGTCAGGTCCAAGGAGGCAGGCCTGCTCGCGGGATGGGGCCTGATCAGCCTGCTGGCAGGCGGCTATGACTGGCTGCTGCAAAGCAATCTGCTGGTCAACGTGGAAGGCATGTACCTGGGGGCCTATAGCAACATCGGCGTGTTTTTCATTTTTTCTTACGTCGTCTTGCACCGCTACCTGGCCGCCATCGATGGCATGGAGCGCGTGAATACCCACCTGGAGCAGCGCCTGCGCGAGCGCGAGGGCGAGCTGGTGCAAAGTTACGCACGCCTGCGCGACGTAGAGCACCGCGAGACCCTGGTGCAGGAGCGACAGCGCCTGATGCAGGACATGCATGATGGCCTGGGCTCATCGCTCACCAGTGCCCTGCACCTGGTGCGGCACGGCAAGGCCGGCAGCGAAGAGCTGGCCCAGGTGCTGGCCGAGTGCATGGACGACCTCAAGCTGGCCATCGACTCCATGGAGCCCGTGGACGCCGACCTGCTGTTGCTGCTGGCGACCTTGCGCTTTCGGCTCGCGCCGCGTCTGGAGGGCCTGGGCATGGCCTTGCGCTGGGAGGTGCAGGACGTGCCCCTGGTGCCATGGCTCGATGCCGCCAGTGCGCTGCACCTGCTCAGAATCCTGCAGGAGTGCTTTGCCAACATCGTCAAGCATGCCCAGGCCTCCTGCATCCGGGTGGAATGCGAGGAGGCGCAGGACGGTGGGATCGAGGTGCGCGTGCTGGACGATGGCCGCGGCTTCGACGTGGACGCCGCGCTCAAGGCGCGCGGGCGCGGGCTCAAGAACCAGCTGCGCCGGGCCGAGGCGATTGGCGCGCGCCTGTCCTGGGCCAGCAGTGCGGCCACCGGCACGCGCTGCGTGCTCTGGCTGCCGCTGGAATCGGCAGTTGTTCCAGCGCCCGGGCCGAAGGCGGCGCCGTGACCCTGGCCGCCGTAGTCGTCAGCCCAGCTTGTGCCGCGTGTTCAGCAGGCCCAGCCCCAGCGCGATGAAGGTACCGCCCACGATGCGGTTGAACAGCTTGGCACGCGCCACCACATGGCGCTTGACCAGCGAGATCAGCGCCACGTAGAAGGCGTGCGAGATCAGCGCGCAGACGGCGAAGGTCGTGGTCAGCAGCAGGTACTGCGTGAACAGCGATTGGTCCGGCACGATGAACTGCGGGAACAGCGCCGAGAAGAACAGAATGGCCTTGGGGTTGGTGAGCGACACGCCCATGCCCTGCGCCACCAGCTGCCAGTTCTTGCGCTCGCGCCAGTCGGTGGGGGCCTGGCCGGCATCGCTGCTGATCAGCGCATCCTTGCTGCGCCAGCGCTTGACGCCCAGCCAGACCAGGTACATCGCGCCCACCACCTTCATCACCAGGAAGGCGTTGGCCGACATGCTGAGGATGGCCCCCATGCCGATCATCGCCAGGCCCGAGACCACGTAGATGCCCGCCGAGCTGCCCACCGAACTGAAGGCCGTGCGCCGGGCGCCGACGTCCATCGAATTCGACACCGCCAGCAGCACGGCCGGACCGGGGGTGAAGCACATCAGCAGCGAGACGCCGCAGAAAAGGAGCCAGTGGGTGAGGGTCATGGTCGGGGCTTTCGTCGTTCGTCGTCGGTCCTTGCGGACGGCGAGGGGGTATTTTCGTTGGGTTGGCTTTTGTGTGTTGTCAGGGGTCTTTTTTTTTACCCTGCAGTGGGGATCATGTGCTTTCTTGGGGGGAGCATGCTTCGTCGTGTGGCTTAGCGTGGGTGATGGTTGCTTTTGCTTTTGCTTTGGTTGAGGGCGGGAGCCGGGATGTGCGCCCGGCGGCGCAGTAACTTTCTCTTGCGTCGCCAAGAGAAAGTC
>NZ_JBWKPP010000024.1:0-88006 GCF_059418305.1 Acidovorax sp. GW821-FHT09B03
CAGACTGGGGGTCGCCTTTTCTTGGCCCACCTTCTTTTGGCGACGCAAAAGAAGGTGGGTGCGCCGCCGGGCGCACACCCCGGCCTCCGCCCTCAACCAAGGCATACAGCAACCAGAGCCATCAAAAGGCCGATATCACCAACCCCCAAACCGCGCCCACTCCCCCACCACAACCCCACCCTCCACCGCCCGATACTCCCCATACTGCGCCCCCGTGGCACACGCATGGTTCGGCAAGATCCGCAGCTGCCTCCCCACCGGAAACCGCCGCGCAATATCTCCCACGTCCGGCGACCCGGATCCATCGACCAGCGACAGGATCCCGTGCTCCTGATTGGCGCCGCTCAGCACGTAGCCATCCAGCACCGTCCCATCCACATCGCACACCTGGCCATAGCCATAGTCGTGCGACTGCTTTTGCGTGCCCCGGTCGCGGCTCATGGCCATCCAACCAGCGTCGACGATCACCCAGCCCTTGTCCACCTGGTGGCCGATCACGGTGGTGAGCACGCTCAGCGCGATGTCGTCGGTGCTGCACACGCCCACGTTGTGCATCACCAGGTCGAAGAACACGTACACGCCGGCGCGCACCTCGGTCACGCCCGCAAGGTCTGCTGCCGACAGGGCCGTGGGCGTGGAGCCCACGCTCACCACGGCGCAGGGCAGGCCGGCTGCGCGCAGGCGCTCGGCCGCGCGCACGCAGCCGGCGCGCTCCTGCTCGGCCAGGGCGGTGAGGGCCTCGGGGGTGTTCAGGTCATAGCTGCCGCCCGCGTGCGTCAGGACGCCGGCCAGGCGCATGCCGCCTTCGTGCAGGGCGCGGCCCACGTCGATGAGCGCGGCCTCGTCGGGGCGGATGCCCGAGCGGTGGCCATCGGTGTCCACCTCGATCAGCACCTCGAACACCTCGCCGTTGGCGCGGCCGAACTCCACGATGGCCTGGGCGGCGGCGAGGTTGTCGGTGATGATCTTCAGGTCGCAGCCCTGGCGGCGCAGCGCCAGCACCTGGGGCAGCTTGTGCGGCACCGTGCCCACGGCGTACAGGATGTCGGTGACGCCGTGGGCGAAGAACTGCGCTGCCTCCTTGAGGGTGGACACGGTGATGCCCTGCGCGCCGGCGGCGATCTGCGCATCGGTCACGGCGGGGCACTTGGCCGTCTTGGCGTGCGGGCGAAAGCGTACGCCCAGCGCGTTCATGCGCTCCTGCATGCGCGCGATGTTGCGCCGCATGCGCGGCAGCTCGATCAACGCGGAGGGCGTGTCAACCTGGGACAGAGGGATCGGCAGATGGACGGTGGGTGCTTCCTGCATGGCGAAAGGTCCTCGTTGTCTTGGTGGATCAGCTGGCCAGGAGGCTGCAGAAACGTTCCATGTCCACGTTGCCGCCGCTGATCAGCACGCCAACCTTCTTGCCCCGGAGTTCTGCAGCGCGTGCGCGCGCTGCCGCAAAGCCCAGGCAGCCCGTGGGCTCCACCACCAGCTTCATGCGGGTGGCGAAGAAGCGCATGGCGTCCACCAACTGGGCATCGCTCACGGTGAGGATGTCGTCCACATCGCGGCGGATGATGGGGAAGGTGATGTTGCCCAGGTGCTGCGTCTGCGCGCCGTCGGCGATGGTCTTGGGGGTGTCGATGTGCACGATGGAGCCGGTGCGGAAGGACTGCTGCCCGTCGTTGCCGGCCTCGGGCTCCACGCCGTAGAGCTTGCAGCGGGGCGACAGCGCGCGCGTGGACAGGGCCGAGCCCGAGAGCAGGCCGCCGCCACCCAGGCAGACGAAGAAGGCGTCGAGCTCGCCCACCTCTTCGAACAGCTCCTTGGCGGCCGTGCCCTGGCCGGCCAGCACGTCGGCATGGTCATACGGCGGGATCAGGGTCAGGCCGTTGCGCTCGGCCAGGTCGCGCGTGATCTGCTCGCGGTCCTGCGTGTAGCGGTCGTAGAACACCACGTTGGCGCCATAGCCCTGCGTGGCCGCCACCTTGGCGGCGGGTGCGTCCTGCGGCATGACGATGGTGGCGGGCATGCCCAGCTCGCGCGCGGCCAGGGCAATGCCTTGCGCATGGTTGCCCGAGGAGAACGCGATCACCCCGGCCTTGCGCTGCGCGGCGTCGAATTGGGCGAGCGCGTTGTAGGCGCCGCGGAACTTGAACGCGCCCATGCGCTGCAGGTTCTCGCACTTGAAGAACACCTGGGCACCCAGCTCCGCATCCACGGTGCGCGAGGTGAGCACGGGCGTGCGGTGCGCAATGCCTGCGATGCGGCCGGCAGCGGCCACGACGTCGTCATAGGTAGGAAGTTGGAGGGCAGTGGTCATGGCAAGGGTGGATGGTGGTGGTGGATGGGTGGAGGAGAGACAGAGGGAAAAGGGGGAGGGGTCACCAGGGCCAGGCCAGGGCGGTGCCCAGGCCCTGCCCCAGCGCCTGGGTGTGCAGCATGCGGGCGACGGTAAGGTCCTGCAGTGCCAGGCCGGTCATGTCGAAGACGGTGATGTCCTGCGCGTTGCGCTGCGGCGGCGCCTGGCCTGTGAGCAGGTCGCCCAGCTCGGTACAGGGCAGGTCGGGCGCGGCCCACTGGACTTCGCCAATGCTGCGGGCCTGTGTGGCGTCGTCCACGAACACGCGGGCACGTTGTTCCAGCAGGCCGGGCGGCAGTTCGCGCTTGCCCTTGGTGTCGGTGCCCACGGCGTTGACATGGGTGCCGGGCTGCACGGCCGCGGCATCGAACAGCGCACCGCCGCCCGGCGTGGCGGTGATGACCACATCGCTGGCGGCCACGGCGGCGTTGGCGTCGGTGGCGTGGACGATGTCGCAGCGGCCCTGGAACTGCGCCTCGATATCGGGCCGCGGCTGGCCGTCGTGCGTGAGGTAGCACACCTGGGTGAGCGCGGGCAGCACCCGCAGCGCAAAGCGCAGCTGCACGCGTGCCTGCACGCCGGTGCCAAAGAGGCACAGGCGCGTGCTGTCGGTCCGCGCCAGGTGCTGCAGGCCCAGCGCGCCGGCGGCACCCGTGCGTTCGGTGGTGATGGCATTGCCGTCCAGCACGCACAGCGGGCGGCCCGTGGCCGGGTCGATCAGCAGCACCGTGGCCTGGTGCGGCTCGCCGCCCCGTGCCCGGTTGGCGGGCCAGAAGCCCGCGGCCTTGAAGCCCAGCAGCCCTTGCGCAGACACGTCGCCCGACTTGATACCGAACACGCCGCCCGTGGGCAATGCCTCGCGCACCACGGGGAAGACGCGGCCCGCGCGCTGGCTGTGCAGGGTGAAGGCCTCGCGCACGGCGGCCAGCACATCGTGCGGCTGTAGCAGGGCGCTGACCTGGTGGGTGTCGAGCAGGAGCAGGGAGGCCTGTGCGCGGGCGGTCGTGGCGTGGTCTGTGGTCATGCCTTCACCTCACTTGCCGGCCACGTCGCCGTACACCGTGGCGCGCGACACGCCCAGGTGCTGCGCCACCACCTCCATCGCGCGGCGCACCTGCAGGCTGCCCGACTCGCGCAGTTCGCGCAGCAGCGCGCGCCGTTCGGCCGCCTTGAGCGCGCGCGGTGCGGTGGACAGGCGCGCCGCGAACTGGTCGATGCGCTGGCGGATGGCGTCGGCCCCGGCCGGGTCCAGGGACTCGGCAAGCCCCGTGTCGCCATCGATGGCCGTGAACTGCCCCACCACGCTCTGCAGGCTGCGGAACAGCGTGAGGTCCACGTTCAGGCACAGCGCGGCGATGTACTCGCCCGAGGAATCCTTGATACCCACCGACGTGCTCTTGGCCTGCCGCCCATCGGCGAACTGGTTGGCGTAGTTGGCGATCACCTGCGGGTAGTCGGGGTCGGCAATGCGCGCCAGGCCCAGCTCGGTCGTCGGCTCACCGACCGAGCGGCCCGAGAGGTTGTTGTGGATCGCGAGGATGGACTGCCCCGGGTCCAGCAGGTCGTGCACCACCACTTCGCAGAATGGCGCAAAGGTGGCGGCGAGGCCCTGGGCCACCTGCTCGATCTGGGAGAGCAGGGCTTTTTGTTCGGGGGTGCGCGCGGGCTTTGTGGTAGCGCGGCGGGAGGAGGGGCGTGCAGTCATGTAGACAATTTATCCAAAATTGGATGAATTGTCAAAAATTGGATGGAGTGTTCAGGTGCGATTGAAGGCGAAGGTGGGCACAAAGGGCTCGTGTGTGGGAGGCCGGCAGACCTATGATGGCTTGGTATCGCAGGCACTTGGCCAGTCGAATGTGTGCTTGCGGCGGTAAAGCCTGTGACCAAGCCTGACGCTTTAATTTGTTGGATGAGATGAACCCATGGACAACCTTCAGGACCTGTTCAAGAGGTGCCAAGACACTGCAAGCTGGTTCGGGCTGAAGATCAACTCGATCAACGAGCGCAATGATTTTGGCGATACGCCACTGCATACGGTCTGCACTTGGGGCGATGTGCGCGCTGCCAGGATGCTGTTGGATGCTGGGGCTGACCCCAATGCGAAGGGAGACCAGGGTGCGACGCCATTGTTCAATGCGATCATTTCCGGGCGCGCAGAACTGGTCCAACTGCTTCTGGACAGTGGGGCATCCAAAGGCGAGAAGATTTTTGGAGACACTTCGCCTTTTGAGTATGCGAGAAATGTCCGCGCAAATGCCGCTGTTTTGCGGTTGCTGAAGTAACCGGAGCGGTTGCGAATGGCCGCCCGGGATTTGAGCAGACTGGGTTTGCTGCTTGATCAGCAACGGCTTGTTGCCATAGAGGCCCGAGCAGCGGCGGCAGTCGCAGGGCCTTGGTGTGCCATGCTGGAGGGGCGAGATCACAGCAGCGGATCCAGCTGCATCGCCACCGCGACGGGCGTTGTTGATTTCGATGGCGCATCGGATGCAGACATCGAATTCATGGCTGCCGCTCGAGACGATGTGCCCTATCTCCTCTCCGAACTGAGGCGTCTCGCCGGTCTTGTCGATGGAGGTACGGATGCTTGGTGTGAGCTGAGGGCTCAGATGGCATCTGCGGGGCGCTTGAAAAACGCATCCAGCACCGGCACCAGCCCTGGGAACTCCTGGCTGAAGCGCGTGCGGTTCACGAAGTAGGCCTCGCAGGCCACGGCGAAGAATTCGGAGGGCGAGGTGGCGCCGTACGCATCCAGCCAGGGCATCTCGGCGCCGAAGCGCTCGGCCTTGATGACGGCTTCGCGGAAGTCCGCGTAGGCGGGCTCCCAGGCGTTCCACCAGGCTTCATAAGCGCCGCGGCCGGTGCGCGTGCCCATGAAGCCGGCGGGCAGGGGCGGGCAGCCATTGGGTTCGCGGCCGCCGCGCATGTCGAGCTTGTGCACGAACTCGTGCACCACCACGTTGGTGCCGCGCTCGGTGTTCTCGCGGCCGTTGGAGGCGTGCTCCCAGCTGAGCATGATGGGGCCGCGGTCCATGGCTTCGCCCAGCAGCACCTGCTCGTGTTCGTGCACCACGCCGGCCTCGTCCACGGTCTGCCGCCTGGCCACGGCCTCGCCGGGGTGCAGCACGATGCCCACGAAATCGTCGTACCACGCAAGGGCCTTGGCCGGATCGCCCCAGTGCAGCAGTGGCAGGCAGGCCTGGGCGGCGATGTCGATGGCCATGGCGTCGGTCACTTCCAGGCCATGTGCACCATGAAAACGCTTGTCGTGCAGGAAGAGGGCGCTGAGCGCGCGCAGCTTGGACTGGTCGTGCAGCGACAGCGCGGCCAGGAAGGGGTAGCGCTGCAGTGTGGCGAGCCACAGCGTGGCCGAGATGTCGGGCACGGGGGCCACGGTGGTGCGCACGCGGCGCCAGAGCCGGTTGAGGAGAGGGGGCATGGTGTCAGAGCATGCCAACAAAAGCATGCCGCTGGAATTCAAGACACCTGTTAACTGGGGGTGAGTGCGATGCGTTCCAAGCCCGCCCGCGACAAACGCAGTGTTTCCAGCCGCGGGGGCAATGCGGCGGCGTCCCAGTCGCTGAGCACCACGCGCGTGAAGCCGGGCGCGAGGGCGTGCTCTGCGGGCCGGTGGGTGTGGCCATGCACCAGGTTGCCGGCCTGGGCAGCCTGCAGCCAGGCGAGGGTGGCGGGGCCGTCCAGATCGGCATAGACGGCGCCCGACTGTTTTTTGTTCTCGCTCTCCTGGCGGATGCCGCGCGCCTGGGCGCGCCGTGTGGCCAGGGACTGGGCCAGAAAGGCCTGCTGCCAGGCGCTGCTGCGCGCCTGCACGCGAAAGCGCTGGTAGTCCACGTCGTCCAGGCACAGGAGGTCGCCGTGGCTGAGCACGATGCGCTGGCCAGCGAAGACCAGCACCGTGGGATCGGCCAGGCCTGTCATGCCCGTGCGCTGCAGAAAGGCCGGGCCGGCCAGGAAGTCGCGGTTGCCGTGCATGAAGAACAGCGGCAGGCGCTGCGCGGCGGCGGACAGCGCGGCGCAGCCCTCGGCCTCGAAGCTGCCGGGCTCGTCGATGGCGTCGTCGCCCACCCAGACCTCGAACAGATCGCCCAGGATGAACAGGGCATCGGCCGGGGTGGCCTGCAGGTAGTGCCGGAACGCGGCGACGGTGGCGGGCTCGCTGGCCTGCAGGTGCAGGTCCGAAATGAAATCGACCGTGCGCCAGTGCGAGGGAGCGATGAGCTCCTCGAACCGGGGCACGGTCGTGGTCACGGGGTGACGCTGCCGGTGCTCTTGATTACAGAGCCACGGCCTTTTCGATGATCACGTCTTCCTTCGGCACGTCGTCGTGGAAGCCCTTGCGGCCCGTCTTCACGGCCTTGATCTTGTCCACCACGTCGGCGCCGCCGACCACCTTGCCGAACACGGCATAGCCCCAGCCCTGGGCCGAGGGAGCGGTGTGGTTCAAAAAGCCGTTGTCGGCCACGTTGATGAAGAACTGGGCGGTCGCGGAGTGCGGGTCGCTCGTGCGCGCCATGGCCACGGTGTAGTTGGCGTTTTTCAGGCCGTTGTTGGCTTCGTTCTGGATCGGGGCGTCGCTGGGCTTTTGCGCCATGCCGGGCTCGAAGCCGCCGCCTTGCACCATGAAGCCGGGGATCACGCGGTGGAAAATGGTGTTGTTGTAGTGGCCCTTGTTCACGTAGGCCAGGAAGTTCTCGGCCGACTTGGGGGCCTTTTCGGCGTCGAGTTCGAGGGTGATGACGCCGTAGCCGGCGATGTGCAGTTCGACTTGGGGGTTGCTCATGGCAATGCTTTCTTCAGGAAAGGGGTGGGATTATCACTTCACGACCGTGGCCGAGGTGATGACGATGGGTTCGTTGGGCACGTTGGCATGGCCGCCCTTGTTGCCGGTGGCCACGGCCTTGATCTTGTCGACCACCTCGGTGCCGCTCACCACCTTGCCGAACACGGCGTAGCCGTGGCCGTCGGGGCTGGGGGCGTTCAGGCTGTCGTTGTTCTTCACGTTGATGAAGAACTGCGCGGTGGCCGAGTCGGGGACGGAGGTGCGCGCCATCGCGACGGTGTAGGTGTCGTTCTTCAGGCCGTTCTTGGCCTCCAGCGGGATCGGCGGGCGCGTGGGCTTTTGCTGCATGTCGGGCGTGAAGCCGCCGCCCTGGATCATGAACCCGTTCATCACGCGGTGGAAGACGGTGCCGTCGTAGTGCTTGGCGTTCACGTAGGCCAGGAAGTTCTCCACCGACTTGGGCGCCTTGGCGGGGTCGAGCTGCAGCACGATGTCGCCCAGGGAGGTGGCGAGCTTGACCTTGGGCGCATCCTGCGCCTGGGCGGGGGCGATGCCGACGAGGGCTGTCAGTGCGATGCTGGCCAGCGACAGGGCCGCGTTTCTCTTGGAAATCATCCAATCACTCCTTCAAAGAATATTTGCCATTGCTGGCCCTTGCGCTTCCAGTACTGGCGCTTGACGGGGCCGGTGCGTGCGCCATCGGCGACTTCGCCGAACGTTACCACCATGGTGTCGGCCGCGTCTGTCCAGCGCAGGTAAGACTTGTCTTTCAGCTGTATTTCGCGGCCCTTGAGGGCGCGCGTTTCGGCCTGCAGCACGCTGGTCCACTCGGCCAGGGGCTTTTGGCGGTGGCTCTGGAAGTCGCTGGCATAAAAGCTGGTCAGCCGTGCCATGTCGCCCTGCGACTTGGCGGTGCGCCAGGCGTTGAGCACGGCCTCGAAGGCCTTGCGCTCGGCCTGCACGCTGTGCGTGGCCACCCACTGCAGCTGGCGGGCAATCACCACGGGGGTGGAGCGCGGCTCCACCTGGCGCAGGATGCGCTCCAGGTCGGGGTTGGCCAGCACCACGCAGCCATCGGTGGCCAGTGGCGCGCGCGCGAACTGGTCGGGCGGGGTGCCGTGCAGCCAGATGCCGCTGCCGGTCTTGCCGCGGCTCTGGTCCAGCGGGTTGGGGTAGTTGATGGGCAGGGCCCCGGCGCCGTAGAAGTCCTTGAGCGTGGCGGGGTCGAGCCGGCTGGTGATGAAGTACACCCCGAGCGGCGTGCGCTGGTCGCCCTCGACGAGCTTTTCGATGCCGAGCTTGCCGACGGAGGCGTAGTAGTCGGCCACCAGTTGCAGGCCCTTGTCCGTGTTCTCGAACAGGTACAGGCGCGAACGCGAGGCGTCGATGGCGATCGCGTGGCGCGAGCGTGACGACAGCTCCAGGAACTGGGCGGGTATGCGGTCGGCACCCGGGCGGTTCCTGTGCGCCTGCACGCGCTGCAGCGACTCGGTGCGCAGCTCGTCGAGCATGCCGCCGGCTTCGGGGGCGCGTGCGGCGTCGGCCTCGGGCACATCGCCGAGCTTGCGCACGGGGCGCACGCGGGCGTTGAGCAGGTCACCGAGGGCCAGTTGCGCCAGCTGGAAGTTGGGGTAGTCGCGTGCCAGGCTTTCGGCGCGGGCCAGGGCCTCGCGGCCGCGGCCTTCGCCGGTGAGTCGGTAGACCTCGAGCAGGCGGGTTTCGGCCTGGCCGTCGCGCAGCGCCTCGGGGCCCTTGGCGGGTTTGGCCGCGGCGCCGGTGCGCATGCGGGCCTGCGGGTTCTGGGCGAAGGCGGGCAGGGCCTGCACCGCGCAGGCCAAGGCAACAACAACGGCCGCCGTGCGGCGGCCCCAGAGGGACGGCTCCACCATCATGTCCGTGCTTCGCTCAGGGGCTGGTGGCGCAATGCCCGCCAGCCCACGCGGTGGTGGGCGCCGTCGCCATGTCGTGCACGTCCATCAGCCGCCGGTGGATTCCCGCACGATGGCCCAGCGGCCACCGTTCTGCACCAGGTCCAGCGTCTTGCGGCTGGTCACGTTGAGCGCGTCGGCACTGTAGGCCTGGCGAAAGCGTGCCGTGGCCTTGGTGCCGCTCACGCTCACGGTGATATCGGAGACCTGCACTGCGATCTTGGACTTGCCGACGATGCGCGACTCGCGCTCCTTCTCCCAGGCGGCGCGGGTCTGGCGGCCTGGTGGGTCGAAGTCCTTGTCGTAGGCGGCCAGGTAGGCCTTCATGTCCTTGGCGGCCCAGGCGGCGGCCCAGGCCTGCACGGCGGCGGTGACGTCCTGCGTGGAGGCGGCCGATGCCGCGGGTGCAGCCGCCGCAGGGGCAGGTGCCGGGGCGGCCGGGGCTGCGGCGGCGGCCGGAGCGGGTGCCGGTGTGGGGGCGGCTGCCGGGCTGGGGGCAGCAGCGGGTGCGGCTGCAGGTGCCGGCGCAGGGCGCTGCGTGGCGACCACGGCCGGTGCGGTTGCCGGGGCGGCAGCGGCAGGGCGGGTCTTGCCTGTGGGGTCTGCCGAGAACAGCTCGCGGATCAGCGCCAGCTTGGGTTTGACGGAGTTGGCGTTGGTCGCGTCCAGCTGCAGCGCCTTGTTGTAGGCCTGGCTGGCCAGCTTGGCATAGATGTCGCCCAGGTTCTCGTGCGCGGTGGCGTAGCTGGGGTTGGTGCGGATGGCCATTTCCAGCGCGGTGCGGGCCTTGTCCAGCTGGTTCTGGTTGGCGTAGAGCACGGCCAGGTTGTTGTACGGCTCGGGCAGCTCGGGGTACTCTTCGGTCAGCTTGGTGAAGGTGGCGATGGCTTCGGTGGGCTTGCCCGAGTCGGACTGGGCCACGCCGCGCAGAAAGCGCAGCTGCGGGTCGCGCGGGCTGGTGGCCAGGCGCTGGTCGGCCTTGGCCAGGGCCTCGCCGGCCTTGCCGGCCTTGAGCAATTGCGTGATGTCGGCGTAGTCGTCGGCCGCGTGCGCCAGGGTGGTGCCCACCAATGCCGTCAGGGCCAGCAGGCGCAGGAGTCGGGGGAGTGTGCGGCGGACTGGTTGCTTCATGAGGATATGCAAGGTGATGGGCAGCGTTGAACCCTGGCGGGGCTTATACTGCGGCGGATTGTAGCTGAGGGGGTGGTCATGACGGTGCGCTGTTGCCGCTGGTGATTTCGATGGGCGTTCGCTGACGAACGCGCCCCCCGAGGGGCCTGTTCCCGCTGCTGCCGGGTGAACGGGCTTCATCCACACCCCTGCCGATTTCCCCTGACTGACATCCCATGAGTTTGCGCATCTACAACACGCTTTCGCGTGAGTTGGAGAACTTTTCCCCGCTCGAACCTGGCCATGTGCGCATGTACGTGTGCGGCATGACCATTTATGACCTGTGCCATATCGGCCACGCCCGCATGATGATGGCGTTCGATGTGGTGCAGCGCTGGCTCAAGGCCAGTGGCCTGCGCGTGACCTACGTGCGCAACATCACCGACATCGACGACAAGATCATCAAGCGTGCGCTGGAGCGTGGCATCACCATCCGCGCCCTCACGGACGAGATGGTCGCCGCCATGCACACCGACATCGCGGCCCTGGGCATCGAGCCGCCCTCCATCGAGCCGCGCGCCACCGAATACGTGCCGCAGATGCTCGCGCTGATCAGCACCCTGGAAGGCAAGGGCCTGGCCTACCGCGCCAGCAATGGCGACGTGAACTACTCCGTGCGCAAGTTCGACGGCTACGGCAAGCTCTCGGGCAAGTCGGTCGACGAGCTGCGCGCCGGCGAGCGCGTGGCCGTGCTCGATGGCAAGGAAGATCCGCTCGATTTCGTATTGTGGAAGTCGTCCAAGCCCGAGGAGCCGCCCGAGGCCAAGTGGGACAGCGAATTCGGCTCGGGCCGCCCCGGCTGGCACATCGAGTGCTCGGCCATGTGCGGCGCCACGCTGGGCGAGACCTTCGACATCCACGGCGGCGGCATGGACCTGCAGTTCCCGCACCACGAGAACGAGATCGCCCAGAGCGAAGGCGCCAACGGCAAGCCCCTGGCGAAGTTCTGGGTGCACAACGGCTTTGTGCGCGTGGACAACGAGAAGATGAGCAAGTCGCTCGGCAACTTCTTCACCATCCGCGAGGTGCTGGCCAAGTACGACGCCGAGACGGTGCGCTTCTTCATCGTGCGTGCCCACTACCGCAGCGCCCTGAACTACAGCGATGCCCACCTGGACGACGCGCGCAATGCCCTCAAGCGCCTGTACACCGCGCTCAGCCTGGTGGCCCCGGCCCCCGTGGCCGCCATCGACTGGGCCGACCCCTATGCCGCGCGCTTCAAGGCTGCGATGGACGAGGACTTCGGTGCGCCCGAGGCCATGGCCGTGCTGTTCGAGCTGGCGGGCGAGGTGAACAAGACCCGCTCCGCTGAACTGGCCGGGCTGCTCAAGGCCCTGGGCGGCTGCCTGGGCGTGCTGCAGGGCGACCCGCAGGCCTTCCTGCAGGCCGGTGCCGGGCTGGACGAAGCCGCCATCGCCGAGCAGATCGCCGCGCGCGCTGCCGCCAAGGCTGCCAAGGATTTTGCCGAGGCGGACCGCATCCGCCAGGCGCTGCTGGCCCAGGGCATCGTGCTCAAGGATTCGGCCGCCGGCACCACCTGGGAAGCCGCCCAGTAAGCGACCGACAGATAGACCGTCAGTTAGTCAGACAGATAGATAGAACAACCAAGAACCGCATGCCCCCGATCGAAGAACGAATGAACGAACACGACAAGAAGAACAACCAACATGGCTGCGGTACGCAAAAAAATGGCTAAAGAAGAACTGCTGGCCCCTGAAGTCGCTGCCGCCGCTGCGGCCGTCGTATCTGCCGCAGCGTCGTCGTCTGCTGCGGCACCTGCCAAGTCCGTGGTCGTCTCCACGCCCACCTACTGGGCCGAAGCCTGCAAGCACCTGATGAAGAAGGACCGGGTGATGAAGCGCCTGATCCCGCAGTTCGGCGATGCCGCGCTGCAGACCCAGGGCGATGCCTTCACCACCCTGGCGCGTTCCATCGTGGGCCAACAGATCTCGGTGAAGGCCGCCCAGACCGTGTGGGAACGCTTTGCCAAGCTGCCGCGCAGCATGAAGCCGGCCAACGTGCTCAAGCTCAAGGTGGACGACATGCGCGCGGCCGGCCTGTCGGCCCGCAAGGTCGACTACCTGGTGGACCTGGCCCTGCACTTCGACGGCGGCAAGCTGCACGTGAAGGACTGGGCCTCGATGGACGACGAAGCCATCATCGCCGAGCTGGTGGCCATCCGCGGCATCGGCCGCTGGACGGCCGAGATGTTCCTGATCTTCTACCTGATGCGCCCGAATGTGCTGCCCCTGGACGACGTGGGCTTGATCAGCGGCATCAGCCACAACTACTTCTCGGGCGAAACGGTGAGCCGCAGCGAAGCCCGCGAAGTCGCCGAGGCCTGGAAGCCATGGGCCAGTGTGGCGACTTGGTATATTTGGCGGTCCATGGACCCCCAGCCAGTCGTCTCTTACTGAGCATTGGACAAGCGTCATACCAAACTCGTAACGCGTCGGTTACAGTGCGTGCCTCATTCATGGCACGCCGCCTTCCGGCGCGACCCAAGGAGAACAACGTTGGCGAAAAAGACCTTTCTGGATTTCGAGCAGCCGATTGCCGAACTCGAGACCAAAATTGAAGAACTGCGCTACGTGCAGACCGAGAGCGCTGTCGACATCTCGGAAGAGATCGACCAGCTGAGCAAGAAGAGCCAGCAGCTCACCAAGGACATCTACGCCGAGCTGTCGCCCTGGCAGATCACCAAGATCGCCCGCCACCCCGAGCGCCCCTACACGCTCGACTATGTGCGCGACATCTTCACCGATTTCGTCGAGCTGCACGGTGACCGCCACTATGCGGACGACCTGTCCATCGTGGGCGGGCTGGCGCGCTTCAACGGCCATGCCTGCATGGTGCTGGGCCACCAGAAGGGGCGCGACACCAAGGAGCGCGCGATGCGCAACTTCGGCATGAGCAAGCCCGAGGGCTACCGCAAGGCGCTGCGCCTGATGAAGACGGCCGAGAAGTTCAAGTTGCCCGTGTTCACCTTCGTGGACACGCCCGGCGCCTACCCCGGCATCGATGCCGAGGAGCGCGGCCAGTCCGAGGCCATCGGCCGCAACATCTTCGAGATGGCGCAACTCGAAGTGCCCATCATCACCACCATCATCGGCGAAGGCGGCTCCGGCGGCGCGCTGGCGATCAGCGTGGCCGACCAGGTGGTGATGCTGCAGTACGCCATCTACTCCGTGATCAGCCCCGAGGGCTGCGCCTCCATCCTCTGGAAGACCAGCGAGAAGGCCCAGGAAGCGGCCGACGCCCTGGGCATCACCGCCCACCGCCTCAAGGCGCTGGGCCTGGTGGACAAGATCGTCAACGAGCCCGTGGGCGGTGGCCACCGTGACCACAAGCAGATGGCTGCGTTCTTGAAGCGTGCCCTGGGCGATGCCTTCCGCCAGGTGGCAGACCTCAAGACCAAGGATCTGCTGGAGCGCCGCTACGAGCGCCTGCAGAGCTACGGCCGTTACAGCGATACCAAGGCGGATGTGCGCTGAGCACCCGACTGCCGACGCTTCCACTCCAACGGCCCCTCGCGGGCCGTTGTTGTTTTTACGCCCCGCGCAACCCGGGCGTGCCAGTCCTCTGGCGCCCCAGCCGTAACCGGATGTAGCATGGTGGGTCGCCGCCCGTTGGGTAGCGGGTAGATCCGAAGGGGGCAGCATGTCGTTCCTGAAGACTCTCAAGGGCCAGATCCTGCTGGTCTCCGTGGCCTGCCTGGTGGCGGGCCTGCTGGCCCTCACGGTGGCCAACTACCTCACGGCCCGATCCCAGGCCTATGCCTCGCTCACCGCGCAGTCGCAGGCCCTGGCCCACAGCCACATCGAAACCCTGCGCGACTGGGCCCGCGGCAAGGCCACGGTGGTCGAGTCGGCCGCTGCCGCGCTCGACGATGCCGACGCCGCCAAGCCGCTGCTCATGCTGGCCAGGGCGGGCAACTTCCTGACCACCTACTTCGGCTATGCCGACAAGCGCACGGTGTTCTCGGAAAAGCAGAACCTGCCGCCCGACTACGACCCCACCTCGCGCCCCTGGTACAAGCAGGCCGCCGATGCGCAGGCCACCATCCTCACCGCGCCGTATGCCGATGCGGGCGGGGCCGGCCTGGTGGTCACCTTTGCCAAGGCCGCACGCGAGGGGGCGGGCGTGAAGGCCGTGATGGCGGGCGACGTGTCGCTGTCGGCCGTGGTGGCCAACGTGGCATCGATCAAGCCCACGCCGGCGAGCTATGCCTTCCTGGTGGGCAGCGACGGCAACATCATCGCCCACCCCGAGGTGAAGCTGGCGCTCAAGCCCGCGACCGACCTGGCCCCGTCGCTCACGGCCACGGCGCTGGCCGACATGGCCAAGCGCGCCGACCTCAATGCCGTGGACCTGCAGGGCCGGGCCATGCTGCTCACCGTGGCGCCCGTGACCGGCACGCCCTGGCTGCTGGCGATTGCGCTGGACCGGGGCGAGGGGCTGGCCGCCATCCGCACCATGCTGCAGGTGTCGCTGGGGGCGGGCATCGTGGTGCTGCTGGTGGCCCTGGTGGTGCTGGCGGGCATCCTCTCGCGGCGGTTGCGCCAGCTGACCCTGGTGCGCGACGCCATGCACGAGATCGGCGCAGGCGATGGCGACCTGTCGCGCCGCATCGACGCCCAGGGCGAGGACGAGCTGGCGCAGATCGCCGCCAGCTTCAACAGCTTTGCAGGCAAGCTCTCGGGCGTGCTGGCTCAGATCCGTGATGCCAGCAACTCGGTGCGCGTGGCTGCCGAAGAGATCGCCACCGGCAACCACGACCTGAGCGGGCGCACCGAGCTCACCGCATCGAGCCTGGAGGAAACCTCTGCCTCCATGCAGCAACTGACCGAAACCGTGCGCCACAACGCCGATGCCGCGCGCCAGGCCAACCAGCTCGTGGCCCAGGCCTCCAGCGTGGCGCGGCACGGCGGCTCGGTGGTGGGCAATGTGGTGAGCACCATGGACGAGATCAACGCCGCGTCGCGCAAGATCAGCGACATCATCGGCACCATCGACGGCATTGCCTTCCAGACCAACATCCTGGCGCTGAATGCGGCGGTGGAAGCGGCGCGTGCTGGCGAGCAGGGCCGGGGCTTTGCCGTGGTGGCCAGCGAGGTGCGCAGCCTGGCGCAGCGCAGCGCCGAGGCGGCCAAGGAGATCAAGCAGCTGATCAGCGCCTCGGTGGCGCAGGTGGAGAACGGCTCGCGGCTGGTGCACGATGCCGGCGCCACGATGACCGACATCGTCAACTCGGTGCAGCGCGTGACCGACATCATGGCCGAGATCACCGCCTCCACCAACGAGCAGAGCACCAGCATCAACGAGGTGGGCCAGGCTGTCTCGCACCTGGACCAGATGACGCAGCAGAACGCGGCCCTGGTGGAGGAGAGCGCGGCGGCGGCGCAAAGCCTCAAGGACCAGTCGGTGCGGCTGTCAGAGGTGGTGGGCACCTTCCGGCTGTCGGCCGATGGCGGCGCGCATGCGGCACCGCGGCTGGCCGGGCCCGGCGGCTGAGCGGGGGCCGCGATAATCGGCAGCCATGCGCTGCCAGCCTGCCCCCTCCGTACACCGTGCCCCGCCTTGCGCAGGCCGGGCACCCGGGGCCTGGGCATGACCCAATCGTTCGAGGCCGCCATCACCGCCTTTGCGCCTGCGCTGCCCCTGGCCGTGGGCCTGAGCGGCGGGGCCGATTCCACCGCCCTGCTGCTGGCCTGCGCGCGGCGCTGGCCGGGGCAGGTGCGCGCGATCCACGTGCACCATGGGCTGCAGGCAGCAGCCGATGGCTTTGAGCAGCACTGTGCAGCGCTGTGCACCCGCCTGCAGGTGCCGCTGGTCGTGCAGCGCATCGATGCCCGGCCAGAGCCGGGCCAGAGCCCGGAAGATGCCGCGCGGCAGGGCCGCTACGCGGCACTGGATGCTGCTGTACAAGCCCCCACCATGGCCGGTATCGCGGCCATCGCGCTGGCACAGCATGCCGACGACCAGGTGGAGACGCTGCTGCTGGCCCTGTCGCGCGGGGCCGGCGTGGCCGGGCTGGCCTCCATGCCCGCGCAATGGCAGCGTGCCGGCCTGCCCTGGCACCGCCCGCTGCTGCAAGTGCCCGGCCAGGCTGTGCGCGACTGGCTGCAGGTGCAGGGTGAGCGCTGGGTGGAAGACCCCACCAACGCGGACGAGCACTACACCCGCAACCGCATCCGCGCGCAGATCCTGCCCGTGCTCGAGGCCGCGTTCCCTGCGTTTCGCGATACCTTTGCCCGTTCGGCCGCCAACGCGGCGCAGGCCAGCGAATTGCTCGACGAAGTGGCCGTGGCCGACTTGGCCCAGGTGGGCGTGCCCCCACAACTGGCCGCGCTGCAGGGCCTGGGGCGTGCGCGCCAGGCCAATGTGCTGCGCCACTGGCTGCGCAGCGTGCACCGCACCACGCCCAGTGCTGCGCAACTGGCCGAGCTGCTGGACCAGGTGCGCGCTTGCACCACGCGCGGCCACCGCATCCGCATCAAGGTGGGGGCGGGCTTCGTGGTGCGCTCGGGCACCGGGCTCGATTGGTACAATCCCCAGGTTTTGGTCCCTGGGGACTGATCCGTGTCTTCTGGATGAAACCCGCCCGTGGTTTCAAAACAGGACAGGGACCAGGCCCTGCTTTCCCATCTGCACGAAAAACAGCGGCGCGCCAAAACAGTGTCCAACCGGCGCCGTGGCAAGTGTTTCGTCACCCCAGAAATCCAATGGCATTGATCGTTCACAAATACGGCGGCACGTCGATGGGCTCCCCAGAGCGCATCCGCAACGTCGCCAAGCGCGTGGCCAAGTGGGCCCGCGCAGGCCACCAACTGGTGGTCGTGCCCAGCGCCATGAGTGGCGAAACCAACCGCCTGCTCGCCCTGGCCAAGGAACTCGCACCCCCGCGCGCCACCGAGGCGTACAACCGCGAGCTGGACATGCTGGCATCTACCGGCGAGCAGGCCTCCTCGGCCCTGCTGGCGATTGCGCTGCAGACCGAAGGCATGGGCTCCGTGAGCTACGCCGGCTGGCAGGTGCCGATCCGCACCGACAGCAGCTACACCAAGGCGCGCATCGAGTCCATCGACGACCAGCGCGTGCGCGCCGACCTGGCCAACGGCAAGGTGGTGATCGTCACGGGTTTCCAGGGCATCGACGACGAAGGCAACATCACCACGCTCGGCCGTGGGGGATCGGACACCTCCGCCGTGGCCGTGGCCGCCGCGATGAAGGCCGATGAGTGCCTGATCTACACCGACGTGGATGGCGTGTACACCACCGACCCCCGCGTCGTGCCCGAAGCGCGCCGCCTGCACACCGTCAGCTTCGAGGAAATGCTCGAAATGGCCAGCCTGGGCAGCAAGGTCCTGCAGATCCGCTCCGTGGAGTTCGCAGGCAAGTACAAGGTGCCCATGCGCGTGCTGTCGAGCTTCACGCCCTGGGACATCGACATCAACGAAGAAGCCAAGTCCGGCACGCTGATCACTTTTGAGGAAGACGAAAAAATGGAACAAGCCGTTGTATCCGGCATCGCATTCAACCGCGACGAGGCCAAGATCTCCGTGCTGGGCGTGCCCGACAAGCCAGGCATCGCCTACCAGATCCTGGGCGCCGTGGCCGATGCCAACATCGAAGTCGACGTGATCATCCAGAACCTGAGCAAGGACGGCAAGACCGACTTCAGCTTCACCGTGAACCGCGGCGACTACGCCCGCACGGTCGAGCTGCTCAAGGAAAAGGTCGTGCCCGAGCTGGGCGCACAGGAAGTCGTGGGCGACGCCAAGATCTGCAAGGTCTCCATCGTCGGCATCGGCATGCGCAGCCATGTGGGCGTGGCCAGCAAGATGTTCCGCGTGCTGAGCGAAGAGGGCATCAACATCCAGATGATCTCCACCTCGGAAATCAAGACCTCGGTCGTGATCGACGAAAAGTACGTCGAGCTGGCCGTGCGCGCGCTGCACAAGGCCTTCGAGCTGGACCAGCCGGTCGCCTGATCGACCGATCATACGGATTGGCATTCGATCGTATAACCAGGCGGGAGCCGCAGGCGGTGCTGTAGCACGGCAAGGCGAACCAACGACGTTAGACGGTTGAAGGCAAATCCGTATCAGCCCCCAACTCGGCTGAAGTGCCCCAAAAATGGGGCATAATAGCTGGATTGGAAACGTGACCGAGTGGCCGAAGGTGCTCCCCTGCTAAGGGAGTATGGGGTGTAGAGCCTCATCGAGGGTTCGAATCCCTCCGTTTCCGCCAAAAAACAGAAACCCCATGCAGTTGATCTGCTTGGGGTTTTTTGTTGTCTGGCCTGGATGGGGTGTTGGTGTTTCTGTGGCGCGTTGACAGCAGTCAAGGCGCATCCTGTCTGGCAGATTCCCTGCCTGGCGCCCAGGAAACCGGGAATCTACCGGAGCAGCATGAACCAGAGCAGCGGCCCCAGGATGAGGGCGCAGGAGCCGCTGAGAACGGCTTCGGCTTTCGGGGTGAAGCGCCCCGAGGTTTGGGCGACCTGCTGAACCAGCCAGCCTACACCGCTGCTCAATGCAAGCAGGTAGGCCAGGTTCAGCACGCCGACCAAGGCCACGGAAGCCCGTGGCATGTCCATCGCCGCAAAGGCAATGGCTGGAACGAAACAGATGGCCACCACGATCCAACGCATGGTTTCCCCCTTTTTGAACGCGCTTCATTGTCGCTACCGCTGGGGCGTCTGACCATCACCGATTCGGGGGATGGGGCGCACCGGCGGGACCGACAGGCCTGTGCCCCGGCCTGCCGACAAATGGGTACATTTCCCAGGGGCCCGAATCCTGCCAACCAGGAAATCCCGCCGGCGGTGCCGATACCAACAAGGACAAAGAGGGAATGTTGAAAAGCAAGTTCATGCGCTGGATCTGCCTGTTGCCAGCCGCCTTCGCGGCCGCGTTCGTGGCGCAGCGCCTGACAAAGTTCATCAGTGCCTGGCAGATGGGCCACGGCATGCTCGGCACGCTGCTCATCGAGCTGGGGTCGGGCGCGATGCTGGGCGCGGTGTTCGTGCTGGCCGGGGTGGCGATGGCGCCTTCGCACCGCCGGCAGGTGGCGATGGCGCTGTTCACCATCGTGGCCATCGTCTTCGGGATCACCGTTTTCACCGCCCTCCTGTTCGAGGGGGAGCTGTGGGTGTATGCGAACGGGACGGCCATGCTCGTGGGGGCGCTGGTGGTGGCGTATCCGCGGATTGCGGCCTCCGGCGCTGCGCGCAGGGCGTGAACCACGCGGGTATTTTGTGCCAGGTTGGCAAGAAAATGCTTGCCAGTCGGCTGCAGGAGGCGCAAGGTATCGGTGTTGAAGGATCTCCCCCAAGTCTGCGCGGGGCCAAAAATCCATAAAAAATGATTGGTGCAGACGGCCAGTGAATGTTGGCTGGCAAGGAAGGGTTTGGGGCAAATCACGCTGCAGACCGGCGGTGGCCGGCGGATTGCGCGCATGCGCGCCCAACACAGGGAGAACCTCGCGATGAATTTCCTGCAAAGCCTGACCATCAAGACGCGCCTGGCCATCGGCTACGCCGTCCTCGCATTCGCCCTTGTCCTGGTGGCGATCATGGGCGTACGCGGGCAGTCGCTCACCCAGCAGAACCTGGAGGTCCAGGTCAACCACCTGGAGGTGATCAAGGGTCTGGGCAACAGCGTGCTCGATGCTGCCAATGCCAGGGCCGTGTCGGCGCGCAACCTGGTGATCGCCAGTTCCAAGCCCGATGAGGTTGCGGAGATCAAGCTGATCGGCACGGCCCATGAGGCCGTGGGCAAGGGGCTCAAGAACCTGGAGGAGGCCTTGAAGAAGGCGCCGCCCGAGGCGGCCGAGCCGCTGCAAAAGCTGCTGGCCCAGATCAAGGAAACCGAGGCGGCCTATGGCCCCATCGCCCTGGAGATCACCCGCCTGGCGAGTGTGGGCGAGAAGGACACGGCGATCAAGAAAATCAATGCCGAATGCCGGCCGCTGCTGACCCGGCTGGTGGGCAACCTCGACGCCTTCCTGGCAGAGACCGACAAGATCAGCCAGCAGGCCATCGAGCGCTCGATGCGCCAGTTCGAATCCCTGCGCATGCAGCTCATCGTGCTGAGCGTGGCCGTGGTCCTCTTTGCGGTGGTGCTCGGCTACCTCACCACGCGCTCCATCATCGGGCCACTGGGTGAGGCCGGCGCCGCGACCCAGGAGTTTGCCCAGGGCAACCTGGCGCGTCCGCTGGTGGCCCGGGGTAATGACGAGATCGCCTCGCTCGTCGCCGCCATGGAGGACATGCGCCAGAGCCTCTCGGGCCTGGTGGCCGGTGTGCGCGAGGGGTCGATGAGCGTGTCTACCGCCAGTTCGGAGATCGCCCAGGGCAACCAGAACCTGTCCACCCGCACCGAGCAGCAGGCCAGCGCCCTGCAGCAGACGGCCGCCTCGATGGAGGAGCTGGGCTCCACCGTCCGGCAGAACGCGGACAACGCCGTCAACGCCAACAAGCTGGCGCATTCGGCCTCCACCATCGCGCAGCAGGGCGGCGAGGTGGTGGCGCAGGTGGTGGAGACCATGAAGGGCATCAATGATTCGAGCCGCAAGATCAACGACATCATCAGCGTGATCGACGGCATCGCCTTCCAGACCAACATCCTGGCGCTGAATGCCGCCGTGGAGGCCGCCCGCGCGGGCGACCAGGGGCGCGGTTTTGCGGTGGTGGCCGGCGAGGTGCGCACCCTGGCCCAGCGCAGCGCCCAGGCGGCCAAGGAGATCAAGCAGCTCATCACCGAGAGCGTGGGCCGCGTGGAGCATGGCACGGCCCTGGTGGACAAGGCCGGCACCACCATGGGCGAGGTGGTGGCCAGTATCGGCAGCGTGACCCGCCTCATGGGCGAGATCAGCGCCGCGAGCTCGGAGCAGAGTTCGGGCGTGTCGCAGGTCGGCGAGGCCGTCACGCTGATGGACCAGGCCACGCAGCAGAATGCGGCCCTGGTGGAAGAGATGGCGGCCGCCGCGTCCAGCCTGCGCACCCAGGCCGACGACCTGGTGAAGTCGGTCTCGGTGTTCAAGATCGACGGCGGCGGGCAGCAGCCGCAACTGCTGCTGCACTGACACCGGCGCGATGCCGGGGCCGTGCTGTTCAACCTGGGCGGCAACGACCCTGCAGACCCAGTCGCCTGCCCGCCAAGGTGAAGCGGATCACAGCCATCTGCACGCTGGCCGCGGTAGCCGAGTTGCTGCACCAGACATGCGCTGACCAGAAGTACCCCTACGTGGACATCCGCAACGGCGTGGCCATCACCGAGCGCTGGGATGGCATCACCGGCGGCGTGCGATTCTGGATCAACCGCCCGCGCCATGCATCTCCTGCAGGCGGCGCTTCTCGGCATCGTCCATGCCCAGGAACTCGCCCTGGACCTGCTCGCGCGTCTTCGCCGTGCCGGTCGCCTTCAGCGGCAGTGCGATGCCGCGCGAGAGCAGGGCCAGGGTGCCGTCCTTGCGGGCGGCCTCGATCTCGCCGAGCACTTCGCTGCGCTGGCGGCTGCTGGCCGGCTGGTGGTCGGGGTGCTGGGTGTAGCCGATCTCGCCGCCGGCAGCGTGGTACACGGCCGAGGCCTGAGCGGGGGCGGTGATGGCCAGGGCGGCCAGCGACAGGAAGAGGGCGTTGCGTGCGGTGGTCATGGTCATGGGGTGGGTCCTTTCGGTGGGTTGCTTGGGTGGATGGATGGCCTCACTGTAGGAAGCCGCCACCGTCCAAACCCCCACGCGCAGATGACGAATTTGTAATCTGCGCCCGGGCCCGGTTCTTCGACAATCCGGGCATGAAAATCCTGCTCATCGAGGACGAGGTCAAGCTCGCGCAGTACCTGCGCAAGGGGCTCACCGAGGCGGGCCATGTGGTCGACGTCGCGCACGATGGCGTCGATGGCCTGCACCTGGCGCTGGAGGGCGACCATGCGGTGCTGGTGCTGGATGTGATGCTCCCGGGCATCGACGGCCTGAGCCTGCTGGCCGCGCTGCGCAAAACGCGCCAGACCCCCGTGCTCATGCTGACCGCCCGCGTCGGCGTGGACGACCGCGTGCGCGGCCTGCAGACCGGGGCGGACGACTACCTGGTCAAGCCCTTCGCGTTTTCGGAGCTGGTGGCGCGCATCGAGGCCATCACGCGGCGCGGCCCGGCCGGCGTGCCAGCGGCCCAGGCCCTGCTGCAACTGGCCGACCTGGAGCTCGACCTGCTGCGCCGCAAGGCCACGCGTGCCGGCCAGCGGCTGGACCTGACGGCGCAGGAGTTCCTCCTGCTCACGCTGTTCCTGCGGCGCCAGGGCGAGGTGCTGTCGCGCACCGAGATCGCCTCGCAGGTCTGGGACATGAACTTCGACAGCGAGACCAACGTGGTCGAGGTGGCCGTGCGCAGGCTGCGCAGCAAGATGGACGTGCCGTTCCCGGCACCGCTGCTGCACACCATCCGCGGCATGGGCTATGTGCTGGAGGCGCGCGCGCCATGACGCATGGCGCGCTGGTGCTGCCGCCGCCGCGCTCGCTGCGCAGCCGGCTGTCGTGGTGGCTGGCGGTGCAGAGCCTGGCCGGGCTGGGCGCCGTGTGCCTGGTGGTCTACCTGGTCACGGCGGCGGGTTTCGGGGCGCGGCAGGACGATGCGCTGCGGCAGAAAGAGGGCATCCTGCGGCATCTGCTGGCCGGCGAAGAAGGGCACCCCGGTGCCACGGCCCAGGGCCGCCATGCGCTCGACGATTTTCTGGCCGGGCACGAGAACTTCCGCCTGCAGGTCACCACCGCCGATGGACAGCGGATGTACCCCACCGCGCCCGGCGCGGCCCCGTTCGCCGCCTCGCGCGAGCTGCGCTTCGAGGTGGCGCGCGCAGCCGGGGCACCGCTGCAGGTGCTGCTGCGCATCGATGTGCAGCCCGACCAGGCACTGTTGCACCGCCTGGCCATCACGCTCGCTCTGGCAGCGCTGGCCGGCACCGTGGTGGTGTCCCTCGGCGGCTTCGTGCTGGTGCACCTGGGCCTGGCGCCCGTGCGCCAGATGGCGGCGCAGACGCGGGAGCTCTCGGCCCGCACGCTGCACCAGCGGCTCGACGGCACCGGCCAGCCGGCCGAGCTGCAGCCGCTGGTCGGGCAGTTCAACGCGCTGCTGGGCCGGCTGGAGAAGGCCTATGCCCAGATGGAAGGCTTCAACGCCGATGTGGCGCACGAGCTGTGCACTCCACTGGCCACGCTGCTGGCCAGCAACGAGCTGGCGCTGCGCTCGCTGGGGCGGGGCGGCCGGGAGGCGAGCGAGGCGGGTGAGGCGGGTGAGGTGGCCGAGGTGCTGTCCTCCAACCTCGAGGAGCTGCAGCGCCTCACCGGCATCGTGAGCGACATGCTGTTCCTGTCGCAGGCCGACCGGGGCGCACGCGCGCGCCGCGCGCCGGTGGCCAGCCTCGCGGCCGTCGCCGCGCAGGTGGCGGACTACCACGAGGCGGCGCTGCAGGAGGCGGGGCTCGCGCTGCAGGTCGTGGGCGATGCCGCGGGCGACTTCGACGTGCCGCTGCTGCACCGCGCCCTGTCCAACCTGATCGGCAATGCCACGCGCTACGCGCTGCACGGCAGCATGGTGCGCGTCTGCATAGCGCGCTTGCCCGATGGCGCGGTGGAACTGGTGGTGGAGAACCTGGGGCCCAGGGTCGAGCCCGAGGTGCTGGCGCGCCTGTTCGACCGCTTCTACCGCGCCGACCCTGCGCGCAGCCACAGCCAGGCCAACCATGGCCTGGGCCTGGCCATCACCGACGCGATCGCGCGCATGCATGGCGGGCGCACGCTGGCCACGTCGGTGGGGGGCGTCACGCGCATCGGGATGGAGCTGGCATCCGGCTGAGGCGGTGCGTCAAAAGCTGGGGATGTCCGCCACCTTGTGCGTGCACACGGATGCCCAGGTGGCCTCGAACACCCGTGCGGTCTTTCGGCTGTCGATGGCGAGGAACGGTGGATCGCCGGACACGTAGAAGCGCTGGAAGCCCTCCTGCGCGCCGGACGTGCGGCGTGCATCGACCTCGCCGCACAGCACGTGCAGGGGGCCGGCGCTCACGAACAGCTTGCGGTACTGCGCAGCCTCTGGCGCCGGGATGCGTGCCCTGAGGGCCTCCTTGGCATTGGCGAGGAAGCGTGCGTAGTTGCCGGCCTGGATGTCCTCGCGCTGTGCGGCCCTCGCTTGCAGGCCCTCGAGCAGGGTGCCGCTGGCCACCTTGCCGTTGCTGGTGATGGAGGTGATGCGGTGTTCTGCCCGGCTCAGGTTGCAGTACACCGGCTGCTTGCCGGGCAGGGCCGGCCAGGCCACGGACATCTCGCTGGCGGAGGCGGTCCCGGCGCTTTCCGCCGCCTCGGCCTCGCGCCCCTGGGCAACGGTGATCAGCCGTGTGCACATCCGCACCGCTTCGGCCAGGGCCAGCGGCGGCAGTGGGCTGGCGGCTTCAGCCGCAGGTGAAGGTGAAGGTGAAGGCGCCGCGGTTGCTGCCGCAGTCGGTGCGGACGGGGCGGAGGGTACGGTTGCCGGTGGTGCAGAGGCCGGTGCCGCCGCGGGCTGTCGGGTGGCTTCCTTGAAGCAGGCCAGCCGCTTCTTCGCGTCGGGCAGCCGGTTGCAGGCCTCCAGGAGCAGGTCCGATGGCTGCGCGGTTGCCAAGGTGGTGGCTGCGGCCAGGGCCAGAAGGAGGGGGCTGCGCCAGAGGGCGTGGTGGTGCATGGGCGTTTCGTGTCCGCGTGGTCCCGGGCCGCCAGAGGGCAGGCACACCGGTGCTGGATTCTAGGGGCCACTGCAGCCTCGCCCGCCACGGCCGGGGTTTGTATGATGGGTGCCACCGCGCCGCAGGTGGCGTGGGGCAAAGCGAGGCAGGTATGCGAGGGAGCGGGATGCGGCGATACGGTATGGCGGGCTGGTGCTGGGCAGTGTGCCTGGGCCTGTGCCCCGTGGCCTGGGCTGCGCCGCCGGCCAGGATGTGGGAGGGGCTGGAAAACCAGTTGGAAGATGCCGTCGCCCGCCGTGCCCTGCTGCGGGCCCGCCTCACGGCAGACCCCACGGCCGCCGACGCGGACCTGCTGGGCAGCGAGATCCAGGCGCTCAACCAGTCGGTGCGGCAGACCGAGCGTGCGCTCAGCTACGCGCCCACGGTGCCCGTATCGGCAGAGCCCTTCGACCCGGTCTACCGGGGGCCGGTGCCCGAGTCCGCGAAGCGCGTCGCCCGCATCAAGCCCGCCATCTGGAACGAGCTGACGGAGGGCGAGCGCCTGGCCATCTCCTCGCGGTGGCGTGTCGAGCTGCTGCACGCGGGCCGGTATGGCTGGATTGCCGATGCCCAGACGGTGGACGAATCCACGCCCGGTAACTCGGGCGGGGCCTACACGGGTGCCATGCTGGGCCAGGCCGCATATATAGACCGCTCGTTTCGTCCCGGCAACAACTACTCGGCCGGCGTGCAGGTGCTGGCCGGCGTGCTCGGTGCCGTGGCCGGCTCGGCGATGGACCGGCCGCCCACCTCGTCGTTCCGTACGCGCTACCACGTGCGCACGGAAGACGGCAGCATGGTGGTGGAGGACCAGAGCCGAAGCGATCCTTTCCGCATGCCCCTGTCCACTTGCGTGGAGCTGCCTTCCTTGTCCGACAGCGACCCCTCGCTGTGTTCGCAGACCATCGAGATGGTCCGCAGCAAGTATCTTTAGGCGGTGGGCTCCACCTACTGGCTCGCCGTTATCCCCCCGTCGATGTACAGCACCTGCCCGGTGACGAACGAGGCCGCGGGACTGGTGAAGAACACGGCCGCGCCGGCCACGTCCTTGGGGTCGGCCACGCGGCCCAGGGGGATTCGGCCCAGCACCTGGGCGCGGGTTTCGGGGTTCTCCAGCCAGTGGCGGGCCATCTCGGTGCGCACCACGGTGGGGGCGATGCCGTTGACCGTGATGGCGTGTGGCGCCAGTTCGCTCGCATGCTGGCGTATCAGCAGGGTGAGGGCGCCCTTGCTCGCGCAATAGGCCGAATAGCCCCGGCCGCGCAGCCCCAGTTGCGCGCGCACCGACAGCAGATGCACCTGGCTGCCACCCTGGCCGCCCGCGATCTGATGGCGCGCCACGGCCTGGGCGAGGAACATGGCGGACTTGAGGTTCACCTGCATCACCTCGTCGAAGGCCTCCTCGGTGACTTCCAGCAGCGATTCCTCGCGCTGCATGCCCACGCAGTTGGCGAGGATGTCCAGCCGCCCGAAGTGCGTGGCCACGGCGTCCACGCTCTCGCGGATGTCCTGCACGGAGTGCGCGTCCATGGCCAGGCCCAGGGCCTGGTGGCCTGCGGCCTGCAGCTCGCCGGCCAGGGCCTGCGCGCGCGCGGCATCGCGGCCCGAGATGGCCACCTTCGCACCGGCCAGGGCCAGCGCCCAGGCGATGGCCTCGCCGATGCCGCCGTAGCCGCCCGGCACATAGGCCACCTTGCCGGCCAGGTCGAACAGGCCCGAAAGCTCTTGCGTGAAGGCGATGCGCGGCGTGATGCCCTGGTCCGCCGTGTCGTTGGCTGCCATGCGTCAGTCCATCAGCAGGCCACCGTTGAGATCGACGATCTCCCCGGTGATGAAGCCGGCCAGCGGCGATGCGAGGAAGCGCACCACGTGGGCAAACTCCTCGGGCTCGCAAAAGCGGCCCACGGGGATGTCGCGCAGCAGCTTCTGGCGCTGCTCCTCGTCGAGCTGCTCGGTGATCATGGGCGTCTTCACGTAGGCGGGAGAAATGCCGTTGGCCGTGACGCCGAAGGGCGCCAGCTCGCGCGCGAGTGAAAACGTCAGCGAGGTCATGGCCCCCTTGGAGACGGAGTACGCCGTGCCCGCCGTGAGCCCGCCGGTCTTGGCGGCCAGCGAGCAGGTGTTGATGATGCGGCCGAAGCGCTGCGCCTTCATGGCGGGCACCACGCACTGCGCCAGGTAGAAGGCGCCATCGAGGTTGGCGCCCAGCACATGGCGCCACTCGGCGGGGCTGGTGGCCTCGGCCTTGTTGTTGGAGAGCACGCCGGCGTTGTTGAGCAGGATGTCCACCGGCCCCAGCGCGCGTTCGATGGCGGCATGGCCGGCCTGCACGGCCGCCGCATCGCTGATGTCGAAGGCGAAGGGCAGGGCGCGCGGGCCCAGCGCGGTGGCCAGCTCGGCCGTGCGTTTCTCGTTCACGTCCACCAGGGCCACCTTGCAGCCGTCTTCGAGCAGCACCTTCACGGCCGCCAGGCCCATGGTGCCCGCGGCACCGGTGACGATGGCCACCTTGTCTTTCAGGGGTTCAGACATCCAGCACACTCTTCTTTCCGAACAGGCCACGGGAGCGGAAGGTCACCACGGCAATGAACAACAGGTACATGGACATCAGCGACCATTCCGAAGCATACGCCCCGGTCAGCCCCACGACCATGCCCACCATGAGGCCGGCGATCACGGCCCCCCAGAGCGAGCCCACGCCGCCCAGCACGATGATCAGGAATGCGGGCACCACCGCGTCCACCCCCACATGCGGGCGGATGCCCCAGATGGGCGCCATCACCACCCCGGCAATCGCCGCCAGGCCCACGCCGATGCCGAACACCAGGAGCCGCAGGCGCTTGAGGTTGATGCCCAGCGCGCGCACCATCTCGCTGTCGTGCGCGCCGGCCTTGATGATGGCGCCGTAGGGCGTGCGCTCCAGAAACAGCCACAGCGCCAGGATCATCAGCACCGCGAAGCCGCTGGCGAAGAAGCGGTACTTCGAGTAGATCAGGTCGCCGAGCAGGAATGCGCCCGAGATCGCGGCGGGCAGGGCCAGCTGCTTCTCGTTGGAGCCCCACACCAGGCGGATGGTCTCCTCGATCACCAGCGCCGCGCCAAAGGTCAGCAGCAGCCCGTACAGCGGGTCGCGCCCGTAGGTGCGGCGCATGCACAGCTCCAGCAGCATGCCGAACAGGCCCACGAACACCGGCGCCAGCATCAGCGCCACCAGGTAGCGCGTCTCGATCGGCAGGGCCATGTACCAGGCCTGCAGGCCCGGGAACCAGCCCAGCTGGGGCGAGACGAAGAACAGCGCCACGTACATGCCCAAAGCGAACAGCGAGCCGTGCGCCAGGTTGATGGTCTCCATGACCCCGACGATGAGCATGAAGCCCAGCGCGATCAGCGCGAACAGCAGCCCCAGCGAGATGCCGTTGACCAGGTGCGGCAGCAATTGAAAAAGCCAGTCCATGGAGGTCCTAGGGTTCGTAGGTGGGAGTCGCTGCGTACGACTCGAGTTGGCAGGTGCGCAGGCTGTCGCGGTCTTGCACTTCTTCGGGCCGCTGCTGGCCCAGGATGCGGAAGGTGTCGTCCGGTTCGCGCGGCTGGGTGTTGTAGGCGGCCATGTAGATGGTCTGCTGCAGCTGGTGCGTTGCGGGGTTCATCCAGGCGTCGTAGTGCTGCATGCGCTGCGCCGCGGGGATGCGCAGCGCCTCCAGCTCCTTGATGAGCCGGATGTTGTTCGTGCCGCCCACCCGCTCGATGGCCCGCAGCAGCTCGCGCGTGGCCATGTAGCCGTTGTAGAAGACGTTGCCCGGCTTGCGGATGCGGTAGCCGGGGTTGGCCTTCTCGTAGCGGGCGTTGAAGTCGGCGATGCCGGCCAGGCGCATGCCCCAGTACCAGGTGGTGCCGAAGATGCCGAACAGCGCCTCGGGCCCCGCGCTGTACACGTCGGGCCAGTCCTGCTGGTTGTTGATCCAGCCGAAGGCGCGGTCCATGCGGGCGCTGCGAACCTGCTCGCGCAGGGCCTTGACATCGTCGCCGCCCACGGCCGTCGCGATCACGCCGGGCTTGACCTGGCGGATGCGCTCCAGCTGGGCCGAGAAATCGCGCGTGTTCTGGGGCACGACCAGCTCTTGCACGACGGTGCCACCGTTGCCTTCGACGATGGCGCGGATGCCCTTGGCGGTGTTGTGGCCCCAGGCATAGTCGCTGATGATCAGCGCCCACTCGCGGCCAAAGCCGGTCATGGCGCCGCGCACGATGGAGGTGGAGAAGTTGGTGCCGTTGCCGTCCCAGACGAACTTGGTGCGGTGGCAGTCCTTGCCGGCCTCGGTGGGCGAACTCGAATTGGTGTTGAAGTAGATGCAGCCGTGCTGCTGGGCCACGGTCGAGATCGCGCTGGCGGCGCCGG
Source organism: Acidovorax sp. GW821-FHT09B03 (assembly GCF_059418305.1). Lineage (NCBI taxonomy): Bacteria > Pseudomonadati > Pseudomonadota > Betaproteobacteria > Burkholderiales > Comamonadaceae > Acidovorax > Acidovorax sp. GW821-FHT09B03. Next base: position 29,396 of record NZ_JBWKPP010000024.1, read on the forward strand.
AATGCACGGCGCCGATGAGGAAGGCGCACTCCTGTTGCGCGACCATGTGGCGGGCCACGGCCGCGGCCTTCGCGGCGTCACCGCCGGTGTCGGCATGCACCGTCTCGATGCGGCGGCCCAACACGCCGCCGCGCTCGTTGGCCTCGTGCACCGCCATCAGGATGCCGCGCTGCTCGTCCTGCCCGCTGGCTCCGTACTGGCCGGTGTCGTCGGTGGTCAGGCCGAGCAGGAGCGGCTTCTTGCCGCGCGCCTGGGCCCAGGCGTGGTGGACCTGCCACGGCCCCATGGCGCCGAGCACGGCCGCTGCCGCGCCGCGGACCAGCCGCCGCCGGGTGATGCTGCTACTGCTGCTCATGGCGTGCGGACTCAGGCCTCGTAGCTGGGCGTGGCCTCGTAGCTCTCGAGCTTGCAGGCGCCGGCCGCATCCTTGTCCACCACCTCCTGGGGTTCGATCTGCGAGAGGATCTTGAAGATGTCGTCCTTCTCGGCCGGCTGGTCGTTGTAGCTGGCCATGTAGATGGTCTGCTGGCACTGGTGCGTCACCGGGTCCATCCAGGCGTCGAAGTGCTGCAGCCGGTCGGCAGCCGCCATCTTGCGGCCCTCGAGCTTCTTGATGATGGCGATGTTGTTGGTGGTGCCGGCCTCTTCCACGCAGCGCAGCAGCTCGCGCGTGGCCATGTAGGCGTTGTGGTACACGTTGCCCGGCACGCGGATGGCCATGCCCGGGAACTGTTTCTGGTAGGCCGCCACGAACTCGCGCACGCCCGGCAGGTTCAGGCGGTAGTACCAGGTGGTACCGAACACGCCGAAGATCGCATCCGGCCCCAGGCCGTACACGTCGGGCCAGTCCTGCTGGTTGTTGATCCAGGCCATGCTGGTGTTCATCTTCAGCTGCACCACCTGCTGGCGCAGCGCCTTGATGTCGTCGCCGCCCACGGCGGTGGCCACCACCTGGGGCTTGAGCTGCTGCAGCTTGAGCAGGTAGGCCGAGAAGTCGCGCGTGTTCTGCGGCACCATCAGCTCTTCGATGATGCGCCCGCCGTTGGCCTCCACCGCAGCGCGTGTGGCCTTGGCCGTGCTGTGGCCCCAGACGTAGTCGTTGGTCAGCAGCACCCAGTTGCGGCCACTGGCCTTGATGGCGTTCTTGACGATGGCGTTCGAGAAATTGGTGCCGTTGCCGTCCCACACGAACTTGGTGCGGTGGCAGTCCTTGCCGGCCTCGGTGGGCGAGCTCGAATTGGTGTTGAGGAACACCGTGCCGTACTTCTGCGCCACCTGCGAGATGGCGTTGGACACGCCCGAGTGCACCGCGCCGATGAGGAAGGCCGCGTCGTTGCGCGTGATCATGCGCTCGGCGATGCGCGAGCCCGTGGCGGGCGTGGTTTCGGTGTCCATGTGGATGGCCTCGATGCGCCGGCCCAGCACGCCGCCCCGGTCGTTGAACTCCTTGATGGCCATCATCGCGCCCAGCCGCTCCTCGCCGCCCGAGGCCGCGTACAGGCCCGAGGCGTCCATCGTCAGGCCGATGACCAGCGGCTTCTTCTGCGCCGTCTGCGCCCAGGCGTGGTGGTGCTTCCATGGCCCGTAGAAGGGGGCCGCGCCGTACAGACCGGCCCCCGCGAGGGCCAGGGCCGACTGCTTGAGCAGCGAGCGGCGCGATGAAATGCTGTCCTTGGAATCGCTCATGGTTGTCTCCTTCGGGTGGCGGGTGCCTGTTGTGTGTCTTGCGGGGATCGAATCAGCGGGGAACGATGGCCACGGCGTTGGCCTGCTCCTGGGCCTCGAACAGCGAGGCGATCAGCTTGTCGCCGAAGCCCAGGTTCACGGCCTGCACGAAGCTCTGGTGCGCGGCCTCGCCCATGAAGCTCGCCACCGGCAGCATCTCGGCCAGGTGGGTGTAGTAGCGCAGGTCCTTGCGGGCGTTGGAGATGCCGAACTTGAAGCCGGTGACGTCGCCGTTCTGCAGCGTCTCCTTGGTCATCATCTGGAAGATGCCGCAGTTCACGCCACCGGCCGTGACCACGCTGTAGAGCTTGTTCAGGTCCAGCCCCGACTTGGCCGCCACCGCGAAGGCCTCGGCGATGCAGGCGGCGAAGCTCATGGCCATCATGTTGTTCACGAGCTTGAGCACATGGCCGTGGCCGGGCGGGCCGACGTGGAAGATGTTCTCGCAGAAGGCCTTGAGCACTGGCTCCAGCGTGGCGAAGTCCTCGGCGTCGGCGCCCACCATGGTGTTCAGGCGGCCTTCCTCGGCCTCCTTGGGTGTGCGCGCCAGCGGTGCGTCGATGAGCTTCACGCCGCGCGCCGCCAGGTCGGCGCGGATGCGCGCGCTCGACTCGGGCTCGGCGGTGGAGGTGTCCACCACCAAGAGGCCTTCGCGTGCCGCCTCCAGCAGGCCGTCCTTGCCGTAGACGATCTCTTCGACCTGGGGCGAGCCGGTCACGCAGAGGAAGACGATGTCGCTTCGGCGGGCGCAGTCGGCATTGCTGGTGGCTTCCTTGGCACCGGCCTCCAGCAGGTCCGCCAGGTTGGCACGGTTGCGGTTGGCCTTGAAGGTCAGCGCGTAGCCCTTGGACAGCAGGTTCTTCGCCATGCCGTGGCCCATCATGCCGATGCCGATGAAGCCGATGTTCGGTGTAGTCATATGTGTGTGTTCCTTGGTCAAAAAATGGCGCTGACGGACTCGGACATGCCTGCACGGGCTTCGTCCCACAGGACGACCAGGCGGGCATAGCGGCTGGCGATGTCGTCGATCACCTGGGCATCGCTGATCTGGCCCGCGAACCAGCGGTCCGCGGCCTCGGCGAAGATCGTGCGGCCCACCGCGAAGCCTCTGCACACGGGGTGTGCGGCGGCGATGCGAAAGCTGCGCGACAGGGTTTCCTCGCTCGCCTCCAACCCCAGCATCAGCACGCCGCGGCAGTGGGCGTCGTGGCGCGCGATGGTGCGGCTGATCTCCTCCCACTCGGCATCGCTCTCGGCCGGGGGCAGCTTCCACCACTCCGGGCGCAGGCCGGCCGCGTACATCTGTTCCAGCGTGCGGCTCAGCGTGGATGCATCGCGCTGCATCTCGCGCGGCGGTATCGCCTCGATCAGGAATTCGTGCTGCGTGGCATGGCTGGCCGCCTGCAGCTCCAGCAACCGGGCGATCTGTGCCTGGCGCAGCTCCTGGGTGTCGTCGGGGTGCCAGTAGAGCAGGCACTTGGCCACATGCTCGGCGGGCCAGCTGCGCATCTCGATGGCCAGGTGCTGCCCGGCCTCGAAGGCCAGCGGGCGCGAGCCCGGCAGCTCCACCGGCCGGCCCACCCACCAGCCCTTGCCGGTGAGCGAGGGCAGCACGTCCTCGCCAAAGCGGCCATCGAGCAGCACACCGGCACCCACGTGCGTGCCGGCGCCGTTGCGCGCGCCCTGGGCCACGAGTTGCTTGAAGGTGCGGATGCGGGCTTCGCCCTGCCCGTGGCGTGCGGCGATTTCTTCGATCTGCGAGCGGTGGTCGAAGGCCAGCACCACCAGCTCGCTCCAGCGGCGCGTGCGCGTGGTGCTGCGGTGCAGGTGCTCGAGCACCGGGTCTTCGCGCAGGCGGCGCGTGGGCGAGCCGTGCTGCAGGAAGTGCTGCAGCTCTTGCCAACTGGCCATGGCCGGCGAGCAGCCGTGGCGCGAGACCACGATGGCGCCGCAGGCGTTGGCCCAGGCGCAGCACAGGGACAGGGGTTCGTCCTTGAGCCAGCCGCGCAGAAAGCCGGCCATGAAGGCATCGCCCGCGCCCAGCACGTTGAACACCTCGACCGGGAAGCCGGGGCCCTTGAGGCCGTCTTCGAGGCTGTCCGGGATGGCCCGGTCGAAGGCCACGCAGCCCATGGGGCCGCGCTTGACCACGAGCAGGCCCGGGGTGAGTTCGCGCAGCCGGCGCAGCGCCTGCAATGTGTCGGTGCTGCCCCCGGCGATGTGGATCTCTTCCTCGGTGCCCACCACCAGGTCGCAGTCGGCGATCACGCCCTGCAGGTGCGCCGTGACCTTGTCGTCCGCCACGAAGCGCTGCTCGCCCATGCCGGGGCTGGTCAGGCCCCAGAGCACGGGGCGGTAGTCGATGTCGAGCACGGTGCGCGTGCCGCGCTCGCGCGCCAGCGCAATCGCCCGGCGGCAGGCCTCGAAGGTCCTGGGCTGCGACAGGTGCGTGCCCGACAGCAGCAGCGCCGTGGCCGATCCGATGAAGTCGCCATCCACGTCCTCGGCCGTGAGCGCCATGTCGGCGCAGTGGTCGCGGTAGAACACCAGGGGAAAGGTCTCGCGGTCCTGGATGCCCAGGAACACCAGCCCCGTGAGGCGCCGGGGGTCGGTGGTCACGTGGCTGGTGTCCACGCCTTCGGCGGCCAGGGCCTCGCGCACGAAGCGGCCGTGGTGCTCGTCCCCCACGCGGGTCAGCATGGCGGGCCTCAGGCCCAGGCGTGCCACGCCGACCGCGGTGTTGGCGGGCGAGCCGCCCAGGTACTTGCTGAAGCTCTGCATGTCTTCCAGGCGGCCACCGATCTGCTCGCCGTACAGGTCGACGGCGGCGCGGCCCATGCAGACCACGTCCAGCCGGCGGGGGGATGGATTGCTCATGTGCGGGTCTTTCGTGCAGTGCGCTGCTGGGGCGCGGTTTTTTCGGCCAGGTGGTGGCCGGTGCTCATGACCAGCGCTTGTGCCAGGCACATGGGCGCGACCAGGGAGCGAAACGGTTTGGAGGAGTCGTCCGCCAGCTCGAAGCAGACCTTGGATGGCTCCACCAGCGGCGACAGCGGCCCGTCGGTGATGGCGATCACCGGCACGCCGCGGCGGCTGCAGGTCTGCGCGGCGTGCACCACGTCGGGCGAATAGCTGCGAAAGCTCGCCACCAGCAGCACGTCGCTCTTGTCGACGGAGCGCAGGTTCTCGTCGAGCATGCCGCCGGCACCGTCCAGCAGGTGGGTCTTGAGCTCGAGCTGGCCGAGCGCATAGCTCAGGTAGCAGGCGATGGGGAAGGCGCGCCGCTGGGCCAGCACGTGCACGCGGCTGGCGGCGGCGACCAGCTTCACCGCGGCGCGCAGGTCGGCCTCGCGCACGGCTTCTTCCAGGTGCCCCAGTTCGGTCATGGAGTCGCTGGTCAGCTGGTGCAGCACCCCGGCAGGGGCGCGCTGGCCCGTGACCTGCTGGCGGCGCAACTGGTCGATGCGCTCGCGGTAGGTGGCCGAGCGCTCCACCAGGTGCCCGCGGAACACCTGCTGCATGTCGGAGAAGCCCTTGTAGCCGAGCGCGTTGGCAAAGCGGATCATGGCCGAGGGCTGCACCTCGGTGGCCTCGGCCAGCGCGGCCACCGTGCCCAGCGCCAGGTCCTGCGGCTTTTCGAGCGCGAAGCGCGCAATGCGCTGCAGCTGCTTGGACATGTCGGGGTAGGCGCGCGCAATCGCGTCCTTGAGCTCGTCGTAGGTGGTGGCGCTGTCCATAGATCGTCGGGTGCCTGCTGGTGGGTATCGGGAAAGTACTAGAACGAAAATTCTTGTGTGATCGAATATTAGAACGTACATTCTGTTTTCACAAGGCAATTCGAACAAGGGTTTTCCCGCCATGCAATTCGTTCCTGGTCGATCCCGGGTGCTGCCAGCCCCGTTGCTCATCACGCTGGCCGTGCTGTTCTCCACACCGCTGTGGATTGCGGGCGCAGGCCTGTACCAGTACCTGGCGCTGGAAATCATGATCTGGATGCTGTTCGCGCTGGGCTACAACCTGCTGCTCGGCACGGCGGGCCTGCCGTCCTTCGGACACGGGGCCTACTTCGGCATCGGCGCCTACGCTTTCGGCCTGCTGCAGCACCGGCTGTGGGCCAACCTGTGGTTCGACCTGGCAGGGGCGGTGCTGGTGGCGGCCGTGCTGGGGGCGTTGGTGGGGCTGTTCATCTCGCACCGGCGCGGTATCTACTACGCGCTGCTGACCATCGCCTTCGGCCAGGTGTTCTGGTTCATCGCGAACAAGTGGCACACCGTGACGGGCGGGGAGGACGGGCTGCTCAACATCAAGCGCCTGCCGGTGGAGCTCGGTGTTGCCGCCCTGCCGCTCAAGAGCAACGAGGCGCTGTTCTACTTCTGCCTGGCGGTCTTCGCCGTCACGGTGGCGCTGCTGTGGCGGCTGGTGCATTCGCCCTTCGGCCGCGTGCTCAACGCCATTCGCCAGAACGAGACGCGCGCGGCCTTCGTGGGCTACAACGTGTGGCTCTACAAGTGGCTGGCCTTCATGCTCTCGGCCGGGGTGGCAGGGCTGGCGGGCGCCATGTTCGCCATGGCCCAGCAGTCGGCCTACCCCAACGTGATGAGCCTGCACAACTCGGGCTTCGTGGTGATGATGGTGCTGATCGGCGGCGGGCTGGTGAGCTTCTGGGGGCCGCTGATCGGCGCGGCCTTCTTCATCCTGGCGCGCGACCTGCTGGGCGCCTACACCGAGACCTGGCTGCTGTGGTACGGCCTGGTGTTCATGGTGCTGGTGCTCTACAAGCCCGAGGGCGTGGCCGGCATGTGGCAGGACTGGCGTGCGCGGCGTGCCCGGGTCGCCGCCGCTGCCGCCAGCACGCATGTCCCCGTGATCGCGATCCAGGAAAAGGAGGCATGAGCATGCTGTTCCAAGCTACAGGGCTGTCCAAGCGCTTCGGCGACCAGGTGGTGCTCGAGGACATCACCCTCGGAGTGCGCGAAGGGGAGCTGGCCGGCATCATGGGCCCGAACGGGGCCGGCAAGACCACCTGCTTCAACGTGCTCACCGGGCGCTTCAAACCCGACCGCGGCCGCGTGACCTTTGCCGGCGAGGACATCACCGGCCTGGCGCCGCGCGAGATCGCCAGGAAGGGCATCTCGCGCTCGTTCCAGATCATGAACCTGTTCAACGACGACTCGGCGCTGGACAACGTGCTCGTGGCCATGCCCCAGGTGCGGCGCCAGGGCTTCAATGGCTGGCGCGACCTGGGCGCCGACAGCGGTGCGCAGGACCAGGCCGCGGCCGTGCTCGCGCGCGTGGGGCTCAAGGGCAAGGAGCGCACGCCGGCCAAGAGCCTGTCCTACGGCGAGCGCAGGGCGCTGGAGATCGGCGTGGCGCTGGCGGCCGAGCCGCGCATGCTGTTCCTGGATGAACCCACCGCAGGCCTGGGCGCCGAAGGCACGGCGCGCCTGGCCGACCTGGTGGCCGGCCTCAAGCGCGAACTCACCATCGTCATCATCGAGCACGACATGCAATTCCTGTTTCGCCTGGCCGACACGCTGTCGGTCATCCACTGGGGCCAGGTCATCGCGCGTGGCACCCCGGCCGAGCTGCGCCAGAGCGAGTGGGTGCAGCGCTCCAACCTCGGGGCCCTGGCAACATGAGCGCGGTTCTGCAACATCCATCACCGGCACCGGCCATGCTGTCGCTGCAGGGCGTGAACACCTTCTATGCCGAGACGCAGGTGCTGTTCAACGTGTCGCTGGAGGTCGGCCCGGGCGAGGTCGTCGCGCTGCTGGGCCCCAACGGCGCGGGCAAGACGACCACGCTGCGCACCATCCTGGGCCTCACGCCCGCGAGAAGCGGCAGCGTGGCCTTCGATGGACGCGATGTGACGCACGAGGCCACGCACGAGATCGCCCGGAGCGGCATCGGCTGGGTGCCGGACGACCGGCGCATCTTCCCGACGCTGACGGTGGCGCGCAACCTGGCCATCGCGCGCAAGAAGACGCGCTTTCGCGCCTGGAACGAGAAGGAGTGCTTCGAGATCTTCAGCGCCATGGAGTACCTCATGCACCGCGAGTGCGAAAACCTCTCGGGTGGGGAGATGCAGATGGTGGCCATCTCGCGCGCGCTGCTGGGATCGCCCGGGCTGGTGCTGTTCGACGAACCCAGCCAGGGCCTGGCGCCCAAGGTGGTGCAGGACGTGATGAAGACCATTGCACGGCTCAAGCGCGAGGGCATTGCCGTGCTGGTGGTGGAGCAGAACGTGCAGAGCGCGCTGCAAGTGGCCGACCGCGCCTACGTGATGGGTGGCGGCAGCATCGTGCACGAGGGCCCGGCCCGCGAACTGCTGGACAACGCTGCGCTGCGCATGCAGCTTCTGGGGGTATGACGATGGTTGCTGCTGCTGCACCGCTCTTGCACGTGGACCGCCTGGCCAAGGACTACACGCGTGGCCTGCTGAACCGCCAGCGCACCTTCTCGCTGGCGGCCGACTTCGTCGTCGATCGCCCGCAGGTCGTGGGCGTGATGGGCCCCAATGGCTCGGGCAAGACCACCCTGTTCGAGCTGATCACCGGCAGCAACCGGCCCACGGCAGGGCGGGTGCTGGTGAACGGCCAGGACATCCACCAGGTGCGCACGCGCGAGCGCGACCGCCTGGCCATCCACTACCACCAGTCCTACCAGGTGCGCTCGTTTCAGCGCGGCAAGCCCAACTTCCTGCTGCAGCATGCGGCCACCGATTCGCCGCTGGTGCACCTGTTCGACGAGCCGCAGTTCAACACGCAGGACGGCTACATCGGCTTCATGCTCGACTTCTTCGCCACGCTGCGCGGCAAGGGCAAGCTGGTCTTTTTGTGCCTGCACCCGAACGAGCCCTACCACGTGGACATCCTGCGCCAGAGCTGCGAGCGCTTCCTCTTCGTGAACAAGGGCGTGGTCAGCCAGGCGCCGGACTTCGACACCCTGGCCCGGAAGCCGGCGGTGCGCAGCTACCTGGGCGCGCTGGCGCCCGCGCAGAGCGTGGCCGCGTAGCGTGGGGCGGAGCCCATACGGATTTGCATTCGATCGTATAACTAGGCGGGAGCCGCAGACAGTGCTGTAGCACGGCAAGGCGAACCAACGACGTTAGACGGTTGAAGGCAAATCCGTATCACTCGTCGATCGAGGCGCTCCAGCGGCTGTCCCAGCCCGGCGCGGCGACGCGACCGGTGGCGCGCTCGATGTCGCGCCGGTCGCGCTTGGTGGGCCGGCCTTCCTGCAGGGTGGCGGCGGGCTCGGGGGCCAGGCGGCGCTGCTCGGCCGCGGCTTCGCGGGCGGCAATGCTCTCGGCGGTCTCTTCGTACAGCAGCTGCGCCACGGGCGCGGGGCCGCGCATGCCGCTCAGGGCGCGCACGGTCACGGTGCGGGCCACGGGGCCCTGGCGCAGGGCCACGGTGTCACCCGGGCGCACATCGCGCGCGGGCTTGGCGGCCTGGCCGTTGACGGTGACGCGGCCTTTGCCGATCTCGTCGGTGGCCAGGCCACGGGTCTTGTAAAAGCGGGCGCACCAGAGCCACTTGTCCAGGCGCATCGTCTCGGTGGGGGTCATCCTGGCGATTGTGCCCCGTCCGCCATGCCCGCGATGCCGGTGGTGGTGTCTGCCGCCGTGGACAGTGGCAGCCGCACCACGGCATCGAGCCCGAGCACGCGGCCGGCCTGGGTGCGGTTGGTCAGCGATATGGTGCCGCCGAGCGCCTGCACGATCTCCTGGCAGATGGCCAGGCCCAGGCCGCTGCCGGTGCGCACGTCGCCGGCCGAGAACGGCTGGAACAGGCGCAGTGCCAGTTCATCGTCGATGCCGGGGCCGTGGTCGCTCACGGTCAGGGCCGCGTGGCGGCCATCGGTGCGCAGCTCCACCGACAGCTCGCTGCCCGGCGGGGCGTGGCGCACGGCGTTGTGCAGCAGGTTGCGGGTCAGCTCGCGCAGCATCCACTCGTGCGCCTGGATGGGTGCGGCATCGGTGTGGATGCCGAAGTCCAGGTCGCGCTGGGCGATCAGGGGCGAGATGTCGAGCGCCACGCCGCGCAGGATCTCGTCGAAGCGCGTCACGGGCGGTGCGCTCTGCTGGCGCAATTGCTCCACCTTGGCCAGGGCCAGCATCTGGTTGGCCAGCTGGGTGGCGCGGTCCACGGTGTCGCGGATCTCGTGCAGCGCCTGCTCGGCCGGCATGTCGCCGCGCAGGGCCGACTGCACCTGGGTCTTGAGCACCGCCAGCGGCGTGCGCAGCTGGTGCGAGGCGTCGCGCACGAAGCGCTTCTGGTGGCGCAGCAGGTGGCGCAGGCGCTGCAGGAATTCGTTCGTGCCTTCGATCAGGGGCTGCAGCTCGCGCGGCGCAGCGGGCGCGGTGATGGGGCTCAGGTCGCCTTCCTGGCGGGCCTGCAGCTCCTGGCTGAGCTGGCGCACGGGCTGGGTGGCGCGCTGCACCACCAGCACCACCGTGATGCCGATCACGGCGATCAGCAGGGCCTGGCGCAGCAGGGTGTTGCGCAGGTTCTGCAGCGCCAGCGCCTCGCGCACCTCCAGCGTCTCGGCCACCTGGATCACGGCCATGGCGCGCCCGCTGGAGCTGGCCACCGGCTGCAGCAGCACGGCCACGCGCACCGGCAGGCCGCGGAAGGTGTCGTCGTAAAAATCCACCAGCGCCGCATAGGGCGGGCGCGCGGGGATGGTGCCCTTCCACAGCGGCAGCTCGTCAAAGCCCGAAATCAGGTCGCCCTGCAGGTTGGAGACGCGGTAGTACATGCGGCTCTTGTTGTCTGCCTCGAAGGCCTCCAGCGCCGAGTAGGGCACGATGGCGCGCAGGTGCGCCGCCTCCTCGTAGCCGGTCACGTCCAGCTGCTCGCTGATGCTCTTGGCCGATGCCAGCAGCGTGCGGTCGTAGGCGGTGTTCAGCGAGGCCAGGGTCTGCTGGTAGGCGCTGATGGTGTTGTAGGTGATGAACACCACCACCGGCAGCAGGATGCCCAGCAGCAGCCGGCGGCGCAGCGAGTGGGGCCGTGGCGTGGGGGGCGTGCGGGGCTCGCCCGGGGGCGTCTTCCTCATGCATCCGTCCGCAGCAGGTAGCCCAGGCCGCGCAGCGTCATGAGCGTGAGGCCGGTGCCCGCGAGCTTCTTGCGCAGCCGGTACACCACGACCTCGATGGCCTCGTACTGCACGTCGAGCTGGCCCGGGAACACCAGCTCGTAGAGCCGCTCCTTGGTCACCGCATGGCCGGGCTGGGCCAGCAGCGCATGCATCAGCGCCAGCTCGCGCGGGGTGAACTCCATCACCTCACCGTTCAGGTAGATGGCGCCGCTGTTGGTGTCGTAGCGGATGGCGCCGATCTGCTGCACGCTGGGCGGCAGGGCATTGCTGGCCACCGGGTCGGCGCTGCGCCGCACCAGGGCACGCAGGCGGGCCTCGAGCTCGTCGAGATCGAAGGGCTTGGGCAGGTAGTCGTCGGCCCCCGAGTTCAGGCCCATGATGCGGTCGCCCACGGTGCCGCGCGCGGTGAGGATGATCACCGGCGTGCGCAGGCCGCGCGTGCGCGCCTGCTGCAGCACCTGCAGGCCGTCCAGGCCGGGCAGGGTCAGGTCCAGCACCACCGCATCGGGCGGCTGGGCCGCCCACTGCGCCAGCGCGGCGCGGCCATCGCCCACGGGCGTCACCTCCATGCCGCGGCGGCTCAGGGCCCGGTGCAGCGTGGCCTGCATGGTGGGATCGTCTTCGACAAGCAGCAATTTCATGCGCGGGACCATATCACTGTGGGAGGGGCTGTGCACGGTTCTCGGCTTTCATGTCTTCCCCGCAGGCGCCGGCGGCATGCAGCCTTTGGTTACCTAGTGTTTTCCCTAGGGCCAAGGACAGCCGTTTGACAGGCAGGGCGCGCATCATCGACAGGTTCGCCAATCATTCAAGGAGACAACGATGCGTCGCGATACCTTCCTCAAGTCCCTGGCCGCCATGGCGGCAGCCGGTGCCTTGCCGCTGACCGCCCAGGCCGCTGCAGCCATCAAGATGATGATCCCTGCCAACCCCGGTGGCGGCTGGGACACCACGGGCCGTGCCCTGGGCAAGGCCATGCAGGATGCCGGCGTGGCCAACTCGGTGACCTATGACAACAAGGGCGGCGCAGCCGGTGCCATCGGCCTGGCGCAGTTTGCCAACGCCAGCAAGGGCGACCCCAATTCGCTGATGACCATGGGCGCCGTGATGCTGGGCGGCATCATCACCGGCAAGCCGCCGGTGGGCCTGGACAAGGTGACGCCGCTGGTGCGCCTGAGCAGCGAGTACAACGTGTTCGTGCTGCCTGCCAACTCGCCCTTCAAGACCATGAAGGACGTGGTCGACCAGCTCAAGAAGGACCCCGGCAGCGTGAAGTGGGGCGGCGGTTCGCGCGGATCCACCGAGCACATCGCGGCCGCCATGATCGCCCGCGAAGTGGGTGTGGACCCGGCCAAGATCAACTACGTGGCCTTCCGTGGGGGCGGTGAGGCCACCGCCGCCATCCTGGGCGGCAACGTCACCGTGGGCGGCAGCGGCTACAGCGAGTTTGCCGAGTACATCACGGCTGGCAAGATGCGCGCCGTGGGCGTGACCTCGGCCACGCGCCTGAAGGGCGTGAACGTGCCCACGCTCAAGGAGCAGGGCATCAACGTCGAGATCGGCAACTGGCGCGGCGTGTATGGCGCGGCCGGCATCACCGCCGAGCAGCGCAAGGACCTGATCGACGCGCTGTCCAAGACCTACAAGCACAAGTCCTGGCAGGACGCGATGGAGAAGAACGGCTGGACGCCTGCATGGCTGGCCGGCGACGAGTTCGCCAACTTCGTGGATGCCGAGTTCGCCAGCCTGCGCGCCACGATGGTCAAGTCCGGCATGATCTGACGCCGGGCCCAGAGCCCGGCGCAAGCCCATCGTCGCACCCTCCGGGCGGCGCGCAATACGGTGCTGGCAACAGTCCTCTGCGCGCCGCTCTTCCTTGCGGGATAAAAACATGACACAACATTCCTCTCGCTCCACGGCCCTGCAGACCGTGGTGGGCGCCGGCACCCTGCTGCTGGGCTGCCTGCTGGCCTGGGGCGCCACCTCCATCAGCTCCGAGGCGGGCTATGGCGGCGTGGGCCCCAACTTCTTCCCCTGGGTGGTGGCCATCGTGCTCATCGTCTGCGGGGTGCTGGCCATCATCCACGCCCGCACGGGCGGCTTTCGTGACCTGGAAGAGGCGTCGGGCGATGACAGCGCCCACTGGAAGGGCTTCGTCTGGGTCTCGGCCGGACTGCTGCTCAACGCCATGCTGATCACCACCTTGGGCTTCATCCTGAGCTGCGCGCTGTGCTTCGTGCTGGCGGTGCGCGGTTTCAAGAGCTCCGAGGGCAAGCTCGACCTGGGCCCCAAGGCCTGGATCAAGGACCTGTTCATCGGTGTGGCCGTGGCTGCGCCGGTGTTCTGGATGTTTACCCAACTGCTGGCGATCAACCTGCCCGGCCTCACGAACACGGGGTGGCTGTAAAGCCCGCGCGACACCATGGAAACCTGGAACCTCCTGCTGCAGGGCTTCGTCACTGCAGCCACCCCCATCAACCTGATGTGGGCCTTCATCGGCTGTGTCATCGGCACCGCCGTGGGCGTGCTGCCCGGCATCGGCCCCGCCGTGGCTGTGGCCATGCTGCTGCCCATCACCGTCAAGGTGGAAGCCACCGCCTCGATGATCTTCTTCGCGGGCATTTACTACGGCGCCATGTACGGCGGCTCGACCACCTCCATCCTGCTCAACACGCCCGGTGAGGCGGGCTCCATGGTGACCGCCATGGAGGGCAACAAGATGGCCAAGAACGGCCGTGCCGGCGCAGCGCTGGCCACGGCGGCCATCGGCTCCTTCGTGGCGGGCACCATCGCCACCGTGCTGGTGACCTTTTTCGCGCCCCTCGTGGCCGAGTACGCCGTGCGCCTGGGGCCGCCCGAGTACTTCATGCTCATGGTGCTGGCCTTCACCACGGTGAGCGCGGTGCTGGGCAAGAGCACGCTGCGCGGCATGCTGGCGCTGTTCCTGGGCCTGGCGCTGGGCCTGATCGGCATCGACCAGCTCACGGCCCAGGCGCGCTACACCTTCGGTGTGCCCGAGCTGATGGACGGCATCGAAGTCGTGCTGATCGCCGTGGGCCTGTTCGCCGTGGGCGAGGCCCTGTACAACGTGATGTACGAGGGCAAGACCGAAGAGTCGCAGAACAAGCTGACCAGCACGCACATGACCAAGCAGGAGTGGCGCCGTTCCTGGCCCGCCTGGCTGCGCGCCACGGCCATCGGCTTCCCCTTCGGCACCGTGCCCGCGGGCGGCAGCGAGATCCCGACCTTCCTGAGCTACGCGGCCGAGAAGAAGCTGAGCAAGCACAAGGAAGAGTTCGGCACCACCGGCGCCATCGAAGGCGTGGCCGGCCCCGAGGCAGCCAACAACGCGGCCATCACAGCCACGCTGATCCCGCTGCTCACGCTGGGCATCCCCACGTCGAACACCACGGCCATCCTGCTGGGCGCGTTCCAGAACTACGGCATCCAGCCCGGCCCGCAGCTGTTCAGCAGCAACGGTGCGCTGGTCTGGGCGCTGATCGCCTCGATGTACATCGGCAACGTCATGCTGCTGATCCTGAACCTGCCGCTCGTGGGCCTGTGGGTCAAGCTGCTCAAGATCCCCAAGTCCTACCTGTACGCGGGCATCCTGGTGTTTGCCACCCTGGGCGTGTACGGCATGCGCCAGAGCGCGTTCGACCTGGTGCTGCTGTATGCCATCGGCCTCCTGGGTGTGGTCATGCGCCGCTTCGACATACCCTCGGCCCCGGTGGTCGTGGGCATGATCCTCGGCCCCCTGGCCGAGGCGCAGATGCGCAATGCGGTGGCCATCGGCGAAGGCAAGTGGACCATTTTCCTGGAGCGCCCGGGCTCGCTGACCCTGATGGTCATCGTGCTGGCTGTGCTGATCCTGCCGCGCCTGGCGCGCCGCTGGGCCGCGCGCAAGGCGGCGGCCGAAGGGGTCACAGCCGCGGGCTGAGGCCGCACACTGTTTTGGGTAGTTGGGGCGGCACGGCAGTTTCTGCAGTGCCGCCCTTTTTTCAGTGGACTTGCGCGCGCCTGCGGGCTGCTTCATCCTGCCTGCAGGCCCTGCGCCAGCGCCTCGAAGACGACCCGGATGCGCCGCGCCGTGCGCAGTTCGCGGTGGGTGACCAGCCAGATCGGGAAGATCACGGGAGGCACGTCGTCGAGCACGCGCACGATGCCCGGGGTGGCGTGGGCGATCTTGTCCATCATGGCGCCGATGCCCATGCCCTGGCATACCAGACCCCAGTGGGCCACCGAGTGGTCGGAGTAGCAGCTGAAATTGGCCTCGCTCAGGGGCAGGCCGTGCTGGCGCAGGTAGCCCAGGTACTGGCCCGAGCGGTCCGAGCCCACGAAGGGCAGGTGGGTCGCGTCTTCGGCGCTGCGCGGGTGGCCATGGACCTTCACCCAATCCTTGGAGGCATAGAAGCTGGCCGACGTCTCGCGGATCAGCCGGGCGATCAGTTCCGGCTGCTCCGGCTTCACGTGGCGAATGGCAATGTCGGCCTCACGGCGCAGCAGGTCGCTCAGCGCATTGGACGAGATCACCTCGACGGCAATGCCCGGTTCCTTTTCGCGCAACTGCCGTACCAGGGGGGGCAGCAGGTAGAAGGCCACGGCGTCGGTGGCCGAGACCGACACCACCCCGCCCACCTCCTGCGAGCGCCCGCTGGCCGCCACGCCCAGGGCCTGGGCCGCGGCGCCCATGGCGCGGGCGTGCTCCAGCAGGTCCATGCCCGTGGGGGTCAACGCCATGGCCTTGCCCACGCGCTCGAACAGGGTCACGCCCATGCGCTGTTCGATGGCCGCGACCTGGCGGCTCAGCGTGGGCTGGGTCAGGCCCAGCTTGCGCGCAGCGGCCGAGAGCGAGCCGGTTTCGGCGGTTTCCAGAAACGCCCGAAGCTGGTTCCAGTCGAGTTTATCCATGCATAAATGTATATGTTCACTGCAATTTCTGACAGTTCCCTGGGGCGCGGTGCATGGATAGCATCGGTCGCTGTCCATTGCACCGACGTTGTCCCACCCCATGCCGACCACCACCTCTCCCGTACCCACCGATGCATCCGTGCTCCCACAGGCGGGTGGCGCCACTGTCCGCAAGGCCCTTTTCTGGGACCGCATCGCGCCCAAGTACGCGGCCGATCCGATAGCCGACATGCCGGGCTACGAGGCCACGCTGCAGCGCGTGCAGGCGCTGCTGTCCGCAGAGCAGGAGGTGCTGGAGATCGGCTGCGGAACGGGGACCACCGCGCTGCGCCTGGCTCCCTTCACCCGGCGCCTGCTGGCGACCGACGTTTCTGCCGGCATGATCGCCATTGCCCAGGGCAAGCTGGCGGCCCAGCCGGTGCCGCAGCTGAGCTTTGCGGTGGCCGACGCGGATGTGCCGGTGTGCGGCAAGGAGGCTTACGACGTGGTGCTGGCCTTCAACATGCTGCACCTGGTGAGCGACCTCGACCACACGCTGCAACTGGCGGTGCAGGCGCTGCGCCCGGGCGGTTTGCTGATCTCCAAGACACCCTGCATCGGCGAGATGAACCCGCTCATTCCCTGGCTCGCGCTGCCGTTGATGTGGGCCATCGGCAAGGCACCCGCCGTGCTGAACTTCGAGGGGCCCGGGCTGCATGCGGCCATGACCCGGCAGGGCCTGGACATCGTTTCCGTCGAACGGCACGGTACCCGGGGCAAGGACATCCGGCTCTTCATCGTGGCACGCAAGCCGCCGGAGTTTGCCCACTCCCCGGGCGGGCTGTTGCCCAGGCTGGGCGGCCGTGGCCCCGACAACTTCATCAACCGCAGCAACCCCTGATCCCACAGGCCCGAGGCCCGCAATCACCCGGGCGCTATGCTTGCAGCGTGGGGCTTTGGCCGCCTGCGCCTGCGCAGGCGCGGTCCGCTTCCCGTTTTGAGAGCACCGATGGAGCCGCCTGATGAATCCCGTGTCCTACTTCGAGATCCCGGTGCACGACCTGGCGCGGGCCATGGGTTTTTATCGGGCTCTGTTGGGGTGCGAGTTCGAGCAGGCGAGCGTGGACGGCAACGAGATGGCGTTCTTTCCCCATGCCGAGGAAGGCCGCGGCGCGAGCGGTGCGCTGGCCCGAGGGGAGAGCTACGTGCCTGGCCGCGCGGGCGCCCGCATCTATTTCCATGTGCCGGACATCCATGCCGCGCTGTGCCGGGCGGTGGAGGCTGGCGGCGTGGTGCTGTACCCCGTGACCGAGGTCGGCAGCTTTGGATGCGTCGCGGAAGTCGGTGACCTGGAGGGCAACTGCATCGCCCTGCGCTCGGCAGAGAAGGCCAGCAGGTGATCCTGTCCACGGCGGCGTGACCGCTGTGGTCCATGGTTTGCAGGGGTGGCGGGCAGGCCCTGGCGTACTTGGATGGTCCTGGGTACGCCCCGACCTTGCCCGCCCAGCAAACTTCGCAAGCCAGGCACCCAGGACTCGCTTCCTTGGGTGCCCCCCACCAGGTAGCTTGCTCAGACGGACAAATCATACCATAAAATGCGAATCATTCTTATTATCGAGGATGGTGCATGCATACCCTGTCCGAAGAGTTCCTGGTGCTGTGCCGCCAACTGGGGGAGGCGCAGACGCGTTGCAGCGACGCCCTGGCCCAGCAGGCGGGCGAGCTTGAGCAGCTGCGGACCGAGGTGGTGCGCCTGCGCGCGGCCGTGGTGGTGCGCGACACGCGGCTGGCCCTGGCGCAGGACGAGCTGCTGCAGCTGCAGGCCGCGCAGCCGGGCTTGACGCGCCGGCGCGACATGGCGCGCCACATCGCGGCACTGGCCGAGCGCATCACCAGCCTCTCGCGCGAGTGCCTGCGCTGGCGCCTGCAGGCCGTGGCTGCGGCAGACGTGAAGCAACAGGCGCAGGCCGCCCCCGAGGCCCTGGCCCCGGCATCGCCGGCGCTCGATTCGAGCCTGGCGGCGGCCGACCTCGTGATCTGCCAGACGGGCTGCATCAGCCACGACGAGTACTGGCGCGTGCAGGACCATTGCCGGCGCACCGGCAAGCCCTGCATCCTGGTGGACCCGCCGCTCGGTGCCGGCGCGGCAGAAGCGGCAAAGCCCGTGGTGGTGCTGCGCATGGCGCGCGGCCTGCGCGCGGTGAGCGGCCTGCAGGCACCGGCCACGGCGGATTGACCCGGGGCGGGTGGCGGGCTTGCTACCATCCGCACATGCCCCCGCTCATCGACGACGCCCCCGCACTGCCGCTGGATGCCCAGGGCATCCTCGAACTCGCGGCGCGGTCCATGTTCCACCTGTTCTCCAGTGTCAGCCAGGGCATGTTCCTGGTGGACCTGAGCGGGCGCATCGTCTGGGTCAACGAGGGCTACCAGCGCTTCCTGCCCGACCTGGGCTTCACGTCGCTGGACCAGTTCCTGGGCCGCATGGTCGAGGAGGTGATCCCCAACACCGGCATGCGCCGCGTGCTGGAGACCGGCAACCCGGTGCTGATCGACCTGCTCACCAACAAGGCCGGCACCTTCGTGGTCAGCCGCATCCCGCTGCGCGACGACGCGGGCAGCGTCATCGGTGCCATCGGCATCGTGCTCTTCGACCACCCCGAGACCACGCTGCAGCCGCTGATCAGCAAGTTCGCGCTGCTGCAGCGCGACCTGGATGATGCGCGGCGCGAGCTGGCCAGCCAGCGCCGGCGCAGCCTGGCCGTGGCCGGCGATGGCGAGCGGCGCTCCAAGTACACCTTTGCCAGCTTCATCGGTTCGAGCCCGGCCGCGGCCGAGGTCAAGCGCCAGGCGCGCCGTGCCGCCCAATCGAGCAGCCCGGTGCTGCTGCTGGGCGAGACGGGCACGGGCAAGGAGCTGCTGGCCCATGCCATCCACGCGGCATCGAGCCGTGCCAGCGGCCCCTTCGTGAGCGTGAACATCGCCGCCGTGCCCGACACGCTGCTGGAGGCCGAGTTCTTTGGCGTGGCGCCCGGCGCCTACACCGGTGCATCGGCCAAGGGGCGCGACGGCAAGTTCAAGCTGGCCGACGGCGGCACGCTGTTCCTCGACGAGATCGGCGACATGCCGCAAAGCCTGCAGGCCAAGCTGCTGCGCGCGCTGCAGGAGGGCGAGATCGAGCCGCTGGGCTCGAACAAGCTGGTGCCGTTCAACGTGCGCATCCTCGCGGCCACCTCGCGCGACCTGGCGGCCCAGGTGCGCGAGGGGCGCTTTCGCGAGGATCTGTTCTACCGCCTGCATGTGCTGCCGGTGCGCGTGCCGCCGCTGCGCGCGCGGCGCAGCGACATCCCGGCACTGGTCGAATCGCTGGGCGACGACCTCGCCCTGCGCAACGGCACGCCGCCACCCGAGCTGCTGCCCGATGCCATGGCCCTGCTGGCCGGGCAGCCCTGGCGCGGCAACATCCGCGAGCTGCGCAACGTGATCGAGCAGGCCGTGATGCGCAGCGAAGGCCAGTCCATCGATGCAGCGCAACTCGAGCGCATCCTGCGCGAGGCCGGCGTGGAGCCCGCCGCCCCGGTGCAGGACACCACTGCCGTGGTGGTCGAGGCCGAGGACGAATCGCGCTACCTGCGCCCCCTGGCCGAGCAGGTGGCGGAGCTGGAGCAGCGCGCCATCCATGCCGCGATGAAGGCCCACGGCGGCAACAAGCTGGCCACCGCGCGGCAGCTCGGCATCTCGCGCGCCACGCTCTACGGACGTCTGGAAAACCCTGAATAAATTTCAGGCAAATGTCTGAAATTCAGACAAAATAGATGTATTGAAATTGAACACTGTTGCCGAGGTATCAGCAAAAGTTTCATAGAAATCAACGGTTTGTGCGTTGGCACGAACTGTGCAATGTTCAGGCATCACTACAAGGAGACATCGCCATGCACCGTCGCACCCTGGTCGCCCTCGCGACTGCCGCCGTTACCGCCGCAGCCACGCTTTCCGCCCCCGCGTTCGCCCAGTCCGGCGAGATCCGCATCGCCCACATCTACAGCAAGACCGGCCCGCTCGAAGCCTACGGCAAGCAGACCCAGACCGGCCTGCTGATGGGCCTGAACTACGCCACCGGCGGCACCATGGCCGTCAATGGCAAGAAGCTCGTCGTGATCGAGAAGGACGACCAGGGCAAGCCCGACCTGGGCAAGAGCCTGCTGGCCTCGGCCTATTCGGACGACAAGGCCGACATCGCCGTCGGCCCCACCTCCTCGGGCGTGGCCCTGGCCCTGCTGCCCGTGGCCGAAGAGTACAAGAAGATCCTGCTGGTGGAGCCCGCCGTGGCCGACGCTATCACCGGCGACAAGTGGAACAAGTACATCTTCCGCACCGGCCGCAACAGCAGCCAGGACGCCATCTCCAACGCCGTGGCCATCGACAAGGCCGGCGTGACCGTGGCCACCTTGGCCCAGGACTACGCCTTCGGCCGTGACGGCGTGAAGGCCTTCAAGGATGCGCTCAAGAATGCCAAGCTGGTGCACGAGGAGTACCTGCCCACGACCACCACCGACTTCACGGCCGGTGCCCAGCGCCTGATCGACAAGCTCAAGGACGTGCCCGGCCGCAAGGTCATCTTCATCATCTGGGCCGGCGCTGGCAACCCCTTCAAGATCGCCGACCTGGACTTGAAGCGCTACGGCATCGAGATCGCCACGGGCGGCAACATCTTGCCCGCCATGGCCGCGTACAAGAACTTCCCCGGCATGGAAGGTGCCACGTACTACTACTTCGGCATCCCCAAGAACCCCGTGAACGAAGCCCTGGTGGCCGCGCACTACAAGGAGTTCAAGACCCCGCCGGACTTCTTCACCGCGGGTGGCTTCAGCTCGGCCATGGCCCTGGTCACCGCCCTCAAGGCCACGAACGGCGACACCAACACCAACAAGCTCATCAAGACCATGGAGGGCATGAGTTTCGAGACGCCCAAGGGCAAGATGACCTTCCGCAAGGAAGACCACCAGGCCATGCAGAGCATGTACCACTTCAAGATCAAGGTGGACCCGGCCTTCGCCTGGGGCGTGCCCGAGTTGGTGCGCGAGATCAAGCCTGAAGAGATGCAAGTGCCGATTCGCAACCAGCGATAAACCGGTTCGCGTGGCCTTGGCGAAAGGGCAATCGTCCGTTCGCCGAGGATCCATCCCGCAGGGGCGGCCGCCCCTTTTTTTCCAGTGAATTGATGCATGAACTCCCGGGTTGACACGGGGGCTGGGTCAGACTTTTTCAAAATTATTTGGAGACAAGACAACATGGCTTTCAATTTCATCCGGGCGGCCGCAGCAAGTGCTGCATTGGTACTGTGTGCTGCCGGTGGCGCATCCGCTGCCGTCAACCTCCCCGCGCTCAAGATCGACGCCACGCAGACCACCGTGTCGGGCCTGTCGGCCGGCGGCTTCATGGCCGTGCAACTGCACGTGGCCTACTCGGCCACCTTCGCCAAGGGCGCGGGCGTGGTCGCGGGCGGGCCCTTCTATTGCGCCGAGGGCTCCATCGTCAACGCCACCGGGCGCTGCATGGCCAGCCCCGCGGGCATCCCCACCAGCACGCTGGTGAACACCACCAACACCTGGGCCAGCCAGGGGCTGATCGACCCGGTGGCCAACCTGCAGGCGTCCAAGGTCTACCTGTTCTCGGGCACGCTGGACAGCGTGGTCAAGCCCGGTGTGATGGACGCGCTGCGCACCTACTACAACAGCTTCGTGCCGGCCGCCAACGTGGTCTACAAGAAGGACATCGCGGCCGAGCACGCCATGGTCACCGACGACTACGGCAACGGCTGCTCCACCAAGGGCGCGCCCTACATCAGCGACTGCAACTTCGACCTGGCCGGCGCCATGCTGCAGCACCTGTACGGCACGCTGAACGCGCGCAACAACGCCACGCTGCCGGCAGGCAACTACGTCGAGTTCAACCAGAACCAGTTCATCACCAACCACGGCATGGCCACCACCGGCTGGGCCTACATCCCGCAGGCCTGCCAGGCCGGCGGCAGCGCCACCTGCCGGCTGCACGTGGTGCTGCATGGCTGCAAGCAGAACATCAGCGACGTGCAGCAGCAGTACGTGCGCAACACCGGCTACAACCGCTGGGCCGACAGCAACAACATCGTGATGCTCTACCCGCAGACCAGCACGGCGGCCACCAACAGCTGCTTTGACTGGTGGGGTTATGACAACGCCAACTACGCCAAGAAGTCGGGCCCGCAGATGGTGGCCATCAAGGCCATGGTGGACCAGATCAGCAGCGGTGGCGGCACGACCAACCCGCCCACGAACCCCGCACTGCCGGCCCCCACGGGCGTGAACACCTCGGGCGCCACGGCCAGCTCCATGGTGGTGGGCTGGGGTGCCGTCTCGGGCGCGGCCAGCTACAACGTGTACCGCAACACCAACAAGGTCAACGCCCTGCCGGTGAGCGGCACGAGCTACACCGACACCGGCCTGGCCGCTTCCACCAGCTACAGCTGGACGGTGCGCGCCGCCGACGCCAACGGTGCCGAGGGCGCCGCATCGGCGGCCGCTTCGGGCACCACGCTGGCGGGCTCGGGCGGCACGGCCACCTGCACCACGGCCACCAACTACGCGCATGTGCAGGCCGGCCGCGCCACGCAGACCGGCGGCTACACCTATGCCAAGGGCTCCAACCAGAACATGGGCCTGTGGAACGTGTTCGTGACGACCACGTTGAAGCAGACCAGCCCCAACTACTACGTCATCGGCACCTGCCCCTGACAATGCGCTGAACGCCGGGGCTCCTGCCTGCAAGAGGGCAGGGCGCCCGGTACCCCTGAAAGACGACGACCGTGAAAGTGAAGCACCTCCCATGAGCACCTTGGCCACCAAGGACTTGACCATCCGCTTCGGCGGCCACGTGGCGGTCAACGCCGTGACCTGCTCCTTCGAGCCGGGCACGCTGACCGCTATCGTGGGCCCCAACGGTGCGGGCAAGACCACGTACTTCAACCTCATCTCGGGGCAGCTGCGCGCCAGCGCGGGCAGCGTCACCCTGGGCGGGCAGGACCTTACGGGCCAATCGGTCTCGGCGCGCACGCATGCGGGCCTGGGGCGTGCCTTCCAGCTCACCAACCTGTTTCCCAACCTCAGCGTGCTGGAGAACGTGCGCCTGGCCGTGCAGGCCACGCAGGAGGGCAAGCACCGCCGGGGGCTGAACCTGTGGAGCATCTGGAGCGACCACCGTGGCCTGACGGAGCGCGCCCGCGCCATCCTGCAGGCGGTGGCCATGCTCGATCGGCAGGACACGCCCGTGGCCAGCCTGCCGCACGGCGACCAGCGCAAGCTCGAGGTGGCGCTGCTCATGGCGCTGGAGCCGCAGGTCTACATGTTCGATGAGCCCACGGCCGGCATGAGCCACGACGAGGCGCCCGTGATCCTGAACCTGATCCGCGAACTCAAGAAGGACAAGACCAAGATCATCCTCCTGGTGGAGCACAAGATGGACGTGGTGCGCGAGCTGGCCGACCGCATCATCGTGCTGACCAACGGCACCCTGGTGGCCGACGGCGTGCCGGCCGAGGTGATCGCCTCGCCCGTGGTGCAGGAAGCCTACCTGGGTGTCTCCAAAGAGTCCGGCAAGGAGGCCACGGCATGACCAGCAACAGCAACAACCTGCTCGAGCTCAAGGGTGTGCACACCCACATCGGGGCGTACCACATCCTGCATGGCGTGGATCTGGCCGTGCCCAAGGGCCAGCTCACCATGCTGCTGGGCCGCAACGGCGCGGGCAAGACCACCACGCTGCGCACCGTCATGGGCCTGTGGCACGCCTCGCAAGGCACCATCCACTTCGGTGGCAAGGACATCACGGCACTCAACACGCCGCAGATCGCCGGCATGAACATCGCCTACGTGCCCGAGAACATGGGCATCTTCGCCGACCTCACGGTCAAGGAGAACATGCTGCTGGCCGCGCGCGGCGCCAAGAACGCGGCGCAGATGGACAGCTCGCGGCTCGAGTGGATCTTCAAGCTCTTCCCTGCGGTGGAAAAGTTCTGGAACCACCCTGCGGGCAAGCTCTCGGGCGGGCAAAAGCAGATGGTGGCCGTGAGCCGCGCCATCGTCGAGCCGCGCGACCTGCTCATCGTGGACGAGCCCAGCAAGGGCCTGGCGCCGGCCATCATCAACAACATGATCGACGCCTTCGACCAGCTCAAGAAGAGCGGCGTGACCATCCTGCTCGTCGAGCAGAACATCAATTTCGCCAAGCGGCTCGGTGACACCGTGGCCGTGATGGACAACGGCAAGGTGGTGCATGCGGGCAGCATGGCCGCTTTGGCGCAGGACGAGGCATTGCAGCGATCGCTGCTGGGGTTGGCACTATGAGCACCACGACGACAACGACGACGGCGGCCGCAAGCGCGGCCAAGACGTCCCTCCTGCGCGACTTCGACTGGAAGCCGCTGGCCCTGGTGCCGGCGCTGGCGCTGCTGGTGCTGCCCTTCATCGGTTCGCCCAGCACCTGGCTCACGCTCACGGTGGCGGGGCTGGCCATGGGCATGATCATCTTCATCATCGCCTCGGGCCTCACGCTCGTGTTCGGCCTGATGGACGTGCTCAACTTCGGCCATGGCGTGTTCATCGCACTGGGGGCCTTCGTGGCCACCAGCGTGCTGGGCGCCATGGGCGACTGGACGGGTTCCGACCAGCTGTGGCGCAACCTGGTCGCGGTGCTGCCGGCCATGCTGGTGGCCATGGCCGTGGCGGGTGCCGTGGGCCTGGCGTTCGAGCGCTTCATCGTGCGGCCGGTGTACGGCCAGCACTTGAAGCAGATTCTCATCACCATGGGCGGCATGATCATCGGCGAAGAGCTGATCAAGGTCATCTGGGGTCCGCAGCAGATCCCGCTGCCGCTGCCCCAGGGCATGCGTGGCTCGCTGCTCATCGGCGATGCCGCCATCGAGAAGTACCGCCTGGTGGCGGTGGCCGTGGGCCTCCTGGTCTTTGCCGTGCTGGCCTGGACGCTGTCGCGCACCAAGGTGGGCCTGTTGATCCGCGCCGGCGTGCAGGACCGCGAGATGGTCGAGTCGCTCGGCTACCGCATCCGCCGCCTGTTCATCGGCGTGTTCGTCGTGGGCTCGGCCCTGGCCGGCCTGGGCGGCGTGATGTGGGGCCTGTACCAGCAGAACGTGGTGCCGCAGATGGGCGCCCAGGTCAACGTGCTGATCTTCATCGTGATCATCATCGGCGGCCTCGGGTCCACGGGCGGCGCCCTGATCGGCGCGCTGCTGGTGGGGCTGATGGCCAACTACACCGGCTTCCTGGTGCCCAAGGTGGCGCTGTTCTCCAACATCGCCCTCATGGTGGCGATCCTGCTCTGGCGTCCGCAGGGCGTCTATCCAGTGGCCAACCGTTGAAGAGGAGCCCAAAGACATGCTGAATCGACTTCTCTCCGGCGACTACCCGCGCAGCAAGGTGCTGGCGGCGATCCTCGTGGCCATATTCCTGGGCCTGGCCTTCGCGCCCTTCCTGTTCCCTGGCGTCAAGGCGCTGTCCGTGGCGGCCAAGGTGCTGATCTTCGTGGTGCTGGTCGCCAGTTTCGACCTGCTGCTGGGCTACACCGGCATCGTGAGCTTTGCGCACACCATGTTCTTCGGCATCGGGGCCTACGGCATCGCGGTGGCCACCACGCGCATGGGGCCGACCTGGTCGGCGCTGGCCGTGGGCCTGGGTGGGGCGCTGGTGCTCTCGCTGCTGCTGTCGCTGGCGGTGGGGCTGTTCTCGCTGCGCGTGCGCGCCATTTTCTTCGCCATGATCACGCTGGCCGTGGCGGCCGCGTTCCAGACGCTGGCCTCGCAGCTGTCGGACATCACGGGCGGCGAGGACGGCCTGACCTTCAAGGTGCCCGAGATCCTGTCGCCGAGCTTCGAGCCCTTCGACGAGCCTTTTTTGGGTGTCACGCTCGATGGGCGGCTGCTGTGCTACTACCTGCTCTTCGTGGTGGCCGTGGCGCTGGTGCTGGCGCTGCTGCGCATCGTGAATTCGCCGTTCGGCCGGGTGTTGCAGGCGATCCGCGAGAACGAGTTCCGCGCCGAGGCCATCGGCTACCGCGTGGTGGTGTACCGCACCACGTCGAGCGTGCTGTCGGCCCTGTTCGCCTGCTGCGCGGGCGCCATGCTCGCGCTCTGGCTGCGCTACAACGGACCGGACACCTCGCTGTCGTTCGAGATCATGATGGATTGCCTGCTCATCGTCGTCATCGGCGGCATGGGCACCATCTACGGATCGGCCATCGGTGCCGTGCTGTTCCTGGTGGCGCAAAGCTACCTGCAGGACCTGCTGCGCCTTGGCAGCGAGGCCGCCTCGGGCTTGCCCTGGCTGTCGGCGCTGCTCTCGCCCGACCGCTGGCTGCTGTGGCTGGGCGTGCTGTTCGTTTTGTCCGTCTATTACTTCCCCACCGGTGTGGTGGGGCGCCTGCGCGCGGCAGCAGCGCGCAAGGTGGCGTGAGGGCCGGGTCCGCAAGCCGGCCGGGGTAAAGCTGCGTTCCAGAAGTTCAGAAAAACACAACTCGGAGACAGACGCAATGAGAAGCCTGAAAGCAAAGACGACGCAAAGAACCGCGATGCTGGCCGTGTCCGCCGCCGTGCTCGCAGCCTGTGGCGGCGGGGGCGGTGACAGCGGATCGGGCGGCGGTACCAACCTGCGCCCGGCCTACCTGGGCAGCATCACCGAGACCCGCTACGACGGCACCGGCAACGACCTTCTCACCGCCGGCCTGGGCGCCAGCGGCCTGGCTTCGGCCACGCCACCGGCCTATGCCGATGCGACCAAACCCACGGGCGCCGAGCTGCGCCGCGCCGCCATCTACAACAACTACCGCGCCCTGCTGGACATGACGGCGGCCGGTGGTTACGGCACCCTGTACGGCCCCAACGTGGACGCCCAGGGCCGCGTGACCACGGGCGATGGCAAGGTGCCCGGCACCGAGTACATCGCCTATGCCGACGACGGCAGCGGCCGCCAGAACGTGACCTTGATGGTGCAGGTACCCGACAGCTTCAACCCCGCGCGGCCGTGCATGATCACGGCCACCGCATCGGGCTCGCGCGGTGTGTACGGCGGCATCTCCACCGGCGAATGGGGCCTCAAGCGCGGCTGTGCCGTGGCCTACTCGGACAAGGGCACGGGCGCCGCCCCGCACGACCTGCAGAACGACACCGTGCCGCTGATCGACGGCACGCGCACCACGGCGGCGATGGCAGGCAAGAACGCGGCCTTCAACGCCAACCTCACGCCCGCGCAGCTCGCGGCCTTCAACGCCGCCACGCCCAACCGTTTCGCCTTCAAGCATGCGCACTCGGGCCAGAACGCCGAGAAGGACTGGGGCACGACCACGCTGCAGGCCGTGGAGTTCGGCTACTACGTGCTCAATGAGCGCTACGGCGCGCTCATCAGCACGGGCCAGCGCATCCGCACGATCACCCCGGCCAATGCCATCGTCATCGCGTCCAGCATCTCCAACGGCGGCGGCGCGGCGATTGCGGCGGCGGAACTCGACACCCAGGGCCTGATCAGCGGCGTGGCCGTGTCCGAGCCCGCGGTGGAGCTGCCCGCCAACCCGGGTGTCACGGTGCAGCGCGGCAGCACGCAGATTGCCGTCACGGGCCGCCCGCTGATCGACTACACCACCCAGGCCAATCTGTACCAGGCCTGCGCCTCGCTGGCGCCCTCGGTCAGCACCAGCCCGTATGCAGCGGCCTTTGCCGCCGGCTTTGCCGGCACGGCCCTGCCCATCGCGCCGGGGCGCTGCGCGGCGCTGCGCGCACGCGGCCTGCTCACGGCCGACACCACGGCGGGCCAGGCCGAGGAGTCGCTGCGCAAGCTGCGTGACTACGGCTGGGAGCCCGAGTCCAACGACCTGCATGCCTCGCTCGCCGCCTTCGAGGTGGCGCCGGCCGTTGCCGTGACCTTTGCCAATTCGCTCTCGCGCGCCAGCGTGCAGGACCACCTGTGCGGCTTCAGCTACGC
Source organism: Acidovorax sp. GW821-FHT09B03 (assembly GCF_059418305.1). Lineage (NCBI taxonomy): Bacteria > Pseudomonadati > Pseudomonadota > Betaproteobacteria > Burkholderiales > Comamonadaceae > Acidovorax > Acidovorax sp. GW821-FHT09B03. Next base: position 57,139 of record NZ_JBWKPP010000024.1, read on the forward strand.
GGGGGCGACGACCGCAGGTGCCGTCACGCCGCTGGCGCCCCCCACCGCGCTGGCCGGCATGTTCGCCACCGGCAATGGCGTGCCGCCGGCGGGCGGCGTGCAGCTCATCAACAACCGCGCCAAGCAGGGGCCTGTGCGCGACTTCCTGTCGGTGGCCGACGGCGGCTCCTTCGACTGGAACACCGAGGGCGCGGTGTGCCTGCGCAACCTGGTCACTGGCAGCGATGCAGCGGCGCGCAAGCTGCAGGCCGGTGTCGATGAAACGCGCCGCAATGGCAACCTGCGCGGCAAGCCGGCCATCATCGTGCACGGCCGGGCCGATGCCCTGCTGCCCGTGAGCCACACCTCGCGCCCCTACACCGCACTCAACAAGCGCGTGGAGGGCGCGGCCAGCAAGCTCAGCTATGTGGAGGTGGCCAATGCCCAGCACTTCGACAGCTTCATCGGCCTGCCCACGGTGCTGCCCGGTTACGACACGCGATACGTGCCGCTGCACGTGTACCTGAACCGCGCGCTCGACGCCGTGTACGACCACCTGGCCAGCGGCAAGGCGCTGCCGGCGAGCCAGGTGGTGCGCACCGTGCCGCGCGGCGGCACGCCGGGCAGCGCCCCGGCCATCACCGCCGCCAACGTGCCGCCCCTGGCCGATGTGCCTGCCGCAGGCAACGCCATCGCCGTGACGGCGGCCGGAGCCATTGCCATCCCCGAATAAGAACGACCACCCACCACCACAACAACAAAGCTGCCAGGGCGCGTTGCCGCGCCCGGCGGCACAAAGGACGGACATGAACACATGGATCACATGGGGCCGCCGCATGGGCGCGGCACTCGCGGTGCTGGCGATGGCGGGGCTGCTGGTGCTGCCGGCGGCGGCGCAGCTGCGCGGCGCCGAACTGGTGGTCGGCCAGGTGGCGCCGCTGTCGGGCGTGCTGGCCAGCACCGGTGCGCAGATGGTGCTGGGCGGCAAGATCTACTTCGACGCCATCAACGCCCAGGGCGGCGTGCATGGCGCCACCATTCGCCAGTGGGTGGTGGACGACGGCTACAAGGTGCCCGACACCGTGCGCCTGACGCGCGAGATGCTGGCCAAACCCGAGGTGGTGGCGCTCTACGGTTTTGCCGGCACCGCCAACATCACCCAGCTGCTGGCCGATGGCGTGCTGGAGCAGGGCGGGGCCGCCCTGGTGGCGCCCTACACGGGTGGCGAGTCGCTGCGCAACCCGTTCAACCCCTGGATCTTCCACGTGCGCGCGGGCTATGGCGACGAGGCCGAGCACATGGTGCAGCAGCTCACCACGCTGGGCATGAACCGCGTGGCCGTGATGTACCAGGACGATGGCTTTGGCAAGGCCGGCCTGGCAGGGGTGGAGGCGGCGCTGGCGCGGCGCAACCTGAAGCTTGTCGTCTCCGCCGGCTACGAGCGCAACACCGACAAGGTGGACGACGCGGTCAAGGCCATCAAGGCCGCCGACGTGCATGCCGTGATCATGATCGCCATCAACAAGCCTGCGGCCGCCTTCATCCAGCGCTACCGCGAGCAGGGCGGCGGCGCGCAGCTGTACAACATCTCGGTGGTGGACCCGACCGAGCTGGTCAAGCTCGCCGGCCTGAAGAACGCGCATGGTCTGGGCATCAGCCAGGTGGTGCCCTACCCCTTCCGCCCGCAACTGCCCGTGGTGCGCGAGTACCAGACCCTGCTCAAGAAGTACGCGCCGCAGGCCGAGGTCAACTACACCAGCTTCGAGCAGTTCCTGGGCGCCAAGGTGCTGGTCGAGGCCCTGCGCCGCGCCGGCCCCGCACCCACGCGCACCAAGGTGGTCAAGGCGCTCGAATCCCTGCAGAACTACGACCTGGGCGGCATCAGCCTGGGCTATTCCCCCACCAACCGCATCGGCTCGCGCTACGTTGAAGTCACCGTCATCGGCGCCAACGGCCGACTTATGAAATAGGGGCAGTCCATCGACTGCGCCGTCCCATCCACTGACTCACAAGGTTGTCCACCATGACCCCGTTATCGCGCTACGCCACCTGCGCCGGCTATGAAATCCACTACACCGAATGGGGCGCGCCCGATGCCCCGGTGGTGGTGGCCTGGCATGGGCTGGCCCGCACCGGCCGCGACATGGACGACCTGGCCGCCCACCTGGCGCCGCGCTACCGGGTCATCTGCCCCGACACCATCGGCCGGGGCCTGAGCCAGTGGGCGCGCCAGCCGGCCGAGGAGTACCAGCTGCGCTTTTACGCGCGCGTCGTGGCCGATCTGTTCGATGCGCTGGGCATCGCGCAGGCGCACTGGGTGGGCACCTCGATGGGCGGGGCCATCGGCACGGTGTGTGCGTCGGGCCTGTTCGAGCCACAGCTCAAGGGCCGCATCCGCAGCCTGCTGCTCAACGACAACGCACCGCGCCTGGCCGACGATGCGCTCGGGCGCATCAAGGCCTATGCCGGCCAGCCGCCCGCGTTCGGTACGGTGGCCGAGCTGGAGGCCTTCTTCCGCCAGGTCTACCAGCCCTATGGCTGGCTCAGCGATGCGCAGTGGCGCCGGCTGACCGAGACCAGCACGCGCCGCCTTCCCGACGGCCGCGTGACGCCGCACTACGACCCGGCCATGGTGCAGCAGTTCACGCACCACGCCAACGACTACCTGATCTGGGACCACTACGACGCGCTCGACATCCCCGTGCTGTGCCTGCGCGGCGAGGACTCCGACCTGGTGCTGCGCGAGACCACCATCGAGATGCTCACGCGCGGTCCCGGCGCGCGCGGCCAGGCGCGCGTGATCGAGGTGCCCGGCTGCGGCCACGCGCCGGCCCTGAACGTGCCCGAGCACTATGCGCTGGTGGACCGCTTCTTCGTGCACGGGGTGCAGGACCCGGGGCCCGCAGAGCCGGTGCTGGTGCGCACCGCCGGAGGGCCTGCCGCGAATGCGCTGCCGCGCTCGCAGTACCGGGCGCCCACACGTCTGCAGTGGCCCTGAGGGCGATGGCTGGACGGCGCGCAGGATGCAACTTGCGCTGTTCACCTACACGCATTGGCGCACGGGCAGGACACCATGGGGCGGTTTCCCCACCCTGCTGTCACTGCCCTGCCCAAGCCGATGCGTACCCGATCCGAAACCTTCAAATTCACCCGCGCTCGCAAGACAGCCCAGGGGCGTTTCGCCCACGCCAACACGGATGCCTTGGGCGCACTCCAGCTCTGGACAGCGCTCGGCATGGGCCGGATGGGCGAAATCCTGTCGGCGCAGGAAAAGGAGTGCCTGGTGGTGCGCGTCACCTACCCCCTGCAGCAGGGCATGCTGGCCACCAGTGAACTGCACCAGTGCTGCATGTCGCGCGGCATAGCGCGCGAAGCGGTGGAGGATTGGCCAGCGGGCTGACCGGGGGCGGGCCTGGCGCGCTGGCCGCGCCAGGCTCCGGGCCATAGCTCAGGCGGTGCCGAACACGTCGACCGGAGACGGTGCCAGAAACTCCCGGAGCTTTTGCTCTGCGGTGTAGAGCGCCTCGGGGTAGCTGGCCCATTCACGGCGCACCGTGAGCACGGGCGAGCCGTCCTCCTCGAAGATGAAGACCCGGTCCGGCACGTTCGCCGGTGCAGCCAGCGTGAGCGGCCTGACGAGATAGGTCGATCCGGCAATCTGGAGGTTGGGAGGCCAGGGCAGGCCGATCGCGCGCATAGGTCAATTCGTGGTGGGTTGAAGACGATGGCCCATCCTAACCACGCCGGTGCCCAAACGCGCTGGACGCGGGCCAACAAGCGGCGATGTCCTACGAAGCCGCTGCCCCGGGCGGCCGGGCATGCACTTGCCTGGCCTTTCTGCCTGGGGGCGATGTTCGCATTTGCAACGCAGTGGCCCTGTGCTCAACCAACAGTCCTCGACCACAAGGTGGAGCGCCCGCACAATGGACTGTCCGCTGTTCGCGGGGGGAGACTCCCCCCTCCGGCCTGATCTTCTGGAAAGGCGCCTGTTGTCCTGCTCGATTCTTCGTGTGTTGTGCATCCCTGCGGCCCTGGCCGGCGGGGCCGCGTTCGCGGACCCGGGCTACTACGTGGTCACGGCGTACAGCAATCCCGGCGTGCGGACCCTTGATTTCCGCTACTGGACCGTGGCGTCGCGTGGCTCCGCACTGGCCAAGTGGCCCGAGGTCGGCCTGGGCTGGAACGTCAACAGCCGCTGGTACAGCGCGGTTATCGCCAGCTGGATCACCGCGTCGGACATGCCGACCACGCTGTCCAGCTGGAACTGGCAGAACGACCTGCTGCTGACCCAGGGCGAAGTCCCTTTCGACCTGGCCATCCATACGATGGTGTCGGCGCCCAGGCATGTGGGGGAGGGGCACACGCTGGAGTTCGGACCGGCTTTGCAGACCGACATCGGCCGCACGCAACTGAACGCCAATGTGTTCGCCGAAAAGGGCTATGGTGGCTTCTCGCAACAGCCCACGCAGCTCAAGTACCAGTGGCAGGTGCGCCACCGCTGGAAGCCGGGCCTGCACTTCGGCGCGCAGGGCTTTGGCGAGCTGGGCGAGTGGGACCGCTGGGCGCCGGCCGGGCGGCAGTCGCACCGTGCGGGCCCGGCGCTGTTCGGGAGCATCCAGACCGGGCAGGGCGAGATCGGCTGGCAGGCCGCCTACCTCTACGGCAAGACCTATCGGCAGCGCGGCAACATGTTCACGGCACGCGTCGCCTACCACTTCTGAGGCGGCGCACCGGGCCAGCAGGGGCGCACAATGGCCCGGCACACCAGAAGGAGCGCCTTGATGCCAGCGACCACCATCACCGCCTTCGAACGATCCCCCGACCGCGGCCGGGGTCTGGCACGCGACATGCGCGTGCGCTGGGCGCTGGAAGAGGTGGGGCAGCCCTACGGGACGCGATTGGTGTCGTTCGCACAGATGAAGGCGCCCGCGCACCGCGCGCTGCATCCCTTCGGGCAGATACCCACCTACGAGGAAGGCAGCCTGGCGCTGTTCGAGACCGGCGCCATCGTGCTGCACATTGCCGAGAGCCATGCGGGCCTGCTGCCGGCCGAGGCCCACGCACGTTCGCGCGCCATCATGTGGATGTTCGCCGCGCTCAACACCGTGGAGCCGCCCATCGTCGAGTGGGGTGCCGCGAAGATCCTGGAGCAGGACAAGCCCTGGTACGCCCAGCGCCAGCCCATGCTGGACGAGCGCGTGCGCGCCCGGCTGGCCGAGCTGGCGCAGCGCCTGGGCGAAGCCGACTGGCTGGACGGCAACACCTTCAGCGCCGGCGACCTGCTGATGGTGACCGTGCTGCGCCGCCTGGGCGATGCCTCGCCATTGCTGGGCGAGCAGCCCAGCCTGCTCGCCTACATAGCGCGGGGCGAGGCACGGCCCGCCTACCAGCGCGCGTTCGCGGACCAGTTGGCGGTGTTCACTGCGAGCCAGGCGCCCAACTGATTCGTGTCAGCTGCTCATGGCGTTGCGCGCTATCCACGCAGCACGAAACTGGCACGGCCAAGGCCAGTGCCCCCGTGCAAGGGCCGCCCCGCCGCACCGGGGGCGTCCCCCTCCCGACTCGCGCAGCGAGTCGAGAGAGGGGTGAAGGCGCGAAGCGACTCAGGGGGTGCTTCACTTCAGCGCCGGAACCGCTCGCCGTTGAAGTAGGACAGTTCCACGAAGTCCGTGCCGTTGTGGTCCTGCGGGCCATAGCGCAGCTCGAAGCCGCCCATGTCGTAGGGGCGCATGCTGTGCAGGGCCTCGATGAGTTTCTCGCGCGATGCGGTGCGGCCCGCGCGGCGCAGGGCCTCGATCATCAGGCGCGCGCTCAGGTAGCCTTCCAGCGACGAGTAGCCCGGCTCGACCCCGGCGGCGTGGGCCTTGAGCGCATCGCGGTAGGCCTTGACGATGGGCTTGGCCACGTTGTCGGGGTTGGGCGCGACCTGCGCCACGGTGATGCCGCGCGCCGATTCGCCCAGCGCCGCCAGCAGCGGCCGCGAGCCCAGGAACGAGATCGAGAACGCAGGCGCCTTCACGCGCTGGCGCAGCGCCTTGTAGAACGGGATGCCCACGGCCCCCACGGCCAGCGAGATCAATGCCGTGGGCTGCCAGGCCGTGATCTCGTCCACCGTGCGCGCCACGCCCTCCTCGGTCTCGGGCAGCAGGAAGGCCTTCCAGTCCTTGTTGTTGTGCACCTTGGCCGCCGCGTCGAAGGCCGCGAGCGTGGCCTTGCCGAACGGGTTGTCGATGTAGGCTACCGCGCACTTGGTGAAGCCCGTGGAGCCCAGTTGCTGCACGATCTTGTGCAGCTCCTGCGCATAGCTTGCGCGCGCATGGAACACCAGGGGGTTGAACGGCCGCAGCGCGTCCGAGCCCGTGCCGGGCGCGATCACCGGCACCTTTGCCGCCATGGCCACGGGCAGCGCACCCATCACGCTGGTGGTGCCGCCGCAGGACAGCAGGGCGAAGACCTTGTCCTCCTCCAGCAGCTTTTTCGCATTGGCGCCGGCCTTGGCCGGATCGCCGCCATCGTCGGCGCTGGCGAACTGCAGGCGCCGCCCGTCGATGCCACCGCGCTCGTTGACCTCCTGGAAGGCCGCGGCAATGCCCTTGTTCATCTCCACGAACGGGAACGCTAGCGGCCCCGTGAGCGCTGCGGTCTGGCCGATGCGCCAGGGCTCGGCCTGCTGGGCCAGTGCCCAGCCGGGCAGGGCCACGGTGGTGGCCGCGGCGGCGCAGGACAGCACGCGGCGGCGCGTGGGAAGCAAGGGGGAGCGCGCCAGCGGCGCGGGGCGGTGGATGGGCATACGGCGTGTCTCCTGTCGGTCTTATAGATGTATGCGCCGCCGCAAGGCCGCATAGCCCGTCAACGGCAGCACCAGTATCGGCCGCAGTTCCATCGCGGCCGTTGCGGGAAAACACGGGCAGGAGAGCGCAAATCGTCACCTTGGGGACTCCGCCGTGTGTGTGCCGATGAGGCGCGGTCCCCGGCGCATCAACCCCATCCCCCGAACGGGTGTTCGATCGGATGGGGACCATCGAGCACAATCAATTCATACCGCCCATTGCCCTTGCCTCTCCACAACGCCAACCACCGTACCAACCCATGGACCGAGAAGCCCTTTTGCCCATCATGCTGTTGCTGTCGTTCTGCGCCACGCTCGCCTGCTGGGTTCACATCTGGCGCTCGGCCGATCACATGTTCTTCAAGGTCGCCGGGGTGCTGATCGCGGCGCTGCCTTTCTTCGGCCCGGTTTTCTACTTTTTCACCCGTCTGCCGCCACGCCTGCCGGAGGATGCCCAGGCCCCGTTGGGGCTGTGGGGAACCAGTGTGCGCTCGCAAACAACCGCGAAGATGTTCAAGGCCTGGCGCAAGCACCTTGATCGGGTTTATGGGGTCGACCATCCAGGACGAAAGAAGAAGGATCCATCGCGCGGTGGGCCCTAATAGGCGCAGGAGGATTAAGGGTGCAATGATCTTGCTACTGCGTCGAGGATTCTCCGTTCCAAATGGGCGTCATGTCCCCAACGCAAACGCCTCCACAGACCGAACTGGTCAGCCCGCCTCCATCACCAGATCTGGTGGCTGTGTTCAGTAGCTATCGAGCAGCCTTGAAGGCTCCGCGCGTTCCCCATCTTTGGACCAATAGAACCGCCACCCATGGCTCTCCAGATCGACCACTCGTGAGGCTACAAAGCGCATTCCCAGTGCCACGGACTGCCATCCGTCCTCACCGAAGATCTTTTGCGCAGGCCCACCTACCGGACTCAGGCTTGTGAACACGCCACATTCGCCATCTGGCTCCTGCTGTGGAAGTCCGACGCGCCGAGTGATTGGACCTTCGCAGCGCCGTCCGGCGCTATGGCGTACTAGGTCCGTTCTATTGCGGGTCAGGAGTGTTCATGTGCGGTAGTGTTTGCTCGATAACGGAGGTTGGGCTTTCGGCCATTCGCGGCAATCTACGCCTAGCGGTGCTTGCGCCAGGACCCATTGTCCGACGCGGCTCTGGAGTGGGAGCGCGGCCTCAAGCACCTGGACATGGCACGCTACCGCACGCTGCCCCAGGGCACTACGAGAGGTATGTGCTGGGGCGCGGGAAGACACTGGGTCGGCAGCCGGGATAGGTACTGCTGCCTGCAGGCCTTAGCCGCGTTGCCGACCGCTTCTACCCGAACGCCCAGCCCGCGTGTGCCCCGCGCTCTGGCACGCACGCCGGTAGGCGCGCAGGGTCTGCTCCGCACGGCTGAGCACGGTCTGAATCACCTCGTCGGCGGCGTCAGCCGCCAGCACCGCACCCGGCCCCATGCCCGATGCCTCGCCCGTGAGCAGGGCGATGCCCTCGCTCACGTGCTGCACGGTGTAGACGTGGAACAGGCCGCGCTCCACCGCCTCGAGGATGGGGCGCGACAGCATCAGGTGGCGCTGGTTGCGCGCCGGGATGAGTGCGCCCTGCGTGCCGTCGAGCCCGGCGGCGGCGCAGGCCTGGAACCAGCCCTCGATCTTTTCGTTGATGCCGCCCACGGGCAGCACCTCGCCATGCTGGTTGAGCGCGCCGGTCACCGCGATGCCCTGGCGCAGTGGCAGGCCCGACAGGCTGGACAGCAGCGCATACAGTTCGGCGCACGAGGCCGAGTCGCCCTCCACGCCGCTGTACTCCTGCTCGAACACGATGGAGGCGTTGAGCGCCAGCGGTGCCACATGGCTGAACAGGGCCGTGAGGTAGCCGTGCAGGATGAGCACGCCCTTGTCGTGGATGGGGCCGGACAGGCGGACCTCGCGGTCGATGTTGAGCAGCCCTTCCTGCCCCGCGAAGCTGCGTGCCGTGATGCGCACCGGAAAGCCGAAGCGGTAGTCCGTGAGGTCGATCTGCGACAGGGCGTTGACCTGGCCCACGGCCTGGCCGTGCAGGGTGATGAGGCATTCGCCCTCGACCAGGGTCTGGTGCAGCTCTTCCTCGGTCTGGTTGTGGCGCAGGCGCTGCGCCGCCAGGGCGGCCTGCACGTCGGCGGCCTGCACCAGGGCCGTGGCGTCGGCAGGGCTGCGCATGCGGCACAGGGCCGCGCTCTCGATCACCAGCGCCTCGGCCTGGGCGAAGCGGGCACTCTGGCGGCCCTGGTCGTCGGCCTCGCGGTGGCTTTGCTCGATGAGCAGGGCCACGGCCTCGGGGCCGAAATGCGGCAGGCCGCGCTGCGCGCAGCACTGCGCCACGAAGGTGGCCGTGGCCCGGTGCGTGGCCGGTGTGGCGATGAAGCGGTCGGCAAAGTCCACCTTCACGCGAAAGCGGCGCGCGGCCTCGGGGTCGTTGTCCTGCAGGGCGTAGTACTCGTCCACCGAGCCGACGAGCACGATCTTCACATCCACTTCCACCGGCTCGGGCTGCAGGCCGGCCGGTGCCCCGCCGCCTGCGCCACTGCCGCCCGCATCGTCGCTGATCTGCAGCCGGCGGCTGCGCAGGAAGCGGCGCACGCGCGGCCACAAGCCTTCTTCGGCGGTCAGGTCCTGCAGGTGCAGCAGGATGAAGCCGCCATGCGCGCGCAGCAGGCTGCCGGCATGGATGGCCGATACGTCGGCCTGCCCGGGGTCGGCATCGTCGGCATTGGCGCCATGGTCGATGCTGCCCATCAGGCTGCGCTGCTGCGGGTTGTCCTCGACGATCACGGGGGCGCCGCTGCGCCCGCCGTTGTCCACTGCCAGGTTCACGCGGCAGCGGGCCAGCAGCGCGTCCAGGTCGTCCTTGCGATCGGCTTCGGCATCGGCTTCGTTGTCGCCGTAGTAGGGCTCCAGCAGGTCGATGCTGTCCAGCAGGGCGCGTTCCACCTGGTCCAGCCACTGGGTCAGGCGTGTGGCCTGGGGGGCGATCTGGCGGGCGCCGTGCAGCGCCTGCTGCACCAGCGGCTGCACCACGGCGCGGCGCAGGGCGGCCAGCGCGGCATCGCGTTCACGCTCCAGCGGGTGCATGGCCTGGGCGAAGCGGTCGATCTCGGCGCGCAGCGCGTCCTCGTCGCGTGCGATGGCGGCGCGGCGCTCGGGCGGCAGTACGCGCGCCTCGGCCTCGCTGAGCGGCTGGCCCCGCGGGCCCAGAGGGGTGATGGCCATCTGCCCGTTGTTGCGCACCAGGCGCAGCTGGCGCGCCAGCGCAAAGGCGTCGAGCACGACCAGGGCGTCGTTCTCCTGCGCCTGCCAGCGCTGCTCCACGCGCGCCGCATCGGCCAGGAAGGTGGGGTTGGCCAGGTGCTGCGGCACCTCGGTCTCCAGCCGGGTACCCATGTCGGCCAGGGCCTGGCGCAGCAGGCGGCCCTGGCCCGCGGGCAGGCGCAGGGCGCGCGGGCGGTCCGGTGCATCGAAGTCGTGCAGGTAGCACAGGTCGGGGGGCACGGGGCGCCGTGCCGCCTCGGCCAGCATGGCCTGGTGCAGCAGCGACGCGCGGCCGCTGCCCACGTCACCGAGCACGAAGAGGTGGTAGTCGGGCTGCTGCATGGCCAGGCCGAAGCGGGCGGCTGCCTCGGCGCGCTCCTGGCCGATCCAGGGCAGGGGCAGGCCGGTGAGTTCGGCCGTGCTGGCAAAGCCCAGCGTGGCGGGGTCGATGATCAGCCGCAGTTGGTGTGCAGACAGGGCGCGGGCGGATGCGGGCATGGGGGACGGCAATTCGGAAACGGGGCAGGGGAGCCAACGAAAAACAGGAAGGAAAGGCGGGGCAGGGGCGCGTCAGCGGACCGGCGGCATCGGGCCCTTGGGTGCACCGCCAGCCAGTGCGCGCTCGCGTGCATCGGCCTGGGCGGCGGCGCCATCGGGTTCGGTGGGCCAGCCGGCCAGGTGCTGCTGGGCGATGCGGCTCAGCGCGGTGATCCAGTGGCTGCTGTCGTTCAGGCAGGGGATGTAGTGGAACTCCTGGCCGCCAGCGTGCAGGAAGGCCTCGCGCACCTCCATGTTGATCTCTTCGAGCGTCTCCAGGCAGTCGCTGGTGAAGCCCGGGCAGACCACGTCCACCCGGCGCGTGCCGGCCTTGCCCAGGGCTTCGACCGTGGGCTGGGTGTAGGGCTCGAGCCACTTGGCCTTGCCAAAGCGCGACTGGAAGGTGAGCACATAGCGGTCGTCGCGCAGGCCCAGGCGCTGGGCCAGCAGGCGGCCGGTCTTCAGGCTTTCGCAGTGGTAGGGATCGCCCAGCGTGCGCGTGCGTTCGGGCACGCCGTGGAAGCTCATCACCAGCTTGTCGGGCTGGCCGTTGGCCTTCCAGTGCGCCTCGATGCTGCGCGCCAAGGCGTCGATGTAGCCGGGGTGGTCGTGGTAGCGGTTCACGAAGCGCAGTTCGGGCACATGGCGCGTGCGTGCGGCCCAGGCGTACACCGCATCGAACACGCTGGCGGTGGTGGTGCCCGAGTACTGCGGGTACAGCGGCAGGATGAGGATGCGCGTGGCGCCTTCGGCCTTGAGCGCGTCGAGCTGGCTGGCGATGGACGGGTTGCCATAGCGCATGGCGTGGCGCACCGCCACCGGGTGGCCGGCTTCACCGAGCCAGCCGCGCAAGAGCGTGGCCTGCTTGGCCGTCCACAGCGCCAGGGGCGAGCCGTCCTGGGTCCAGATGCTGGCGTACTTGGCGGCGGACTTGGCCGGCCGCGTGCGCAGGATGATGCCGTGCAGGATGGGCAGCCACACGGGCTTGGGGATCTCCACCACGCGGTGGTCCGACAGGAACTGCCCCAGGTAACGGCGCACCGCCGGGGCCGTGGCCTCGTCGGGCGTGCCCAGGTTGCACAGCAGGATGGCGGTGCGTTCGGGCTGGCCGTGGGTGAAAGGGGGTTCGGTTTGAAAACGCATGCGGCATTGTGGCCCAGTCACCTGGCGCCTACCCGCAGAAGGTTTTGGCGCCTCCCCGGGAAATCCCTCGTGCATGTCTGAAACCGGTTTCATAGACTTGCGCCGTGAATTACCAATTCCAGTTCGAATCCGTTTTTGCCGCGTGGCCCCTGCTGCTCAAGGGCACCTGGATCACCGTGCAGCTCTCGCTCACCGCCACGGTGCTGGGGCTGGTGGTGGCCATTGCCTGCGCCTGGGGCAAGACCTCGGGGCCGGCCTGGCTGCGCTTTCTCATCAATGCCTACATCGAGCTGATCCGCAACACGCCGTTCATCGTGCAGCTGTTCTTCTTTTTCTTTGCGCTGCCGGCCATCGGCCTGCGCTGGTCGCCCTACACGGCGGCGCTGACGGCGATGGTGGTGAACCTGGGCGCCTATGCGGCGGAGATCGTGCGCGCAGGCATCGAATCCATTCCCAAGGGGCAGATCGAGGCGGGCAAGGCGCTGAACCTCAAGCCCTGGGAGATTTTCCGGTTCGTGGTGCTCAAGCCTGCGCTCAAGGCGATCTACCCGGCGCTCACCAGCCAGTTCATCTTGCTGATGCTCAGCTCGGCCGTGGTGTCGGTGATCTCGGCCGACGACCTGACTTCGGTGGCGGCCAACCTGCAGTCGCAGACCTTTCGCAGCTTCGAGATCTACATCGTCGTGGCCGCCATCTACCTGGCGCTGGCCGTGTCGTTCTCGGGGCTGTTCAAGCTGATCTACCAGCGCACGCTCAACTACCCCGACCGTCGCTGAGGACCGTTCATGCGCACCTTTGGAGTTTCCGAGTTCTGGTTCATCGTGCAGGCCGCCCAGTGGACGCTGGCGCTGTCGGCCATGGCTTTCGTGGGCGGCTCGCTGCTGGGGCTGCTGGTGGCGCTGGCACGCACCTCCGAGAGCGCTGCCGCGCGCTGGGCCGCCACCTTGTTCATCCAGGTGTTCCAGGGCACGCCGCTGCTGCTGCAGCTGTTCCTGATCTTCTTCGGCGCGCCGGTGCTGGGCCTCGATATCAACCCCTGGCTGGCCGCGGGGATGGCGCTGGTGCTCAACAGCGCGGCCTTTTTGGGCGAGATCTGGCGCGGCTGCATCGAGGCCATCCCGCGCGGGCAGTGGGAGGCGGCGCAGGCCCTGAACCTGAACTATGTGTCCCGCATGCGTTTCGTGGTGCTGCCCCAGGCTTTCAAGATCGCGCTGCCGCCCACGGTGGGCTATGTGGTGCAGATCATCAAGGGCACCTCGCTGGCCGCCATCATCGGCTTCACCGAGATCACGCGGGCGGGCCAGATCATCAACAACGCCACCTTCCAGCCGCTGCAGGTGTTCACCACCGTGGCAGCGCTGTATTTCGTCATCTGCTGGCCGCTGTCGCTGCTGGCCGCGCGCATGGAGCGCAAGCGCGCCCGGGCGCTGGCGCGGTGATGTCCCCCTTTGCCATTTTCGAGCGCGCATTCCATACAACCCACAGGAGACATGCCATGACTTTTTCGCTGTACCGCCGCACCACCACCGCCGCCCTGGCGGCCCTGGGCCTGGGCGCCATGCTCACGGCCTTCGCGCCGCTGGCGTCCGCGCAAAGCGTGGCCGACATCAAGAAGAAGGGCGAGATCACCATCGGCATGCTGGTGGACTTTCCGCCCTATGGCACGACCAACGCGCAGAACCAGCCCGATGGCTACGACGCCGACGTGGCCAGGCTGCTGGCCAAGGACCTGGGCGTCAAGGTCAACCTCGTGCCCGTCACAGGCCCCAACCGCATTCCCTTCCTGCTGACCAACAAGGTCGACGTGCTGGTGGCTTCGCTGGCCATCACGCCCGAGCGCGCCAAGCAGGTGCAGTTCTCGCAGCCCTATGCGGCGGCCACCATCGTTCTGTACGGCAAGACCGGCAGCGCCATCAAGAGTGCGGCCGACCTCAAGGGCGTGCGCGTGGGCGTGGCCCGCGCCAGCACCCAGGACGTGGCCGTCACCAAGGCCGCACCCGAAGGCACGGAGATCCGCCGCTTTGACGACGATGCCTCGGCCATGCAGGCGCTGATCTCGGGCCAGGTCGATGCCATCGGCTGCTCGGTCACCGTGGCGGCCCAGATCGCCAAGCGCGTGCCGGCCAACACCTTCGAGAACAAGTTCAACCTGCTGCAGCAGGCCATGGGCATCGCCATGCGGCCCGGCCAGGAAGAGCTGCACAAGTCCATGGACGATTTCGTGGCGCGCAACACGGCCAATGGCGAACTCAACAAGCTGTACCGCAAGTGGCTCGAAACCGATCTGCCCAAGCTGCAATAAATACAAGGAACGGGAGATTCCTGCCATGACGGACGCAGTCACGACCGCCCCCGGCACGCCGCCGATCATCCGCATGGAGGGGGTCAACAAGTGGTTCGACAGCTTTCAGGTGCTGACCGACATCGACCTGTCGGTGCGCGCCGGTGAGCGCATCGTGATCTGCGGCCCCTCGGGCTCGGGCAAGTCCACCCTGATCCGCTGCATCAACCGGCTGGAGGCCGTGCAGAAGGGCCGCATCGAGGTGGATGGCATCGACCTCACGGCTGGTGGCAAGAACGTGGATGCCGTGCGCGCCGAGGTGGGCATGGTGTTCCAGCAGTTCAACCTGTTCCCGCACCTGACCATTCTGGAGAACTGCACCCTGGCGCCGATGCGCTCGCGCGGCATGGGCCGGTCCGAGGCCGAGGAGGTGGCGATGAAATACCTCACGCGCGTGCGCATCCCCGAGCAGGCGCACAAGCACCCGAGCCAGCTGTCGGGCGGGCAGCAGCAGCGTGTGGCGATTGCGCGCGCGCTGTGCATGGCCCCCAAGGTGATGCTGTTCGACGAGCCCACCTCGGCCCTGGACCCCGAAATGGTCAAGGAGGTGCTGGACACCATGATCGGCCTGGCCGAGGACGGCATGACCATGCTGTGCGTGACCCACGAAATGGGCTTTGCCCGCAGCGTGGCGGACCGCGTGATCTTCATGGCCGACGGCAAGATCCTCGAGCAGGCGCCGCCGGCCGAGTTCTTCGGCAACCCCCGGCACGAGAAGACCCGCCAGTTCCTGGGCCAGATCCTTAGCTCCCACCAGGCGCACTGAGCTGCGGTGGTGATCCGCGCCGCGGCGCGCGGGCATGAACGAGAAATGCAGTCGATGAAGCTCCTTATTTCTTTGTCTTCCTTCGGCGCGGCCGAAGTGGGGCGCCATGGCCAGCTGTGGTGCACCGACCTTGCCCGCGAGGCCGGTGCCGATGGTGTCGAGGTGCGCGGTGAGATGCTGCGCGACCCGGTGAACGAACTGGCCGCGCTGGCGGGCCGGGCGGCAGTGTTCTCCAGCCCCGAGGGGCTGTGGACGGTAGACGGCGCGCTGGACGAAGCTGCCCTGGCGCGTGGCATGTCGGCGGCCCGCGTGCTCGGTGCGCCGCGGCTGAAGATGGCCATCGGCGGCTTCGGTACAGCATCGCATGGCTCGCTGGCGCGGCTCAAGGAACTGCTGGTGGGCGGACCGGTGGAGCTGGTGATCGAGAACGACCAGACCGCCACGGCCGGCACGCTGTCGGCCATGACCGCCTTTTTCGATGCGCAGGAGCGCGCCGGACTGGACCTGGGCATGACCTTCGACATGGGCAACTGGCACTGGCAGGGCGAATGCCCGCTGCAGGCCGCGCAGGCCCTGGCGCACCGCGTGCGCTATGTGCACTGCAAGGGCGTGCAACGCCTGCCCGGCAAATGGGTGGCGGTGCCGCTGGCCGATTCGGTGGCGCCCTGGCGCGCCATTTTGCGGGTGCTGCCGGCGGACGTGCCGCACGCCATCGAGTACCCGCTGATCGGGGATGACCTGGCGGCGGTGACACGCGCGCAATTGGCCGTGATCCGCGATGCACGGAGGCATGCATGAGCGCAGCCAAGGAAACCGCCTTCGACGTGGCGTTGTTCGGCGAGGCCATGCTGCTGCTGGTGGCCAACGAGCCCGGGCCGCTGGAGCATGCCACGGGCTTTCACAAGCGCACGGCCGGGGCCGAGACCAATGTGGCCATCGGCCTGGCGCGGCTGGGCCTGAAAGTGGGCTGGGCCAGCCGCCTGGGCACCGATTCCATGGGCCGATCGCTGCTGGCCACCATGCAGGCCGAGGGCATCGACTGCTCTCACGTGACCTCGGATGCCACGCAGCGCACGGGCTTCCAGTTCAAGGAGCGCGTGACCGATGGGCGTGACCCCCAGGTCGAATACCACCGCAAGGGATCGGCCGCGAGCCAGATGGGCCCGGCCGATGTGGACGAGCCCTGGCTGCGCAGCGCGCGCCACCTGCATGCCACGGGCGTGTTCGCCGCGATCTCGGAGACCAGCCTGCAGGCGGCGCTGCGCTCGCTGGAGGTGATGCGCGCCGCGGGCCGCACGATCTCGTTCGACCCGAACCTGCGGCCCACGCTGTGGTCCTCGCCCGAAGTGATGCGGCACTGGATCAACGAGCTTTCGCGCTTTGCCGACTGGGTGCTGCCGGGCATGGAGGAGGGCGTGTTCCTCACAGGCGAGACCACCCCTGAGGGCGTGGCCAGGTTCTACCGGGAGCGGGGCGCCAAGCTGGTGGTCGTCAAGCTCGGTGCGCAGGGTGCGTACTTCGACAGCGACGTGGCGGGCACCGGCCATGTGGCCGGTTTCCCTGTGGCCGAGGTGGTGGACACCGTGGGCGCGGGCGATGGCTTTGCCGTGGGCGTGGTCAGCGCCCTGCTGGCTGGCCACAGCGTGCCCGACGCGGTGCGCCGCGGCGCCTGGATCGGTGCCCGCGCCGTGCAGGTGCTGGGCGACACCGAGGGGCTGCCTACACGCGCAGAGCTGGAGCAGGCCGGCCTATGACGACCCGCAAGCAGGTGCTGGTGTTCCGCGACCTGCCGCCGGACCAGCTGGCCCGCCTGCAGGCCGTGCACGAGGTGACCGTGGCCGACCCGCGCCAGCCGGCGCAGCGCGCGGCCTTCGATGCCGCGCTGGCCGGGGCCCATGGCCTGATCGGCGCGAGCTTTCCCATCGGCGCCGAGCTGCTGGCGCGTGCGCCGCAGCTGCAGGCCATCTCCAGCATTTCGGTGGGGGTGGACAACTACGACCTGCAGGCCCTGCAGGCGCGCGGCATCGTGCTGTGCCATACGCCGGGCGTGCTCGATGAGACCGTGGCAGACACGGTTTTCGCGCTGATCCTGGCCACCTGCCGACGGGTGGTGGAGCTGTCGCAGATGGTGCGCGAGGGCCGCTGGAATGGCAACATCGGCGAAGACCTGTTCGGCCACGACGTGCATGGCAAGACGTTGGGACTGCTGGGCTTTGGCCGCATCGGTCAGGCCGTGGCGCGCCGTGCGGCACTGGGCTTTGGCATGCCTGTGCTGTACCACGCGCGCCGCCCTGTGGACCTGGCGGCGCAGGCGCCCATGTTGCTGGGCCGGGCCGAGCATGTGCCGCTTGACGACCTGCTGGCGCGCGCGGACATCGTGGTGGCGCTGCTGCCGCTGTCGGACAGCACGCGCGGCCTGGTGGATGCGCGGGCCTTCGCGGCCATGAAGCCGGGCGCCATCTTCATCAACGGCGGGCGCGGCGCCACGGTGGTCGAGGACGACCTGTTGGCTGCACTGGACCATGGCACGCTGCATGCCGCAGGGCTCGATGTGTTCGCCACCGAGCCGCTGCCGCTGGCCTCGCCCCTGCGCACCCACCCGCGTGTGACGCCGCTGCCGCACATCGGCTCGGCCACGCATGGCACGCGCCATGCCATGGCCCGGTTGGCGGTGACCAACCTGCTGCAGGCGCTGGCCGGCGAAAAGCCCGCCGCGGTGTACGGGACAATCGGCGCATGAGCAGTCGCAAGCCGCGCGCACCCACCGCCAAGGCGCCTACCGCCGCCCCTGTCGATGCGGCTAGCCGAGACCGGCCCACGATTGCCGACGTGGCAGCCGCGGCCGGCGTGTCCAAGGCAACCGTCTCGCGTTTCTTCAACCACCGCGAGCGCCTGCTCAGCCCCGACATCGCGGCCCGGGTCGAGGCTGCCATCGCCCAGCTCGGCTATGTGCCCAGCCCCATGGCCCAGGCACTCAGCCATGGGCGCTCGCGCCTGATCGGCCTGGTGGTGGCCGACATCACCAACCCCTTCTCGGTGGCCGTGCTGCGCGGGGCCGAAGAGGCCTGCCAGGAGGCTGGCTACCTGGTGATGCTGTTCAACCTGGGCAATGACCGCCAGCGCGAGCGCAGCGCCATCGACGCCCTGGCAAGCTACCAGGTGGATGGTTTCATCCTCAACACCCAGGGGCAGGACGAGGGGCAGGCCGAACTCAGCTCCCTGCACGGCCGGCCGGCGGTGCTGGTGGACCGCCGGCATGCGGGCCTGGAGGCCGACTTCGTGTCATTGGACAACCAGGATGCCATGCGCGGCGCCTGCACGCATTTGATCGACGGTGGCTGGAGCGACCTGCTCTACATCACCCAGCCGCTGGCCGGCGTGAGTTCGCGCCTGGAGCGGGCGGCCGCGTTCTCGCAGTGCGTGGCGTCGCACGGGCCGGGCGTGCGGGGCTCGGTGGTGGAACTGGCCGATGCGTCGGACGAGGTGCTCGATGCCGCGCTGCGCGCTTTAGGCCCGCGGCGGGGCAAAGGCGCGCGCGGTGCAGTGGTGTCGGGCAATTCCGTGGTCACGCTGCGGGTGGCGGCAGCGATGGTGCGGCTGGGCTGGAGCTTTGGGGCCGACATCGGCTTTGTCGGCTTCGACGACCCCGAATGGGCGCCCCTGATCGGCCCGGGCCTGACCACGGTGGCGCAGCCCACGGGTGCCATTGGCCGCTGTGCCGCGCAGTGCCTCATCGAGCGCATGCAGGGCCTGCAGGCGCCCGCGCGGGAGCGGCTGCTGCCCGGCAGGCTGGTGGTGCGGGGCTCGTCCGTGGCGGTGGCCACCGCCCAGAAACCCGCCTGACGCTGCGGCCGGGCCGCTGCGGTATCCTTGCTTGCAGTCGGCCGACTGGCTGCAGGCCGCGCTTCTCGGCTACCAACTTCCTGTGTGCCTTGCCATGTCCGCTTCTGCCCTTTCCCTGGATACCTCGCGCATCCGCGCCATCACCATCGACCTGGACGACACGCTGTGGCCCATCTGGCCCACCATCGCCCGGGCCGAGGCCGTGCTGCTGCAGTGGCTGACCGACCACGCGCCCGCCACGGCCACGCTGTTCTCGAGCACCGAATCGCTGCGTGCCATCCGCAACCAGATGGTGAGCCTGCGGCCCGACCTGCTGCACGACCTGAGCGCGCTGCGCCGCGAATCCATTCGCCTGGCACTCACGCAGGCCGGTGATGAGCCCACGCTGGCCGAGCCCGCGTTCGAGCTGTTCTTTGCCGAGCGCCAGCGCGTGGAGCTGTTCGCCGATGCGCACGACACGCTGGCCTTTCTGGCTGCGCGCTACCCGGTGGTGGCCCTGTCCAACGGCAATGCCGACGTGCACCGCATCGGCATCGGCCACTACTTCAAGGCCAGCATCAGCGCCACCGCCTTCGGCATCGCCAAGCCCGATGCGCGCATCTTCCATGCCGCCGCCAGCGCCGCGCAGGTGCTGCCGCACGAGGTGCTGCATGTGGGCGACGATGCCGCGCTGGACGTGCAGGGGGCGCTGGCCGCCGGCATGCAGGCCATCTGGCTCAACACGCCGAACCACCCCTGGGCCCATGACAAGCACGGCGCGCCGCCGCATGCCACGGTGGCCAGCCTTGCGGCCATCAGCGAGCTGCTCAAGGCCATCCCCGTAGCCCTGGCCCAGCCGCCCCGCTGAGCGCCGGCGCCACTGCGGCGTTTTCTTGTCGCAGATCAAGGCGCGCCTTGCGGCTGCGCGCGAGACTTGGGCACCATGCGCCCAACGCCCCGCCCCTTTCTGCCGCCCGTGCGCAACGTCGGTCTTCTGCAGCCGCTGGCCTGGCTGGCGCTGGCCTGGCGCGACATGGTGCGCACCGGCTGGCTCAGCTTTGCGCACGGCCTGGCGGTAGCGCTGTTCGGTGGCGCGCTGCTGGCTGTTGCACACCACCGCTTCTGGCTGCTGGCCGGGGCGCTGTCGGGCTTTCTGGTGGTGGCGCCGGTGCTGGCCACCAGCCTGTATGCGCTGAGCCGGGCGCTGGAACGCGGCGAGCCCGCCAACCTGGCCCTGGTGCGCCGCACCTGGCTCGACTGGCAGCACAGCCACCCGGGCAAGTGGGGCGACCATGGCTACTGGTGCCTGGTGCAGTTCGGCCTGCTGCTGGCGCTGGCGGCCACGGGCTGGGTCATCACCTCGGCGGCGCTCATCACGCTGCTGGCGCCGGTGCCCGTGCGTACCCCGCTCGACTTCATGCACCACGTGGTGCTGGCGCCCGACAGCGGCCTGTTCGCGCTGTGGCTGGCGCTGGGCAGCCTGCTTGCGGCGCCCATCTTCGCCTCCAGCGTGGTGGCCATCCCCTTGTTGCTGGACCGGCGTGCCACGCTGCGCCAGGCGGTGCTGACCAGTTGGCAGGCGGTGCTGGCCAACCCCTTGCCCATGGCCCTGTGGGCGGCGCTGATCCTGGGCTTCACCTTGCTGGGCCTGGCGTCGCTGCTGTTCGGGCTGATCGCCGTGATGCCCATGCTGGGCCATGCGAGCTGGCATGCCTACCGTGATCTGGTCGACGTCTCTGGCTTACCGGAGCGCGGTGGCGCGGGCAGAGTGGGGCGGCAGCCATGATCTTCGGCTTTACCGAGGCGCAGATCTCGGGCTTCTTCCTGACCTACGGGGTGGGCGCCTTCATCGCCTACATGCTGTTCATCATCGGCCAGCTGGCCTGGGAGTCCAAGGCCGGGCGCTTCGGCACCGTCGTGCTGTTCCTGGGGCTGGGCGTGGGGTTCATCGGCTTTCTGGCCAAGGTGGTCATCCAGTGGTGGCTGGAGCGATGAGACCGTTTGCGACAAAGTGGTGATGGTGCGGTGGGCCGAACAGGTTCTAAGATCCGCTCCATGTCCTTACCCACGACCACCCCACTGCTCACGCGTGCCGAAACCAGCGGCTACACCGAGACCTCCACCCACGCCGACGTGATGGCCTATGTCCAGGGCCTGGCGGCCTTGGGCGACAAGCGCCTGCACATCACCGACTTCGGCACCTCGCCCGAGGGGCGGCAGCTGCCGCTGCTGGTGCTGTCCGCCCAGGGCCACCACACGCCCGAGGCCGCACAGGCCAGCGGTCTGCCCGTGGTGCTGATGCTGTGCGGCATCCACGCCGGCGAGGTGGAAGGCAAGGAGGGCGTGCTGATGCTGGTGCGCAACCTGCTGCGCGGCGACCATGGCGACGAACTGCTCGCGCGCACCGTGCTGGTGGTGGTGCCGCTCTTCAACCCCGACGGCAACGACCGCATGAGCGCCGACAACCGCCCGCTGGACATCGCCCACCTGCGCGGGCAGGACGGCCCGGCCCTGGTGGGCACGCGCACCAACGCCGCGGGCGTGAACCTCAACCGCGACTACATGCGCCAGCAGGCGAGCGAGATGCGCCTCTTGCAGCAGCGCGTGTGCCAGCCCTGGAACCCGCACCTCACGCTGGACTGCCATGCCACCAACGGCTCCATCCACCGCTTTGCGCTGACCTACGACATCCCCCACACCGAGCACACGGGCCGCGCCGAGCCCGTGGCCTACATGCGCGAGCGCATGATGCCCGCCGTGCAGGCCGCGGTGAAGCGCACCGAGGGCCTGGACACCTTCTGGTACGGCAACTTCGTGCGCGACGAGGGCGGCCAGGGCCAGGGCTGGATCACCTACACCCACCACCCGCGCTTTGGCTGCAACTACCGGGGCCTGACCAACCGGCTCGACGTGCTGCTGGAGGCGTACTCGTACATCAGCTACCAGGAGCGCGTGGAGGTGACCTACGCCGTGCTGCGTGAGGCCCTGGTCTATGCCGCGGCCAACGGCCAGGAGATCGTCGACCTGCTCGCCGTCTGCGCCGAACCGCCGCAGCAAATCGCCATCCGCTACGCGCTGGAGGCGATCCCCGGCACCACGGTGGAAGTGCTCACGCGCGAGCCCTACACCCTGACCGGCGACCCCGTCAGCGTGCAGGTGCCGCACTACGCCCATTTCGTGCCCACGGCCACTGTGCCGCGCCCCTGGGCCTACGCCATGCCCCAGGCCGTGGCCGACTGGCTGCAGGGCCACGGCCTGCAGGCCGCGCCCGTGGCGGCCGGCACCATGCTGGAGGTGGAAGTGCCCGTGATGCAGCAGCCCGTGGCCGAGCCCGGCCCAGCCATCCTCGAAGCCCAGGCCAGCACCCATTGGACGGCCAGCCACGAGCGCGCGCAGCGTGCCCTGCCCGAAGGCTGGTGCGTGGTGACGACGAGCCAGCGCTACGGCGCGATTGCGGTGGTGGCCTGCGAGGCCGAGAGCGACGATGGCGTGGTGGCCAACGGCATCGTGCCCGAGCCGGTGGCAGGGGTGGAGTTGCCGGTGTGGCGGGTGGTGGTGGCGGTGTAAGCCTGCTGGATTTCGTTTTAGGGTGATTTAGTCATTTGTGCTAATTATTAGATGTGACTAAAATAAGCCAAATGGACCTTTTCCACCGCCCCGCACTGGCCGAGCAGATGGCCAAACAGCTGCTGGAGCCCGGCCTGCTCGACCAGGGGCTGCGCTCAGGGCTCTTCCTGTCGGGCCTGCGCCGCACCGGCAAGACCACCTTTCTGCGCCAGGACCTGATCCCTGCGCTGGAGGCCAAGGGCGCCATCGTGATCTATGTCGACCTGTGGGCCGACACCAAGGCCGACCCGGCCACGCTGGTGCATGCGGCCATCCGCCGTGCGCTGGCGGACCTGCAGTCGCCGGGCTCCGGCGTGCTGGGCCGCCTGGCGCGGCTCAAGGGGCTGGACGTGGGGGCGGCGGGCTTCAAGTTCGGCTTTCAACTCAATGATGTAGGCGCCAAGGGCGGGGTCACGCTGGCCCAGGCGCTCACCGAGGTGATCGAGCTGGCGCAGACCGACCTGGTGCTGATCGTCGACGAGGTCCAGCAGGCCCTGGCTGGTGACGATGGCGCGCAGATGCTGCTGGCCATCAAGGCTGCGCGCGATGCCATCAACCCGCGGCCCGACAGCCCCGGGCATTTCCTGTTCATCGGAACGGGCTCGCACCGCGCCCAGGTGGTGGGCATGACGCTGCAGGGCAAGCACGCCTTTGCGGGTGCCACCTCGGTCGAATACCCCACGCTCGATGGCGACTACGTGGCCTATGTGCTGCAGGGCATTGCCGAGGAGGGCGCCCCCGTGCTGCCCAGCCTGCCCGTGGCCACAGACGCCTTCAACCTGCTGGGCCGCCGCCCCGAAGAGCTGATCCGCGCCTTGCGCCAATTGCAGCGCGAAGACCCGGCCGAGGCCGACCGCCTGCTGCCGGTGATCGCCTCCACGCTCAAGGGCGCGGCGGCCGACGTGGAGCTGCGCAAGCTCGAAGACCTGGGCGTGCTGGCCGGCGCCATCTTCGACCGCGTGGCGCGCGTCGAGGGCGATGCCAGCGGCCTGTTCACCACCGACGCCCTGGCCGAATACACCGCCACCGTGGGCCGCGAGGTCACGGCCGACCAGGTGCAGCGCGTGTCGGAAGAACTGCGCGATGCGAATCTCATCGTGCGCAAGGGCCATGGCACCTATGCGGTGACGGACCCGTTTGTGCAGCAGGCGTGGCGGGAGCGCAGGATGCTGGCGGGGCCCGCAGCAGCGCCGGTGCCTGCCAGCTCGGAGGGGCGGCTCAGTACCTGAGTTTCGGGTACCAGTCTGCAGGCCGTCCCTCGGGCGTCAGGTCCAGCACCGACCACAGCGACGCAATGTCCGGCGCGTCGCGCGGGTCCTGGCCCGGGTCGGCCATCTCCTTGGTCATCTCGCTGGCCCAGAACAGGCGCACCTGACCCTCGCCGTCGCGCTGGAAGGCCACCAGCGCCGGGTACTCGCTGCCATCGTCCATCAGGATGCCCAGGTCCTTCGCGTAGTCGTCACCGATGGTCTGCACGAAATTGAGGTCGCGCCAGCCGCGCTCCTGCGCAAAGGCGTACTGGCGCTCCACCGGCGAGCGGCCCAGGATTTTGAGGGCCACGCGCTGTTTGATGTCGGCGGCATTGCCCTCGACCGCGCCCAGCCAGTTGGTGCACATGGGGCAGGGACGCTCGCGTTGCGGGCCGTACATCCAGAAGTAGGTGACCAGGGTGTTCTTGTCGCCGAACAGGTCGGCCAGGCCCACCTCGAAGCCCTGTTCGTCCTTGAAGCGGTAGTCCTTGGTGATCACCGGGCCCGGTGGCAATGCCTGGCGCTGCGCGACCAGGCGCGTCATGTGGCGGCGGAATTCGATCTCTTCGGCCAGCAGGGCCTGGCGGGCGGACTCGTACTCCGCCGAGGCTCCGGGGAAGGGGGTCTTGGCTTGTTGAGCCAGCTGCGCGGCTGGCTTCAATGCGGTTTCGGCATTCGTCGTCATCGTCGCTCTCCCGGGCCGCCATGGACCGATGGACTGTTGACTATGCCGCCATGCCGGGTGGTTGCGGGTAGGAGAAACGCCCGCCTGTCTGGCGATCCCCGCGCATGGTTTGGGCTGTTTATTCGCCCGCCACCGCAATCGTCTGCAGGCTCTTGCGCAACTCCTTCTCCACCGCCGGAAACTCGCTCTTGGTGGAGTTGAAGTTGAAGACCAGCATCTTGCCCCGGTGGGGCGTGACCATCATGATGTTGTAGATGTCGGTGTCGATGGCGCGCGAGGTCATCTCGAAGTAGATCCACTGCTGGCCCTGCATGTCCAGGAGTTTCTTTTCCTTCCACTCGATGCCGGGAATGATGCGGTCGAACAGGGTTTCGAACGAGGCCTTGGCCTGGGGCAGCTTGTCCTTGGGCAGGCCCTGGGGCTTGAGGTCGAAGGCGATGGTGGTCGTGCGGCGGGCATTGCCCACCACGAAGTTGGGCGCGCGGTTGGACGGGTACTTGTTGCCGATCTCTTCCGCGGTGAGCTGGGTAAAGCCCTCGGGCGCATTGAAGGACACGCCCGCATCGGGAATGGTGAACGTGGCGGCACAGGCAGCCGTGGTGGCAAGGGCCGAGGCCGCAGCCAGGCACAGGGTGGCGATCCAGGATTTCATGGTGGTCGGGCACATCACGAGCGATCCAGCCGGGGCCTGTGGGCCCTGGCCTCCCTTCCTCGTTGAGCCGGTTTTTGTGGAGACGCCAGTATCCACACGCATGGGCGCTTTGGGGCGTGGTTGCAGACTTTTACTATTTGGTAAGTGCGCAGTAGTTCACACAAATGGGGGATTGCAATAGCCCGTTCTGTCAACCAACAAACAGGCCGTCGATCAGCGGAGCCAGGTGCGACGCCCCCGAACGCAACTACGCCGACGCCGCCGGGCAGGGTGGAGGTACGCGTTTTGAGATACAAACACTCCCATGTCCCTGAGTCCGTCCCAACCTCCTACCTTCCAACCCACTTTCGTCCACGTGCCGCCTGGCCCCGTGGCGGGCCCCTTGCAGTTGTTGCCCGTCAACGCCGCCGTGGTGGCCGTGCACACGGCCACTGGCGCACATGTGGGCTCGCTCAAAAAGGTGGGAGGGACCTGGAAGTTCAAGGCCATGGGCTACGGCGCTGCCGGAGGCATGGAGCCGGGCCATGGCCCGCTGACGGACCAGCACAACATGCAGTTCGACGCACCCGATGCCGCCGAGGTGAGCGCCAGGTTGCTGGGCGCGCTGGGGAGCAGCTTGTAAGGGCGGTCAAAAAGGCGCACCTGGCGGGCGCGCTCTGCCATGCCCCAGGCTTGGCCTGCGGTGTCCATGGGTATGGACAGGGTGTCTGGCATGGCTGATTTGCGTGATGGGATGCGTGGTGTAGGTGAACTGCCCGTACCGCGTGGGTGGGTGCAGAGCGTTCATAGAATACCGCGATGCCTTTCCTTTTGACCTGGCCGCTGCGGCTCGCCGCAGCACCCCTTCTTGTGCTGGCCTGTGCGGTGGCCCACGCCCAGAATGCACACCACCCTGCGAATGCCACCGCGCCCGCTATTCGCGCCACAGGCGCGGCATCGCCTGCGGCACCGGCATCCAAAGCGATGCCGCCCGCGGCAGCGGGTGTCGAGCCGGTGGACAGCAGTGCGGCCGCATCGGCGACAGCAGCGGCGGCCGGTGCCGCTGCACCCCTGTCCCGCGATGCCCGGCGCATCTATGAGCTGTCGCGCGACAAACTGGTGCAGATCCGCACGCTGCTGCGCAATGCCGACACCCAGGCGTCGATCGGCTCAGGGTTTTTTGTCTCTGCGGACGGCCTGATCGTCACCAACTTCCATGTGGCCAGCCAGCTGGCGCTGGAGCCCGAGCGTTACCGCGGCGTGTACGTCACGATGGAGGGGCAGGAGGGCGAGGTCGAGCTGCTGGTGTTCGACGTCCAGCGCGACCTGGCGGTGCTGCGCGCCAAGGCCCGCACTGCAGCGGCGCCGGTGCTGGGCTTTCGGCCCGCCGCAGAGGCCCTGGCACAGGGCGAGCGCATCTACTCGCTGGGCAACCCGCTGGATATCGGCTTTGCCGTCACCGAGGGCACCTACAACGGGCTGGTGCGGCGCAGCTTCTATCCGCGGATTTTCTTTGGCGGCACGCTCAACCCCGGCATGAGCGGCGGCCCCTCGGTGGACGATTCGGGGCGGGTGCTGGGCGTCAACGTGGCCAAGCGGCTCGATGGCGAGCAGGTCAGCTTCCTGATCCCCGCCGAGTTTGCAGAGGTGCTGGTGCAGCGCGCGGCCAGCGCAGAGCCCATCACGCAGCCCGCGTACGCGGAGATGACCAGGCAACTGACAGGGCACCAGCAGGTGCTGACCGAGCGGTTTCTGAAAGCGCCGTTTCGTGAGCAACGCCACGGCAACTACCGGGTGCCGGTGCCCGATGACGCGCTGGCGCGGTGCTGGGGATCGGGGCGCGACCCGAACTTTCCGGGCTTGAACCTGGAACGCACGCAGTGCCAGGCGGACAGCGATGTCGTGGCCGGCGACTACAGCACCGGCACCGTGCGCCTGGCCTATGAGGCCTACAACGCCCCCACCTTGGGCGCGGCGCGGTTTGCCCGGGTGTTCTCGCAAAGCTTTGCCAACGAGCGCTTCCAGACGCGTGGCAACCGCCACCAGACAGCCGTTGAATGCAGCGAACGTTTTGTGGACTCCGGCAGCCTGCCGCTGCGGGCGGTGGTCTGCATGTCGGCCTACCGCAAGCTGCCCGGCCTGTACAACATGACGGTGCTGACAGCCTCGGTCAACCAGCCCACGCAAGGCATCCTGGGCCGCCTGGACGTGCAAGGCATCGCTTTTGACAACGGCATGAAGCTGGCCAACCACTACCTCAAGGCGTTTCGCTGGGAGGCCGCACCATGATGCCCACCCTCGGCCTCATCGAAGCCTTTGACCGCCACGGCGCACTGCTGGCACGTGCCCCCGTCACCCGCTGGCCCGTGACGGTGGGCAGGGGCCTGGACTGTGACCTGGTGCTCGATGATCCGTTCGTCGCGCCCGCGCACCTGCGCATCGACCGCCTGGAAGATGCCCAGCGCACGGTACAGGTGGAGGTCCTGCACACCCGCAATGGCGCACGCCTGCAGCGCAAGCACTACGCCCAGGGCGAGCGCTTCGACTGGCCGGGCGGCACTCCCATCGACCTGGGCCACACCCACGTCACGCTGCGCCTGGCCGATGCCCCCATCGCCGACGAACAGGCGCTGCCCCAGTTTCCATGGAGCACGGTGGCCACCACGGCAGCGCTCATGCTGCTGGTGCTGGCTGCGGCATTGGGGTCGGCGTGGCTGGAGGCCCGGGACGCGTCGCAGTATCTGAAGTCTGTTCCTGGCACAGTGCTTGGCCTGCTGGCCAGCCTGGGCGTATGGTCGGGCGTATGGGCGGTGGCCAGCAAGGTGTTCGGCGGCCAGCTTCGGTTCTGGCGCCATGTGCGCATCGCCTGCACTGCCGCCTTGGCGGTGGATGCGGTGCACCTGGTGGTGAACTTGGTGGCATTCACTTTCTCGTTGGAATCCTTTTCGCGGTTTGCCAATGTGCTGGTGGTGCTGCCGCTGGCGGGGGCGTTGTATGCCCACCTGTCAACGGTGCTGCCGCGCCGCCGCGTGGGTCTGGCCTGGACGCTGGCTGCGCTGGTGGCATTGGGATTGCCGTCGTGGCTGGGTGCGCAGTGGCTGAACAACATGCGCCTGTCGAACAGGCTGTACATGAGCAGCCTGTTCCCGCCAGGCCTGCGCGTGGCCCCCGCTGTGCCCGTGGACCAGTTCCTGAAAGACACTGAGTCACTGCGTGGCAAGCTGGATCGCCGGCTGCGTGATGACGGTCAGGCGGAGGACGAATAGGGGCGGGTAAAAAATAGCGAAGCGGTTCAGGCCAGGCTGCGTCGCAGGCAGTGCGACAAGACGCCGCCCGCCCTGTCAACGGAACTACGGATCAACGCGGCCAGGTGCGCAGCCCCAGGTCCTGGGCCATGCGCCGGTAGTCCTGCAGGCTGCGCTGCACGAAGTCTTCGAGCGCCGCGCCGGTGAGCGCAAAGGGGTACAGGCCGTAGCGGCTGCACAGGGCCGCGTAGCCCGGGGCGGCCAGGGCCTGCTCGAAGGCGCTGGTCCATGCGCGCACGGCGGCGTCGGGTGTGGTGGCGGCCATGTACAGGCCGCGCACGGTGGGCCAGGTGAGGTCGATGCCCTGCTCGCGTGCGGTGGGCAGGCCGGCGAGCTGGCCCTGCAGGCGCTGGGGTGCCAGCACGGCCAGAAAGCGCAGCGGCAGGCCCTGTGCCGCCGCCTGCATGGCTTCGGCCGCATCGCCGGTGAAGATGTCCAGGTGCCCGCCGCGCAGGGCCTTGAGCGCCTCGCCCCCACCCTCGAAGGCGACGAAGCGCATCTTCTTGTGGTCCTGCCCCGCGGCGCGCACCAGCTGCGCAGCCTTGATCCAGTCCTGGCTGCCGATGGTGCCGCCCGCGCCAAAGACCACGCGCGCCGAATCGCGCTGCAGCGCCGCCGTCACCTGCGCCAGGTTCTGCCAGCGGGCATCGCGGTGCACGGCGATCACGCCGTAGTCGGTGCCCAGCGTGGCGATGAAGCGCACGGCGCCCACCGGGTGTGGGCCGAAGCGGCCCTGGGCGATGTTGAGCAGCGAGCCGCTGGAAAACGCCACCAGCGTGCCCGGCCCGCCCAGGCGCCCCGTGGCCACCTGGTCGAAGGCCACGGCGCCGATGCCACCGGGAAGAAAGCGCGTGGGCAGCGGCGTGCGGCCCGGGCGCACGGCCTGGATCGCATCGGCCGCCAGCCCGCAGGTGAGCCCGAATCCGCCACCGGGCTTGGACGGAGCCACGCACTCGCCGGGCTCGTTGCTGGCATCGGAGGCCTGCGCGGTGGTGTGCGCGCCGGTGGCCATGCCGCCGAGCAGGG
Organism: Acidovorax sp. GW821-FHT09B03; assembly: GCF_059418305.1. Taxonomy (NCBI): domain Bacteria; kingdom Pseudomonadati; phylum Pseudomonadota; class Betaproteobacteria; order Burkholderiales; family Comamonadaceae; genus Acidovorax; species Acidovorax sp. GW821-FHT09B03. Next base: position 86,349 of record NZ_JBWKPP010000024.1, read on the forward strand.
TCGCCAGCACATGGCGGCGCGAGGGCGCGTGGGCGTGCAGGGTGCTGGCAGGGAGGGGCATGGAGACCATCATGGCTTGGGCCACCAGAATATCGCGAGCAGGCCCGGGCCACTGGGCCGTGCCTCCAGCCGCAGCGCGCCGCGGTGCCGCTCGGCGATGGAGCGCGCGATGGCCAGGCCCAGGCCCGAGCCACCGGCCGCCGCCTGCGAGCCGCGCCGGTAGCGCTGGCCCAGCGCAGCACGCTCCTCGGGCGCCATGCCGGGGCCGTTGTCCTCCACGTTCACGCTCCAGCCCAGGGCATCGCCCGCGGCCGACAGGGTGATGGTGCCGTGCGCGGGCGTGTAGGCAATGGCGTTGGCGGCCAGGTTCGTCAGCGCCTCGCGCAGCAGGCCGCTGTCGGCCACGGCCATGAATTCCGGGGTGGTGGCGGCGTTGGGGGTGTGGATGCCGAAGTCGATCTGCTTGGCGCGCGCCTGCGGCAGCAGCTCCAGCGCCACGGTGCGCAGCAGCGCGGCCAGGTCAAAAGGCGCGTACTCTACGGCGGCCGTGTCGCTGCGGCCCAGGGCCAGCAGCTGCTGCGTGCTGCGCGTGGCGCGCGAGATCTCGCCGCCGATGGCGGCCAGGGCGTCCTGCACCTGGGCGGGGTCGGGCTCGCGGCGCGCGTAGTCGATCTGCATCTGCAGCGTGGTCAGGTGCGTGCGCAGCTGGTGCGAGGCATCGTCCAGGAACTGCCGCTGCTGCGCCACCAGAGCCTGGGTGCGCGCCATCTGTTCGTTCACCGCGGCCACCAGCGGGCGGATGTCGGCGGGCAGGTCGGTGTCGGCAATGGGCGTCATGTCATCGGGGCTGCGTTCCTGCACGCCGCGCGCAAGTCGTGAGAGCGGGCGCAGCGCGATGGCGAGCGTGGCGGCCGCGCCCAGCACCATGAGGGCCAGCACCAGGCCATCGCGCAGGGCTGCGCGCTGCACGAAGCGGCGCGTGAATTCCTGGCGCGACTGCGTGCTTTCGGCCACCTGCACGAGCACGCTGCCGGGCTGCCCGTCGGCCGTGGCCGGTACCGCGGTGTCGGTGGCATCGACGTTGCGCCGGTAGGCGGCCAGTCGCACCGATTCACCGAAGTACGTGGCGTCGTAGAAGCGCGGTACGCCGGGCTCCAGCGTGCCCGGGGGCAGGGGCAGGTCGGCGTTGCCCAGCTCCACCAGGCCGTCGGACGAGGCCACGCGGAAGTACACGTGGCCGCTGGCGGTGAGCTCGAAGAATTCGAGCATGGTGTATGGGAGTTCTGCCGAGAGGCCGCCTGATGCCGTGGAGATGTTGGCGTCTATGGATTTGAGGGCGCCCAGCAAGGAGCGGTCGTAGGCGGCGTTGGCGGCTTCGAGGGCGTCGTGCCTGGTCATCCACAGCTCCACGCAGGTGACCAGGGCGAGGACGGGGAGGAGGAGGAGGGCCAGGAGGCGCCAGAGGCTGGTGCGGCGCAAGGTCTTCCACGGGCTGTTGCGGAGGTGCGAGGCCATTCAGTCGTGCCTCGAATGGTGTTGAGGCACTGTGCTGTGGTGGCTTCTGTTCTTGTTTTTGGGGCAGGAGCCGGGATGTGCGCCCGGCGGCGCAGTAACTTTCTCTTGCGTCGCCAAGAGAAAGTCACCAAAGAGAAGGCGAC
>NZ_JBWKPP010000025.1:0-84884 GCF_059418305.1 Acidovorax sp. GW821-FHT09B03
TTCACGTTGGCGATGTCCACACCCGTTTGGTCCGACTTGACTCGGACCTTGACGTTGTAGTCCACCACGCGCTTGACAGGGACCAAGACCTTCATTGCTGCGGCTCCTAGAGTTGGTTGAATTGACGTTTACGTAAACTGGAACATTCTATGCCGCAGTGCACCCACAAGGGTGCAGGCCGGGGCCACCGGCAGCAGGGGCATAAAAAAGAACGATCGTGCTTTTCCGTGATTATAGGACACTTGGCGGACCGCCCGATGTCTCGCTGGAGGCACCGGCCATGCCAGCCCATGCAGGCACGGCACCGCTGTCCTTGAACTGCACCACGCGCTGGGGATAGGGGATGTCGATGTTCGCCGCGCGCAGGCCGTCGAGGATGGCGATGTTGATGGCCGAGCGCAGGTTGAGCGAGCCGGCCGAGGGGTCGCTGATCCAGAAGTTGAGGCTGAACTCGAGACCATCGGGCGCGAAGTTGATGAGAAAGGCCACGGGCTCGGGCTCCTTGAGCACCCGGGGCTGCGCTGCCGCGGCAGCGCACAGGATGGCCTGGACCTGGCCCACATCGCTGTCGTAGCCGACGATGATGTTGGTGGTGACGTTGAACTTGCGGTCGGCGTCCGACAGGTTCTCCACGCGCTGGGTGATCAGGGTCTCGTTGGGCACGATGGACTCGCGCCCGTTGCCTGCACGGATCAGGGTGTAGCGGGTCTTGATGTCGGTGATGCGGCCCTCGAAGCCATCGACGCGCACGTTGTCGCCGATGCGCAGCGAGCGCTCCAGCAGGATCACGAAGCCGCTCACGTAGTTCGAAGCCAGCTTCTGCAGGCCGAAACCCAGGCCCACGCCAACCGCCCCGCCCAGCACCGACAACGCCGTGAGGTCCACCCCCACGGCCGACAGCGCGAACAGCATGCCCACCAGCAGCAGCACGGCGCGCACGGCGTTGCCCGCGACCTTGCGCATGGACAGGTCGGTCACGGCCGTGCTGAGCACGCGCCGCTCGAAGGTGGCCGAGATCCAGAGTGCGGCCACCATCACCAGGCTGGCCGACAGCGCGCCCTCGATCAGCGTGGCGACGCTGACGGTGGACTTGCCGAAGTTGAGCGTGATGCTGTCGAGCTCGCTGCGCACGGCGGGCAGCAGCCCCACGATCCACAACACGGCCGCGCCCCAGATGACCCAGGAGAACAGCCCTTCGAGCAGGCGCACGAGGCCGGAAGCGGGGAATGCCACGCGCAGCACGCGGGCGATGAAGCGGATCAGCGCGAGCGAGACCAGCATGGGGACTGCGATGCGCAGCACGAAGACCGGGTGGTAGTGCTCCACCGCGAGGCGGCCTGCAAAAGTCAGGACCAGGGCGATCAGGGGGAAGAGCAGGCCGTCGATGGTGTTGCGGCCGATCCAGACCGAGTCGGGGGGTTGGTTGCGGCCGATGAGGCGGGCAGCGAACAGGGCGATGGCGATGGCCGCGGCCAGGACGCCGAGTTCCAGCCAGACGCTGGAGTGGTTGAAGTCTGTCAGTAGTTTGTCGAGGATTTCCATGCGGTTGGGGTCCATCACGCTTGGCAATATGGTGCCGGTGGTGACTGTTTGCTTGATTGAAAGGCGGGGGCCGGGATATGCGCCCGGCGGCGCAGTAACTTTCTCTTGGGCCGCCAAGAGAAAGTCACCAAAGAGAAGGCGGCCCCCAGTCTGCGACCCCCGCTCGCCCTGTCGGGCGAACGGGGGCAACCTGCGATGCTCGGATCTGGGGTGGGCGTCGATGAACTCGCTGCGTTCTTCGAACTCCGCTCAAACAGCATCGACGAGCCAGAAGACGAAGTGCATGTGTCCTGCGGCACATGCACCCACCCCAGCTCCTGCGCTTCTCGGCGCAGCCAGCAGGGGTGGCTAGCGGGTACCACCCGGCTGCTGCTCTGGCAGCTACGCCGGGTGTCGGTTACGCGCTGCGCGCTGCCGACGCGCCTGGCTATCGCCCTGGCGAGCCGAGCGCAGCGAAGGACCACAGGCCGAGCGAAGCAATGGCCCGTATGGGGCCTCCAATCCCTTCTGGACGTGCCGAGAAGCGCTGAAGTTGGGGTGAGCGCGTGCCGAAGGACACGCGCATCGTTGTCTGGCTCGCCGAAGCTGTTTGACCGTAGCTCCCTCGAAGAGGGAGCGCAGGGAGTTCTTCGGCGCACCCCAGCTTCGAGCATCGCAGGTTGCCCGCAGCGAAGCGAAGGGCCACGGACAGCAGGGTCGCCTTTCTTTTGGGTACTTTTCTTTGGCGAAGCAAAGAACAAGTACCTCGGCCGCCGGGCCGAGACCCGGCCTCCGCCTTCAGCAAAGGAACTGAAGCAATAACAACCCATGTCGGTCGACCATCATTTCCAGGCCGGAGCCCGCTTCTCGACAAAAGCCCGGGCCCCTTCCTGCGCAGCCCCATCCATCATGTTCACCGCCATCGCCTGCCCAGCCAACTGGTAAGCCGCATCCATCCCCAGCTCCCGCTGCTGGTACACCAGCGCCTTGCCCATGGCCACCGCCACACGCGGTTTCTGCAGGATGGACGACACGAACCTCTCCACCTCGGCATCCAACTCAGCAGCAGACACCACCCGGTTCACCAGCCCCTGCTCCAACGCAGTGGCCGCATCGATGAAGTCCCCCGTGAGCAGCATCTCCATCGCCCGCTTGGCCGGCACATTGCGCACCAGCGGCACGCTGGGCGTGGCGCAGAACAGGCCGTAGTGGATCCCGCTGGTCGCAAAGGTCGCGCTGTCCGCCGCCACTGCCAGGTCGCACTGGGCCACCAGTTGGCAGCCAGCCGCCGTGGCCATGCCCTGCACGCGCGCGATCACCGGCACGGGCAGTTTGTGGATGGTGAGCATCATGCGGCTGCACTGGGCGAAGAGCTGCTGGTACCAGGCCAGGTCGGGGTGGGCCGCCATGTCCTTGAGGTTATGGCCTGCGCAAAAGGCCTTGCCCTCGGCGGCCAGCACCACCACGCGCGCCGCCTCGTCGCGGGCCACGGCGTCGAGCGCCTGCTGCAGGGCCGTGAGCATCTCCGCGCCCAGGGCATTGAAGCGCGCGGGGTCGTTGAGCGTGAGGGTCACCACGCCGCGCGCGTCGCGTGCAATGCGCAGGGGCTGGTGTTCGGTTTCCGTCATGTCGTTGCAGTCCCAAAAATCACAGATCGGCCAGCACGCGCAGGTGGGCTTCCACGCTGCGGGCCAGCGGCCCCATCACATAGCCACCCTCCAGGCAGGACACGATGCGCCCCTTGGAGTAACGCCGCGCGATGTCCTTCACACGCTGGGTGATCCAGGCATAGTCGGACTCGGTCAGGCCCAGCTGCCCCATGTCGTCCTCGCGGTGGCCGTCGAAGCCGGCACTCACGAAGACCATCTCGGGCTTGAAGGCCTCGAGCCGGGGGATCCACATCATCTCGATGATCTCGCGGATGTCCATGCCGCGCGTGTAGGCCGGCACCGGCACGTTGACCATGTTGGGGGCCGGATCCTGGTCGCCACTGTAGGGGTAGAACGGGTGCTGAAAAATGCTGACCATCAGCGCCCGCGGGTCATTGGCCAGGATGTCCTCGGTGCCATTGCCGTGGTGCACGTCGAAATCGACCACCGCCACGCGCTGCAGGTTGTAGCGCTGCAACGCGTACTTGGCGGCCACGGCCACGTTGTTGAAGAAGCAGAACCCCATGGCCTTGCTGCGCGTAGCGTGGTGGCCTGGCGGGCGCACGGCGCAAAAGGCGTTCTCCAGCTCGCCGGCCATCACCGCATCGGTAGCGGCCAGGGCGGCCCCGGCGGCGCGCAGCGAGGCCTTCCAGGTATGGGCGTTGATGGAGGTGTCGGGGTCGAGCTGCGAGTAGCTCGGGCCGCCGGCCAGGATCTCCTCGTTGAGCCGGTCGGACAGGCCGCGCATGGCGGCCACGTGCAGGCGGTCGTGGGCCAGCTCGATGTCGGCCAGGGATGCCTCGGGCGCCTCGCGGCGGTCCAGGGCATCGCCCACGCCGGTGATCAGCAGCCGGTCCTCGATGGCGTCGAGCCGCTCGGGGCATTCGGGGTGCCCGGGCCCCATTTCATGCTTCCAGCAATCGCGGTGGGTGAAATAGCCCGTTTTGCTCACAGTCAATCCCCGTGTCTCATACTTTTAGGATAACGTCGCGCCATGACTATGAATGCACAGCACAAGATCAAATCGCTTCTGGACCAGCTTAACACGGTGATCGTGGGCAAAAAGGCCCAGGTGCAGGACTGCGTGGCCTGCCTGCTGGCCGGCGGCCACCTGCTGATCGAAGACGTTCCGGGCGTGGGCAAGACCACGCTGGCGCACGCCCTGTCGCGCACCTTCGGGCTGCAGTTTTCGCGCGTGCAGTTCACGGCCGACCTGATGCCCAGCGACCTCACGGGGGTGTCGGTCTACGAGCGCGGCAAGGAAGCCTTCGTGTTCCACCCCGGGCCGGTGTTTGCCCAGGTGCTGCTGGCCGACGAAATCAACCGCGCCAGCCCCAAGACGCAGAGCGCGCTGCTCGAGGCCATGGAGGAAAAGCAGGTGTCGGTAGAAGGCGAGACGCGCGCCCTGCCCCACCCCTTCTTCGTGATCGCCACACAGAACCCGCACGACCAGCTGGGCACCTTTGCACTGCCCGAGTCGCAGCTGGACCGCTTTCTGATGCGCATCTCCATCGGCTACCCCGATCGCGCGGCCGAGCGCGTGCTGCTGGCCGGTGCCGACCGCCGCGACATGGTGGACACCATGCTGCCCCTGCTGTCGGACGAAGAATTGGCCGAGCTGCAGCGCGAGGTGCAGGCCGTGCACACGGCCGATCCGTTGCTCAACTATGTGCAGGACCTGATCGCCGCCACGCGCTCGGGCCGCTGGTTCCTGCAGGGTCTGTCGCCACGCGCCGGCATTGCCCTGGTGCGCGCGGCCAAGGCGCAGGCGCTCATCAGCGGGCGCGACTATGTGGCGCCCGACGACGTGCAGGCCATCCTGCCCCAGACCATTGCCCACCGCCTGGTGCCGGTCGGCGATGCCGGCCGCGGCGCGGTGGAGCAGGTGCGGGCCATGGTCGAGTCCGTGCCTCTTCCTTGAGCACGAGGGAAATGTCCGCCACCCCATCGCCCGCGGCAGCTGCCGCACCGGCCGGCCGGCTGCGCGCTGCCCTGGCGACGCTCAACCCGCTCACGCGCGTGCGCAAGCGCTTCGAGGCCTGGTGGATGGTGCGCCGGCCGCTGAGCGACACGCTCACGCTGACGCAGCGCAATGTCTACATCCTGCCCACCGGCGCGGGTTGGATGCTGGCGCTCACGCTGCTGATCCTGCTGATAGCCTCCATCAACTACCAGCTCAACCTGGGCTATCTGCTGACCTTTCTGCTGGCCGGCAGCGCCGTGATCGGCATGCACATCTGCCACGCCACGCTGCGCGGCATCACGCTGCACCTCAAGGCGCCCGAGCCGCACTTCATGGGAACCAGCGCCACGGTGGAGGTCCAGGTGTCCAGCGAACGCAAGACGCCGCGCTATGGCATCGGCCTGGCCGTGCATGGCAGCGGCGGCGAGGCGCACCACTGGGCCTGGACTGATGTGCCCGCACAGGGACGTTCCACCGTGCACGTGGCCTTTTCGCCCCCGCGCCGGGGCCTGCACCGCGTGCCCGTGCTCACGGCGGAGACGCGGTTTCCGTTGGGCACCTTCCGCGTATGGACCTACTGGCGCCCGGCGGCGCAGGTGCTGGTGTACCCGGCGCCCGAGCTGCCCCCGCCGCCGCTGCCCCCCGGCGAACCTCGCGGCGCCGGCACCGGCAGCTCCCCCTCGCAGGGCATTGGCGAGTTCGACGGTGTGCGCGCCTACCGGCGCGGCGACCCGCTCAAGCTCGTGGTCTGGAAGAAGGCGGCCAAGACACTGGGCACGGGAACCGACGACCTGGTGAGCCGCGACTCCCAGCAGGCGCAGCGCCACGAACTCTGGCTGGACCCGGCCCTGGCCGCCCTGCCCGACCCCGAAGCCCGCATCTCGCGCCTGGCGGCCTGGGTGCTGCAGGCCGACCGCCTGGGCCTGGACTATGGCCTGCGCCTGCCGGGCGTGGAGATCGCGCCCGACACGGGCACCGCCCACCGCCGCCGCTGCCTGGAAGCGCTGGCGCTGTGCTGAACTTCTACCGCCAACCAACCCTCCAAAGGCATTGCCCCTTGCCTCCCTTTTCGCGGAAGACCGACGCTCCATGAGCCTGCGCCAGACCCTCGCCACCCTGCCACGCGACACGCGGGACACGCTGTTCCTGCTGTTCGCCACGGCCTGGGTGATCGCGCCCCAGGTGGCCAACCTGCCCGCCTGGGCCAGCGCCATGGCCTTTGGCATGCTGCTGTGGCGCGGCTGGATGGCCTGGACGGCGCGCCCCCTGCCCGGGCGCTGGCTGCTCACGGTGCTGGTCATCGTGGCCGTGGGGGGCACGCTGCTCACGCACCGCACCATCCTCGGGCGCGATGCCGGCGTCACCCTCATGGTGATGATGCTGACCTTCAAGACCCTGGAGCTGCGCGCCCGCCGCGACGCCATGGTGATCTTCTTCCTGGGCTTCTTCACGATGCTCAGCAACTTCTTCTTCTCGCAGTCGCTGCTCACGGCCGCCGCCATGCTGGTGGCGCTGCTGGGCCTGCTCACGGCCCTGGTCAATGCCCACATGCCGGTGGGGCGCCCGTCGCTGGCGCAGACCTTCCGCATGGCCGGCACCATGGCCCTGCTGGGCGCTCCCATCATGGTGGCGCTGTTCATGCTGTTCCCGCGCATGTCGCCACTGTGGGGCATGCCCAGCGACAACCTCACGGGGCGCAGCGGCCTCTCGGGCACGATGAAGATCGGCGACATGGCCGAGATTGCGCTCGATGAACGCGTGGCGATCCGCCTGCGCTTCGAGGGAGACCAGACCAACATCCCTCCGCAATCGATGCTGTACTTCCGCGGACCGGTCATGGCGGCTTTCGATGGCCGGCAATGGGTGGCGGAGCCATTTCGTGAGGACAGCGTCTGGGCCGCACGCGTGGCGGTACCTGCCAACCTGCAGCCCCAAGGGCCCGCCCTGCGCTATGAAGTGACCCTGGAACCTCAGCGCCAACCCTGGTTAATGGTGCTGGAAGCCACGCCCGATGCACCAGAAGTGCCCGGCATGCAGGCTTACATGACGCAGGACCTGCAGTGGATGACCACGCGCCCCATCACCGAGGTGTTGCGCTACCAGGCAGTGAGCTACCCCGAATTCCGCCATGGACCGCAGCAATCCGTGCGCCAGTTGCGCGTGCACACCGAGCTGCCGCCCGGCTTCAACCCGCGCACCCTGGCCCTGGCCGAACAGATGAAAGCCGACCCCGCGCTGGCCGGGGCCGGCACCCAGGCACTGGTGAATGCCGTGCTGCAGCGCCTGCGCACGGGCGGCTACAGCTACTCGCTGGAGCCGGGTGTCTTCGGCGAGCACACGGCCGATGAGTTCTGGTTCGACCGCAAGGAAGGCTTCTGCGAGCACATCTCCTCGGCCTTCGTGATCCTGATGCGCGCGCTGGATGTGCCGGCACGCATCGTCACCGGCTACCAGGGCGGCGAGCGCAACCCCGTGGATGGCTACTGGACCGTGCGCAATGCCGACGCCCATGCCTGGGCCGAGGTCTGGATGGAAAACCGCGGCTGGGTGCGCGTGGACCCCACGGGCGCTGTTTCACCAGGCCGCGTGGGCCAGTTCCAGCGGCTGCGGGCGCCCGAGGGCGCTTTTGCCAGCGCCATGGGAACCATCAGCCCCGGAATGGTGCAATCCTTGCGCGCCGTCTGGGAAGCCGTGAACAACGGCTGGAGCCAGTGGGTGCTCAACTACAGCCAGAGCCGCCAGTTCGACCTGCTCAAGGCCCTGGGATTCGAATCGCCGAGTTGGCAGGACCTGACCACCGTGCTTGGTGCACTCATCGTGATCGCTGCCAGCGGCGGTGGCCTGTGGACGCTGTGGGAACGCAGCCAGCACGACCCCTGGCTGCGCCTGCTGGCCCGCGTGCGCCAGCGCCTGGCCAAGGCTGGCCTGGTGCTGCCCGAGACCCTGCCACCGCGTTCCATGGCCCAGCAGGTGACCGCACACTTCGGTGACAGCGCCAGCGGCCTGGCGGCCTGGCTGCTGCGGCTGGAACAGGTACGCTATGCCCCTCTACCTGCCCAGCAGTTCGGCGCCCTGCGCCGCGAATTCAACACCCTGCCCTGGCCCCCGTCCGCACGGGGCCGATGACCCGAACGACATGCGCCTCCTGAAATCCGTTGCCGTCGCCTGTGTGGCGGCGGCCTGTGCCCTGCCGGCCCTTGCCAGCCCCTCCAAGCCCCCCAAGCAGAAAACCACCGCCGCGAGCTCCACCGTACAGGGCGGCGCGCCCTATGCGGGCCGTGCCGATGCCATGGCCTTTGCCGACGATCTGGCCGCGCGGCGCGGCCTGGACCGCGAATGGGTGCGCCAGGCCATCGGCCAGGCGCGCCTGCTGTCCCAGGTGCCGCGCCTGATGCTGCCACCGCCCGTGGGCACGCCCAAGAACTGGCGCGTGTACCGCAGCCGCTTCATCGACCCGGTGCGCATCCGCGCCGGGGTGCGCTTCTGGCAGGAGCACCGCGAGGCCCTGGAACGCGCCGAGGCCGAATACGGCGTGCCGGTGGAGATCATCGTCGGCATCATCGGCGTGGAGACCATCTACGGCCAGCAGATGGGCAACTTCCGCGTGATGGACGCGCTGGCCACGCTGTCGTTCGACTTTCCGAATGCCCACCCGCGCGCCAAGGAGCGCCGCGAGTTCTTCCAGCGCGAGCTCGAGCAGTTCCTGAGCCTCGCCAACCGCAGCAACATCGACCCCTTCGAGCCGCGCGGCAGCTACGCCGGCGCCATGGGCCTGGGCCAGTTCATGCCCTCGAGCTGGGTGCGCTATGCGGTGGACTTCGATGGCGACGGCCGCATCGACCTGTTCAGGAGCCCGGTGGACGCCATCGGCTCGGTGGCCAACTACTTCAAGGGCCACAACTGGACCACCGGCATGCCCACGCACTTTGGCGTGCAGTTCGACACCGCACGGCTGCAGCTCGACACCTTGCTGGCACCGGACATCCTGCCCACCTTCAGCGCCGCCAGCATGCAGGCCAAGGGCGCGGTGCTCGACGCCGCAGGCGCGCAGCACACGGGCCCGCTGGCGCTGGTGGAGCTGCAGAACGGCGGCGACGCTCCGACCTATGTGGCGGGCACGGAGAACTTCTATGCCATCACCCGCTACAACTGGTCGAGCTACTACGCCATGGCCGTGATCGAGCTGGGGCGCGAGGTGGCGGCGGCGCGGTAGCACCCGGCACCGGACCACGGTTACCATGCGGCCTTCGCTTCCAGTCTCACTTCGATGTCCTCCATCGCCCAGTTCCCTCACCGCCCCCACGCCCGCCTGCCTGGCCTCGCCGCAGGCCTGCTCATTGCAATTGCCGCGCTGGCGCCTCTGGAAAAGGCCATCGGCCAGGCCCGCCCCGCAACACCGCCCGCAGCCTCCGGCACATCGGCCGCAGCGGTCAGCGATGCCACCCTGCAGGCCATCTTCGATGCCGAGCAGATTCCCGAGCGCATGCGCAAGATGATGCAGGCAGTGAACCAGGCGCAGCTCGATTCCGTGGAGCGCATTCCCGACCCGGCCGAGCGCGCGCGCAAGCGCAAGTCCTACGCCAGGGCCGAGCCGGTGCTGGCGCAGCATTTCGAGTGGAAGAGGCTGCGCCCCCTGATCGTGGAGACCTACCAGGCACACTATACGGAAGCCGATGCCCAGGCCCTGCTGGCTTTCTACCGGACGGCACCAGGCAAGCTGCATCTGGACAAGCTGCAGCCCGCCATGATCGAGGCCAGCCTGGCGCTTTCTCAATTCATGGACGAGCGGCTGGACGCCATTCTCGAAAGCAGCGATGCCCAGGGCCGCACCAATGGTCCCCGCCCGCTCAGACAGGCCCCCTGGCGTGCGGCCGATGCGCATGCGGCTGCAGCTGGTGACCTGGCCCGGCTGCTGATGCAGGAGGAGTTCAACGCGCGCATGCAGCGGCTCGAATCCGCCATGGCAGCGCAGATGGGCCAAATGCTGCCACCCGAGCTTGTCGCCAAGCAAAAGCAGTGGTTTGCCAATATCTCCCGGCGCATCCGCTCGGAGATCCGCTTCGACACCGTGCTGCCGCTGATCGTGGCCGAACTGAGGAAACACCTCTCAGAGGACGAACTGAAGGTGCTGCTCGCGACGGAGCGAAGCCCCGCGCGCGCAGCCCAACGCGCCAAAGAGACCGCAGCCGACAATGCCCTGGAAGCCCGCTTGCAGGAACATCTGCGCAACGAGATCTTCCCGGCGCTGCTGGCGGCCATGCTCGCTGCCGAAGACAGCACCCAGGCCGTGCCCGCCAGCGGCGAGGTCAAGCGCTGATCTGGCCGGGGCAGCCTCGACGCCTCAGGCGTGCCAAGGCTCCACCGCACCGCTGGCGACATCCGATCCGACATCCGTCCGCCACCCCAGCTGCGGCGCAATGAGCCGCGCCGTATCTTCCAGGATCTGCCGGTACTCCTCGGGCGCGAAGTCGTAGGGCAGCTCCAGCCGCAGCTCCTGCACCAGGGGCAGGATCGGGTCCTCGCGCAGCCACTGCAGGATCTGCTCGCTGTGGCCCACCAGGTCGCGCGCGAACAGTGTGCGCCGCTCGCCCTGCGGCGCCAGGGTGCGCGCCTGCCGCGTGGCGGCCCAGGCCAGGTAGCGCGCGCGGGTGGAGGCATCGGCCCCGTCCAGCGGCACGATCACCCGCCCCAGCGCCACGCGCGGCACGCTGCCCGGCGGCTGGTGTGCTTGCCAGCGGGCGTGGAACAGGTCGAGCTGGGTGCGCTGCGCCTCGAAGAAATGGTCGGTCTGCTCGCCCCGGTTGATGTTGCCGATGAGCAGGTGGTAGCCCTGCTCGCCCGCCCACTGCGCCGAGCGCAGCGAGCCCCCGCCGTACCACAGGCGCTGCGCCAGGCCCGGCGCGTACGGCTGCAGGCGCGGCCGCTGGCGGCCTGCGGGGGATTCGACAAAGGTCTCCTCGTCGCCGAGCAGATCGCCCTGCAGGTTGCGGCGCAGGCGCTCCACGCGGGCGTGCGAGAAATCGATGCTGCCCGCATCGCCATCGAACAGGCGCTCGCCCAGCAATGCGCCAAAGGGCGGCGCCCCGGCACTCAGGCCCACGTGCAGGCGCCCACGCGCGAGTACGTCCACCGTGGCCAGGTCCTCGGCCAGGCGGAACGGGTTTTCGTAGCCCATCTGCACCACGGCCGTGCCCAGGCCGATGCGCAGCGTGCGCTGGCTCGCAGCGGCCAGGAAGGTCGCGGCCGAGGACACCCCGCGCTCCAGGTGGCGCTGGCGCACCCAGGCGCTGTCGAACCCCAGGGCCTCGCCATAGGCGAACAGCTGCAGCGTGTGCTCCAGCCCGTCGAAGGGATCGGTGTCAGGGAAATTGCCCGGCGACAGGAAGGCAAGGTGGCGGATGGGCATGGCGTGGAAGTTGGGATGATCTCGGTTTCAGCGGCACACCACATCGCTCGCAGGCCACGAAACCGGCGTGGCCGAAGCCAGTGCCCCCGTGCAAGGGCCGCCCCGCCGCACTGGGGGCGTCCCCCTTTCAGGGAAGGCGCGAAGCGACTCAGGGGGTCAAAATTTCGGCAAGCCCGGGGGATTCGTCTCCGACCGCGGCAGCGCTTCTTCCGTCAGGCTCCAGCGCGCCAGCGCCTTGCCGTACTGGCCCCCCTGGATCAGGCCATTGGCCGCGAGCGTGAGCGCATCGGCCAGGCCGCTGCCCTTGCGTGTGGTGATGCCCACGTCGGACTTGAGCGGCCAGCCGGCGTTCACGGTGCCCACGAGCTTGATCTTGCCGTCCTTGGCCGCATGGTAGGCCTGGGGTGCGTTGGGGTTGAAGTTGGCATCGGCACGGCCCGAGACCACGCCCAGCAGGCGCGCCGCATCGTCGTCGAAGTACAGGATTTCCGCCGGCTTCAGGCCTGCCGCCTGGTTCTTCCTGTTCCATTCGAGCAGGATGCGCTCCTGGTTGGTGCCCGACGCGGTGATGACCTTGAGGCCGGCCACGTCCTTGGGTTCCTTGATGGCGGCGATCTTGCTGTCGGCGCGCACGTAGAAGCCGTGCAGACCCAGGCGGTAGGTGGAGAAGTCGTACTTCTCCTTGCGCTGCTCGGTCACGCCCACATTGGAGATCACCGCGTCGTACTTGCCCGAGGACAGGCCCAGGGGCCAGTCCGCCCAGGCGATGGGCACCAGCTCCAGCTTGAGGCCCAGCGCATCGGCAATCAGCAGCGCGTAGTCGGGATCGAAACCCACCACCGTCTTGGCATCGGTGGCATAGGTGGAAATGGGGGGCGCGAACGGCGCGATCGCCACGGTCAGCACACCGTCCTTGACGAACTTGAAGTCCTTGGGAAGGGCGGCAATGGCTGCGGCATTGCGCTCGGTGCGCAGCCGGCCCTTCTGCTCGGGGCTGAAGTCGAAGGTCTGGGCCAGGGCGCCGCCGCCGAATGCAGCCAATGCCAGAGCGGCCAGCCAGCGCCGCAGGGATGGTGAGGAGGAGATGGTCATGGCGCGCCTCACTTCTTGGGCAGGCCGGGTGGGTTGGTGCGCGAGACCTGGATGGCCTCGGACTGCAGGTTCCAGCGCTCCAGCGACTTGGCGTAGTTGCCGTTCTGGATCTGGGCGTTGAGCGCGGCGGTCACCGCCTCGGCAATGCCCGAGCCCTTGCGCGAGGTCACGGCGATCTCGGCGTTCTGCGGCCAGCCGCCCGAGAAGGCACCGACCAGCTTGGTGCGACCATCGCGCGCGTTGTGCGCGGCGATGCCGTTGGGCGCAAGGTAGGCGTCGGCGCGGCCCGAGAGGATGGCCAGGTACAGCACCACATCGTCGTCGTAGTACTGGATCTCCACGGGTTTCAGGCCCGCGGCCACGTTCTGCTGGTTCCAGCGCAGGAGGATCTGCTCCTGGTTGGTGCTGGCGCCGACGATGATCTTCAGGCCCGCCACGTCCTTGGGTTCCTTGATCGCGGCGATCTTGCTGTCGGCCTTGACGTAGATGCCCAGTTGGTCGTTGCGGTAGGTGGAGAAGTCGAATTTCTCCTTGCGCTCCTCGGTCACCGTGACGTTGGAGATCACCACGTCGAACTTGCCCGACTGCAGGCCCAGCGGCCAGTCGGCCCAGGCCACCGACACCAGTTCGAGCTTGCGCCCCAGGCTGTCGGCCACCAGCTGCGCCACGTCGGGCGCATTGCCCACGGGGGTCTTGTTGTCGGTGGCGTAGGCGCCGAAGGGCAGGCGACCCGTGGTGGTGCCCACCGTGAGCACGCCCTCCTTGGCGAACTTGAAGTCCTTGGACACGAGCTTGAGCGCCTCGTCGACCTTGGCCGAGCGCGGGCGCCCGGGCTGTTCAGGGCTCAGGTCCACGGCCTGGGCCATGAGCTGCAGCGGAGCCATGGCCGCGGCGGCCAGCGCCAGGGCAAGGAAGGTGGAGCGGCGGGTGAAGTTCATCGGATGGTTCCTGAAAAAAGCCATGAAAAAAAGACCATGCGGGCACGCTGGCGCCCAGCCGGGCGCTGCGCGTGCAAGGGAGGGAAAGAACTGCGGCGGGCTGCTAGAGCACCTTGGCCAGGAACTCTGCGGTGCGCGGGTGCTGCGGGTGGTTGAACACCTGCTCGGGCGTGCCGGTCTCCAGCACCTGTCCCTGCTCCATGAAGACCACGGTGTCGGCCACTTCGCGGGCAAAGCCGATCTCGTGCGTGACGATGACCAGCGTGGTGCCCGAGCGCGCCAGTTCCTTGATCACGGCCAGCACCTCGCCCACCAGCTCGGGGTCGAGCGCCGAGGTGGGCTCGTCGAACAACAGCACCTTGGGCCGGAGGGCCAGCGCCCGCGCGATCGCCACGCGCTGCTGCTGGCCGCCCGAGAGCTGGCGCGGGTAGCTGTGTGCCTTGTCGGACAGGCCCACGCGGGCCAGCAGTTCCTGCGCCAGGGCCTCGGCTTCGGGGCGCAGCAGGCGGCGCACGCTGATGGGCGCCTCGATGATGTTCTCCAGCACCGTGAGGTGGGGGAACAGGTTGAAGTTCTGGAACACCATGCCCACGTCCACGCGGCGCGCGAGGATGTCCTTCTCGCCCAGTTCGTACAGGGTGTCCGCATCCTGGCGGTAGCCGATGAGCTCGCCGTCGATGGCGATGAAGCCGCCGTCCACCCGCTCCAGGTGGTTGATGGCGCGCAGCAGCGTGGACTTGCCCGAGCCCGACTGGCCCAGCACCACGGTCACGCTGCCGGGCGGCACGGTGAGCGTCACGTCCTTGAGCACCTGCAGCGCGCCGTAGTGCTTGGAGACGCCGTGGATGGTGACCTCGCCGCCGCGCGTGAGACCGCCGCTCCAGCGCGGCACGGTGCCGGCGGGTGCTGCCTGGGGCGCGGCCGCGACGGCCGGCTGGGCCTCCAGCGGCACCGCCTTGGGAGCGAAACCCAGGCGCCGCGCGATGGCCGTGAACAGCGAGGGCGGTGGATTGCGCAGCGCGCCCTTGGCGAAATGCCGCTCGATGTAGTGCTGCATGACCGACAGCACCGTGAGGATCACCAGGTACCAGACGGTGGCCACCATCAGCAGCGGGATCACCTCCAGGTTGCGCCGGTAGATGATCTGGATGGTGTAGAACAGCTCGGGCAGTGCCAGGATGTAGACGTTGGACGTGCCCTTGGCCAGACCGATGATGTCGTTGAAGCCGCTGGGCAGAATGGAGCGCATGGCCTGCGGCAGCACGATGCGAAAGGCCTGGCGCCGGCGCGGCAGGCCCAGCGCGGCGGCCGCCTCGAGCTGACCCTGGTCCACCGACAGGATGCCCCCGCGCACGATCTCCGAGGCGAAGGCCGCCTGGTTGAGCGTGAGCCCGATCAACGCCGCCACGAAGGGGCTGATGAGCTGCGTGGTGGGGTACGAGAAGAAGGTCCAGCCCGTGAACGGCACGGAGAGGCTCACCGACTCGTACAGGTAACCGAGGTTGTTGATGATGAGCAGCAGCACGATCACCGGGATGGAGCGGAAGATCCAGACAAAGGTCCACGACAGGCCCGCCAGCAGCGGCGAGCGCGATACCCGGGCCAGCGCCAGCGCCGTGCCCAGCGTGAAGCCGAACAGCGCCCCCAGCGCCGTGAGCAGCAGCGTGCGGCCCAGGCCCACCAGCACCGGCTCGGCAAAGAACCATTCGGCAAAAATGCCCCAGCCCCAGCGCGGGTTGGTGAGCACCGAGTACAGCACCAGCGCGATGACCACGGCGGCGAACACGGTGCCCACCGCGCGTGCCCGGTAGCGTGCGGGCACCACCTTGTAGTGGGAATAGTCGCCCTTCACGGGCGGCGCGGCGGGGACTGCCGCAGCCGCGGCAACAGGGGGTGCCGCATGGTGCGCCGGGCCCGCGGGCAGTGCATGGGCATCGAGCGTGGTGGTGGTCGACATCGTGGTGTGTAGGAATGGAAAGGGAAACTCAGGCGGCGCGTGCCAGCGCAGGCGCCTGCACCAGGATTTTTTCGAACGGCAGCGAGCGGTAGGTGCCCTCGGGCGCCGATGGATCGAACAGCGCCGCATAGCCCTGGCCCAGGTACAGCGCCACGGCTTCGGGCTGGCGAAAGCCCGTGGTCAGGTAGATGCGCGTGTAGCCCTGGCGCAGCGCCTGGGCTTCGAGCTCCTGGACCACACGGCGCGCCAGGCCCTGGCGGCGCAGGGCCGAGTGCGCCCAGACGCGCTTGAGCTCGGCCGTGCCGGGGTCCGGGTGGCGCTTGAACGCGCCGCCGCCAATCGCCACCCCATCGCGCAGCAGCAGCACGAAATTGCCGCCTTCGGGCGGCGAGAACAGCTCGGGCGGGTACTTCTCCATCTCGCGCGGGCCGCCCTCGCGTTCGTAGAAATCGCCATAGCGGCTCTCGTACTCGTAGCTGAGCTCCTCGACCAGAGGGCGCGCCAGCGGGTCCAGCGGGGTGGTGTAGACGAATCGTTCGCTCATGGTGTTGTCGCGTCCATCAAGGCAACAGGAAGAAGGGAGGTCATGCGGCCGGCGCCAGGAAACGCTCGGCCAGGCGCACCCAGTAGGTGGCCGAGGGCGCGAGGATGGCGTCGTTGAAGTCGTAGTACGGGCTGTGCAGCGAGGCGCCATCGCCATTGCCCACGAAGACATAGCTGCCAGGCCGCTTGAGCAGCATGAAGGCGAAGTCCTCGCTGGCCGTGCGCGGGCGAAACCCCGCATCCACACGCGCGGCGCCAAAGGTGTCGATAGCCACGCTGCGCGCCAGCGCCGTCTCGGCATCGTGGTTCAGCACCGCGGGGTAGCCCGGGCGGTACTGCACCTCGGCCGTGGCGCCGAAGCTCTCGGCCTGGGCGCGGGCGATGGCGGGAATGCGCTCCTGCAGGATGGCGCGCACCTCGGGCTTGAAGGCCCGTGCCGTGAGCTTGAGCTCCACGCTTTCGGGGATCACATTCGGGGCGGCACCGCCGTGGATCGAGCCCACGGTGACCACGCCCATGTCCAGCGGGTCGACGTTGCGCGACACCACCGTCTGCAGTGCCGTGATGATGTGGGCGCTGGCCACCACCGGGTCCACCGTCTCGTGCGGCGCAGCGCCATGGCCGCCCTTGCCGCGCACGGTGATGGTGATCTGGTCCACCGAGGCCATGGCCGGCCCGGTCACGCAGCCGAAGTGCCCTTCGCCTACGCAGGGCCAGTTGTGCAGGCCGAACACCGCATCGCAGGGAAAGCGCTCGAACAACCCTTCGGCGATCATGCGGTTGGCGCCACCGCCGTTCTCCTCGGCGGGCTGGAAGATCAGGTTCAGCGTGCCGTCGAAGCGCCCCGACTCGGCCAGGAAGCGCGCCGCCGCGAGCAGCACCGTGGTGTGGCCATCGTGCCCGCAGGCATGCATCACGCCGGCGTTTTCGCTCGCATAGGGCAGGCCCGTGGCCTCGGTGATGGGCAGCGCGTCCATGTCGGCGCGGATGCCCAGGGACTTGCCTCTGCCATTGCCGCGCACCAGCCTGCCCACCACGCCCGTGCCGGCAATGCCGGTGGTGACCTCGTAGCCCCACGCCGCGAGACGCTCGGCCACGATGGCGGCCGTGCGGTGCTCCTGGAAGGACAGTTCCGGGTGGCGGTGCAGGTCCTGGCGCAGGGCCTTGAACTCGCCGATGAAGGCGGCAATTCCCTCCTCGACCCGGGCCACATCCTGGGAGCTTTCGATAGGCAATGCGGCGCCCATCAGGCAACCTTCCGGTCGGCAGCGCCCAGCTCTGGCGCAGCCGCATACCGGCTGGCCTTGCGCGGCAGGCCCAGGTGGTCGCGCAGCGTGGCGCCGGGCAAGGTGCGCTCGTAGCGGCCGCGTGCCTCCAGCACCGGGATCACATGCGTCACGAAATCTTCGAGCCCCTGCGCCAGCACCGGGAAACCAAGGATGAAGCCGTCGGCCGCGCCCTCGTCCACCCAGCGGATGATCTCGTCGGCCACCCGCTCGCCCGTGCCCACGAACTGCGAGCGTGGCGTGGCCGCCTCCAGCGCCACCTGGCGCAGCGTGAGGCCGCGCTCCCTGGCATCGGCCTTGATGCGGTCGGTGGTGGAGCGAAAGCTGTTGCGCCCGATCTCGCCCAGTTCGGGGAAGGGCGCGTCCAGCGGGTACTGGCTGAAGTCGTGGTGGTCGAAGTAGCGGCCCAGGTAGGCCAGCGCTTCCTGCACCGTGAGCAGTTCGCGGATGGCCTGGTACTTGGCCTCGGCCTCCTCCTGGGTGGCGCCCACCACCGGGCCGATGCCCGGGAAGATCTTCACGTCGTCGCCCTGGCGGCCCTGCGCCACCGCGCTGGCCTTGACCTGGCGCAGGAAGGCGCGCGTGGCCTCGAGGTTGGGCGAATGCGTGAACACCGCGTCGGCGTACTTGCCCGCCAGGCCCACACCCGCATCGGACGAGCCGGCCTGGAAGATCACCGGCTGGCCCTGGGCCGAGCGCCCGATGTTCAGCGGCCCGGCCACCTGGAAGAAGCGGCCCTTGTGGTTGAGCGTGTGCAGCTTGGCCGGGTCGAAGAACTGGCCGGTGGCCCGGTCGCGCACCACGGCGTCCTCGTCCCAGCTGTCCCACAGGCCTTGCGTCACCTCCAGGTACTCGTCGGCGATCTCGTAGCGCAGCGCGTGGTCGGGGTGCTGGCGGCTGTAGTTGCTGGCCGTGCCTTCGAGCGGCGTGGTCACCACGTTCCAGCCCGCGCGGCCCTGGCTGATGAGGTCCAGCGAGGCGAACTGGCGCGCCACCGTGAACGGGTCGCTGTACGAGGTGGAGATGGTGCCCGCCAGGCCGATCTTCGTCGTGGCCACGGCCAGCGCCGAGAGGATGGAGATGGGCTCGAAGCGGTTGAGGAAGTGCGGGATCGACTTCTCGTTGATGAACAGGCCATCGGCCACGAAGGCGAAGGCGATGCCGTTGGCCTCGGCCTTGCGCGCGGTGTCGATGTAGAACTGCAGGTTCACGCTCGCATCGGCCGGGCCGGCGGGGTGCTTCCACGAATTCATATGGCCGCCTGCGCCGTGCAGCATCAGGCCGAAGCGGATGGGGGAGCGGGTGGGGGGCGGGTTGCTCATGTGTTTTTCCTTCTGGGGGCAGGGGTCAGGCCTCGGCGGTCTGCAGCGCGCCGGCGAGCAGCTCCACCGACGCAAGGCGCTCGGCAAAGCCGGTCACGGGCGTGTCGACCACGAACTCCTCGATGCCGTAGCGCTCGGCCAGTGCATCGAGCGCATCGCGCACGAAGGCCTGCGAGCCGGCGATCACATGCGGGCGGGTTTCTTCGAGGCGGTAGTCGCTCACGCCGGCCTGGCGCGCGAACTCGGCGGCGGCTTTCTCGTTGGGCAGGTTCACGCTCTGGCCGGTGGACAGGTGCAGCTTGACGATGCGCAGCGCGCCCACCAGGCGCTCGGCCTCCTCCTGCGTGTCTGCGACCAGGGCATAGAGCGCGAGCAGTGGCACGCGGCCCGCGGCCTCGCGGTAGACCTGCACCGAGCGCTCGATGTTCACCGGGTCGCCATTGAAGTGCCCGGCATAGACGAACTGCCAGCCATGGCGCGCGGCCAGCGCGGCGCTGTCGGGGCTACCGCCGAGCAGGAAGCGCTCGGGCAGGCTCGGCGGCTCGGGCAGGGCCACGGCACCGGCCAGCGGGTGGTCGGCGGAAAGGGTGTTGGAGACGAAGGCATCGAGTTCGGCCAGTTGCACCGCGAAGTCGGCCTTGCGCGCCGGGTCGCGTGCGGCCTGCAGCGCACGGGTGGACAGCGGCAGACCGCCGGGCGCCTTGCCCACGCCCAGGTCCACACGGCCCGGGGCCAGCGCAGCCAGCAGCTTGAAGGCCTCGGCCACCTTGAAGGGGCTGTAGTGCTGCAGCATGACGCCGCCCGAACCCACGCGGATGCGCGTGGTGCGCGCCAGCAGGTGCGCAACCAGCACCTCGGGTGCCGAACTGGCCAGGCCCGGGTTGCCATGGTGCTCGGCCACCCAGAAGCGCCGGTAGCCCAGTTGCTCGGCACGCTGCGCCAGCGCTACGGTGCGCTGCAGCGCCTGGGCCGCGGTGGAGCCTTCAGGAACGGGGCTCTTGTCGAGCAGGGACAGGGCATAGGACACGGTGGGGGCGATTCGCGCATGGGTGAGCAATGCTGCAAATTCTGTGGCCCCGGGCCGGCGCGCGTTGCGCTAACTTGTCATATCGATATGCGGACAAAAGGCACCCCGGCCTTGTGTCCGCGCGGCGTGGAGCGCCACGCCGCAGGCGCGCCCGTCAGGGACGCTGCATGGTGCAGGTATGGGGTTGTTGCGCCTTTGCAGGGGCGATCTGGCGCACCACGCGAAAACCGTAGCCCGAGCCTTCGACGTCGAACTTGACGCCGTTGGCCCCCTTCTTGTCCATCACGCCCACCACCAGCGCCTGCTGGAACTGGTGGTCCGCCGCGCGCATGCTGCCGCCCTGGCCCGAGAGCTGCACGCTGGCCTTTTCCATCTGGCGCGCCACGGCCACCGGATCGGTGCTGCCCGCGCGCTCGATGGACTGGGCCAGCGCCTCCACCATGAGCTGCATGCGCATGTGCACGTAGTCGTCCTGGGGCTTGGGAAAGCGCTCGCGGAAAGCCTGGTAGAAGGCCTCGCTCTGCGCGCCCGGCACATTGGGCAGCCAGTCGGCCACGGCCACCACCTTGCCGATGCCGGCATCGCCGATGGCCGCGGGCGCGCCCAGCGCATTGCCGTAGAAGGTGTAGAAGCTGCCGTCGTAGCCCACCTCGCGCGCGGCCTTGACCAGCAGCGTGAGATCGTTGCCCCAGTTGCCCGTGACCACGGCCTGCGCGCCGCTGGTCTTGATCTTCACGGCGTAGGGCGCAAAATCCTTCACGCGGCCCACGGGGTGCAGCTCTTCGCCGACCACGGCCACGTCGGGGCGCTGGGCCGACAGCTGCTTCTTGGCCTCGCGCAGCACGGCCTGGCCAAAGCTGTAGTCCTGGCCGATCAGGTAGACGCTCTTCAAGGCCTTGTCGTCGCGCATCACCTCCATGAGTGCGGCCATGCGCATGTCGGCATGGGCGTCGAAACGGAAGTGCCAGAAGCTGCACTTCTCGTTGGTGAGGATGGGGTCCACCGCCGAGTAGTTGAGGAAGATCACGCGCTTGTTCGGCTCGCGCTCGTTGTGCTTGTTGATGGCCTCGATCAGCACCGCGGCAGTGGCCGAGGAATTGCCCTGCAGCACGACCTGCGCACCATCGTCGATGGCCGCGCGCAGGGCCGACAGGGCCTCTTCGTTCTGCCCCTTGCTGTCATAGCGCTCCAGCGCCAGCAGGCGCGGGCCGCCGGCGCTGGCCGGCAGGGCCACGCCACCGCGAGCGTTGACGCGCTCCATGGCCCAGTAGATGTTGCGGTAGACGGCCTCGCCGGTGTTGGCAAAGGCGCCCGAGAGGCTTTCGATCAGCGCCATCTTCACGGGCTTGGCGGGTGCTGCAGCAGCAGCGGGTGCTGTGCCCTGCGCCCAGCTGATGGAGGCCGGTGCCAGCGTGCAGGCCAGTGTGGCAGCGACGACCAAAACGGAATGACGTAATGCCGCAGCGCCTGATTTCAAGCCCGCGAACCGCAATTTATTCATGCTCTTTTTCCCCTTGAAAACCCGCGCGGCCGTACACAAGTTCTGTCCATGCGGCGACCACGTCGAGAGCCGCGCAGTGTATAGGAGTCCTTTTCATGATCTTCGCCCCCGTCGCCCGCCGTTCCGCCTTCAACGCACCCCGCTCTGCCGACCTGGCGCTGCAGCGCTTTCTGCTCGGCAGCTTTGCCAATGCCGCCCCTGCCCGCTCTGCCGGCGTGACCGTCACGCAGGACGACAAGGCCACCACCTTGCAGCTCGATGTGCCCGGCCTCGCCCGTGAGCAACTGCAGCTCGCCATCGAAGGCAATGTGGTGCGTCTGTCCAGCGTGGAAGGCGCTCCCCGCCAGGTGCAGCGCGCCTGGGAGCTGGCCACCGACATCGATGCCGCGGCCAGCAGCGCCAAGCTCGAAAACGGCGTGCTCACGCTCACTCTGGTGCGCGTGGAGCCCGTCAGCAAGGCCACGACGCTGAGCATCCAGTAAGTCAATACACGGCGCAGTGGAGCGTGGCCTGGCGGCCGCGCTCCACCCGTGCGTGCACTTTGCCCCTCCCTTTGCCCCAGTCCGGCAAAGGCCTTATCCCGTCAGGGCTTTGCCCCCGCTTTTCTCACGCGCCGAACCGCAAGGGTTCCTTCAATTTCCGTACGCGCGCATTCCCAACAGCACCAACACCGCCAGCCCCAGCAGGCACGACACGGCCTGCCAGAACAGCACCGGATTGCGCTCCACCAGCGGTGGCGCACGCAGACGCTGGAATTGTGCACCCGGCGCCTCCAGGTCGTGCAGGAATTCCGAGACCGCCTCCTGGCGTTTGAGCGGCTGCGGCTGCAGGGCCTTGTGCAACACCCCATCGAGCCAGGCCGGCAATTCGGGCCGCAGGTGGCGCACGGGCACATAGCGCAGCTGCTTGAGCTCCGCCGGTGAACGCAGGCGCACCACCTGCAGGCCGTAAGGCAGTTGGCCGGTGAGCATCTGGTACGTCAGCACCGCCAGCGAGAACAAATCCGCCCGGGCATCGCCCTCGCCGCCCACGAAGTACTCGGGCGCGGTGTACTGCAGCGTGCCGGCAATGGCATCCGCGCGCGCAGCGCCCGTCCCCTCGGCAAGGCCCGCCACGTGCACCGACCCGAAATCGATGAGCTTCACCGTGCCGCTGCGGTCGACCAGCAGGTTCTCGGGTCGGAGGTCCTGGTGCAGCATCTCGCGCGCATGGAAGGCCTGCAGGCCCTTGCCGATCTGGGCGACCAGGCTGCGCACGGCGTCCAGGCCGGGCTGGGGGTGGTCGGTCATCCATTGGCCCAGGGTCTGGCCTTCCACGAATTCCATGGCCACATAGACATGCTGGCGCGGCCGCTCGTCGCCCGCGGCGCGCAGCACATGCGGGCTGTGGATGCGCCGCGCCACCCATTCCTCGAGCACAAGGCGGTCCAGGTAGTCCTTCTCGGCGGCCAGCTCCACCGACGGGGTCTTGAGCGCCACCTGCTGGCCCGTGGCGTCGTCCACGGCCAGGTGCACGTGGCTGCGCGAACTCGCATGCAGTTCGCGCACGATGGTGTAGCCCTCGAACTGCATGCGCGGCGACAGCGGCGGCGGCAGGGCCAACCCCTCGCGCGCAGCCGGCAGGCTGGCCAGGGCCCGGTTCTCGGGCAGCGCATCGATGCGCAGCAACTGCAGTGTCAGGTCATCGGTGGCGCCGCGCGCCCGGGCAGCGGCCACCAGCGCCCGCGCGGCCGCGTCCAGGTCGCCCGCAGCGTGCGCGATGGCAGCCTGCACGGCCGCCACATCCAGGTGCGTGTACGCCCCGTCGGTGGCCAGCAGGTAGACATCGCCCACCTCGGCCGGCAGGCTGCGGTAGTCGATCTCCACATTCGGGCCCATGCCCAGGGCACGGCCCAGGAAGGACTCGACCGAGGACAGGTGCACACGGTGGTCCTCGGTCAGTTGCTCCAGGGCCGTGGCGTGCACGCGGTAGATGCGCGCATCGCCCACGTGCAGCAGGTGCACCTCGCGGCCCTTGAGGATCAGGGCGCTGAAGGTGGTGACGTAGCCGCGGTCCTTGTCGAAGCGCGCATGGCTGCGCATGGTCTGCGCGTGCAGCCAGGCATTGGTGGCGCCCAGCACGCGCTGGGCCGAGCGGCGCACCGACCAGGCCTCGGAGGTGGCGTAGTAGTCGTCCAGGAAGCCGCGCACCGCTGCCGCGCTGGCCTCCTGGCTCACCGCGCTGGAGCCTATGCCGTCGGCCAGCGCCACCACGATGCCCTTGGTGCCGCGCTGCGGCCCCACGGGCAGCATGGCGCCGTGGAAGTCCTGGTTGACCCCCTTGTGACCGGCCTCGGAATGCTGGCCGAGCGTGACGTTCAAGCTATTGCTGTCGCTCATAGGGAGGCAGGCAGGAAGGCGAGGATGAATGGGTCTTCACGATGGCGCGTGCCCTGATTTGGGATGGGATGCTAGGCGCAAAGCGCAGCCATAGCCCGTGCTATGGCGAGCATTTGCTTGCGCCGAGACCGCCCAAAGCAGGGTGCGCGGCGCGTGAGGGACCCGTTCAGCCTCGTCTTTAGGCGATCTTGCGCTTGGGGGCGGTCTTGTAGTGCGTGGAGTACAGCATCGCGCCCACGAAGGTCAGGCCGCCCACCAGGTTGCCGATCACGGTGGGGATTTCATTCCAGACCAGGTAGTCCATGACCGTGAAGTTGCCACCCAGCAGCAGGCCCGAAGGGAACAGGAACATGTTGACGATGCTGTGCTCGAAACCCATGTAGAAGAACAGGGCGATGGGAATCCACATGCCGATGGCCTTGCCCGACACCGATGTGGACATCATGGCCGCCACCACGCCGGTGGACACCATCCAGTTGCACATCACGCCGCGGATGAACAGGGTCAGCATGCCGGCGGCGCCGTGTGCGGAGTAACCCACCGTGCGGCCCTCGCCGATGTGGCCGATCTTCACGCCGACGGCGTTGGGCGCCTCGCTGAACCCGAAGGTGAAGATGATGGCCATGAACACCGCCACCATGAAGGCACCCGCGAAGTTGCCGCAGAACACCAGCGTCCAGTTGCGAAAGACGCCACCCCAGGTGGCGCCAGGACGCTTGTCGAGCACGGCCAGCGGGGCCAGGGTGAAGACACCGGTCAGCAGGTCATACCCCAGCAGGTACAGCAGGATGAAGCAGCCCGGAAAGAGCAGCGCGCCCAGCAGCGCGTTGCCGGTGTTCACCGTGACGGTGACGGCGAAGGCGGCGCCCAGTGCCAGCATGGCACCGGCCATGAAGGAGCGGATCAGCGTGTCGCGGGTAGACATCAGGAGCTTGGATTCACCGGAATCGACCATCTTGGTCACGAACTCGGCGGGGGCGAGGTAGGCCATTGAAATTCCTTTGGAACAGGGAACGGACAGGCGCCTCGGGGTGATGCACCCCAGGAAGCGCGCCAGGAAGAAGACAAAGAAAAACGGCGTCCGCTGCCCCCCCAGACACCTGGGGGACGCAAGGGACGCCGTTATCCTTGGAAGCGCGATTCCTGTGCCTGCGGCGAGCCGCAGACAGATGGCAGGCAGGCCACCGTCAGCCCGCCCTCCACCACCCTCCTTGCAAGTTCCGTACCCTCGTTGGGGCAGCCCAGGCCGGGGAAATTCCCACAAACCGTGCACGCTCACGGGGCATGGTGCGGCGTCGGCCTCACATCAGTGCAGGCCGGGCACCAGCCTGGGTCAGGCGGGCTTGTCGCCCTTGCGGTCGGGGTGGGCGAATGCCAGGTCCGGCAGGGACAGCGTGGCCTCGGCCACATCGAGCAGGCGGCGGTTCTGGTCCATCGAGGTCTTTTGCAGCACGCGGAAGGCGACTTCCTCGTTCATGCCCAGGCGCGCCATCAGCACGCCCTTGGCGCGCTCGATCACCTTGCGCTCATTGAGCGTGCGGCGCGCCGCCTCGAGCTCGGCTTCCATGCTGGCCATGCGCGCCGACTGGGCCTGCAGCAGCTCCAGCAGCGAGGCCGATTCGGCCCCCTGCGCTCCCGCTGCCGACTGCTCCACCGCGGTCGGCGCGATGGCGATGTCGAAGAAGCGGTCCACCGCGTGCGTGCGCTGCGGCGGGTTGTCGCGCAGGCCGCGCAACAGGCCCTTGGAGTCCTGCAGGTCCTGCTGGGCCTGCACGATGTGCGCGGAGCAGTCCTCGCGCAGGCGCTGCACAAGGTCCACCTGCAACTGCCACAGGGCCGTGATGCGCTCGGTGCACACGTCGAACCAGGCGTCGCTGAGGTTGCTGTCCAGCGCCGCACCCGGCCGCACCACGCACAGCGTGCGCCGCAGCCGCTCCAGCTGGGCCATGCCGGGGGCCAGTTGCTGCTGCTCCCAGCGGGTGCGCAGCGCCACATCGGCAAACTCGGCAAAGGCGCGCAGGCTGCGTTCCTGGGCATCGATCAGGTGCAGCACGCGCTGCTGGTGGGCGTCGCTGCCCTGGCCTGAGGCGAACAGCAGCGCGCCCATGGCACGTTCCTGCCCCGCCTCTTCCTGCGCCTGCACCAGGTGCACCAGGGCCACGAGCTGGCGCGAGACGCTGGGCAGCCCGGCCGCATCGGCCACGTGGAAGACCAGCTCGACCAGCCCGGCGATCAGGTGGCTGAACGCGGCAATCGAATCGTGGGCGGTCATCGCCTGCTTGTCGATCTGGCTGCGCAAGGCAGGCAGCGCATCGAGGCCCAGCAGGGCCCAGGCCATCAGCGACAGGGCCTTGGCTGTGGCGCCCTGCGCAGGCTCGACATGCTGGGCGAATTCCCCGCGCAGTTGGGCCTCCAGCGCCACGACCTCCTGCACGATGCGACCCCGCAGGTCGGCGAAGCGCTGGGCCTTGGAGGCCAGGTAGACGCCCGAAGCGCCACGCTCGCGCTGCAGCCCCTCGATCAACTGCCCGACCACGTCCACCAGCGCGGCCCGGCTGGCAAGGTGGCGCACCGCATCGATCTCGAGCTGGCGCGAGCGCAGCACGAGACTGGAAACGGACAGGGGCGCGGCGGCCAGATCGGGCATGCAGTGACTCCGGGATTCAGGATACGCAGATGCTAACCCCGCCGGACACCGCCCAGGGCATTCAGGCGACGGCCACGCTGATGCGCCCGCCCTCGGCGCGCACGCCGTGCGCCTGCACCGAATGCTCGGGCGCCTCCAGGCATTCGCCGGTGCGCAGGTCGAAATGGTTCTTGTACAGCGGCGAGGCGACCACGACGCGCTCGCCCAGGTTGCCGATCAGCCCGCGCGAGAGCACGCTGGCGCCCGACTTGGGGTCCACGTTGTCGATGGCGAAGAACTGGTCGCTGCCGGTGCGGAACACGGCCACATGGCGGTCGGCCACCAGGGCGCAGACGCCGGTGCTGGGCAGGATGTCGTCGACCGCGCAGATGTCGGTCCAGGCAAGGGGGTCGGTGCTGCTGTTCATGGGGAGTGCGCTCATGTTGTCCTCGTCCTTCTTCTTCAAGCGGCCTGGTGGATGGGGATGACCTTGGCAGGGGTCTGGCCACGTTCCTCTGCGCGTGCGGGGCGGATCTGGCCGCGTTCCTCGACGAAGAGCACGTTCTCGTCGGCCTTGTCGCTGTTCACGAACGAGCGGAAGCGCTTGCGCGTCTCGGGGTCGGTCACGGCGGTCTTCCACTCGCACTGGTAGGTGGCCACCACGTGCTGCATCTGCGATTCGAGCTCGGCGCACAGGCCCAGGCTGTCCTTTTGCAGGACATCCTTGAGGTAGTCGAGGCCGCCCTCTAGGTTCTCGCGCCAGGTGCTGGTGCGCTGCAGCCGGTCGGCCGTGCGCACGTAGAACATCAGCACCCGGTCGATCATGCGCACCAGGTCTTCCTTGGACAGGTCGGAGGCGAACAGCTCGGCATGGCGCGGCTTCATGCCGCCGTTGCCGCAGATGTAGAGGTTCCAGCCCTTTTCGGTGGCGATGATGCCGATGTCCTTGCCCTGCGCCTCGGCGCATTCGCGCGTGCAGCCCGAGACGCCGAACTTGATCTTGTGCGGGGCACGCAGGCCCTTGTAGCGGTTCTCCAGCTCCACGGCCAGGCCCACGCTATCGCCCACGCCATAGCGGCACCAGGTCGAGCCCACGCAGCTCTTGACCGTGCGCAGCGACTTGCCGTAGGCATGGCCGGACTCGAACCCGGCGGTGATCAGCTCCTCCCAGATCAGGGGCAGCTGCTCCAGGCGCGCACCGAACATGTCCACCCGCGCACCGCCGGTGACCTTGGTGTACAGGCCGTACTTCTTGGCCACCTGGCCCACGGCGATCAGGCCGTCGGGCGTGACCTCGCCACCGGGCATGCGCGGCACCACCGAGTAGGTGCCGTCCTTCTGGATGTTGCCCAGGTAGTAGTCATTGCTGTCCTGCAGGCCGGCCAGCTCCTTCTTGAGCACGAACTCGTTCCAGCACGAGGCGAACACGCTGGCCGCCACGGGCTTGCAGATGTCGCAGCCCATGCCCTTGCCATGCTGGGCCAGCAGTTCGCCAAAGCTCCTGATGTTGCCCACGCGCACCAGGTGGTAGATCTCCTGGCGCGAGTACGCGAAGTGCTCGCAGATGTGGTTGTTCACGGCCATGCCGCGGCGCGCCATCTCGGCCTTCATGACCTGGGTGACCAGGGGCACGCAGCCGCCGCAGGTGGCACCGGCCTTGGTGCAGGCCTTCATCTCGGCGATGGTGCAGGCACCGTTGCCCACGGCCTCGCAGATGCCGGCCTTGGTGACGTTGTTGCACGAGCAGATCTGTGCCGTGTCGGGCAGGGCGTCCACGCCCAGGCCGGGCTTGGCCTTGCCGTCGCTGGACGGGAAGATCAGGAACTCGGGGTCCTCGGGCAGCGTGATGCCGTTCAGGGCCATCTGCAGCAGCGTGCCGTACTCGGTGGCGTCGCCGATCAGCACGGCGCCCAGCAGCTGCTTGCCGTCTTCGCTGATGACGATCTTCTTGTAGACCTGGCGGCGCTCGTCCACGTACTGGCAGGTGCGGCTGTGCGGCGTTTTCGCATGCGCGTCGCCGATGCTGGCCACGTCCACGCCCATGAGCTTGAGCTTGGTGCTCATGTCGGCACCGACGAAGGCCGCGTCGGTCTCGCCCGCGATGTGGCGGGCCGCCACGCGCGCCATGTCGTAGCCGGGGGCCACCAGGCCGAAGGTCTGCTCGTTCCACGAGGCGCATTCGCCGATGGCGTAGACATCGTGGTCGCTGGTGCGGCAGGCACTGTCGATGGCCACGCCACCGCGCGGGCCGATGGCCAGCAGACTCTGGCGCGCCAGTTCGTCGCGCGGGCGGATGCCGGCGGAGAACACGATCATGTCGGTTTCCAGGTAGGTGCCGTCGGCAAACACCATGCGGTGGCGCGCACGGGCGCCATCGGTGATCTCCTGCGTATTCCGGCCGGTGTGCACCTGCACGCCCAGCTCCTCGATCTTGGCCCGCAGAACGCGGCCGCCGCCCTCGTCCACCTGCACGGCCATGAGCCGGGGGGCGAACTCGACCACGTGGGTTTCAAGACCCATGTCGCTCAGTGCCTTGGCGCATTCCAGGCCCAACAGGCCGCCACCCACGACCACGCCGGTCTTGGATTTGGCGCCCGAGGCCTGCATGGCCTCCAGGTCTTCGATGGTGCGGTAGACGAAGCAGTGGTCGCGGTCGCGCCCCGGCACCTGGGGCACGAAGGGGTTGGAGCCGGTGGCCAGCACCAGCTTGTCGTAGTGGAGCACTTCGCCGTCCACCGTGGTCACGGTGCGGATGCGGCGGTCCACCGATGCGGCCCGCGCCGCCAGGCGCAGCGTGTAGCCGGTGCGCTCGAAGAAGCCGGGCTCGACCAGGGAGAGCTCGTCGGCCGAAGTACCGCTGAAGAAGGCCGACAGGTGCACCCGGTCGTAGGCGGGGCGCGGCTCCTCGCACAGCACGGTGACTTCGACGCCGGTCATGCCGGTCTCGGCCAGGCTTTCGAGGAACTTGTGGCCGACCATGCCGTGGCCAATGAGAACGATTTTCATGCTTGCTCATCCTGCAAGAACCCGGGGAACCGCATCAAGGGGTGCAGGATGTGCCGTGCCTTGCGGCACAACGCACCCTCCGCGGAACCACGGGCGTGGGTTGGAACTACCAGGCAGCCCGCTGCGACGCTGCGGCTTGCCCGGGTGTTCCGCCATCATTAGCGGAGGGGTTGTTTATCAGTGCGCAGGCAGCTTTACCGGCGGACAGCCAGTGTTCAGCAATAAGCGTGCCCGGCTTTTGAAGGGGGTTCGTCGCCACCCGTTCGGGCTTTGTCCCCTGGGCGCCTCGCTGCGGTGCAGCATGTCACCAATTTGGGGCGGGCCCCTGGCAAGCCCCCGCCCTGCCCCGGTGCCTGGGCACCGGGGAGGCGCCTCACTCGTGGCGCAGGGCGTCGATGGGGTCCATGCGCGCGGCCCGGCGCGCGGGGAAGTAGCCGAACACCACGCCGATGCCGGCCGAGAACACGAAGGACAGCAGGTTCACGCCCGGGTTGAACAGGTAGGGCACGCCCATCAGCACCGACAGCCCCAGCGACGCGGCCGTGGCCAGCACGATGCCGATGAGCCCGCCCAGCGCGGCCAGCACCACCGCCTCGACCAGGAACTGCAGCAGCACCTCGCGCTCAAGCGCGCCGATGGCCAGGCGCAGCCCGATCTCGCGGGTGCGCTCGGTCACGCTGACCAGCATGATGTTCATGATGCCGATGCCGCCCACCAGCAGGCTCACGGCCGCCACCGCCCCGAGCAGCGTGGTCATGACCTTGGTGGTGCCCGACAGTGCCTCGCCCAGCTGCTTGGTGTCGAGCACGTTGAAGTTGTCCTCGTCGGTATCGGAGAGCTTGCGCAGCTCGCGCAGCAGCTGGGTCAGGCTGGCCTTCACGCGCTCGGGTTCGCTGCCGTCCTTCATCGACACCAGCAGGGTGTTCACGCGGGTGTTGCCCGTCACGCGGCGCTGCAGGGTGCGCAGCGGCACCAGCACGGTGTCGTCCTGGTCGTTGCCGAAGGCGCCCTGCCCCTTGGAGGCCAGCACGCCCACCACCTCGCACGAGAAGGCCTTCACGCGCAGCTGCTCGCCCACGGCGTCGCGCGTGCCGTAGAGCTCGCGCCGCACCGTCTCGCCGATCACGCAGACGGCGGCACCGGCGCGCAGTTCGTCGTCGCTGAATGCGCGGCCGATGCGCAGCGTCCAGTTGCCCGTCTGCAGCCAGGCGTTGGTGCTGCCGATGATGCTGGTGGACCAGTTGCGCCCGCCGGCCACCACGGTGGCGGCCGCGCGCGATTCGGGCGCCACGGCCAGGATGCCGCCGATCTGCTGGGCAATGGCATCGGCGTCGGTGTCCTTGAAGGCCGCGGCACCAGTGCCGCCGCCCGGGCCCATGCGCTGCCCCGGGCGCACCTGCAGCAGGTTGGTGCCCAGGCCCGATATCTGGTTCTGAATGGACACCGTGGCGCCATTGCCCAGCGTGACCATGGTGATCACCGCGCTCACGCCGATCACGATGCCCAGGATGGTCAGGAACGAGCGCATGAGGTTGCGCCGGATGGAGCGCAGCGCCAGCAGGATGGAACTGAGGAACATCAGTGCACCTCCGCCGGCAGCACCGCACCGTGAGCGGCCAGGCCGCGTGGGTGCGGATTCGGCTCGTCGCTGCCCACCACGCCATCGACGAAGCGCACGATGCGCCGTGCGTACTCGGCCATGTCGCCCTCGTGCGTGACCATGAGCACGGTGATGCCCAGGTCCACGTTCAGGCGCCACAGCAGCTGCATGATCTCGTGGCTGCGCTGGGTGTCGAGGTTGCCGGTGGGCTCGTCGGCCAGCAGCACGGCCGGCTCGGTGACGATGGCGCGCGCGATCGCCACGCGCTGCTGCTGCCCGCCCGAGAGCTCGGCCGGCGTGTGGTGCTCCCAGCCCTTGAGGCCCACGGCGGCCAGCGCCTTCGCGGCCGCCGCATGGCGCGCCGCTGCGGGCTCGCCACGGTACAGCAGCGGCAGCTCGACGTTCTCCTGCGCGGAGGTGCGCGCCAGCAGGTTGAAGCCCTGGAAGACGAAGCCGAAGTAGCGCCGGCGCAGCCGCGCGCGCTCGTCGCGCTGCAGCGCCTCCACATGCACGCCCTTGAACAGGTAGTCGCCCGTGGTGGGCCGGTCCAGGCACCCGAGGGTGTTCATGGCCGTGGACTTGCCCGAACCGCTGGGGCCCATGATGGCCACGAAGTCGCCCTGGGCGATGTCCAGGTCCACGCCCTTGAGCGCCTGGAAGGCGAGCGCGCCTTCACCATAGACCTTGGTGACGCCGCGCAGGCGGATCAGCGCCGTGTCGTCGCCCGTGCTGTCCATGCGGTGGGTGGCCGTCATCGCGCGGCCCCGTTGCTGCGCTGGTCGGTGATCACCGCCATGCCGGGGGCGATGCCCTCGCCCGTCACCTCGGTCATGCGGCCGTCGCTGATGCCCACGCGCACCTTCAGGGCCTGCGGCGCGCCGTCCTTGAGCACCCAGACCTGCTTCATCTTCGATGCGGCGTCCTCGCCCGGCGCACCGCCGCCTGCGGGGCGACGCCCACCCTGGCCACCCGGGCGTGGCATGCGCGGCATGAGCTGCCCCATGATGCCGCCGCCCTGCTGCGCCGCCGCGGGCTTGCCGCCGCCAGCGGCCGCGCCCGCCTGCGCCGGCGTGAAGCGCAGCGCGGTGTTGGGCACCAGCAGCACGTCCTTGCGCTCGGTGGAGGTGATGGTGGAGGCCGCCGTCATGCCGGGGCGCAGGCTCATGTCGCGGTTGTCCACCTCCAGCCAGGTGACGTAGGTGACCACGTTGTCGGTCTTGGTGGAGCCGAAGGACACGCGCGTGACCGCGGCCGGGTAGCGCCGCGAGGGGAAGGCGCTGACCGTGAAGCTAGCCTTCTGCCCGACCTGCAGCGAGCCCACGTCGGCCTCGTCCACGCTCACGTCCAGGCGCAGGCGCGTGAGGTCCTCGGCCACGGTGAACAGGGTCACGGCCTGCAGCGATGCGGCCACGGCGTTGCCGGGCTCCACCGTTCGGGTGAGCACCACGCCATCGATGGGCGAGCGGATGGAGGCCTTGGACAGGCTGGTCTCGTCGGTGGACAGCGCCGCACGCGCATCGTCCACGCTGGCGCGGGCGCTGGCCTCGTCGGCGCGGGCGCGGTCCAGCGTGGCGCGGCCGGTGTCCAGTTCAGCCGCCGAGGGCACCTTGCCGCCCGACAGGCGCGCGACCTCTTCCAGGCGCCCGAGGCCCGCCAGCGCCTCCTTGGTGGTGGCTGCGGCCTGTGCCTGCCGCGCCTGCGCGGACGCCAGCGAAGCGCGCGAGCGCAGCACCTGCGCATCGAGCTTGGCAGTGTCGAGTTCCACCAGCACCTGGCCTTTCTTGACCTTCTCGTTCACGTCCACCATCACCTGGCGCACCGTGCCCGAGAGCTCGCTGCCGATGGTCACCAGCCGCGTGGGCTGCAGCGTGCCATTGGCCGATACCGAGAGCGTGAGGTCACCCGTCTTCACCTCTTCGGTCACGTAGACCGGCGCGGCGCTGGCCTGCTTTTGCAGCTGCCAGGCGTAGATGCCGCCGCCTGCCAGCGCCAGGGCCGCCACGCCCAGCCACAGCGCGGTGCGCCGGTACCAGCGGCGCGGCTTCTCGCCGCCCAGCAGGGCCTGCAGGTCGGCCGGGGCACGGGCCCCGGGGGTGGCAGCGCCGGGCTGCGGTTCCTTGGTGTTGTCGGTCATGGCGATGGGCTCGGGAAAAGACAGGAAAAGAGGGGCGGCACCACCGGTGCACAGGCCGTGCGCGGGGTCGATGGCCTTTGGCTGCCAGGTGTCCGTGCGCCGTGTGCGCCGCGACCTCCAGGTGGCTGTGGATGGAATAAGGGCTCAGTCAGGGCTGCCAGCCGCCGCCGAGCGCCTTGTACAGGCGCACATGGTCGGCGGACAGGCTGGCCACCGTGGTGGCCACGCCCTCCTGCGTGGACAGCAGCGTGCGCTGGGTCTCCAGCACCGCCTGGAAGTCGATCAGCCCGCTGCTGTAGCGCTGGCGCGCGAGCAGTTCGGCATTGCCGGCGGCATCGGCGGCGGAGCGCAGGCGCACCAGGCGCTCGCGGTTGCCGCGCAGGGACACGAGTGCGTCTTCCACGTCCTTGAGCGCCGTGAGCACGGCCGCCTGGTAGGCGATGCGCGCCTGCTCCAGGCCGGCCTCCTGCGCCCGCACCTGGGCGCGCGCGGCACCGCCATCGAGCAGCGGCACCGAGACGCTGCCCAGCAGCGATGCGGCCACGGCGCTGCCGCCGCTGAGCGCTCCCAGCGTGAGGGCGCGCAGGCCCACCGAGCCGCTGATGCCGAAGTCCGGGTAGCGCGCCGCGTCGGCCTGCGAGACGCGGGCCAGCGCCGCGGTGATGCGCTGCTCGGCCGCGCGCACGTCGGGGCGCTGGCGCAGGGTTTCGGCCGGTATCGCCATGGCCAGCTCATCACCGGGCTGGGGCACGGCGGCGCTGGCCGCCAGTTGCGCATCGAGCGCGGCCGGCGCCTGCCCGGTCAGCACGGCCAGGCTGTGGCGCGACTGGGCCAGGCTGGCTTCGAGCGCGGGGATCTGGGCGGCGGTCTGCTCGGACGCCGCACGCGCCTGCTCGGCCACGAGCGAGGTGGTGAGGCCGGCCTGCAGGCGCCACTGCGTGATCTGCAGCGTCTCGCCCTGGCTGGCCAGGTTGCTGCGCGCGATCACCAGGCGCTGCTGCAGGCTGCGCAGCTCGATGTAGTTCACGGCCACCTCGGCGGCCAGCGACACCTGCACGTCGGCCAGGCTGGCCTCGGCGGCGCGGGCATCGGCTTCGCTGGCGTTGACCCCGGCGCGCACGCGGCCAAACACATCGGGCTCCCAGCTCGCATCGAAGCCCAGCTGGAAATTGTTGCCCGTGCCGCTGTTGCCCGAGCGGCTGCGCTGCGCCGAGGCCGAGGCACCCACCTGGGGCGCCAGGCCGGCGGCCTGCACATCGACCTGGGCACGGGCCTGCCGCAGCGCGGCCTGGGCCGTGCGCACGCTGGTATTGGCCGCCAGGGCCTGCTCGACCAGCGCGGTCAGCTGGGCATCGCCCAGGCGCTGCCACCACTGGGCGAGCGAGGTGGCCGTGCTGCCGGGGGCGGCCGTGGTGCCGGCGGACCAGGTGGTGGGCACGGGCGTGTCGGGCAGGCGCGCATCCTGCGGGGCCATGCTGGCGCAGCCGGCCAGGGCCGCAGCCAGGGCCAGTACCGGCCAGCGCAGGGCATGGCGGCAGTTGCGCTGGCGGCTCAGGGAACGCGGGGAGGAAGGGCGCATGGAAGGGGTTGGCTCCGGGTTGATGGCCCTATTGTGCGGACCCCACCCTTCGCAAAGTTAGCCAACGCGTCAACCCCATGTAAAGAATTGCTGCAGTGCACGATGTCCTCTGCCCGGCAGGGAACGGTCTCTTCAATGCGCCTGCAGTTCGGGCGCCGGCAGCGATGCCCGCGCCCGGTACTCGCTCGGGCTGCAGCCCGTGTGGGCCTTGAACACCCGGCTGAAATGGCCGCTGTTGCGAAAGCCCCAGGAGATGGCGATGTCCGTCACCGAGCGGTGCGCATGGCCAGGGTGGCGCAGCTCGCGCAGGCAGGCTTCGAGGCGGCGCTGCTGGATGGTGGCGGCCAGGGTGTCGCCATCGTCGGTCATGGCGTTGTACAGGTGGCGGCGGCTGCAGTTGAGCGCCTGGGCGATGCGGTCGATGGTGAGGTCCGGGTCGGCCAGGTGGCGGTCGATGTACTGGCCGATGCGGTCGCGCAGGGCCTCGCGCTGCGACACGGCGCTGTGCTGGCCGTTGCGCTCCAGCAGCGACAGCTGCACCAGGTGCGTGATCACGTCGGCCACACCGTCTGCGGCAGCGTCGGACATGGTGGGCAACTCGGTGAAGGCAGCGCGCATGGTGTCCCAGGCCAGGCGCGAAACGCCGCTGGTGCCCGAGAAGCGCTGCACCATGAGGTCGTCGAGCCGCAGCCGGCGCTCGGGCATCTGCTCCTTGGGGATCATGAGCACCATCTGGCGCACGGCCTCGGGGTTGCTCACCGCGTAGGCGCGCGTGGTGTCGTACACGCTCCATTCGCCCGGGGACAGCCAGACCTGGCGGCCGTTCTGCTCGAAGCAGGCACGCCCTTCGAGCTGTGCCACCACCTTGATGTAGGCCCGGTCGCTGCCGCGGATCAGGCTGGGGGTGCGCACCACGCGGTGGCGGCTCACGTCGAGCTGGCACAGGTTGACGTAGCCGGCCTGCCCCGAGGTGATGTGGCCCGCGAAGGCCTCGTCGCCGAAGGCATCCGACTCCA
The DNA here is from genome assembly GCF_059418305.1 of Acidovorax sp. GW821-FHT09B03. Lineage (NCBI taxonomy): Bacteria > Pseudomonadati > Pseudomonadota > Betaproteobacteria > Burkholderiales > Comamonadaceae > Acidovorax > Acidovorax sp. GW821-FHT09B03. The sequence goes on from NZ_JBWKPP010000025.1 coordinate 35,545, forward strand.
GCCCGCCGATGAGCCGCCACACCGCGTCGCCCCACAGGTGCAGGCGGTCGCGCGGTGCCACGGTATCGGTGGATACCTCGGTCAGGGGGTGGGCCATGGTGTCTCCAGTACAGCAGCTGGCGCCGCCGGTATGCCCCGGATTATCCGGCGCAGCCCTATTCCCCGGCGCAGCACGGAAATCCGGGTAAACCCGCTGCGCCGTGCACGCTGGGACCAGCGTTTTGTGCACGCTCAGCACAGCAGGCCCGGGCGCCCCTGCCTACGATCGGTCAACGGCCTGCGCTGCGCGGGCCGCCCATCCGAGGAGACAGAAAAATGGTTCAACAATCCAAACGCCAATGGATCAAGGGCATGGCCGCCACGGTGGGCGCCATGTCGGTCGCCCCGCACCTGCTGGCCCAGTCGGGCCCCGTGCGCGTGGGCTACGCCATCGCCCGCACGGGCCCCTGGGCGGCGGGCGCGCAGGTCAGCCAGGAGCCCAACTACCTGCTCTGGGCCGAGCAGGTGAACGCGGCCGGCGGCCTGGCCATCAAGGGCGCCAAGCGCCCCATCGAGCTCATCGGCTACGACGACCGCAGCGAGACCGAGACCTGCGTGCGCACCTTCGAGAAGCTCATGGGCAGCGACAAGGTGGACCTGATCCTGCCGCCCTGGGGATCGGGCGCCAACTTCGCCATCGCACCGCTGGCCAACCGCTTCGGCTACCCGCTGCTGGCGCCCACGGCGCTGTCGCGCAAGCTGATCGACATGAACCTGCCCTACTTCTTCTCCCTGCTGCAGCAGCCCGACAAGATGATGGGCGCGCTGGTGGACATGCTGGTGGCCAACGGCGTGAAGTCGGTGGCCATCGTCTACATGGACGACCTGTTTGGCCTCGAAAACTTCGCGGCGCTGAACAACGCGCTCAAGAAGACCAGCATCCAGGTGGTGGAGCGCAAGAGCTACCCGCTGGGCGTGAAGGACCTGGCGCCCGTGCTGCGCGGCATCAAGGACCAGAACCCCGACGCCTTCATCGGCATCACCTACCCGCCCGACACCATCCTGGCCAGCCGCCAGGCGCGCGAGGTGGGGCTGAACCCCAAGTTCTTCTACGCCTCGGTGGGCACGGCCTTCCAGCTGTACAAGAACGTGATGCAGGCCAACACCGAGGGCGTGATCGGCATGGGCTCGTGGAGCGTGAAGACCAGCCCCGAGGCCAAGGCCTATTTCGACGCCCACGTGAAGAAGTTCAACAAGGAGCCCGACCGCTGGGCCAGCGGCCATGCCTGGGCAGGCCTGCAGATCCTGCAGCAGGCCGTGGAGAAGGTGGGCCTGGACCGCAAGGCGCTGCGCGAGCACATCGCCAAGAACGAGTTCAAGACCATCCTGGGCGGCATCCGCTTTGCGGGCAGCGAGAACGCCTCCATCCCCGGCACCGTGAGCCAGTGGCAGGGCAGCGACTTCGAGGTGGTCTGGCCCAAGGACCGCGCCACGGCGCAATTGAACACCAACAAGCCTGCCTGGAAGTAACACGGAATGTCCCTGACCTCCTGGGCCGAACTGGTCGCCAGTGGCCTCATTACCGGCGGCATCTATGCGCTGGTGGCCATGGGCCTGAACCTGCAATACGGGCTGATGCGCATCATGAACATCTCGCATGGCGAGTTCCTGATGCTCGGCGCCTTCATCACCTGGTGGGCGCACACCGCCTGGGGCTGGTCGCCGCTGCTGCTGATGCCCATCGCCTTCATCGCGCTGTTCGTGCTGGGGGTGGCGGTGCATGCGCTGTGCTTCAAGCGCCTGGCGGCGCGCGCGCCGAACGTGGACGTGTTCGAGGCGCGCAGCCTGATGGTGGGCTTCGGCCTGATGTTCCTGGTGCAGAACACCGCCCTCTTGATCTGGGGTGGCGACCTGCGTGGCTACGAGTACCTGGCCGACCCGGTGCAAGTGGCGGGCATGCGCTTCACCGAGAACAAGCTGGTACTGTTCGGCGTGGCGCTGGCGCTGTCGGCCGCGCTGATCGCGCTGCTCAAGCTCACCTTGCTGGGCAAGGCCGTGCGGGCGCTGATGCAGTCGCCCACGGGGGCGCAGCTGGTGGGCATCAACACCCGGCGCCTGCACCCCATGATGTTCGGCATTGGCCTGGGCCTGTCGGGCGTGGCGGGGGCCCTGCTGTCGATGACCTACGAGATCTCTCCCTCGATGGGCGAGCCCTATACCGTGACGGCGCTGATCGTGATCACGCTGGGCGGCTTCGGCAGCCTGGCGGGCAGCCTGGCCGGCGGCCTGCTGCTGGGTGTGGTCGAGGCCCTGGGCATGCACTTCAGCAGCCCGTCTCTCAAGATGCTGCTGAGCTATGCGGTGTTCATCGGCGTGCTGATCTGGCGCCCCAACGGACTCTTCTCCAAAAAATGAAATCTCTGCATTCCAACAAGCCCTGGCTGGCGCTCGCCATGGGAACGGCCGTGGTCGGCACCCTGCCCTGGCTGGTGTCCGAGTTCGTGGCCTCGGTGCTGCTCAGCTGCCTGATGTACATCGCGCTGGCCACCAGCTGGTCGCTGTTCTGCGGCGCCACGCGCTACCTCTCGCTGGCCACATCGGCCTTCTTCGGCATCGGGGCCTATGCCAGCGCCACGCTGCTGGAAGTGCTGCCCTGGCCGCTGGTGATCGTGGCCGGCGCGCTGATCGCCGCCGTGGTGGCCGTGGTCATGGGTGCGGCGGTGCTGCACCTGCGCGGCACCTACTTTGCGGTGCTGACCTTCGGCATGACGGAGCTGATCCGCCACGCAGTGACCTTTGTCGAAAAGCAGGTCTCGGGCACCGTGGGCCGCGTGCTCACAGTGGTGCCCAGCAACGAGACGGTGTACCTCACGGTGCTGCTGATCGCGGCGGCGGCCATTGCCACGTCGATTGCTGTAAAGCGCAGCCGCTTTGGTCTGGCGCTTGCAGGCATCGGCGCGGACGAGCAGCGCGCCCAGACCCTGGGCGTGGATACGCGCCTGGCCAAGATCGCGGGCTTCGGCATCACGGCCGCGTTTGCAGGCGCCGTGGGCGCGGCCATGGCCGTGCGCTGGACCTACATCGAGCCGGCCGCCGTGTTCAGCCCCTTCATCGGCTTCCAGACGGTGCTGATCGCGCTGATCGGCGGCGCGGCCAGCATCGGCGGGCCGGTGCTCGCGGCCATCGTCTTCAGCCTGCTGGCCGAGACGCTGCGCCTGCAGCTGCCCTATGGCTACATGATGGTGCTGGGCCTGCTGCTGATCCTGTGCGTGATGTACCTGCCCAACGGGCTGGCCACGCTGTGGCAGCGCAAGCGGGCGGCCACGCCTGCAACGGAGGCCGGCCATGTCTGAAGCCCTGCTGACCATCGACAGCGTGACCGTGCGCTTTGGCGGGCTGACCGCCGTGGACGGCGTGAGCGCCACGCTGCATGCCGGCGAGCTCATCGGCATCATCGGCCCCAACGGCGCGGGCAAGACCACGTTCTTCAACGCCATCTCGGGCGTGCAGCCACCGACCTCGGGCATGCTGCACTGCGATGCCGACAACCTGACCGGCAAGGGGCCGCACCACTATGCGGCCCATGGCATTGCGCGCACCTTCCAGACGCCGCGCGTGTTCCCGGACATGACGGTGCGCGACAACGTGCGCTTCGGCATGCAGTTCGCGGGCCGCCACCGCCAGGGGCCCGTGGGCCTGCGCAGCGAAGACGAGATCCTGGCCATGCTGGGCCTGTCGGCCCTGGCCGAGCGGCCCGCGGCCGATGTGACGCCCTCGCAGCAGCGCCTGCTGGAGATCGGCATGGCCCTGGGCACGCGCCCGCGCCTCTTGCTGCTTGACGAGGTGGCCGCCGGCCTGACCGAGGCCGAGGTCGATGCCATGGCCCAGCGCATCCGCCGCCTGCGCGATGACTGGGGCCTCACGGTGGTGTGGATCGAGCATGCGGTGACCACGCTGCTCAAGTACGTGGAGCGCGTGCTGGTGCTGCACCAGGGCCGCAAGATCGCCGATGGCACACCCTCCGAGGTGGTACGCAACCCGGAGGTGATCGAGGCCTACCTGGGCGATGAGATGGGCACCCAGACAACACCCGAAGGAGCCACGGCATGAGCGGCGCACACCTCACGGTACAAGGGCTGGTCACGGGCTACAACGGCTTTCAGGTGCTGCAGGACCTGTCGCTCGAGGCCCAGCCCGGCATCACGGTGATCGTCGGCCCCAACGGCGCCGGCAAGACCACGCTGCTCAAGGCCCTGGCCGGCCTGCTGCCGCGCCAGGGCACGGTGCAGCTCGACGGCCAGGCCGTGCCGGCCCTCAATGCGACCGCCTGCGTGCAGCGCGGCCTGGCCCTGGTGGCCGAGGGCCGCCAGCTGTTCCCGCAGATGACGGTGACCGAGAACCTGGAACTCGGCGGCTGGCTGGTGCCCTCGCGCGTGCGCGCCGAGCGCCTGGCCCAGGCCTTCGAGGACTTTCCGCGCCTCAAGGAGCGTGCCCAGCAACTGGCCGGCACCATGAGCGGTGGCGAGCAGCAGATGGTGGCCGTGGCCCGCGCCATGATGAGCGGCCCGCGCCTGTTGATGCTGGACGAGCCTTCGCTGGGCCTGGCACCGCGCATGGTGGACGAGCTGCTGGCCATCGTGCAGCGCATCGCGGCGCAGGGCGTCACCGTGCTCATGGTGGAGCAGAACGTGCGCAAGGCGCTGCAGGTGGCCCAGCGCGGCTATGTGCTGGAGCGCGGGCGCATCGTGGCCTCGGGCGATGCCGCCGCGCTGCTGCAGTCCGACGCCGTGCGCCAGGCCTACCTGGGCGTTGCCTGAACGTCCCACACCCCATCCCCATCCGACTTTTCCTTCCTATTCATCCAGGAGACATTCCATGACTGCCATTTCCATGCTGATCAACGGCGAGCGCGTGCAGGCCGCAGGCGGCGCCACCTTCGAGCGCCGCAACCCGCTCGACGGCTCCGTGGCCACCACCGCGCCTGCCGCCACGGTGGCCGATGCCAAGGCCGCCGCCGACGCTGCGGCCAAGGCCTTCCCGGCCTGGTCGGCCCTGGGGCCCAATGCGCGCCGTGCGCTGCTGCTCAAGGCCGCCACGGCGCTGGAAGCCAAGGGCGAGGCCTTTGCCGCCGCCATGGCGGCCGAGACCGGCGCCTCGGGCCTGTGGGCCGGCTTCAACGTGCACCTGGCCGCCGGCCTGCTGCAGGAGGCCGCGGCCCTGACCACGCAGATCGCCGGCGAGGTGATCCCGTCCGACGTGCCCGGCAGCCTGGCCATGGGCGTGCGCCAGGCCGCGGGCGTGGTGCTGGGCATCGCACCGTGGAACGCGCCCATCATCCTCGGCGTGCGCGCCATCGCCACGCCGCTGGCCTGCGGCAACACGGTGATCCTCAAGGGGTCGGAACTGAGCCCCGCCACGCACGGCCTGATCATCGAGGCCCTGCAGGAGGCCGGCCTGCCCCCGGGCGTGGTGAATTTCGTGACCAATGCCCCGGCCGATGCCGGCGCCGTGGTCGAGGCCATCGTGGCCCACCCGGCCGTGCGCCGCGTGAACTTCACGGGCTCGACCAAGGTCGGCCGCATCGTCGCGCAGACCTGCGCCAAGTACCTCAAGCCCACGGTGCTGGAGCTCGGCGGCAAGGCCCCGCTGGTGGTGCTCGACGATGCCGACGTGGATGCGGCCGTGGATGCCGCCATCTTCGGCTCGTTCGCCAACTCGGGCCAGATCTGCATGTCCACCGAGCGCATCGTGGTGGACGCCTCCATCGCCAACGACTTCGTGGCCCGCTTCGCAGCGCGCGCCCAGGCGCTGCCGCTGGGCGACCCGCGCAAGGGCCCGGTGGTGCTCGGCTCGGTGGTGGACATGGCCACCGTGCAGCGCTGCAACGCCCTGATCGACGACGCCCTGGCCAAGGGTGCCAAGCTGGTCTGCGGCGGCAAGAGCGAGAACACGCTGATGGCTGCCACCATCCTGGACCACGTGACGCCCGCGATGGACATCTACCGCGAGGAGTCCTTCGGCCCGCTCAAGCCCATCGTGCGCGTGAACGGGGTCGAGGAAGCGGTGGCCTGCGCCAACGACAACGAGTTCGGTCTGTCCGCCGCCGTCTTCGGCCGCGATGTGGCCCGTGCCTGGAACGTGGCTGCGCGCATCGAGTCGGGGATCTGCCATGTCAACGGACCTACCGTGCACGACGAGGGGCAGATGCCGTTTGGCGGGGTGAAGAATTCAGGGTGGGGGCGGTTTGGCGGGATGGCTGGGGTGCGGGAGTTCACGGAGTTGCGGTGGATTACGGTGCAGACTTCGGCTCGGCACTATCCGTTCTGAGTTTCTTCTCGGCTGGTCTGCTTCTGGAGGCGTGCCTGCTTTGAGGGCGGAGGCCGGGATATGCGCCCGGCGGCGCACCTACCTTCTTTTGCTTCGTCAAAAGAAGGTAGGCCAAGAAAAGACGACCCCGCTGCCCGTGTCCCCCTCGCCCGGGGGCGAGGGGGCAGCCTGCGATGCTCGAAGCTGGGGTGCGCCTCGCAACTCGCTTCGTTCTTCGAACTCCGCTCAGACATCTGCGGCGAGTCAGATGACGAAGCGTGTGTGTCCTGCGGCACACCCGCCACCCCAGCTCCTGCGCTTCTCGGCACGGTCAGAAAGGGGTTGATACCAACACGGGCCATTGCTTCGCTCGGCCTGTGGTCCTTCGCTGCGCCCGGCTCGCCAAAGCGATCGCCCAGCGTGTCGGCAGCGCGTGGCGCGAACCGACCCCAGGCGCAGCTGCGAAGCAGCAGCCGGGTGGTACCCGCTCCCCACCCCTTCTGGCTGCGCCGAGAAGCGCAGGAGCTGGGGTGGGTGCATGTGCCGAAGGACACATGCACTTCGTCTTCTGGCTCGTCGATGCTGTTTGACCGGAGCTGCCTCGCAGAGGCAGCGCAGGGAGTTCATCGACGCCCACCCCAGATCCGAGCATCGCAGGTTGCCCGTAGCGAAGCGAAGTGACGCAGACAGCGGGGTCGCCTTTTCTTGGCCCACCTTCTTTTGGCGACGCAAAAGAAGGTGGGTGCGCCGCCGGGCGCACATCCCGGCTCCCGCACTACGCACAAGCATGCAGCAACCACAAACACCAGAGGCCTGGCCCTCCGTCAAGCAACGATCCAAGAAGCATCCGCCAGCGCAGACACACCACTGAGCTTGACCAGGCTGTCGTTCACACCCAGCGCCGCCACGCTGTCATTCACCAGGATGTAGGTGTCGGCCCCATAACGAAAGGCGATGGCCTTGTTGGCGCCCGCCGTGGTGGCTGCCAGAGCTGCGGCATCCAGCAGGGACGATGAATCGGAAATGCCAGCCAGCTGCAGGCTGGTCGGTGTCGCCTTCGCCGTCGCAGTCTCGGCCGCCAACACCAGCCTGTCGGTACCGCTCACGAAGTCGGTCACCACGATGGCAGACCAGCCCAGCCCGGCGGAGAAACTCGTGTCCAGATCCTTGGCGGCGGCACCCGCCAGGCCGGTGAGGTTCAGCGTATCCGCGCCGCCGCCGAGCGTGATCCTATGGGCGTTGCCGGCACCGATGGTGATCGTGTCATCACCCTCGCCCGCCGCAACGATCACCTGGGCGCCAGAAGCGTCGTTGATGACGAAGGTGTCCGCCCCCTTGCCACCCGTGATGGTGACGGCCGTCAGCGTGGTGGCGAACGTCAGGGACAGCGCGCCGGTGAGCGCCGAGGCATCGATCACCGAGACATGGGCGCCCGTCACGGTGGTCGTCAAGGCCTGTTCCCCGGTGATGACGATCTTTTCAGCCGCGTTGGCGGTGATCTTCGCCACATTGGCGGCCCCAACCAACGAGCTGATTTTCTGGCTGGTGACGTTCAGGTTCTCGATGGCGTCCACGATCACTTCGTCATCGCCAGCGGCTCTTAAAAGCACCAGGTTCGCAGAATCTGCGCCGCCATGGGCACCCGCAAACACCACCGTCAGTGCGCCACTGCCACCGCTACCACTGATGTTGCGGATACCGACGGTGGTGGCCAGGTCCACGCCATCAAACTCGGCAGGACCTGCTGCGGACTCGCGCCACAGCTCCGTGATGCCGGTTGCGCCGGACACCCCGAATTTCGAGTTTGCTCCCACCTGGATGAACACTTTTTCCACACTCTGCAGCGTGGATGCCACCGTCGCACCAGCGGCCAGCGTGGCCCTGAGCGTGTCGACCCCGCCTGCGCCATCGATGGAGTCGGCGCTGGACAGGAAGCCGGCGGTGGTTGCCACAATGGTGTCGTTATAGGCTGTTGTCTTGAACTTGGCCTGCGCAGCCGAAGGCGATATAGCGTCCGCTTCCGCGGTGAGCGACAGCGTCACACCCACAGGGAGATCGGGCCCGGGCGACACTATCGGCCCGGAATTCGCGGGGTTGCTCGAATACGCGTGCGAGGCCGTCACTTCGTCGTTCCACTTCACCGCGGCCGCCGCATAGACGGACTGGTCACCGGTGGCGTTTTCAAGCCCCGAGAGGATGCGCCCCAACTGCAGTGCAACGATGCCCACATTGGCCTTGCCGACAGACACAAGATAGTCCCGCAAGGCAGTCTGCAAGCACGCATTGGGCAGCACGCCCAGGTTCATCAGCAGCTTGGTGGACAGCGCATCCTCGGTCAGCGCAGTAAAGCCGGCACCGAACCGCTGGGCAAAGGCCGTGATGCCGATGGGCTCGACCGCCGCCACCTGGTTGACATAGACAGCGTTCACGGGAGACTGGTCGTTGAACGCCCGGTTCAGCATGGTGACGTCGGCATAAGTGCCGGAAACTTGGACAGGCATCCATTCCTCCCTTGATGTTGTAGTGAACCCTGTGAGCCTAAGGTGCGCCCCGCCAGCAAGGTGTGGCAGCGGTCACAAGGAAACTTTTTGAAACCAAAGCTGCCTCCGCTCACAGAGTCAGGGCTGGAACAGCGAGAAAAGCCGGCAACCCAGGCACAAAAGATCGCGTTGCGCAGCCGAAGCCCTTTGGCACCCGATCAGGCTGAAGTCCATGAAGCATCGGCCAACGTGGCCACGCCTGTGAGCTTGACCAGGCTGTCATTGGCACCCAGCGCAGCGACGCCATCGTTCACCAGGATGTATGTGTCGTCACCGTAGCGGAAGGCGATGGCCTTGTTGGCACCTGCCGTGGTAGCAGCCAGGACCGCTGCCTCCAGCAGCGAAGGGGCTGCGGCAATGCTGGCCAGCTCTGCACCGCCGGGAGCAGACTTGGTCGTCGAGGCTGCGCCAGTCAGCCGGATCTCATCGGTGCCACTTGCGAAGTCCCGTACCTCCATGGCCGAAGCAGCCAGCGTGGCCGAGGTGCCGATATCGATGTCCTTGGCTGCTGCGCCAGCCAACCCACTGATATTCAGCGTGTCGGCACCCACACCCAGGGAGATCAGGTGAGCGTTGTGGGCACCGATGGAGATGGTGTCGGCGCCATGGCCTGCCTCAACAACAACCCGTGCCCCTGATGCGTCGTTGATGGTGAAGATGTCACCACGCGTGCCGCCGGTGATGGCGGCCGCCGTCAGGCCTGCGGGCGCAAACGCCAGGGTCAGCGCACCCGTGAAAGCAGAAGCGTCGATCACTGAGACATGGGCCCCCGTCACGGTGGTCATCAAGGCCTGGTCACCCATGATGGAGACCTTTTCAGCTGCGTTGGCTGTGATCTTGACCGTATTGGCTGTGCCGAACTTCTGGCTCCTGATGATCAGGTTCTCAATGGCATCCACGATCACCTCATCATCGCCAGCGGCACCTAGGAACGCCAGCTGCGCAGAGTCTGCGCTGCCACCGGCACCCGCAAAAACCACGTTCAGTGCGCCGCCACTGCCGGAGTCGCGGATACCGACGGTGGTGGCCAGATCCACGCCATGGAACTCGGCGGGACCTGCTGCGGCCTCTCGCCACAGCTCCGTGATGCCGGTCGAGTGGGTCGCCATGAATTTCGAATGGGCGCCTGCCTGGAGGAACACCTGTTCGACGTTCTGCAGCATCGGCGCGACGGTCGCATCGGCCGCCAGCGTGGCCTTGAGCGCGTCACCCCCCATACCGCCATCGATGAAGTCACCACTGGACAGCAGGCCCGCAGTGGTGGCCACAATGGCGTCCCTATAGTCCGTCGACCTGAGCGTGGCCAGTGCGGCAGAAGGCGAGATGGAGTCATCGCTCATGGTCAGCGCCAAGGTAACACCCGCGAGACCGACCCCTATCGGCATTGCCGGCGGGAAATTCGCCGGGTTGTTCGAATAGATGTGCGAGGAGAAGATGTCCTCATTCCACTTCACCGCAGCCGCCGCGTACGTGGCCTGATCGCCAGTGGCGTTTTCCAGTCCGGAAAGGATTTGCCCCAGTTGAAGGGCCACGATGCCCACATTGGCCTTGCCGACAGACACCAGATAGTCCCGCAAGGCGGTCTGCAAACCATCATTGGGCAGCACGCCCAGGTTGCCCAGAAGCTTGGTGGACAGCGCATCCTCGGTCAGCCCGGTAAAGCCGGCGCCGAACCGCAGGGCAAAGGCAGTTATGCCGATAGGTTCAACCGCCGCCACCTGGTTGACATAGACATTGTGCGAAGGGGACTGGTCGCTGAACACCTTGTTCAGCATGGTGACGTCGGCATACGTGCCGGAAACTTGGACAGGCATCCATTCCTCCCGTGGTGTTGTGGTGAGCTTTGTGAGCCTAATGTGCGCCCTGCCAGCAAGGTGTGGCGGAGGTCACAAAGAAACTTTTTGAAACCAAAGCTGCCTCCGCTCACAGGGTGAGGGCTGGAACAGCGAGAAAAGCCGGCAACCCAGGCACAAAAGATCGCGTTGCGCAGCCGAAGCCCTTTGGCCCCCGATCAGGCCGAAGTCCATGAAGCATCGGCCAACGTGGCCACGCCTGTGAGCTTGACCAGGCTGTCATTGGCACCCAGCGCAGCGGCGCCATCGTTCACCAGGATGTAAGTGTCGGCACCGTAGCGGAAAGCGATGGCCTTGTTGGCACCTGCCGTGGCGGCGGCCAGGGCCGTTGCGTCCAGCAGCGAGGACGCCGCCGCAATGCCGGCCAGTTGCGCAGGAGCAGGGGCTGCCTTGGCCGTCGAGTCAGAACCGAACAGACGGATTAGATCGACCCCGCTTTCGAAATCCGTCACGCGAATGAACGACCGACCCAGCGCAGCGTCCGAACTGGTGTCCAGATCGCGGGCGGTGGCGCCCGCCAAACCCACAATCGTCAACGTGTCGCTTCCACGGCCCAGGGTGACCTCGTGGGCATTGGCGGCTCCGACAATGACGGTATCGTCACCAGCACCCGCGTCAATGGCCACTCTGCCACCGGAAGCCTCGTTGACGTTGATCCGGTCGCCCGCAGTGCCACCGATGATGCCCACCGGCGTGCTTCCCGTGGTGGTGAACGCCAGGTCCAGGGCCCCTGTCAGCCCGGTTGCATTGATGACCTCCACATGGGAGCCGGTCACGGTGGTGCTCAGCGCCTGGTCACCCCAGATCCGTATTTCCTCGGCAGCATCGGCCGTGATCCTGGCGGTGTTGTTGGTGGTGGTTGCCACATTGCCGGCAGAGCTACGGACCAACAGTAGCTCGATGCCCGGCGCGATCACCTCGTCGAGTCCCGTCGCATCGGCCAACACGATGCTGGCGGAGTCCAGGGTGCCGGAGGCGCCCGCGAACTTCACGGTGAGCGGTCCGCCGGACAGGGAGTTCTGCACGCCCACGGTGGTGTTCAGGCTGACGTCTGCAAACGTGGCTGGGCGCGTAGCCCCATCCCCCCACAACATCCTGATGTCGGTCGCATTGGCAGAACTGAACTGGGCGGATTCGCCTGCGGTGATGATGACCCTTTCAATGCCATAGAGCTTGGGCGCCACGGCCTCACCCCCACCCAGCGTGGCCATGAGGATGTCCCCGCGTCCGCCATCCCCCCCACCGTTGAGTATGTCCGGGGAGCCCAGCAGCCCAGGTGCAGGAGCCAGAAAAACGTCGTCATACAAGGTGCCGCTCAGGACATCCACGCCGTTGGTCAATGTCAGCGTGGTGCCTGTACCCACATTGAAGTAGGGATTTCCGATAGGTCCCATTCCGTTTGCGGGGTTGCTGGAATAGGCATGCGAAGCAGCAAGTTCGCTGTTCCATCGCATCGCTGCGGCCGCATAGATGGCTAGGTCGCCTGTGGCGCCTTCCAGCCCCGAAAGTATGCTCCCCAATTGCACGGCGACAATGCCCACGTTGGTCTTGCCCACGACGACCAGGTAGTCCCTCAACGCGGACTGCAGGCCAGCATTTGGCAGCAGTCCTAGATTGGTCAGCAACCGGGTGGACATCAGATCTTCCGACCAACCGCTGTACCCGCTGCCCCACTGCAATGCAAATCCATCGAGCCCATTCTCTTGCGCAGCAGCAAGCATGTTGTTGTAGGCGTCGTAGTGTGGCGACCGGTCGCTGAGCCCCCGGTTCAGCGCCAGGACACCCGCCTGGTTGTTGGAAAGTTGCAAGGCCATCTCAAGCTCCAGCCCCTTTGAGGGGCAATAAAATCACAAGGTCCACCGCAGTCGCGCTTAGAGGGAAGGTCCGCTACGCAGACGTAGACGCCGACACAGCGGCAATGGTTGATTGGTGGGTCAGGCGACACTCCAGGATGAGTTCGCCAGTGTGCTCAACCCGCTGAGCTTGATGAGGCTGTCATTGGCATTCAGTGCAGCCACGTCGTCGCTGACCAGGATGTAGGTGTCCGCACCGTAGCGAAAGGCAATGGCCTTGTTGGCGCCTGCCGTGGTGGCAGCCAGGGCCGTTGCATCCAGCAACGAAGCCGATGCAGCAATGCTGGCAAGTTCTGCGGCGCCGGGTACCGCCTTCGCCGCGACCTTCGCAGCATCCAACCGGATCACGTTGGTGCCACTCGCAAAGCCCCTCACCTCGATGGCTGACGCGGCCAGCGTGGCGGGCGTGCCGAGATCGATGTCCTTGGCCGCAGCACCTGCCAGCCCGGTGATGGTCAGCGTGTCGGGCCCATCGCCCAGGGTGACCTTGTGGCGGGCCTGGGCGTTAGCGGTGATGGCAACGCCCCCTGCGGTGCCGGCCAGCGCCAGGTCCAGCGCCGAGTTGAATGCCGAGGCGTCGACAACGGACACCCTGGCACCGGTCACGGTGCTAACCAGGGCCTGGTCACCCAGGATGACGATTTTTTCCGCCTGGGCCGCACTGATTTTGGCGCCGTTGACCGTGGTGGCGGCGACCGTGCCGGCCTTACTCCAGACGTTCAGGTGCTCAATATTGGCAACGACGATTTCGTCACGGCCCACTGCATCGGCGAACACAATGTTGGCCGAATCCATCGGGCCAGAGACGCCGGTGAAATTCACGGTCAGGACACCACCCGTGACGGAGTTCTGGATGCCGACGGAGGTGGCCAATTTCACGTCCGAGAATGTGGCCGCACCCTCTGCGGCATAGACCCACAGTTCCTGCAGACCGGCGGTATCCCCGGCACCCAATTCGGCCCCTGCGCCTGCGGTGATGTAAACCTTCTCGACGCTGCGCAACCCAGGGGCGACCTTGCTTGCGGCTGCAAGGGTCGCCCTGAGGGTATCGAGACCCTCGGCGCCATCGATCACATCCGCCGTCGAGAGAAAGCCCGCGGTGCTTGCCAGGATCGTGTCCTTGTCGGCCGTGGTCTTGAACCTGGCATCTGCCGCGGCAGGCGATATCGCATCGTCGCCGGACGTCAGCGAAAGGGTGACGCCCGTGACAGGAACGTTAGGCCCTGCGATGACGCCGTAAGGGTCGATGGAGTATTTGTAGGAATCCACCAGCTCCTTGTTCCATGCCACGGCAGCGGCATTGAATGCTGCCTGGTCACCCGTGGCCTGCTCCAGCCCCGAAAGGATCTGCCCGAGCTGCATGGCGACGACGCCCACGCTGGCCTTGCCCACGGACACCAGGTAGTCCCGCAAAGCAGTCTGCAGGCCGGCATTCGGCAACAAGCCCAGGTTGCCAAGCAGCTTGGTAGACAACTGGTCCTCGGTCAGGCTGGTAAAGCTGGCGCCAAAAGAGAGGGCAAAAGTGTTGATGCCCACCGACGTGGCCCTTGCCACCTGGTTGTTGTATACCGCGTGGGCAGGCGATTGGTCGTTGAAGACCCGGTTCAAAATCGTCGTGACGACATAGGGTTCATCGAGAAAGGTCTGTGCCATCAAGAGCTTCCAAAAAAATCAAACAGGTGAGCAGTACGGGGTGAAGCCCTGCGGTTCAGAATTCAGGCCAGCGCATGGCGGCACCGCGCGGCCAAGGTGGCTTGGGCGGGCCGTCAGGCCGAGGTCCAGGAGGCATCGGCCAGCGCCGCCACACCCGTCAGCTTGATGAGGCTGTCATTCGCACCCAGCGCCGCCGTGGCGTCATTGACCAAGATATAGGTGTCCGCACCAAAGCGGAAGGCAATGGCCTTGTTGGCACCTGCCGTGGTAGCGGCCAGGACCGTTCCGTCTAGCAGCGAGGACGCCGCCGCAATGCCGGCCAGTTGCGCAGGAGCAGGGGCTGCCTTGGCCGTCGAGTCAGAACCGAACAGACGGATTAGATCGACCCCGCTTTCGAAATCCGTCACACGAATGAACGACCGGCCCAGCGCAGCGTCCGAACTGGTGTCCAGATCGCGGGCGGTGGCGCCCGCCAAACCCGCGATCGTCAACGTATCGCTTCCACGGCCCAGGGTGACCTCGTGGGCATTGGCGGCTCCGACAATGACGGTATCGTCACCAGCACCCGCATCAATGGCCACTCTGCCACCGGAAGCCTCGTTGACGTTGATCCGGTCGCCCGCTGTGCCACCGATGATGCCAACCGGCGTGCTTCCCGTGGTGTTGAATGCCAGGTCCAGGGCCCCTGTCAGCCCGGTTGCATTGATGACCTCTACATGGACGCCGGTCACGGTGGTGCTCAGCGCCTGGTCACCCCAGATCCGTATTTCCTCGGCAGCATCAGCCGTGATCCTGGCGGTGTTGTTGGTGGTGGTTGCCACATTGCCGGCAGAGCTACGGACCGACAGTAGCTCGATGCCCGGCGCGATCACCTCGTCGAGTCCCGTCGCATCGGCCAACACGATGCTGGCGGAGTCCAGGGTGCCGGAGGCGCCCGCGAACTTCACGGTGAGCGGTCCGCCGGACAGGGAGTTCTGCACGCCCACGGTGGTGTTCAGGCTGACGTCTGCAAACGTGGCTGGGCGCGTAGCCCCATCCCCCCACAACATCCTGATGTCGGTCGCATTGGCAGAACTGAACTGGGCGGATTCGCCTGCGGTGATGATGACCCTTTCAATGCTATTCATCTTGGGAGCCACCACTTCACCGGCACCAAGTACGGCCTTCAGCGTGTCGCCGCGCTCGCTATCGCTGCCGCCGCGGAGAATGTCGGCAGAACCCAGCAAGCCAGGCGCGGGAGCCAGGAAGACATCGTCATACAAGGTGCCTGTCAGAACGTCCACCCCACTGGTCAGCAAGCGAGTGACCCCCGTCCCCACCTCGAAGTCCGTAATTACGATACCGTCGACACGATTGGCTGGGTTGCTGGAGTAGGCATGCGAGGCGGTCACCTCATTGTTCCAACGCACCGCAGCAGCCGAGTAGATAGCCAGGTCACCGGTGCCATTTTCCAGACCGGACAGTATCTGTCCCAATTGCATTGCTACAACACCGACGTTGTCCTTGCCGATGGCGACTAGGTAGTCCTTCAACGCCACCTGCAGACCTGCATTGGGCAGCAACCCGAGATTCGTCAGCACCATGGTCGACAACGCGTCTTCGGACAGGCTGCCAAAGCTGTACAGCCGCGCCAGCTCTACGATTCCCTTCGAGGAAAACGCGGCAATCTGGTTGGTGTAAACGTTGTAACTTTGCGTTTGATTGGATATCGCCCGATGCAGCATTGTGAGGTCTGCATGGATGCCGAAAACTTGTGCGGGCATAGAGGCCTTAGGGTTCAGTGATGGATGAGCAAAAGGGTTTGCAATACGCGGCAAGCCGTCGTCACGTCAAACGGCATCTGTTGACCAGATAGTCATGCCATGCCCCGTGACGCATCGGCGTAAAGCTGGCGCCAAACGACAGGGCAAACGCGTTGACGCCCACCGACGTGGCCTTTGCGACCTGGTTGTTGTACACCGCGTAGGAAGGCGATTGGTCGTTGAACACCCGGTTCAGGATCGTCGTGACAACGAGGGGATCATCAAGAAAGTTCTGTGCCATCACGTGCTCCGCAAACGGCCATCAGGCCGGGGTCCAAGAGGCATCGGCCAGCGCCGTCACACCGGTCAGCTTAACCAGACTGTCGTTCACACCCAGTGCAGCCGCGGAGTCGTTCACCAGAATGTAGGTGTCCGCGCCGTAGCGAAAGGCAATGGCCTTGTTGGCGCCCGCCGCGGTGGCGGCCAGAGCCGTTGCCTCCAGCAGCGAGGCCGCTGCAGCAATGCTGGCAAGGTCCGTGGCACCGGGTGCCGCCTTGGCCGTTGCCTTGGCGCCATCCAGCCTGATCGAGTCGGTGCCGCCGGCAAAGCCGGACACTTCGATGGCCGAAGCAGCCAGCGTGGCCGCCGTGCTGAGGTTGAGGTCTTTGGCCTCAGTGCCTGCCAGGCCGATGATTTTCACGGTGTCGGCGCCGGCACCGAGGTTGATCTTGTGCGCGGCCTGGGCGTTGAACGACACGACTACGCCATTCGTGCTTGCGAGCGTCAGCCCCAGGGCTTTGGTCAGTGCCGTTGCATCGACCCCGGACACCTGGGTGCCGGTCACCGTGGTGGTCAAGGCCTGGTCGCCGAGGATGACGATCCCTTGCGCCTGGGCCGCACTGATCTTGGCCTCGTTGGCCGTGGTGGCGGCCACCGTGCCGGCAGTGCTTCTCACGGTCAGGAATTCGATGTTCGCCACGATGATCTCGTCATTGCCCGTGGCATCGGCCAGCACGATATGGGCGGACTCCGCCGGGCCTGAAGCGCCGGTGAAGTTCACTGTCAAGGCACCGCCAGCCAGGGAGTTCTGGATGCCTACGACGGTGTCCAGTTGGACATCCGAGAACGTGGCCGGGCCCTCGGCAGCATCGATCCGGAGTTCCTGCAGGCCGAAGGCACTGCGGGCATCAAATGCGGCCCCCGATCCTGCGGTGATGAAGATTTTCTCGATGTTGCGCAGCTGTGGAGCCACCGTGCCGCCAGCGGCCAGGGTCGCGATCAGCGTGTCGGCGCCCGCAGCGCCATCGATCACGTCGGCCGTCGAAAGAAGCCCCGCCGTGCGCGCAAGAATGGTGTCGTTGTTGGCCGTGGTCTTGAATTTCGCCTCAGCCGCTGCAGGCGATACCGCGTCGTCGCCAGACGTCAGAGAAATGGTGATGCCCGTGACAGGCATCTCAGGCTCCCCCCCGTTGGAGCCTGTGTTGTCGGGATTGCTGGAGTAATTGTAGGAAGCCACCAGTTCCTTGTTCCATACCACAGCCGCGGCATTGAACGCCGCCAGCTCGCCCGTGGCCTGTTCCAGCCCAGAGAGGATCTGGCCCAGTTGCAGGGCGACGATGCCGATATTGGCCTTGCCCACCACTTCGAGGTAGTCCCGCAAGGCGGTCTGCAGGCCCGCGTTGGGCAGCAGGCCCAGGTTGTTCAGGAGCCTGGTGGAGAGTTGCTCTTCCGTCCTGCCGGCATGGGCCGCTCCGAAAGACAGGGCAAACGCCTGGGCACCATTCGCCGCGGCCATGGTCACCTGGTTGGTGAAAACGGGGTAGGAAGGCGACTGGTCATTGAACGCCCGGTTTAGGATCGTCGTGACGACGTAGGGCTCGTCGAGAAAATTCTGTGTCATCAAAAGCTCCGTAAAAGGCCGATCAGACCGAGGTCCACGAGGCATCGGCCAAGGCCGTCACGCCGGTCAGCTTGACCAGGCTGTCGTTCTCGCCCAGCGCGGCGGCGCCATCGTTCACGAGGATGTAGGTATCTGCTCCATACCGGAAGGCGATGGCCTTGTTGGCGCCGGCCGTGGTGGCGGCCAAGGTTGCAGCGGCCAGCAGCGAGGAGGATGCGGCGATGCTGGCCACATCGCTGCTGCCGGGTGCGGCCTTGGCCGCCGGGTTGGCGCTGCTCAGCTGGATCGCATCGGTACCGCTCACGAAGCCGGCCACTTCGATGGCCGAAGCGGCCAGCGTGGCCGCCGTGCTGATGTCCATGTTCTGGGCCGCCATGCCTGCCAGGCCGGAGATGGACACCGTATCGGCGCCGGCGCCCAGGGTGACTTTGTGTGCGGCCTGGGCGTTCAGGGCGATGGAAACACCCTGCGTACCTGCAAGCGCCAGGTCCAGTTTCGCACTGAAGATGGCCGATGCGTCGATCACGGACAGCTTGTTGCCCGTCACGGTAGTGGTCAGTGCCTGGCCGCCACCAATGACGATCTTCTCCGCCTGGGCAGCGGTGATGCGGGCATGGTTGACCGTGGTGGCAGCCACGGTGCCCGGCGCGCTCTGCACGACCAGGGTTTCGACACCTGCGACGATGATTTCGTCATCGCCTGCAGCGTCCGCGAACACCAGATTGACGGAGTCGGCGGGTCCGCCGGCACCGGCAAACTTCACGGTCAGGGCGCCCCCTGCGCCGGAGTTCTGGATACCGACGGTGGTGGCCAGCCCCACCCCGGAGAATGCGGCGGGACCTGCCGCTGCTTCGACCCGCAGTTCCGCCAGGCCGGTCGCGCCAGCCGCGCTGAACTCGGCCCCTGCACCTGCGATGATGAACACCTTTTCGACGCTCTTGAGCGTGGGCGCCACCACCGCACCTGCCGCCAGAGTCGCCTTGAGGGTGTCGATGCCCAAACCGCCGTCGACGGCGTCGGCACTGGACAATATGCCGCTGACGGGGGCCAGGATCGTGTCACCCCAGTTGCTGGTTTGCGCGGAAGATAGGGCGTCATCACCGGCCGTCAGCGACAAGGTCAGGCCAAAATCGCCAAGGGAGCCAGCGGGTGAAGGGACGGTGTTGGCGGGATTGGCTGAATACAGGAATGAAGCGTTCAACTCGGCATTCCACGCCACCGCCGCGGCCTTGTATACGGCCATGTCGCCCGTGGCGTTCTCAAGGCCCGACAGTATCTCGCCCAGTTGCAGGGCCACGATGCCGACATTGGCTTTGCCCACTGACACCAAGTAGTCCTTCAACGCGGCTTGCAGGCCTGCATTGGGCAGCACCCCCAGGTTGCCCAGGATCTTGGCGGACAGCTCGTCCTCTGTCAGGCTGGCGAAGCTGGCGCCAAATTGCAGAGCAAACGCCTTCCTTCCAATCGAGGTGTGCTCCATTACCTGGTTGTTGTACGACGCGTTGGACGGAGACGCATCGTAGAAAGCGCGGTTCAGCATGTCTACGACTTCGTACAGATACGTTCCGACGACTTTTGGCATCACCAGCTCCAGCACAATAAAGGTGCGTTGAGCGTATCTGGGCTACCCGGCCAACCCATGTGCCAGCCGTCACAAGAAAACATTTTGAAACCCGCTGTACGCCTGCGCGCGCAGGACAGCGCGGAATTACCTGCTTGCACAATGCGCCCGTCGGTGGGGCATTCGATGGGGCGCGCCGTTGAACACTTGGCGCAGGATAGTGAGGTTGCAACTGACACGACGAGATCTGGGCGGCCGAAGCTACCTCCTGCAGCGAGACCGCAAAACTCGCAATACAAAGTATTTCAGCCCACCGCCCACGATGCGTCGGCCAGCGCCGCCACGCCGGTCAGCTTGACGAGGCTGTCGTTCTCACCCAATGCCGCGGCACCGTCGTTCACGAGGATGTAGGTGTCGGCCCCGTAGCGGAAGGCAATCGCCTTGTTGGCGCCCGCCGTGGTGGCGGCCAGTGTTGCAGCGGCCAGCAGCGAGGACGACGCGGCGATGCTTGCCAGTTCGCCGCTGCCGGGTGCAGCCTTGGTCGCGGGGTTGGCGCTGGTCAGCTGGATCGCATCCGTACCACCCACGAAGCCGGCCACCTTCATGGCCGATGCCTCCAGCGAGGTGGCGGTACGGATGTCCAGGTTCCGTGCCGCAACGCCTGCCAGTCCGGTGATGAGCACCTTGTCGGCCCCGTCCCCCAGAGCAACGCTGTGCACCGCCATGGCATTGAGCGAGATGGAGACGCCTGAGGTACCTGCAAGCGTCAGGTCCAGGGCTTCCCTGAGCCCTGATGCATCGATCAAGGACAGCTTGGCGCCCGTCACCGTGGTGGTCAGCGCCTGGCCGCCGGAGAGGGTGATTTTTTCCGCATGGGGAGCGGTGATCCTGGCCTGGTTGGTGGTGGTCTCCGCCACCAGACCCGCAGCGCTGAGCACATTCAGGGTTTCGATGTCCGCAACCATGATTTCGTCATGGCCCGTGGCGTCGGCAAACACCAGGTTCGCCGAGTCGGTGGGGCCCGAAGCACCGGCAAACTTCACGGTCAGGGCGCCCCCTGCGCCAGAGTTCTGGATGCCGACGGTGGTGGCCAGGTTCACGCTTGAGAACGTGGCAGGGCCTGCAGCTTCCTCCATCCGCAGGTCCATCAGGCCGGTCGCGCCCGAGGCGCTGAATTGCGCCCCCGCACCCGCCTTGATGAAGACGTTTTCGACGCTTATCAGCGTGGGAGACGCCACCGCTGCAGCATCCAGCGTCGCTCTCAGGGTGTCGATACCCGCAGCACCATCGATCACATCCGCCGTCGAAAGAAAGCCCGCGGTGGGCGCAAGAACGGTGTCGCTGAAGGCCGTGGTCTTGAATTTGGCTTCTGCGGCTGCAGGCGATATCGCATCATCGCCGGAGGTCAGCAGAAGCGTCACGCCTGGCAAGCTGGGGCCGATGGGGCCGACAGGCGAGGGCTCGATGTTGGCGGGGTTAGCGGAGTAGTTGTACGAGGCCGCCAGCTCGTTGTTCCATGCAACGGCAGCCCCACTGTAGGCGGCCTGATCGCCCGTGGCATTCTCAAGGCCCGACAGGATCGTCCCCAGCTGCAGTGCGACGATGCCCACATTGACCTTGCCCACTTCAACCAAATAGTTTTTGACTGCGGTTTGCAGGCCTGCATTCGGCAGCACGCCCAGATTGCCCAAGATCTTGGTGGAGAGTTCTTCCTCCGTCAGGTTGGCAAAGCTGGCACCGAACTGGAGTGCAAAGGCTGCGTTGCTTTCAGGGGTCGTGCCAGCAGCAACCAGCTGGCTACTAAATGACGCGTTCGACGGAGCCTGGTTGTTGAACGCACGGTTCAGCATGAGGACAGGCTCGTAAAAAGGCCAGATGGTCTTGGGCATCGCGAACTCCGTGGCAACAAGGATGCGCGAAGCGTAGGGGCAGGCCTGAGCAACCGGTGTGTCAGCCGTCACAAACGAACATTTTGAAACCTACGCGTGCCCACGCGCCCACCGCTGCAGAACTGAGGAGTTGCCCGCTCAGGCTACCGTCGGCGCAATCGAATCCAGCGGCCAGCGCGGCTTCACGTCGAAGGCGTACTCGGCCGAGGCCTGCTGCTGCCCCGATTCGAGGCGCATCGCCGCGGCCATGGCGATCATGGCGCCGTTGTCGGTGCACAGGTGCAGCTCGGGGTAGTGCACGCGCACCTTGTTCTTGGCGCAGGCTTCGTTGAGCTGCTTGCGCAGGTGGCGGTTGGCGCCCACGCCGCCGGCCACGACCACGCGCTTCATGCCCGTCTGCTTCAAGGCGGCCAGGGTCTTCTTCACCAGCACCTCGACGATGGCGGCCTCAGTGCTGGCGGCCAGGTCGGCCTTGCGCGGCTCCAGGTCGTCGCCGAGCTTTTTCGCCTGGGTGAGCACGGCGGTCTTGAGCCCCGCGAACGAGAAATCGAGGTCGCCGCTGTGCAGCAGCGGGCGCGGCAGCTTAAAGGCCGCAGGATCGCCCTGCTCGGCCAGGCGCGACAGCGCCGGGCCGCCGGGGTAGCCCAGGCCCATGAGCTTGGCCGACTTGTCGAAGGCCTCGCCGGCCGCGTCGTCGATGGTCTCGCCCAGGATTTCGTAGCGGCCCACGCCGTCCACGCGCATGAGCTGCGTGTGGCCGCCGGACACCAGCAGCGCCACGAAGGGGAACTCCGGTGGGTCGGCGCTCAGGAAGGGCGAGAGCAGGTGCCCTTCGAGGTGGTGCACGCCCAGCACCGGCTTGCCCAGCGCCGCGCCCAGGGCGCAGGCCACGCCCGCACCCACCAGCAGCGCTCCGGCCAGGCCGGGGCCGCGCGTGTAGGCCACCACGTCCACGTCGGCCAGGGTCTTGCCGGACTCGCCCAGCACCTGGGTCGCCAGGGGCAGCACGCGGCGGATGTGGTCGCGGCTGGCCAGCTCGGGCACCACGCCGCCATAGGCCTGGTGCATCTCGATCTGGCTGTGCAGGGCGTGGGAAAGCAATGCGGGTACCTGCCCTTGCGCGCGCGTTTCCACCAGGGCCACGCCGGTTTCATCGCACGAAGATTCAATACCCAGTATCAGCAGCGTCATGCCCCCAAGTGTAGAGGGCCTGCGCCCGCCGCGAGGCGCCACAATCGGACAACCCCACGCACTGCACGCCTCCCCTGCCATGGCCGACGCCCTCCACTTCCACTCGCCCCAGACGGCGCAGATGCTGCTTTTGGCCCAGCAGGTACGCGCCTGGGAGCGCGTGGCACCTGCCGAGTACCAGGCCCTGCAGCAGCGCCAGCTGCACACGCTGATGCGCCATGCGCACCAGCATTCGCCCTTCTGGCGCCAGCGGCTCGAAACGGCGGGATGGCCGGCCGGGGCAGCATCGCCGCACACGGTGCTCGCCCACCTGCCGGTGCTCACGCGCGCCGACCTGCAGGCGCACTTCGCCCAGGCCCGTGCGCGCTGGCCTGGGCTCCAGGACGAGGGCGTGGCCACGTCCGTCACCTCGGGCTCCACCGGCGAGCCGGTGCGCGTGGAAAAGGCCAGCGCCATGTACTCGCCCCTGTATGCCGCCATTTCCTGGCTCGAAGCCCAGTGGCACCAGCGCGATGCCCGGCGCAAGATCGCCGTGCTGGGCACGGGCCTCACGGATGGAACGCAGGACACCTGGGGCGACATGTACTCCGCCATGGGCCTGCGCGGCCCCTGCGTGCTGCGCAACATCAGCCAGCATGGCATGGACTCGCACCTGGACTGGCTGCTGCAGGAGCAACCCGACTACCTCAAGTGCAGCCCCTTCGCGGCAGCCGAACTGGCACGCATGGCCCTCGCGCGCGGCGTGCAGCTGGCCATCCGGCAGGTGATCTCGCAGTCCGAGCGCGTCACGCCCGCCCAGCGCGCCCTGTGCCGCCAGGCGTTTGGCGCGACCATCGTGGACCGCTATTCCTGCGAGGAGACCGGCTGGCTTGCGCTGCAGTGCCCCATGCACGAGCACCTGCACCTGCTGGGCGCCACCACGTTCATGGAGATCGTCGATGGGGAGGGCCAGCCCTGCCCCGTGGGCGTGCCGGGACGGGTGCTGGTGACCAGCCTGCACAGCTTTGCCATGCCCATCCTGCGCTACGAGCTGGGCGACATCGCCGAATGGGGCCCGCCCTGCGGCTGTGGCATGGCCCTGCCCGTGATCGCGCGCATGGGGGGCCGCACCCGGCACCTGGTGCAGACCGGCCGGGGCCCGCTGCCCATGCCCTTCCTGGGCGATGAGCTGGGCCGCATCGAACCCATCCGCGCATTTCGCATGCGGCAGTATGCGGACGGCACGCTGCAGTTGCAGCTGGAGGTGCCGCGCGCGCTCACCGCCGAAGAACATGCTGCCGTGCGCGCCGTGTTTGCGGCCAACGCCTTGGCGGACCTGCCCCTGCATGTGGAGGAGCTGGCCCGCATCGACTGGCCGGCCGGGCGCAAGCGCGAGGAGTTCGAGCGCGTGGACCGCGCATTCGAACCCTCTCCCTAGTTCACTGCGGCCAGACCTTGCCCTTGTTCACAAAGGCACCGCTGCCAGCCCGGTAGCCGAAGTGGACCTCGACATTCGCTGCCCGCATCTCCGCTTCGGTGAAGTCCAGCTGCGGCTTGAACTGCAGCGTGGCGGCGTTGGTCACCTGGCTCGCGAAGGCAATGCCCTCGGCGTCCGCCGGCACCTGGCTGGTCCAGGTGCCATCGCCCTTGCGGAAGAACCACAGGTCCGGTGCAGAGCCCTGGGCCGGAATGCGGGCCGCCACCCAGGCGCTGATCTTCGGGTTGGCAGCCACGTCGGCTGCCGTCTGCGCCAGGGTGATGCCCAGTTGCAGCGGCTGGCTGGCCGTGGACAGCACCGCCGTCGCAACCGTTGCGGCCGCCGAGGCCTGGGTGGTCGCCTGCTGGTCCGTGCTGCTGGCGGTGCCCACGGCCGGGCTCGGGCCCTCCACCGGATCGGGGGTGGTTGTGGCGGTCCAGCTGATCGCTGCGTACCCGGCAGCGTACTTGGCCATGTCCACGTCGATGGCGCCCTGCACGTCGTACAGCGGGCTGCCGTTGATCTGGCGGATGTAGAGCCAGTTGCCCTGGCTGGTGCTGCCCTTGCTGGCGTCGAGCTGGCCGCCCACGAAGCGCACCGTGCCTCCGCCATCGTGCACCACGAGGTGGTCGGCGCCGGGCTCGTTGACCAGGCGCGAGAACGTGGTGTCGATGTGCTCGGTGGCCTGCACGTTGGCGTACTCTGCGGTGCCCAGGGCCGCCTCACGGACCGGTGCCGACCCGTAGCGCAGCACGAACGCGGATTCGGTGCGCTGGGGCGCATAGCCCGAGAACATGAACGAACGGGTGCCTGCGGGGATGTAGATCCTGAATTCCTTGTACTGCAGCTGGTAGCCGGTGAACTCGGGCAGCGCCAGCGAACCCCCACCGGGGAACGCGCAGCCGCCCGTGGCGTAGCCGATGGCGCAGCCCGTGACGCCCTCGGGAGCGTACTGCTGCTTGAAACCGGTCTTGGTCGTGAAGGTGTAGTCGTAGGTGCCGGCGGCAGGGGGCAGCGCGATCTTGAGCGCCGATTGGTGAAGCGAAACGAAATTGGCAGCGTGGGCCAGCGAGGCCAGCGCAGAAAGACACAGGACAACCAGAAACCGCATTGAAAACCACTCCAGGACAAACAGACAGGCAGAAAAAAGCGCCCCGCGGGCGCCGCGAGGCCTGGCCTCGCCGCGCCCACCAGGGGCGGCCATCATTCAGTTATTTTGAATAACCTTATGCAAGCACTCCGTACGGGCCCGAAGCGGCACGCACAGCCTTGCCCCATGCCATCTGGCGCACGGGGCGAGGCTCAGAGGGGCTGCCAGAACGGAAGTTCCTGTAAAGACAGGGGTGTTACACCTGGCCCACTGCCCCACCGCGGCGGCGGTAACGATCGCGAGGATTTGCAACGCAATCCTGGCCCCTGCTCACTGCAGCGGCCCGAGGTAGGTCGCCTGCATGCCGTTGAGCAGGAACAGGTGCTTGTGGTTCAGGTCGGGAAAGCGCCCCTGGTTGATGACGATGTCCACCTGGCCGTTGTCCCACCGCGTGGGGACCTGGGCGACCGCATCGGTGCGCTGCTCCCACTGGGGCGCGTCGGCCAGCTCGATGCGCCGGAAGCTGAAGTCCAGGTAGGGCATGGCGTGGCCGATGAATTCGCCCAGGTCGCCGTTCATCTCCACCGTGTTGTTGAGCAGGAAATAGTCGAGCTTGCCGCCCACGCCCAGCCAGCCGGTGTTCTCGCCGGTGTAGTTGCGCGACACATCGGTGAGCAGCTTGCCGTTGGCATAGAACGCCACCTTGTCGTTGGCAAAGTCGGCCAGGATCTCGTAGCGCATCCAGGTGCTGTCCGTGTACCGGACGGGCGCATCCGAGTAGATGCCGGGCACGCCGGTGTTCGCCCCTTCGGCGCGGGCCGTGAGCGAGCCGCCCTCCTTGGCGGTCCAGACGTTGCGGTTGGGGTTGCTCGAATCGGTCCAGTAAAAGCGCAAGTACTTGCCCGGCGCGTCGATCGTGGACAGGTTGATGTAGCCCGTGTAGTACATCTGCGGGTAGTAGGCATTGGTATCCCACAGGTTCCAGTTGCGCAGGCGGTAGCTGCTCGGGTACCTGTCGCGCGTGGCCTGGGTGATGCTGCGCTTGAGCCAGCGGCCCGAGGGCGTGGTACCGCCCGACAGCTCCAGCGTGGCGCCGGACTCCGTGGCCTGCGCGTTGAAGTCCGTGGAGGTCAGAATGGGGTAGATGCCGTCGAGGTGCGTGCGCCATGCGGCCTTGGTGTTGGCGGCAGGCGCCTGGCCCGTGGCGCTGCCGAAGTCCGTGAAGCGCGCCAGCAGATGGCGCTGGCCGAAGAAGGTGTAGCCGCCCGCATTGTGGTCGGCCTTGCTGCCCAGGCTGCTGCCGATGATGCTGTACGGCCGGCCATGGGCGGGGCTGGTGGCGGCCTGCGTGGGGCCCTGCACCACGCCGCTGGCAGCCGATGCGTTGCCGGCCGCGTCCAGCGCATGCACCCGCAGCGCATAGCTGGTGGCGGGGGCCAGGCCGGTGAGGGTATGGGTGGTGGTGGAGACCTTGTCCTGGAGCACGCCGTCGAGGTAGACCGCGTAGGCCGCCACGGCCACGTTGTCGGTGCTGGCCTGCCATTGCAGGCGCAGGCTGGTGCTGGTGGCCTGCACGACACGCAGGTCCGTGGGCGCACTGGGCGGCGTGGCATCAGGGACGCCTGGGCGTGTTCCGCCGGGCCCTGTGCCCTGGGGTGTGGCCGGGCAGGCGGCCACCACCGCTTCGTTGCCCGCGATAGCCCCCACGGCGCCGAAGCGCTGGCGTGCCAGCAGGTCCTCGAAACTGCCGGGGCCGCTCTTGCCAAAGCCGGCAAAGAGCTGCAGACCCGCGAGCCCCGCGGCGCTGCGCACGGCCGGCTCGGCGATGCTCTGGTGCAGGGCGTTGCCGGGGGCCGTGGCGGATTTCTGCGGATGCGCCACATTGCGCAGTGCCGGCGCCGGCCAGGTGCCGGGCTGGTGGGCGGCCCACCCCCCGGCAGCATTGCGATAGAACCAGTGCCCGGCATAGGCTGCGACCAGGTACACGTCGTAGCCCGCGTCCACACTGTCCTGGGCGAGGTCCAGGTCGAAGCGCAACTGCAGGCCCTCGCTCTGGTGAAAGCAAGTGCTCGCATTGCCCACGGGTGCAGCGCTGGCGAGGAGGCTGAATGCGCTGGCCAGGGCTCCCAGGGCCAGGCGGCCCCGCCAGGCGGCAGGTACCCCGCGCGTGCGGGCGCTGGTGCGGTGTTTCACGGCGTTTTTCATGGCGGCGCTGGTGTGCGTGGGCGCAAGGCACGGTGCCCGGGGGTTGGCGGGTATCGGAAAGCGCCCGACGATACGGGAAAGAACGGCGCGCCGCAACGCCGCGCCCAGGCGCAGGCTCAGCGGCGCTGCGTGCGCGCCGCCAGCAGCTGCTGCACCATGGCGGCCACCGTGGTGGTCTGGGTGTCGTACCGCGACTCGGGGGCACGGGGCACCTCGTAGGCGCCGTCCCAGCCGGTCAGGCCGGTGATCAACCCGGCCCGGGCGCGCGCATACAGGCCCTTGGGGTCGCGGCGGGCACATTCCTCCACGGGCGTGCTCAGGTGGATCTCATGGAACTCGCCGGGGGCGAACAGGGCGCGCACCCGCTGGCGGTCGGCCTCGAAAGGGGAGACAAAGGCGCACACCACGGTCAGGCCGTTGTGGGCCATCAAGCGCGCCACTTCGCCGGCGCGCCGGATGTTCTCGGCCCGATCGGCGGCCGACAGCCCCAGGTCGGAGCACAGGCCCTTGCGCAGCTCGTCGCCATCGAGCACGCCTGCCCGGCCACCAGCCTGGTTGATGGCACTGGCTAACGCGGTGGCCAGGGTGGTCTTGCCGGCGGCGGGCAGGCCGGTGATCCAATAGACGATGGGGTTCAGACGGGGTTCCAGCATGGGCGGCACAGGGGAAGTGCACCGACTGTAAACCAGCCAGCGGCCTGCCGGCCTGGCGTTCTTACCAGCGGTCCGAGCGCATGCGCAGCTCCCACCCGCCGCCGCGCAGCTCGTACACGCCCACGGCGCCATAGCGCTGCTCGCCCTTGTCGTCCCAGGTCATGGTGCCGATCACCGGCGCATAGCCGTTGATGCTGTGCATGGCCTTGGTGATGGCCTTGGGGTCGGCGGACTTGGCCTTCTGGATCGCAGCGGACAGCACATAGGTGCTGTCGTAGCTGTAGTGGCCGCCATAGGCCGGGGCCTTCTTGAACTCGGCCACGTACTTCTCGAGGAAGGGCTTGCCGGTGGTGAACTCCTTGGCCTCCAGCACGGGCGAGGTGGCATAGATGCCTTCCACGATGCCGACGCCCTTGGCCATGTCGGTGGTCTTGATGGTGTCACCGCCCAGCAGGCGCACCTTGGTGTGATCGACCTTCTTGAGGGCCTCCAGCAGGGCAATGGCCTGGAAGTCGTTGAGCGTGGAGACGATCACCTCGACCCGGGCGGCCTTGAGCTCGCCGGCCAGCGCATCGAAGGCCGTGGTCTTGTCGTCGAAGGACTTGCGCACCACGACTTCCTTCTTCTCGGCCTTGAGCTGCTCGGCCGCACCGTCGGCCAGGCCCTTGCCGTAAGGGGTGCCGTCGTCGAGCGCAGCATAGCGGCTGGCGCCCAGCTGGGTGGCAGCGAACGAGCCGATGGCGCGCGCCTGCAGGGTGTCGTTGGCCACCATGCGGAAGGTGGTGGGAAAGCCCAGCTGCGTGAACTTGGGGTTGGTGGAGATGGCGATCTGCGGGATGTCCTTGGCCGCGTAGATGGGGGCGGTCTCGATGCTCACGCCCGAGTTCAGGTGGCCGATGACCGCCACCACGCCGGCATCCACCAGTTGCTGGGCCACGGTCTTGCCGGTGGCGGCGTCAGCCCGATCGTCCACGGGCACGACCTCCAGCTTCACGCGCTTGCCGTCCACGGTGTAGCCGCCCTTGTTGAGCTCGGCCACGGCCAGGTTCACGCCGTTGAGCAGGTCCTGCCCCAAGGCGGCCAGGGGGCCGCTCAGGGGCTGGGCGACCCCGATTTTGATGGTGTCGGGCACTTTGCCGCAACCCGCCAACAAGGCGGTGGCGGCCACAGCGGTCAAGGCCAGGCTGGCCGAAAATCGGCGCCGGTCGATGGGCAGGTTCATGCAGGAAGCTCCATATCAGTATGTCAATGTGACCGGATGTATATGCGACGCCGCAAAGAGGCGCTATCGGGTATGCCCTCCCAATACTCACTCTATTAGCAAGTTTCAGGCCCTCGCCGCCATGGACCCGCCAAAACCAGGGTAGACCCCTGCCTGCACCAGCCCGGCGCACCAATTTATGGCGCAAATCTTGCTATGCTGACAGTATGAACGAGGCCTTGCGCATAGTGGTGGTCGCCCCCGATCTGGCGGTCACCGACCCCAACGACGAGCACGCCCTGCTGCAGGCAGAGCGCTCGCGGGCGCTGCGCATCGGCCTGCTGGAAAACAACTTCAACCTGGTGGCCACGCTGCCGTCGGACGTGTACCTGAGCGAGCGCCTGGCCCAGCTGCAGCCCGACCTCATCATCGTGGACGCCGAAAGCGAGGCACGCGATGCGCTGGAGCATGTGGTCATGGCCACGCGCGACGAGCGCCGCCCCATCGTCATGTTCACCAATGACGAGGACACCTCGCACGTGAAGGCGGCCGTGGCGGCCGGTGTGTCGGCTTACATCGTGGCCGGCCTGTCGCCCCAGCGCATCCGGCCCATCCTGGACGTGGCGATGGCGCGCTTCCAGCACGAGCAGGCGCTGCGCGCCGAGCTGGCCGACGCCAAGACCGAGCTCAAGGACCGCAAGACCATCGACCGCGCCAAGGGCCTGCTGATGGAGCGCCAGGGCCTTACCGAGCAGGCCGCATACGAGAAGCTGCGCAAGACGGCCATGGACAAGGGCCTCAAGCTGGTCGACGTTGCCCAGCGCATGCTCGACGTGGCCGATCTCCTGAGCTGACAGACCCCGGCGGCGCACGCCGCAGGGCCAGCATGCAGCGCCGCCAGCACACGCGGCGCACCACTCCCGCCCCCCGCCCTGCCCACCACGGCCCGCGATGGTGCAGCGCACAACACCTGTGCAGTCGAACACGGTGCAAGGCCGGCGCCTTGTCGTGGTGCATGTGGCCAGTCTCCTTTTGTCGATTGAATGTGTCGCTATCAAAAAAAGAGCTGACAGGCTGTCGAACAGGTTGGCACAGGGTTTGCATTACCTGGACAAGACCAACGGAGGTCTTCGATGAGCGGTATCCATCCAATGGCGGGCGGGTACCCCTCGCCACCGGACAGAGGCGTCCCCACCCGCGCTTGGCGCTGCGTGACTTTCTTTTGGAAGTTGCAGCAGCCCATGCGCCGAGGGGGACGCCTTTTTTGTTTTTCAAGCCACCAGGGAAGCACCATGACCGATCTGCTCAAAACCAGTCTCAACCGCCGCACCGTGCTGCAGGCCGCCACCGTGGGTGCCGTGGGCGTGAGCCCCGCCCTGCGCGCCCTTGTCCACGCACAGGGCTCGGACGCCCCCGAGAAGAAGGAAGTGAAGATCGGCTTCATCCCGCTGACCGATTGCGCCAGCGTGGTGATGGCCTCGGTGCTGGGCATCGACAAGAAGTACGGCGTGACCATCATCCCCACCAAGGAGGCGAGTTGGGCCGGCGTGCGCGACAAGCTGGTCAACGGCGAGCTGGACTTCGCCCACGTGCTCTACGGCCTCGTCTACGGCGTGCATCTGGGCATCGCCGGCCCCAAGAAGGACATGGCCGTGCTGATGAACCTGAACCACAACGGCCAGGCCATCACGCTGTCCAAGAAGCTGGCCGACAAGGGCGCCGTCAACGGCGCCGGCCTGGCCAAGCTCATGGCCAGCGAGAAGCGCGAGTACACATTCGCCCAGACCTTCCCCACCGGCACGCATGCCATGTGGCTGTACTACTGGCTGGCCGCGCATGGCATCGACCCGATGAAGGATGCCAAGGTCATCACCGTGCCGCCACCGCAGATGGTGGCCAACATGCGCGTGGGCAACATGGACGGCTTCTGCGTGGGCGAGCCCTGGAACCACCGCGCCATCATGGACGGCATCGGGGTGACCGCCACCACCACACAGGACATCTGGAAGGACCACCCCGAGAAGGTGCTGGGCACGACCTCGGAGTTCGTGCAGAAGTACCCCAACACGGCCCGCGCCGTGACGGCCGCCATCCTGGAAGCCGGTCGCTGGATCGACGAGAGCCTGGGCAACAAGAACAAGATGGCCGAGACCATCGCCGGCAAGGCCTACGTGAACACCGGCGTGGACGCCATCAACCAGCGCATCCTGGGCCGCTACCAGGACGGCATGGGCAAGACCTGGGACGACCCCAACCACATGAAGTTCTACAACGACGGTGCGGTGAACTTCCCCTACCTGTCGGACGGCATGTGGTTCCTGACCCAGCACAAACGCTGGGGCCTGCTCAAGGACCACCCCGACTACGCCGGCGTGGCCAAGGCCATCAACCGCACCGATGTCTACAAGCAGGCGGCCACCGCCTCCAAGACCCCGCTGCCCAAGAGCGAGATGCGCACGCACAAGCTCGTGGACGGCGTGGTCTGGGATGGCAAGGACCCCGCGAAGTACGCCGACGGTTTCAAGCTCAAGGCCTGACAGCCCCTTCCCCCGTACGCCCCACGTTCCCACCCGCACAGGAGATCCACCATGGTCAGTGCCGTTTTCCACTCCCCTCCCGCCGCGCTGCCGGCCGATGCACCGGCAGCGCCCGCCCGCGGCGCGGCCACCCAGGCCGAGGCCCGCAAGGAGCCCCCCGCCAGCGTGCCCGCGCCCCGCGCCCCGCGCGACTGGGCCGCGCTTTCGCGCAGCTTCTGGATGGCCGTGCTGCCGCCGCTGTGCGGCCTGGGCCTGCTCATCGGCCTGTGGGCGGTGGTGTCCACCACCACCGGCGGCAACATCCCCAGCCCGCTCGCCACCTGGGCCCAGGCACTGGACATCTTCAGCAACCCGTTCTACCGCAACGGCCCCAATGACCAGGGCGTGGGCTGGAACGTGCTGATGTCGCTGGAGCGCGTGGCCGTGGGCTTCGGCCTGGCGGCGCTGGTCGGCATCCCTGCAGGCTTCGTGATCGGGCGCTTCAACTTCCTCTCGCGCATGTTCAATCCGCTGATCAGCCTGCTGCGCCCGGTGTCGCCGCTGGCCTGGCTGCCCATCGGCCTGCTGGTGTTCAAGGGTGCCAACCCGGCCGCCATCTGGACCATCTTCATCTGCTCCATCTGGCCCATGGTCATCAACACCGCGGTGGGGGTGCAGCGTGTGCCGCAGGACTACATGAACGTGGCCCGCGTGCTCAACCTCTCGGAGTGGAAGATCGCCACCAAGATCCTGTTCCCCGCCGTGCTGCCCTACATGCTGACCGGCGTGCGCTTGGCCGTGGGCACGGCCTGGCTGGTGATCGTCGCCGCCGAGATGCTGACCGGCGGCGTGGGCATCGGCTTCTGGGTCTGGGACGAGTGGAACAACCTGAACGTCAAGAACATCATCATCGCGATCTTCGTGATCGGCATCGTGGGGCTGGCGCTGGAGTTCGCGCTCATCAAGCTGGCCACCGCATTCACATTCGAAGAGGTGAAAGCATGACTACCGCTACCGCATCGCAATCCGCCAAGTTCATCCAGGTGCAAGGGGTCGAACAGACCTTCAAGACCACCAAGGGCCTGTTCCCGGCACTCCGGGACATCCACCTGACCATCGCCAAGGGCGAGTTCGTGGCCCTCATCGGCCACTCGGGCTGCGGCAAGTCCACGCTCCTGAACCTGATCGCAGGCCTGACCACGCCCACGGCAGGGGCGCTGCTGTGCGCCAACAAGGAGATCAAGGGCCCCGGCCCCGAGCGCGCCGTGGTGTTCCAGAACCACTCGCTGCTGCCCTGGCTGACCTGCTTCGACAACGTCTACCTGGCGGTGGAGCGCGTGTTCGGCGCACGCGAAACCAAGGCCCAGCTCAAGGCCCGCACCGATGCGGCACTGGCCCTGGTGGGGCTGACGCATGCGGGCCAGAAGCGCCCCGGCGAAATCTCGGGCGGCATGAAGCAGCGCGTGGGCATCGCCCGCGCCCTGTCGATGGAGCCCCAGGTGCTGCTGATGGACGAGCCCTTCGGCGCCCTGGATGCCCTCACGCGCGCCAAGCTGCAGGACGAGTTGCTGGACATCGTGGCGCGCACGCAGAGCACCGTGGTCATGGTGACGCACGATGTGGACGAGGCGGTGCTGCTGTCCGACAAGATCGTGATGATGACCAACGGCCCGGCAGCCACCATCGGCGAGGTGCTGCAGGTCGACCTGCCCCGCCCGCGCAAGCGCGTGGAGCTGGCCGAAGACCCGCGATACGTGCACTACCGCAAGGCGGTGATCGATTTTCTCTACACGCGCCAGGGGCACGTCGAGAAGGCAGCATGAAGCCCCGCGCCGCAAGGCGCGGCAACACGCCCAGGCGCTGACCGATCCCGGTCAGCGCCTTTTTTTCAGGCTCAGTGCGTACCGGTGATGTACTGCTCCAGCTGTTCGATGATGAATTTCTGCTCGGAGATGATGTCCTTGACCAGGTCACCGATGGAGATCATGCCCACGAGCTTGCCGTTGTCCACCACCGGCAGGTGGCGCAGGCGGCCTGTGCTCATCATCTGCATGCACTGCTCGCTGGTCTGGTCGGGCCGCACGAAGCGCACGGCCGAGGTCATCACGTCGCGCGCCAGCGTGGCGGCGGAGGTGCGGCCCAGGAGGGCAATCTTTCGCGCATAGTCGCGCTCGGTGAAGATGCCCACGATGGCATCCCCTTCGGTGACCACCAGGGCGCCGATGCCCTTGTCGGCCATGAGCTGCAGGGCAGACAGCACGGAATCCGTGGGCCGGATGGTGTGCACGGTGGCGTCAGGCTTGGACTGAAGAATCTTGGCTACGACGGTCATGGAAACCTCCCTCTGAGAGACGTGGATCGGGCACACGGTCATTTCAGCCCATCTGCTGCCCGAGTGCAACCGCTAAGCAGCATGCGGCCGACCACTGATGTTTCTGCGCTGTTGCATTGCCCTGCGGCCGAAACAAATCGAAAAGAAACGAAACCGCGTCGAGACCCCCGTTAGGGGTTAACCCGGCACGATACACCCATGTTCAACGCGCTGGCTCTCTCGGGAACAAGCCTGGTGGACACCGCAGGAACTATGTGGATTGTTTCTGATACCGGAACAGTTAATTTGCGACTGGTTGGTTTTTCTCTGAGCACCCCAGGCGTACAGTTCAACCCATCGATGAGCCGAACCCGCAAGGCGACTCACCGAACCCGGTTCAGCAGCTTGTTCGTATCGCAGCCGTTCCGGTTTTTTTGAGACGCTTTTTCACTTTAAGGATTTTTCATCATGAACACGACCGCACGCTTCCTCTCCATCACCGCTGTTGCCGCTTTCGCTTCCTTCGGTGCCTACGCCGACGAAGCCGACGCTTCGCAATTCGCCACCAAGTTCGAAACCAACCGCACCCGCGCCGAAGTGGCCGCTGAAGCCGCCACCGTGGCCCAGACCCGCAGCATCGAGCCTGCCGGGTCGCGTGTCGTGACCTACAAGTCCACGGCCGACCGCGCTGCCGTGCGTGCCCAGGCTGCTGACGCTGTGCGCACCGGCCAGATCTCTTTTGGCGAAATCGGCGCTCTGTAATTCGCATCCAGTTGGCGAATTGCCCCGTATTTCCCAGTACCTCATCCTCATTTTTCAAGTTTCACAGGAGTTTCACCATGAACACCACTGCACGTTTCCTCTCTATCGCCGCTGTTGCCGCTTTCGCTTCCTTCGGTGCCCAGGCTGACGAAGCCGATGCTTCGCAATTCGCCACCAAGTTCGAGACCAACCGCACCCGTGTCGAAGTGATGGCCGACGCCGCCACCGTGGCCAAGACCCGCAGCACCGAGCCCGCTGGCTCGCGCGTGGTGTCCTACCAATCGACCGCCGACCGCGCTGCCGTGCAGGCCCAGGCTGCTGACGCCGTGCGCACGGGCAAGATCTCGTCGGGCGAACTCGGCTCGCTGTAATCTGCCAGGCGAAGGGGCTGCCGACCGCACGGCCGCCCCAGCCCAAAAAGGCCGGGGCCCCGCAAGGGACCCCGGCCTTTTGCCATGGGGCTGCTCGCCTACTTGCGCGCCGCGGCCACCGCGCCCTGCACTTCCTTCCACAGGTCCTCGCCAACATTGGCGGCGATGCTGGCGTTCACCGCGCCGAGCTTTTCGCGCATGCGGCCGGCTTCGGCGGACGACAGTTCGTTGACCTGCATGCCCTTGGCCTTGAGGTCGGCCAGCGCCTTGGCGGCTTCGTCACGCGTGTCCTGGCGCTCGAAGTCGCGGCTCTTCCTGGCGGCATCGAGCAGCACCTTCTGCTCGGCCTTCGAGAGGCCATCCCAGTACTTCTTGCTGACCAGCACGATCCAGGGGCTGTAGACGTGGTTCGTCACGGTGAGGTACTTCTGCACCTCGTAGAACTTGCTCGACAGGATGGTGTTGTAGGGGTTCTCCTGGCCGTCCACGGTGTTGGTCTCCAGGGCCGAGAACAGCTCCGAGAACGGCAGCGGCACGGCATTGGCGCCCAGGGTCTTGAAGCTGTCGAGGAACACGTTGTTCTGCATCACGCGCAGCTTGATGCCGTTCATGTCCTCGAGCTTGGCCACGGGGCGCTTGCTGTTGGTCAGGTTGCGAAAACCGTTCTCCCAGTACACCAGGCCCACCAGGCCTTTTTCCTGCAGCTTGTCCATCACCTTCTGGCCCACGGGGCCGTCGAGCACCACGTCGGCCTCCTTGGCGTTGTTGAACAGGAAGGGCGTGTCCCAGATCGCCATTTCCTTGGTGATGCCCACCAGCGTGGCGGTGGAGCCGACCATCATCTCCTGCGCGCCACCGATCAGCGCCTGCTGCATCTGCAGGTCCGAGCCCAGCGCGGCGGCGCCGATGGCGCGCACCTTCATCTTGCCACCCGAGGCCTTTTCGACCTCCTGGGCGAACAGCTTGGTGGCGCGGCCCTGGTTGGACACCTCGTTGAGGCCATAGCCGAAGCGGATGATGCGCGGCTTGAAGTCCTGGGCGGCGGCCTGGAACGAGGCGGCGACAGCGGCGACCGACAGGGCGGCCAGCAGGGTACGGCGGAAAGTCTTCATGGTTGTCTCCATTGGCAAGGGAATGAAAGGCACGGGGAAAAGGGATGTGGGATGCCGGGTCAGCGCATCCAGGCCACAGGGGCCGTCACGATCTGCGGGAACACCACCAGCAGCGCCATGATCAGCACATAGGTCAAGAGGAACGGGTTCACGCCGCGGATCACCGTGGGCATGGAGATGCGCCCCACGCCGGCCACCACGTTGAGCACGGTGCCCACGGGCGGCGTGACCAGGCCGATGGAGCCGTTGAGCACGAACATCAGGCCGAAGTAGACCGGATCGATCCCCGCCTTGACGGCGATGGGCAGCATCACCGGCGCGAAGATCAGGATGGTGGGCGTGAGGTCCAGCGCCGTGCCGATGAGGACCAGCACGACCATCATCACCGTCATCAAGAGGCGCGGGTTCTCCACCAGCGGGCCGAGCCAGCCGGTCAGCACGCTGGGCAGGTCGGCCAGCGTGATCATGTAGCTGGCCACCTGGGCACCGGCGCACAGGAACATCACGATGGCCGTGGTCTTGGCGGCGCGCACCAGCACGCCGTAGATGTCGGCAACGCGGATCTCGCGGTGCACGAACAGCGCCACCACCAGGGCATAGAAGGCGGCCACGACGGCGGCTTCGGTGGGCGTGAAGATGCCCGACTTCATGCCGCCAATGATGATCACCGGCATGAGCAGCGCCCAGAAGGCCTTGCCCGTGGTACGCAACTTCTCGCGCATGGGCAACGGTGCGGGCCCGGGGGGCAGCTCCATGCCGCGCAGCACCCAGCGCCAGGCGACGATGAGGCCCGCGCCCATGATGAGCCCGGGTACCACGCCCGAGACGAACAGCGCCGAGATCGAGGTGTTGGTGGTCACGCCGTAGATCACGAAGGCCATGGACGGCGGGATGATGGGCCCGATCACGCTGCCCGCGGCGATCAGGCCGGCCGATGAATCCACCGGGTAGCCGTTCTTGCGCATCATGGGCAGCAGGATCGAGGACATGGCCGCGGCATCGGCCAGCGCCGATCCCGACATGGCCGACAGCAGCACCGCTGCGCCGATGGCCACATAGCCCAGGCCGCCGCGGATGTGGCCCACCCAGGCCTGCGCCATGTCGATGATGCGCCGGCTGATGCCGCCGGTGTTCATCAACTCGCCCGCGAGGATGAAGAACGGCACGGCCAGCAGCGGAAAGCTGTCGACACCGGCCACGAGGTTCTGGGCCAGCAACTGCGTGTCCCAGAAATCGAGCACCCAGGCCATGCCGGCCCCGGTGAGCACCAGGGCCAGGCCCATGTTCATGCCGGTGGCCATGAGGGCCAGCATGCCGACGGAAAAGACGAGGAAGGCTTGCGCTTCTGCACCCATGGCCATCACTCCAGTTCCGCGCCGTGGCCGAGGTCCAGCGGCGTGCGGCGAACCAGTTCCACCAGCGCCATCACGGCGATGGCGGCCGAGCACAGCAGGGCCGGCAGCGGCAGCAGCGCCGACGAGTAGCCGAGCACCACGGAGTGGCTGTCCATGCCCACCACCACCTGCTGCCAGGCGCCCCAGGCCAGCATGCCGCAGGCGGCGATCACCAGCAGGCGGATCAGGGCTGTGAGCAGGCCGAAGGCCAGCGGCCGCTTGGCCAGCATGCCGGCCAGCGTGGTGAAGGCCATGTGCTCGCCGCGCGGGTAGGCCGCGGCGGCACCGATGAACACCATCCAGACGAAGAGCAGGCGCGAGAGTTCCTCGCTGGCGGCCACGCCGCTGCCAAAGCCATAGCGCAGCACCACGTTGACGAACACGGCCACGGCCATCACGCCCAGGCAGGCGGCCATCAGCATCTCGGCCGTGCGTTCAAGACCGCCCTTGGCAGCATCGCCACCGGGCTGGGGATCGGGAAGGGAGTTGTCGGCGCTCATGGGGTGGTTTCCTGGTGGGCGGCGGCAAGCCAGGCACAGACCTGGTCCTGCAGGGTGGCGATGGGCAGCAGCGCATCGAGGCGCAGCACGCCGGGCTCGCCCACGGGCGATTCCAGCGTGGCGAACTGGCTGTCCACCAGTGTGGTGGAAAAGAAGTGGGTGTTCACCCGGGCCGCCACGCGCTCGCCGGCATGGGCCCGGTCGATCTCCAGAAAGGCGAAGCGCACGCCGGGGCAGGCAGTGCGCAGGCGCTCGCGGTAGGCCTTCTTGAGGGCCGAGCAGGTGAGCACCGCGCCCTCGGGGTGGTCCTGCAGCAACTGGCCCAGCGTGGCCAGCCAGCCTTCGCGGTCGGCGTCGGTCAGGGCAATGCCCTGGCGCATCTTCTCGCGGCTGGCGGGACTGTGGTGGTCGTCCCCTTCGATCAGGGGCAGGGCCTGGGCCTGTGCCACGGCGGCGCCCAGGCTGGACTTGCCGCAGCCGGCCACGCCCATGACCACGAGGAATACCGGTGACGGTGGACGGTTCATATTGGTAGCGCTATCCAACAAATTTCAAAAAAACATCCCGGCGGGATGAGGGGAAAATTCAGCCAGCACAGAGGAAAATGCCACACTATTGCGCATGCTGGCCTTGCCTCGGCTTCTGGACAGCGCTATCCTAAATCCATCAGGCCGCAACCACCCGAGGGAAAACCCTTGTCCAGATCCGAACCCCGGCGCCGTTCCAGCGGCCGCGTGACGCTCAGCCATGTTGCCGAGGCGGCCAGCGTGAGCCCCATCACCGCGTCGCGCGCACTGCGTGGCGAGCGCGGCGTGGCCGACGAGCTGGTGCAGCGCGTGAAGGCCGCCGCCGCGCAGCTGGGCTATGTGCCCGATCCCGCGGCCCGCGCCCTGGCCTCGCAGCGCAGTGTGCAGGTGCCGGTGCTGGTGCCCCTGTTGTCCAACGCCCTGTTCGTGGACGTGCTCGATGCCGTGCACCGCACCTTGTTCCCGCATGGCTACCAGGCCCTGATCGGCGTGACCCACTACGACCCCGATGAAGAGGAGCAGTTGCTGCGCACCTACCTCGCGCACCGCCCGGCGGGCCTGCTGGTCACGGGCTTCGACCGCACGGAATCCGCACGCCAGATGATTGCCGCCAGCGGCGTGCCCTGCGTGCACCTGATGGAGATGACCACGGCGCCCGGCGTGTACTGCGTCGGCTTTTCACAGCAGGACGCGGGCCACCACATCACCGCCCACCTGCTGGAACGCGGCCGCCGCCGCGTGGCCTTCGTCGCCGCACAGCTCGATCCGCGCACCATGCAGCGTGCCGAGGGCTACCGCCGCTGCCTCAAGGAAGCCGGCCTGCACGACCCCCGCCTGGAGCTGCTGAGCGCCCAGCCCTCGTCCATCCGCCTGGGGGCCGAGTTGTTCGAGCAGGTGCTGCGCACCCAGCCCGACGTGGACGCGATCTTCTTTTGCAACGACGACCTGGCCCAGGGCGGCCTGCTGGCCGCGCAGCGCCTGGGGGTGGCCGTGCCCGCCCAGGTGGCGGTGGCGGGTTTCAACGATCTGGCGGGCAGCGACCAGATGCTGCCCACACTGACCACGGTGCGCACCCCGCGCTCATCCATCGGCGAGGCCAGCGCGCGCATGCTGCTGGCGCTGATGCGCGGCGAGGCGCCCGAGCACAACTCGGTGAACCTGGGGTTCGAGCTGACCGTGCGCGAGAGCACCTGAAGGACCAAAAGACGGTGAAAATGGACCGCTGCGGCGGTTTTGCAGCCGACACGCCTCAAGCCCAACTGCCTCCTGGACAGAGTTTCTACACGTGAGATGGATGAGACGACTGCGTCGACAAGCCTGGTCGCATTCAGCGACTCGTGGAAGGCGATGCCGAAGTTTCAGGACCTGCCGAGACAGCGCTGGTTGCAGCCCCCAGCGCTCTGGCGTCGGCCTCCCAGCCGCGCAGTTTGTCGCGAGCATGGCGGCGTTGCTCGGGTGTGGTGCTGTTGTGCAGCTCGGCCAGCCAGGCGCAGTTGTTCTCCACCACCTTGCGCTGATAGGCTGCATAAGCCGGACGCGGCGAGCGCAGCCAGCTGCCCATCAAGGCCTTGACCTGCGCCTGGGCGACCGACGCCGCCAAGGCGCGACCGTCACCGGTGAGCGAACGCAGCGTTTGCAGCGTGTCACGCTGGCGGGCCAGGCGCTCCTGCTGCCACACCTCAGCGTCGTAGGGCGACGCGGCCAGCGCCTTGGACAAGCGCTCTCGTTGCGCATCGTCCAGCCGGCCATAGAGCGTTTCAAGCCGCTCGACGGTACGCTTGTGCCGCTCCTCTCGGCGCTCATTCAGGTCGGGCTGCAGGTAATCGTCGCGGAACTCCTTGTTGCTGCGCTCGTAGCGCTTCTCGATATGGCGCAGTTGCTGTGGCCTCAGCGACACCACCAGCTCGGTCGCGGGCACCACAGCTTGCGCCAGCGCGGCCTCGGTCCGCAGGAGAAATTCGGGCTCCCAGCGGCACAGCGCGGCGCCGGTGGTGTTGTCCATCACCTGCGCCTGCATGCGTGCCAACATCCCTGCATACTCCGAAAGTTGCGTGCTGCGGTGCCAGCGGAACCAGGCGCCGACGGCGTCGCGGGTGCGGGGGCCCTGCTCGTCGTCCAGGTCGGCGTAGTTGTCGATCCACACGGAGGCCCAGTTCGGGGCCTGGTTGTAGGCCAGCCGCACCACAGTGCAG
The DNA here is from genome assembly GCF_059418305.1 of Acidovorax sp. GW821-FHT09B03. Taxonomy (NCBI): domain Bacteria; kingdom Pseudomonadati; phylum Pseudomonadota; class Betaproteobacteria; order Burkholderiales; family Comamonadaceae; genus Acidovorax; species Acidovorax sp. GW821-FHT09B03. The sequence goes on from NZ_JBWKPP010000025.1 coordinate 76,302, forward strand.
CCGGCGAGAGCGAGTGCCAGCAGGCTTGCGCCGACTATCCGCGCCCCCATTCGCAATGGCATTACACAGAACGATTCGCGCATGATTCTCCACATGGTCCTGGTGGCTGCGGGCCAGGAAACCCGCATGGCCTCCGATTCACCCGGCCAGCTGCAACGTGCGTTCGATGCCACCGCCTCGCTGCAGGCAAAAAATACAACCTACGCTGATGAGCCCGGTGGCTTTACTTTCTGACCAGGTTGACGCGCGTGAGTTCCGGCGGCTTGCAAGGTCGAAGCACGATCCCGGCCATGGTGCTGCGCCGTTGTTGACATAAATGCAAGTCTCCGATCTTGCAACTGCCGCAGCGCGTGCGCCGAGCCCGTAGGCGCAATGCAGCGCCTGGCCCGCGCGCTGACACCAAAGCGGCCCGCATCCCAAGACGGGAAGGGGGCAAACATGAGTGGACGCCACAATAGGGCCGCCAGACGAGCCGATCGCCCAACCTGTGCGCTTGGCTACCCGCCAAAAAACCCAACTGACCCCGCAAAAGATCATGCAGGCCGCGCTGGTGGAATATCCGGTAGCTCAGGCGGCCAACACGCGAGTTGACAAAGGTGCGGCAGTTTTTCTCGTCGCTTTAAGCCGAGGCGAGCGCCCTTTGCGAAGACGACGACTTCATGGCCTTGCGCAAGGCCACCGCGTCCTGGGCCTGGGCGGGCGCCGACGCATCGAGGCGGAACACCGCCACCGTCTCGGTGACGGACTGGGCCTGGCCCTGCAGCTCCATGGCCGAGGCCGCGTTCTCCTCCACCAGCGCAGCGTTCTGCTGGGTGATGGTGTCGAGCTGGGCCACGGCGGCATTGACCTGCGAGATGCCCGTGAGTTGCTCGTTGGAGGCGTTGTGGATCTCGCCGATCAGCGTGTTCACGCGGCGCACCAGCTCCAGCGATTCGCTCATGGTCTTTTGCGCCGTGTCGGTCTTCTGGTGGCCCTCTTCCACCTTGGTGGCCGAGTCGTCGATGAGCTGGCGGATCTCCTTGGCGGCCGACAGCGTGCGGTGCGAGAGGCTGCGCACCTCGGAGGCCACCACCGCGAAGCCCCGCCCCTGGTCGCCTGCGCGCGCCGCCTCCACGGCGGCATTGAGCGCCAGGATGTTGGTCTGGAAGGCGATGCTGTCGATGAGCTGCGTGATCTCGCCGATGCGGCCCGAGGCGGTCTGGATCTGCTTCATGGTCTCGGCCACGCCGTCCACCGCCTGGTTGCTGCGCTCGGCCACCGAAGTCGCCTGCGTGGCCAGCACCGTGGCCTGGCGCGCCGATTCGGCCGTGTGCTTGACGGTGCCGGTGATCTCCTCCATCGATGCCGCCGTCTGCTGCAGGTTGCTGGCCTGGGTCTCGGTGCGCGAGGAAAGGTCCTGGTTGCCCTGCGCGATCTCGCGCGTGGAGACCTGCATGCGCTCGCTCTCCTGGCGCGCATCGCGCACGATGGACAGCAGGTTCACGTTGAGCTGCGACAGCGCCTTCTGCAGGTTGCCCACGGTGTCGTCGCGCGAGACCTCGATCTTCTGCGTGAGGTCGCCCGCCGCCATGCGGTTGGCCCAGCCCAGCATCTGGAACAGCGGCGCCACCGTGGCACTGTGCAGGTACCAGGCCATGCCCATGGCCAGTGCCAGCACACCCACCCAGGCCAGGCCCGAGCCGAATGAGAAATCATGCCCGCCCAGGTCGGCAGCGCCCCAGGCCGCCAGCACCAGCACCAGCAGGCACATGCACATCTTGCCCAGCGGGCCGAGCTTGAACCGCGAGGCCAGCGCCCCCCAGGCGGTGTTCCTGACCAGGCGCCCGTTGCGCAGCACGTGCACCAGGCTGCCGCGCTCCTTTTCGGCACGCATGGTGGCGTAGAGCCGGTCGGCCGCCTGGATCTGCTCGCGCGTGGCCTCGGTGCGCACCGACATGTAGCCCGTGGGATGGTCGCCCTGCATCAGCGGCGTGACGTTGGCCATCACCCAGTAGAAGCTGCCGTCCTTTCGCCGGTTCTTGACCGCAGCCGACCACGGGTGGCCGTTGCCGATGGTCTCCCACATGTCGCGAAAGGCCTCCTCGGGCATCTCCGGGTGGCGGATCATGTTGTGGGGCTGGCCTAGGAGTTCCTCTCTCTCGTAACCACTGACCTCGATGAACATCGGGTTGCAGTAGAGGATGCGGCCCTTGAGATCGGTCGTGGAGACCAGGGTTTCGCCTTTGGGAAAAACGTACTCTTGGGTGCTGACCGGCAGATTCACGCGCATGGGAATCCCTCCAAGGATGGCATCTCGTCCCCGCTGTCTTCGGCCGTGGAACCAGGCGCATGGCCTGCAGCGGTAAAAACATCCTAGGAAGAATGTCCCGATCGCGCAAACAACATTTGCGCAATGCGGGCATCCCCAGCCTGGTGCAGGCCCTGGTGCATGCCGGCACACGGGAGGCATTGCAGCGCACCATGGCGGCCCACAGGCTCTGCACAGCATTCAAATTTCATAGCGCCCAGCGCAATGAATTCGGCCACTTGCGGGCGATTCCCGCATGCCAGACCCGACGCACCAACATTTGGCACACGCCTTGCTTGGAAAGTGGAGCACGGCCGAAGTTGGCCGTTCGTGTTGCCAGATGCAAAGGCGCATCCGGCGGGCACAGGACGCAGGCGTCCCCATGGAGAGTCGTTGGCCCATCGGCCGGCGCACTCCGTGCGGACGCCTTTTTGTTTTTCCATTTTTGCGCAGCAAGCCACGGTACAGAGCAGCGCTGCGGGCAGGCCGGCCCCGCCGCCCCTGCCTGCCAACGCCCTATTCCACGCGAGACATCCATGCTTCAATTTCGGGACTTCCTCAAATCCGGCCACGCCCCCACGCTGTGGTCCGCGTTCCTCTACTTCGCCTTTTCGTGCGCCGTGTGGGTCATCAACGGTGCGATGGCGCCGTTCATCACCGAGAGCCTGAAACTCACCCCCACGCAGATGGGGATCATGCTGTCCATCCCGATCTTCGCAGGCGCGCTGATGCGCTTCCCGCTGGGCATACTGGCCCAGTACATCGGGCGCAAGAACGCCACGCTGGTGGAGATGGCCGGCATCTTCATCGCCATGGGCTTCGGCTACCTGTTCGTCAACGACTACAACGACCTGCTGGCCATGGGCGTGCTGCTGGGCGTGGCGGGGGCCAGCTTCGGCGTGGCGCTGTCGCTGGGCTCGGGGTCCTTCCCGCCGCGCTACAAGGGCCTGGCCATGGGCATCGTGGGCGCCGGCAATGTGGGCACGGCCGTGTCCGCCCTGCTGGCCCCGGTGCTGGCGCAGAAGTTCGGCTGGCAGTCGGTCTACGGCTTTGCCGCCGTGGGCGTGGCCCTGCCCGCCATCGTGATGGCCGTCTACGCCAAGGAGCCACCCGACCGGGCGCCCCACGCCTCCTTCCGCGAGCACATCGCCTGCCTGTTCGAGAAGGACGGCTGGGCCTTCAGCCTGATCTACGCGGTCACCTTCGGCGGCTTCATCGGCCTCATCGCCTTCATGCCCACCTACTTCTACGACCAGTTCGGCGTGAGCAAGGTGCAGGCCGGCCAGCTGACCATGATGGCCGCCTTCCTGGGCGCCGCGCTGCGCGTGCTCGGCGGCTGGCTGTCGGACCTGTGGGGCGGCGTGAACACGCTCACCGGCGTGCTGGCCATCACCACCGTCAGCCTGGTGCTGTGCGGCCTGGCCGAGAAGTCCCTGCCGGTCACCATGCTGCTGTTCCTGGTCTGCTTTGCCGCACTGGGCGCGGGCAACGGCGCACTGTTCCAGCTGGTGCCGCTGCGCTGGCCCCTGTCCACCGCCGTGGCCGGCTCGATGATCGGCGAGATCGGCGCCCTGGGCGGCGGCCTGATCCCCAATGCCATGGGCCTGTCGCGCCAGTACAGCGGCACCTACCTCTGGGGCTTCGTCTCCATCGCCGTCTGCGCCGCGGCCATGCTGGTGCTGCTGCGCGTGATGCAGATCCGCTGGACACGCACGTGGGCAGAGAAAGGGGGCCGCGCGCGCAGCGCGTGACCGGCGTAGCCGGTAAGCGCGTCAGCGCTTGCCCCATTTCCAGCGAAAGAGAGGTGGCGCGCAGCGCCTGAGTTGGCGCGAGCCAACCAACGCGCAGCGTTGCCCTCGCTGCAGCTAAAAGGGCGGTCGTGCGCGTAGGCCGCCCGACCTGCCAAGGCTTGCCCCCTACCTCGGCAAGAACAACACCCAATACACCAGCAGCAGATTCACCAGCACGCTCACCGCCAGCGCGATCTTCCAGATCGCCGTGGCATCGCGTTGCATCAGCGGTGCCAGCGGTGCGTGTGCATGCAGGGGCCGCGAGGCGCCCCGCTCCAGCGCCAGCAGCAGTTCCTCGGCCGTCTCGAAGCGCTGGGCGCGCTGGCGCGCCACGGCCTTCAAGGCAATCTGGTCCAGCCAGATCGGCACCTCGGGGTTGTGGCGGCTGGGGGCCACGGGATCGCGGTGGTAGCGCCCGATCTGGTAGGGCACCACCTCGCCATAGGGCAGGCGGCCGTGGCTGAGCAACTGGTACAGGGTCACCCCCAGCGCGAACAGATCGCTGCCGGCATCGGGCAACTGCCCCGTCTCGCCGTCGGCAGCGCGCTCGTAGCCGGGCCATTGCTCGGGATTCATGTAGCTCGGCGTGCCGGCATGCAGCTGGCGCGTGGCCTCGGGTTCACGGCCGCTCAGCGCCACGCCCAGGTCGAGTACGCGCAGCACGCCATCGTCCCCCAGGTGCAGGTTGTCGGGCTTGATGTCACGGTGCACCACGCCCTGGCGGTGCAGCAGGCCCAGCACGCGCACGGCCTGGGTGACCACGCCCACCGTGCGCGCCACGCCAAAGGGCTGGCGCCGGCGCAGCTGCTGGCCCAGGGTTTCGCCGCGGTGCCAGTCGTAGAGCAGGTAAAAGAAGCTGCTGCTGGCACCCGAGGATGCGGCAGGCCAGTCGTTCAGGCAGGCCAGGTGGGCCGCAGCGCTGCCCGACTGCATGCGCCGCGCCACCCAGGCCTCGTGTGCCAGCGTGGCGCGCTCCTCGGCATCGTGGGCACGCTGCGGGTTCAGGGTCTTGAGGGCGTACAGGCGCTGGGTGCCGGGGTCGCGCACCTGGTAGATGCGGTGGATGCCGCTGTCGGCCACCAGCGCCGTGACCACCAGGCCATCGACCGCGTCGCCCACCTTGAGCAGGGGCAGCACCGGCAGTTCCTGCGCGCGCCGCGACTCGTCCTGCAAGGTGGCCTCGAGCACGCCGCGCACCTGCACCGCCATCGCGGTCACGTTGTCGCTGCTGCCCCGGCGCAAGGCGGTGCGCACCAGTTCTTCGCACAGCGCCTGCGGCGCCGGGCCCTGGCGCATCAGGCTGCGCAGTTCACGCTCGGGCAGGCTGCCATGCACGCCGTCGGACAGCAGCAAAAATAGGTCACCGGTCTGCAGCTCCCCCTGGCTGTAGTCCACCACCACATGGTCGTCGAGCCCCAGGGCGCGCGTGAGCTGGTGGGCCAGGTCGCGCTGCGCGATCACGTGGTCGGCCGTGAGCTGCTGCAGCCGCCCGTCGCGCAGCAGGTAGGCGCGCGTATCGCCCACGTGGGCCACGGTGAAGGACTGGCCGCGCAGCACCAGGGCCGTGAGCGTGGTCAGGCCCACGGCGGGCTGGCGCCGCCGGTTCATGGCCGCCAGCCAGGCGTTGTGGGCGCAGAGGATGCGGTCCAGGGCCACCGTGGTGTCCCAGGTCTCGGGCGTGGCGAAGTAGTCGGACAGCAGCGTGCGCACCGTGGTCTGCGCCGCTTCGCGCCCATTGCCCCCGGCGCTCACGCCATCGGCCAGGGCCGCGATCGCGCCGCGCGCATGGTCACGCCCACGGCCCTCGACCAGGGCGGCGAAATCCTCGTTGCCGTCCTTGCGGCCGGCCTGCGAAACGCAGCCGAAATCCAGTTCAAAGCTCATGCACCACGGGCAAGCATCTTTCATGCCCAAGCTGGTGCAAACCAGGCCTGCCCATGCACTCCCGCAAGGCGATACCGCTTTCCATCCCCATTATGGTGCGGTGCAGCATGGTGCAACGGGCACCGCCCTGGGGCCGCCCCCACGAACGCGCCCACCGGCAGGCGTGCCCCGGATCGGGGCGCCGCGTTGGCACACGCATTGCTTATTCGACAGCACGGCCCGCAAGGGCCCCGCGGGCCCCCGGTGCAATGGCGCACCCCGGCCGGCAAGGACGAAGGCGTCCCCACATGCGGTGTCGAGCGATTTTCTCGATGCAGCATGGTGTGGGCGCCTTTTTTGTTTTGTGTTTCGACAAGTGCTGTGGGGGGCTGCGATGAAAAAATCCAGGCTGGTGATGGTGGGCAATGGCATGGCCGGCGTGCGCACCCTGGAAGAGCTGCTCAAGATCGCCCCGGACCTCTACGACATCACGGTGTTCGGTGCCGAGCCACACCCCAACTACAACCGCATCCTGCTGTCGCCCGTGCTGGCGGGCGAGCAGACCATCGACGAGATCATCCTCAACGACTGGTCCTGGTACGAAGACCACCAGATCACGCTGCACACCGGCTTCACCGTGACGGACGTGGACCGCGTGCGCCGCGTGGTGCATGCCACCAGCGCGACCGGCGAGACCATCAGCACCGAGTACGACCGCCTGATCCTGGCCACGGGCTCCAACCCCTTCATCCTGCCCGTGCCGGGCAAGGACCTCGAGGGCGTGCTCGCCTACCGCGACATCGCCGACACCGAGGCCATGATCGCCGCCGCGGCCACCTACCGGCATGCGGTGGTCATCGGCGGAGGCCTGCTGGGGCTGGAGGTGGCCAACGGCCTCGTCAAGCGCGGCATGCAGGTGAGCGTGGTGCATGTGGGTAACACGCTCATGGAGCGCCAGCTCGACGAGGTGGCGGGCGGCATGCTGCAGCAGTCGCTGCAGGAGCGCGGCATGCAGTTCCTGCTCAACGCCCAGACCGCGGAACTGGTGGGCGGCCCCGCGGGCCGCGTGACCGCCGTGAAGTTCAAGGACGGCAGCGAAGTGCCGGCCGACCTGGTGGTGATGGCCGTGGGCATCCGCCCGAACACGGCGCTGGCCGAGAAGATGCGCCTGCATGTGAACCGGGGCATCGTGGTCAGCGACACGCTGCAGACCATCACCGACGCACGCATCTACGCCGTGGGCGAGTGCGCCGCGCACCGCGGCATCGCCTACGGCCTGGTGGCCCCGCTGTTCGAGCAGGGCAAGGTGCTGGCCAACCACCTGGCCGAGATGGGCATCGACCGCTATCAGGGCTCGCTCACCTCCACCAAGCTCAAGGTGACGGGCATCGACCTGTTCAGCGCCGGCGATTTCCAGGGTGGCGAGGGCACCGAGGAGATCGTCATGAGCGACCCGGTGACCGGCTCGTACAAGAAGCTCGTGATCAAGGACGACAAGCTCGTGGGCGCCTGCCTCTACGGCGACACGGTGGACGGCAGCTGGTACTTCGAGCTGCTGCGCGAAGGCCGCACGGTGGACGAGATCCGCGACCAGCTGATGTTCGGCCCGGCCGCCACCGAATGAATGAACCTGTTTCAGCAGCAGCAGCCATGACCACCAGAAAGGACACGCCCATGACCACCACGACCTTGTCGCCCGCCCTGCAGCGCAGGGCCTTGCTGCTGAAGGCCGGTGCCGCCGCAGGCGCCGCCACCGTGGCCGGCACCCTGGCCCTGGTGGCGGCCCGGCCGGCCCACGCCCAGGTGGCCAACCTCAACGATGCCATCAACAAGGCCGGACGCCAGCGCATGCTGAGCCAGCGCATGGGCAAGGCCTGGCTGGCCCTGGCCCACAAGGTGCAGGAGCCGGCCGCGCGCCAGGTGCTGGAGCAGTCCGTGGCCCTGTTCGAGCGCCAGCTCGCCGAGCTCAAGTCGTACGCGCCCAATGCCGGCATCCGCGATACCTACGGCCAGCTCGACGCCGCCTGGGCCACGCACAAGGCCACGCTGCTCGGCGGCACGCCCGCCCTGGCCGGCGCCACCGCGATGCTGCAGGCCGACGCCAAGGTGCTGGCCCTGGCCCACCAGGGCACGGTGCAGTACGAGTCGGCCTCGGGCAAGCCCGTGGGCCACCTGGTCAACGTGGCCGGCCGCCAGCGCATGCTGAGCCAGCGCATGGCCAAGTTCTACCTGGCCGCGCAGCTGCCGGTGGATGCGGCTGTGGCCGCAGCCGAGATTGCCAAGGCGCGCACGGAGTTCGTCGCAGCGACCGAGGTGCTGCGCAAGGCGCCTGAGGCGAATGACCGGATCCGGCAGGAGTTGCTGCTGGCCGACGGGCAGTGGGTGTTCTTTGATGCGGCCTTGCAGCGGATGCAGGCGGGTGGGGTGGCTGGCAGCACGGCGCGGCAGGTGTCGGAGGTGTTTGTGGCGAGTGAGAATTTGCTGTCGAGCATGGATCGGGTGACGGGGCTTTATGCGGCTCTGGCAGGTTGAGGTCGCTGTGCCTGGTTGCTTCATTTGCTTTGCCGAGGGCGGAGGCCGGGATGTGCGCCCGGCGGCGCACCTTCTTTCTTTTGCGTCGCCAAAAGAAAGAAGGCAAAGAAA